>WTGF01000067.1 GCA_011525385.1 Chloroflexota bacterium | reverse complement strand
TAATGCTTCCTTTTCGCACTTCGAGATGACACCATGATAACCCGATACTATACAGGTAGCGTTGCACGGACATATAATACTTGGAGACGTGTCGACCAAAGGGCACGTCAATGATGGCGCCCTCCGGGAGTTCCGCCAGCTTCGATAAATACGCTGGACGAGGCGCGTCACGGGTCGGAATGGGAAAAATGCTGGTGCCGTATAGCAACGCGATGACGGAAACAATCAGAAGCAATTGCTGCTTTCGATCCAATACAGTCGAACGCAGGCGATAATACAGTCCATAGCCGATCAAAACCGAATACGGGAAAAGAAAAACCAGGGCCATGCGGAAGGGCCACTTCAAGGCGCGGAAAATGAAGTTGTCTTCCAGGAGTCGATATGGCGTCCAGTAAAAATCGAGCGCTGATCGATTGATATAGATCACGACGCCCAGGCTCAATAGCCAGAAAACCAGCGCCAGGATGAACCAGATCAGGGCCGGCCGTTCAATTCTGATAGCATAGACAAGGCCCCCGAAAGCGAAGAAAACGCTGACCAGCCCCACATGCGACAGTCCCCAGGTCACGAAGGTATGTTCGACCTGGTCGCCGCTGAGACTGGCGATGCTCGCCATATAATTCAGCGGCCGATCATGATCAGCCTTGAGATATGTCAGCAGGTCCATGCCTCCCCAGACATTCGCAATGACCGGGTCGGAAGCCGCGGCGAATAAATCTTCAGAACGAATCATTGGCAATAGCGACGGCGCGCAAATAATGAGACTTGCCAGCCCGAATATGATCATCGATTTCCAGAAACTTCGCAGCCTCCAGAGCCGATGAGCAATCATGTAGAGCAGGGCAAATCCCCCGCCCAGCAACATGGCGAAGATGCCTATTTTCAGGTTGGCGTAGACATTCAAGGAAAACAGAACAGCCGCGATAAGCATCGTCCAGCGTAATGCGCGGCTGTCCTCCCCCGCCCGAATCCGCATAAGCCCGTAGACAAAAGCCAGCATGAACCAGGAGATCCACTCCGACGCGCCCGTAAATGGCTGCTGCAAGGCATGAGTCAGGTTGGCGCCGGCAAAGGCATAGAAAGCGCCACAAACCCAGGCCGGAATGCGGCGTTTGAAGATGAGCAGGCCGAAGAGATACATGCCGTACGCCCGCAGCAGAATGCCGATCGCCGCTGTCATATTGAAGGCGAAGGGGTCGCCAAAGAGCAGATACAGCGGCGTCCAGAAAACCAGACCGGTCCAGCGCGGCGGCTGCAGCGTGTAATCCAGGCCCTCCGGATGGAACAGGTAAGGCGTATAGTTGACGTCGCGCCCCTGCCTCAGCGCTTCCAGCACCCACCAGTTCTGCCACAGCGCTTGATGCGTATCGACATTGTCCATCGGCAGATGGTTGTGCATGCGGGCGACAAAGGGATAGCTCATGACCACGAAGGTCAGCAGATAGAGCAGCACGGCGATTCTGTCGCGCTGCCAGCGCTCGCGCAGCAGTTCCCTTACCATGCTAGTCCCTGTCCTCTGTAGGCCCGACTAAGCTATGCAACTCCAACATATAAGTCGCCAGTAGGGGCGACCTATCAGGTCGCCCGCGAAATAAAAACATCTACTAACGATTTCTCTGTACCCTCTGCGCCTCTTTTTTAATATACCGCGATCTGCGGTAGCCGAGCGGGTTTGTCATTTTGTGTGAGCGCGGTAGCCCAAATTCGCTGCCGCCGAGCGGCTGTGGTGAATTATCAGTGCATGAATTATGTGCGCTCACTGAGATTTGGAGGCAGCCGCGGAAAACAGTATACTTACGCGTCACCATTCCCCCGCCCGGTCGCCTCGAGATACTCGGTATACCCGCCGGCGAATTCCTTCAATTGCCCGGCGCGGATCTCGACCACTCGATCGACCGTTTGATCCAGGAAATAGCGGTCATGCGATATTATCAAGACCGTACCCACAAATTCATCCAGGGCCTCTTCCAATACTTCCAGGGACGGGATATCGAGATTGTTGGTCGGTTCGTCCAAGAGCAAAAGATTCGGTTGACGCAGCATCACCAGCGCCAATTGCAAGCGGCTGCGTTCGCCGCCGGAAAGCGTTCGAATCGGCTGCCGTACTTGCTCGTAGCTGAATGCCATTCTCAGCAGAAAGTTTATGGCATTCGATTCGCTGCTGTTTTGCATATTGCGAATGAGATCGAGCGGCGTCTTGTCCAACCATCCCGACAGGGTCTGATGTTCTTGCGAATAGTAGCCGACGCGGATGCTCGGTCCCAAATATATGCGACCGCCCGCCGGTTCCAATTCACCCAGAATCAGTCTGGCCAGGACCGTTTTGCCAGCGCCGTTGGGACCGATGATGCCGACGCGATCACCGTGACGCAGCAGCAAATCGGCCTCGCAAAAGAGCTGCTCGTCGTCGAAGGCCATGGCGACATCGTCCAACTCCAGCACTTTCTTGCTGCCGCGCCAACCGGAGACTTTGAAGTCCATCAGCGTCTGATCGAATACTTTGTCGATTATTTCGCCACGCTCTTCCATCTGCGCCAGCATCCGCCGTCGTTGGCGAGCCGCCAACATATGTTTGCGGCTCAATACCTGTTTTGCCCAGCGTTCAAAGCGCTCGATCATCTCTTCCAGGCGCGCTATTTCCTTCTGCTGCGTGGTGTAAAGCTGTTGCTGTCGCAAGCGCCGCAGTTGTCGTTCATGTTGGTAGTAGGAGTAGTTGCCATGATAAATGGTGATCTTGCCATTTTCGAGCTCGGCGGTGCATGACGCGACTTCGTCCAGCAGGTAGCGGTCGTGGGATATGAGCACAACGCTGCCTGGATATTGTAGAATAAAGCGCTCAAGGTGTCGTTTGCCCTGGACATCGAGATGGTTGTCCGGCTCATCCAGGAGCAAGATTTCCGGCGCGGCCACCGCAAGTTGTGTCAAAGCCACCAGCTTTTTCTGGCCGCCCGACAAGGTTTCGGTCGCCCGTCCATAGTCGGATTGGTCGAAGCCCAACATCGCCAGCAACTCGCGCACGTGACTCCCGTGACGATGGCCATTCATGCGCTCATAGCTGGCCAGGAGCGCCTCGTGCCTTTCCAGGACCTGGGACAATGCGGCCTCGTCGCCGTAAACTTCGGGATCGGACAATTGCGCTTCAACAGATTCCAACTGCGACTCGAGCTCTGCCAGCGCCGGTGGTTTGACCATCGCCGCATCTATCAAACGCAAGCCCCCCGCCAATTCAATATCTTGTGGCAGATAGCCGATACGCGCCCCATTTTGCCTGGCGACATGTCCCTCGTCCGGCTCGACATCGCCCAGCAATACCTTCAGCAGCGTCGACTTTCCCGCGCCGTTGGGGCCGACCAGCCCGACGCGATCGCGATCGCCGATGACCCAGGAAAGATCGCGGTACAATTCGCGCCCGGCGAAATTGACGGTGATGTTATTGACGTGCAGGATATGCATTAGGTTTCGCTTCTGATGAACGATGATCTTGCGCGGAAACAGGATAGCACAAGAGAGGCAATTGCCCTATCGCCAGCGCCAGCGAGGGACTAGAATGGCGCCAACAGCCCGCTACCGCAAGTTCGCCAGACATGTTCATCGTGGACGCCCATCAAAACATCGCTTTCAACGCCCAGCAACTGGGACGCGATTACACGCGCTGGGCCTGGCAGCTTCGCGAGTCCGAAGGCGATCAAAACTTGCCGCCGGCCATGACCAGCCTGCCCGATAATCTGATGTCGGGTATAGGGATCGTCTATGCAAGCATGATCGTCATTCCGGAGTCCTTTCCAGGGCGAGAATCATGGCATAAGTACACATATCGCACGGGCGACGACGCCAAACTGCTGGGGACATGGCAGATGGACTATTACCGCCGCCTGGCGGACGAGCATGATCAAATCCGTCTGATCCTAACGCGAAGCGATCTCGAAGCCGTCATTGCCTCCTGGCAAGACGGCGCGCCGCTCTCGGGGCGGATTCAGGGCATTGTCGCGCTGATGGAAGGCGCGGAGCCCGTTACCGAACCGCGGCAATTCGAAGAATGGATGGAACTGGGCGTGAGAGTTGTAGCGCCCGCCTGTCTGCCTACGCGTTACTGCGCCGCCGCCGGCTTTGAGGGCGAGCTGAGCGCCCTGGGTTATGAACTGCTGGATGTCCTCTCGGATCACGGAATCCTGCTGGATGTCTCCGACATGTCGGAACGCGCCTGCCAGCAAGCCATCGAGACTTATCCAGGCGGGATCATCGCCAGTCACGCCAATCCCCGCCATTTTTGCGACCGTCCCCGCTGCCTCGCCGACGGGACCATCAGAGCGCTGGCCGAACGTGACGGGGTGATCGGCATCATGGTGTATAATCGGTACTTGAGGCGGGACTGGCATCACAGTGATCCTAATCGACGCGTCGGCTTGGACCATTGGATAGATGCGGTGGACTATGTATGTCAGTTGACCGGATCTGCGGCTCATGCCGGCTTGGGCAGCGATATTGACGGCGGATACGCTTACAGCAGTTTCCCGGAGGAAGTGGATACCTCAGCCGACTTGTGGCAACTGGGAGACCGTCTAAGAGACCGAGGATTCGCCGATGACGATGTCGAGGCGATCTTGGGCGGGAATCATCTTCGCAAACTGAAAGAGGCATTGCCAGAGGGATAAAGCTTCATGTGGCGTTTTGCGCAGGTCGGCATCGCATTGGGCGCGCTTGGCGTCATGCTATGTTTCATGGGTCTGTTCCCCGGCGTAACCGGCGCCGAGCCCACTGCGGGCATCGGCTTGGTTCAAGTGGTCATGGTTCTGATGGGTTACAGCCTCTTGATTCTGGGCGCGCTAGTCTACCTCAAGTACACCTTTTACCTGGAGGTGCCTTCGACGCTTGTGCAGCAAATCGGTACTCGGCTCGCCCTCACCGGCATCCTCTTTGCGGCGCTTTCCGGGCTGGCGGACATACTTGGTTTCGGCACCCATATCCGCGACGACGTCGTCGATATTTTCTTCGGGCAACTGCAAATGGTGGGCATACTTGCCAGCTTCGGTTTGTCTTCTTTTGGCGTGCTGGTTTATGTGTTGGCAGGGGCGCCAAAGGCGCGCCACGCGCCTGTCGAAGCCCTGAGCGATCGCATTTCCGGCGTCGATGATACCACCGAAATCATACTCCCTGAGCGCGACGATTCTTCCTAGAGTTTCTGCCAGCGGATGCTACGAGCGAAGACAGTGATTTCCTCGCGTCGTCAGTGCATTTCAATCGCGTGGAGGCGTCGCCATGCCAGGTGAGGCGCCAAAGCTCTTGTATGTGGTCAATATTCCGCGTTTTTTTCTGTCGCATCGCATGCCCCTCGCTCTGGCGGCGCGCCAAAGCGGGTACGACGTCCAGGTTGCTACATCTGTACAAGATAGCGACTCGGTCGGCAGCATCCTTGACCAGGATCTGCGCCTGCATCCGATTCCTCTAAGCCAGCACGGCATGAATCCGCTGGCCGAATTGCGGACGATAAACGCGCTTGGACGGCTCTATTCGGGACTCAAGCCGGATCTGATCCATCACATTAGCATCAAGCCGGTCCTTTATGGCGGGATCGCCGCCCGTCTCACGCGCCAGCGCGCGATCATCCATGCCATGAGCGGTCTGGGTTACGTATTCGTAAGCAGGGAACTGCGCGCGTCACTGCTGCGTCAAGTTACCCGACCGTTGTTCCGAGTGGTCACGGGGTGCGCCCATAACCGCATGGTCTTTCAAAATGCCGACGATCGGCAATTCTTCCTGAAACATGGCATGATTTCCAGCGAAAAGGCCGTGCTGATCCGCGGCTCGGGCGTCGATGAAAACGTCTTTACAGCACGGTCCGAGACGCTGGATGAGTTGCCCGTCGTCTTGTTCGCGGGCAGGCTGCTCTGGCAAAAGGGCATCGGAGACTTCGTGGAAGTTGCGCGTCGACTGCGGGGCAAAGCGCGTTTCCGAGTGGTTGGTTACGAAGAAGCGACCAGCCCGCTCAACGTTTCCGCCGCGCGCTTGCGCGCCTGGGCGGACGAAGGATTGATCGAGTGGCTGGGAAAACGCGATGACATGCCGCAAGTGTACGCGGAGTCCAATATCGTCTGCCTGCCGTCAACCTATGGCGAGGGCGTGCCAAAGGTTTTGATCGAGGCAGCCGCTTGTGGCCGCGCTTGTGTGACGACTGATACGCCCGGCTGTCGTGAAATCGTGCGCCACGGCGAAAACGGACTTGCAGTTCCCCCAGGGGACATAGATGCGCTTGTCGCGGCCATCGAAGGCTTGATACGTGATCCGGCTTTACGTCAACAAATGGGCGTCAAAGGAAGGCAAGTCGTTCTAGAGGATTTTACCTTGCGGCAGGTTATTGAGGAGACGCTCGAACTGTACCAGGAGCTGCTCGACGCCGGAGGCTATTCTTGGCCATAATCTGACTTGTCGTGATGACGACGTCCAACAGGCGCAACACTGTAGGCGAATTGGCCGATCAGTTGCAGGCTCGACATGATCTGAATTAGAAAGATCAGGACGCCAACACAAAAAACAGCGATGAAAATCAGGTAGCTGTCAAACCCCAGCGACCTATCAATCCAGGTCATCGTCTGAACATACGCGTTGTTGGCAATCACATAAGCTGTGTTCAGCAGAAGCAATCTAGCGATCAATCCTGCAAATGCCGACTTATTCTCTAGCAAGAAGGCCAGATTCTGCGGGAATGCAAACGCGGCGCTTGCTCGCCTGAGCACGGCCCATCTTGCTACCGCAACTACGGACTCTAACGCGATGATCAGGAAAAACGCGCATAAGACCAATTGTAATACAACTGAATGCCTTGGCGCTGGTTCTAAAAACTCCAGGATAAGGATCGTTCCAATTAAACACCAAAACAGACGCGACAACCAGAAAACCAGACCCTTCCCCAGGTTTCCCAGGAAGTCAATCGCCGGCAATGAACTGTAGCCCCGGCTAGCGTGCCGAATCACATCCAAGCTGTAGCCCGCCAGCCAGATCATGAAGCAAGTGAACGATAGAATGAGTCCGGAAAGCCCAAGATCCTCCAAGGTGCGGCCGTCATGATTCCAGTACGGGGCCGAGCCTCTCATCTGCTCGCCGCGTTCAATCATCGATCCAAATGCGACCAATGCAATGCCCAGAATAAGCACCATTGTTAAGATCTTTGGCATGTTCCGATAAGGATAACTTATCGCTCGTCGCAGGTTCATGACTATCCTTCCCTGTCTGACGCAATCGTCGCCTGGCATCCGATAGCGGAATAGTTCACTTGCTCTATTTCACCAACTATACAACATTCGAGCGCAATCTTCCCACTTATCGTCTTGAGCGCGGAAATTGCGTCGGCTTGGCGCAGGACCCGGCTCAGCCCGGCGCGCATGCCTCCGAGGCCGCCCGATGCGCCATTCGAATCGGCAGCGGCAGCTTGAACTTGGGCGTACAGGCCAGCAACAATTGAACCGCGCTTTCGATATCCGCCAAATGCCCGACCGATAAGTAGATCGGTTTCACATTCCGCCGAGTGCGCAGGACAAGTCCCACATCTTCGCCTTGATAAGTTACAGTTGCCGTGCTGCCCTTGGCGTTGCCCGGTTGCTGATACTCGCCGATGAAATGCCGTTTGCCGCAACCGATTGTCGGGCGTCCCAACCACAAACCCAGATGCGCCGCGATGCCCATGCGGCGCGGGTGCATTTGTCCCATACCATCAAAGATGCAGACATCCGGCGCGTTCCGCAGTTTACGGAAAGCGGCCACCAGCGCCGGTCCCTCGCGAAAGGCCAATAAACCCGGGATATAGGGATAACTCGTCGCTTGCTGCATGCAAACGGTCTCTATGTTTTCCAATTCAGGAAAACTCAGGACGACCACACAAGCGCAGGTAAGTCCGTCTTTGACGCTAACATCAACACCTGCAACTGTACGGATGCGATTCAGGTCCAAGGGACTAGCGCTGACTAGTCGCGTCGCCAGCTTCTTTTGCAGGGCTATGGCATCTTTCGGGCTCAGATCCCAGTCATGCAATTGTGGGATTTTCATGGATCAATCGACTTGGAATAGCCGATGCCGCTACATTTCCAGGTAGTCGCGCAATTGACGGGAACGCGTAGGATGGCGCAATTTGCGCAGGGCTTTTGCTTCGATCTGACGGATACGCTCGCGCGTTACGCCAAAAAAGTGGCCCACTTCTTCAAGTGTATTGTCCTGGCCATCGAGCAAACCGAAACGCATTTCCAAGACGTGCCGTTCGCGTTCGCTCAAGACACCGAGCGCCGAACGGATCTGTTCCTTGAGCAATTGGCGACTGGCGGCGTCCACCGGTCCCGGCAGATTGTCGTCCGGGATGAAGTCGCCAAGCTGGCTGCTGTCTTCTTGACCCACTGGCATATCGAGGCTCATCGGCTCTTGGCTGATGCGCATGATCTTGCGCACTTTCTGCGCGGCGCGGCGCAACTTGCGATTCAAATTGCTATCGAGGGGAACACCATCACGCCTGCGCTGTTTGATGGCTTCGCGATCCTCATCGGTCAAAAAGTCCATTTCCAGCGCGACCTGTTCCGGCGTCGGTTCCGCGCCGAGGCTTTGCAGTAGGTCGCGTTGTACGCGCATTAGCCGATTGATGGTTTCGACCATATGCACTGGAATACGGATTGTACGCGCCTGATCGGCAATTGCCCGGCTTATCGCTTGCCGGATCCACCAGGTCGCATAGGTGCTGAATTTGTAGCCTTTGGTATGGTCAAATTTGTTCACTGCGCGCAGCAGACCAATGTTGCCTTCTTGAATCAGATCCAAGAAACTGATACCCCGACCCATGTATCGCTTCGCCACACTAACGACCAGGCGAAGATTCGCCCGCGTAAGATCTTCTATCGCCAAAGCGGCCTGGCTCTCCACCTGCTCTTGCTGCTGCTTTGCCAAGACGATCGGGTCAATTGTATCTTCAATCCAGTTGTCAAATTCATCGAAGCTCGGCAATCCATGCTCGCGGTGAAAATGCAGGCGCATGTGCATTTGATGTTCGATGGGAAACAGGAACAAGGCATGTACAATTTCGAATAGCAACTGGGCGACGCCGGTCCAGGCGTCATTGCGACCCCATTGGCGTTGCATGAGATAATGTCGAATGTAGGACTCTTCCTCCATATTCCAATTACTGATAATCGCCTGTACCTCGTAAAGCAGCTTGAGAAAATCGGGCATTTCCACGTCGAAGGGTTGGGTGACTTCGCGGAGTTTCTGCCAGTTCGCGCATAGCTTTCGATAGGCAAATCTTTCGACATCCAGGTGATTAGGATCGCGCTTGCCCAGTTGCGGGTTGTCAAGACTCATCAATTCGTCTCGGAGCGCCTCCAGCTGCTGCTCGGCGGCAATCTGCGCGCTTAACCACATTTCGCGATTGCTATCCAGCAGCGGCACCTGGCCTATTTCCTTGAGATACATGCGCACTGGATCATCGGAAAGCGGCATATTGTCGAAGGCGCCTCCCCTGGTCGTTTCACCGCTGGCGATATCATCATCGTAGTCCGAACGGGAAAGGCTGCCGGTCGTATCATCAGTATCCGACATCAAGCGACGCTCGTCGGTATCTTCATAGTTGCTGTATTGTCGGATGCCCTTTTTTCTACTTGCCATTACCGCTATTGCCTCCGACGCATGCGTATAGCATATCTATTGACCTTTGTTCGCTTTCCCGTTTACGTAAACCGCGTCGCTCATGCGACGAGACGGCTTGCTATTTTGCCTGAGCGCAACATTCCTGTGACCTTTTCGCCGGTTACACGCCGAGCGGCTACAGCGTTTCGAGGCTTCAAGTGACTGCCAAATCGAGCCGCGCCTTCGCGGTCATCGACAACATGATCTTCTGGCTGAGCTGGTCCCTGTGCGCGTGATCGAGATCGGCAGTAGAACTCGCCTCTTCCTGCAAATACTGCATTTCGACCCGCTCGTGCTCGAGGCGCTCCAAACGCAGGCGCAATGCCCGGTTGATTAACTCATTCTGCAAGTCCTCACCCTGGATGCGCCCGCCCCGACTCCGGCTGTAAATGTCTTGCAGATCTACCCGGTAAGTCCCGTGGGCAAGCGAGCGAATCGCCGCCGGGTCGTCGCTTAACAGCGATCGATACTCCAGCTGCAACTCTCCGGCAAGCGTCGCGCCGATGTAGTCCAGGGGCTCCTTCTCGTCTTGCGACATCGCGTCTTGCAAGTGCGCCATCAAGATGCGGAATTGGCTCCCCGTGAAGTCCTCAACGCAGAGGTCGCAAAGTGGCCCGTTGAGCAAGTTTTCGTCATTGCCGGCCAATTCACGCAACTTGCGATTGACCTGGGGCAGCAGGTCGGGATTCCTGAGCAGCAAGCTCAGGCAATAGGGTTCGCTAGCGCGGAACTGCGCTAGGGGTATCGTTCCCGTTGAATCTCCCCCTGCGCCACTATCGCGCGGGGCCGTATCGTCCTCGTTGTCCCAGTATTCCGGTGGCGGAAGCTCCAATTCGGCATCCGTTGCGGGCGGCGCGATGTCTTCGGGCGCGACCAGGCCGCCAGAGCCTGGCATATGCGGTTGCTCGCGCTGCGACCAAGCCAATAAATCACGTTCGCTTATCCGCAGGCGGCGCGCCAACTTCTGCAGGTTCTCCCGCTGATAAAGGTTGTCTTCGGAAGCGATCAAAATCGGCAGCACTTCCTTTGCAAGCTGCTGCCGCGCTTGCATGGTCGCGTCTCCGCTTAGAGCGGCCGTTTCCATGTCAATTACGAAGTCAGCCACATCCTGCGCGGATTCCACCAGAGCGCCCCACTGGCCCGGGGATTCTCGCAAGAAATCGTCAGGGTCCTTCCCGGACGGCACTTGCAATATCCGAATATCGATCGACAGTCTACCGGCAAAATCTCGTTGCAGCGTCTGTCGAGCCACTTCCAGACTGCGGCGCGTCGCGCTTTGACCCGCTTCATCGGCATCAAGCGCCATGACTATTTTGCGCGCGTAGCGCGGCGCCAGACGACGAATCTGCGCCTCGGTCATCGCCGTGCCCATTTGCGCCACCACGTTGCGATAGCCGGCTTGGTACGCTTGAATCACGTCCATATAGCCCTCGACGACGACAGCCGTACCCGTTTCGCGTATGGCCGCTTTGGCGCTATCCAGGCCAAAGAGCAGGCGGCTCTTGTCGAAGAGCGCGGTCCCTGGCGAGTTGATGTATTTGGCCGGGTCATCCGAGCTTAGCGCGCGTCCGCCAAAACCGACCACCCGGCCGCGCTCATCGCGGATCGGGATCATCAGGCGATTGCGAAATCGGTCGTAGACACGGCCGTTATCGTTGCGTACGGCCAAGCCGACGTCGATGATCTCGTCTTCGCTGTGACCCAAAGCGCCCAAGCCCTGCAATATGAAGTTCCAGCTATCGGGCGCGTAGCCAAATTGAAAAGTTTCGATAGTCTCCGGGGTCAAGCCACGCCTTACACGAACGTATCCCAAAACCGCGTTCGCGCCGGGATGCAATAGCTGGTTCCGATACATTTCGGCAGCGCTCGCAAGCAGCCCGCGCAGACGCTCCAATTCATCGCTGCGGGTTTGCTGCTGCGGCGTCTGTTGGCGAAGCTGCACCCCGGCCTCTTGAGCAAGCTCTTGCAGCGCCTCTTTGAAGTCCCAACCGTGGATCTTCTGCGCGAAAGTGAATAGATCGCCGCCCTCGGAGCAAGCGCCAAAGCAGTGCCAGGTTTGGCGTTCCGGATTGACCACAAACGAGGGCGTTTTCTCATTGTGAAAAGGGCAGCAGGCTTTGTGGTTGCGCCCCGCTTTCTTCAACGAAGGCACGAACCGCTGCACATAGCTGACAATGTCGATGCGTGATTTGATCTCATCCGTCGCTGACATGGACGAGCCACCCCCAAAAGGTACCGAGTATCGAGTATAACTTTGCTGGTCGCGAGATGCCATAGCAGCGCGACCAGGTTGGGAGATCTATACGATGGTATGCTGTTAATTATGCCCGGTTGTCTTGCGGACGCAAGCATTTATCCGCCATTTAGAGTTTCGAAATACATCCCGATATTGGAGCCGTGAGGCAACGAGCCTAGAAGTTGTCCAATTCACTGAGGTCGGCTCGACCTCGCTGCATCTTTGTGATCATCTGCAAAAGCGCGATCCGATTGTTGCGCGTTTTCACATCTTCGACATGTACCAGCACATTGTCGAAGAATGCGGTCACCGCCGGCGCCAATCGCTCAAATTCGCCCAGGAATTCGCCCACATTTGTTTCAGAGTGCAGTTTTTCAGAGGCCGAGAGGCACTTGGCATAGAGCTCTCTTTCCTGGGACTCGACTAGCAGTTCAGGGTTGACTTGCTTTGTTTCTTCCGCGCGCGTTATGCGGACGCAACGGGCAAAGCTATCCAGAATGGATTCCCAATTCGCTTTTCCGACCCAATGCGCGAGTTCTTCAATAGCCTGAATGGCGCGAAAAGGATTTGCCGCCTGCTCTGCCAAGACAGCGCTGATGACGTCGCGCGGAACGCTCAGTTTAGCGCTCAGCCAATTGTCCAGGCGCCCGGTTAGGAATTCAAGAACCTGAATCCGCATATCCGAGCGGACCTCGACCGGTTGGGCCTCCGCTACCCTTTTAATCGCCGGACGCAAATCTGCGGAGATGCGCGCTTCCACGAGAATTCGCAGTACTCCCAGGGCAGAACGCCGCAAGCCATAGGGATCCGATGTTGATTTCGGCGCCAAGCCGGCCGCCAGCAGTCCTGTCAGGCTATCCAACTTGTCCGCCAGCGCCAGTAAACGTCCGGGGGCGCTGGCCGGTAACTTGCCGCCAGCCCCGCCTGGCAGCCAGTGCTCCGCAATCGCCTCCGCGACAAGCGGGTCGTATCCCTCTCTCAAAGCGTATTCGCGTCCCATGATCCCTTGCAGCGAGGTCATTTCGACGACCATGCTCGTCGCCAGATCCGCCTTGGCGATCCCCGCCGCTTGTCGCGCGATGTCGATAGCTTCCGGAGCAAATCCCAGCAGTCCGCCGAGATCCTCAATAGTCGCCGCAACGCGGTCGTTCTTGGCGCGCATCGAGCCTAATTTCGCTTGAAATGTCAAGGTGTCCAGGCGCGGCAGATACGCTCGCAGCGGCTTCTTGATGTCCGCCCGATAGAAGAAACTGGCATCGGAAAAGCGCGCGCGGATGACCTGCTCATTGCCATGGATCACCTTGTCCAGATGCTCGCTATCGCCATTGCGCACGCCGATGAAATAGGGCAGCAAATTGCCTCGGGAATCTTCAACGGCGAAATAGCGCTGGTGTTTGCGCATGACAGTGACAAGTACATCGCGCGGCAACTCCAGATATGTTCTGTCAAATTCGCCGCGGAAGGCTGTCGGCGCTTCAACCAGGTTTGTCACTTCATCCAGCAGATCCCCGTCCGACGGAACGATGCCGCCGACATCACTGGCCAGAACATTGACTTGTTCTTGTATCGAATCACGCCGCTGGTCAAAGCCGAGCTTGATGCCATCTTCATCACATAGGCGTTTATACGTCCCCAAGTCCTCGACCAGGGATTCTTTCGAACCATAAGGGCGCAGTCCACGAGTGACATTTCCGCTCGCGACGCCCCCAAGCGCGAAGGGGATAATCGTTGCGCCGAACAGGGCCACGACCCAGCGAATCGGGCGCGAATAAGCAAGACCGCTCGCATTCCAAGTCATCGACTTGGCAAATCTAATGTCGGACAAGAACTTGGGCAATTCGCTCGCCAGCACTTCTGTTGCAGGCAAACCGGCAACTTTCACCAGCGCCGTCGCATAACTGCCGCCGTCGATCTCCTGAACGACCAGTTCGCCAACATCAATGCCTTTGCCCCGCGCAAATCCCAACGCAGCGCGCGTAGGCTTGCCGCTTTCATCGAATGCCCGCGCCGCCGGCGGGCCCTTGGCGACGAATTCTTCATCAGCCTGGCGTGGCGACACTTGCCGCGCAATCACGACAATACGGCGCGGAGTCGCGCTTACCTCGATACCCGTGTTCCCAAGTTTCAATTCATCGAACAGCGCCGGAACGGAACTTTGCAATTGTGACAATACGTCAGCGACATCATCGGCGGGCATCTCCTCAACACCTATTTCAACCAGCACGTCCGCGGCTGTCGTCGGCGCCGCCGGCATTTCGCCAGCTGCTTGAGCCGGGGGAGCTTTCCATTTATCCGCCATTTTCATCAGCGGATAAGCCATAGCCTCACGCTTTTGAACGTACTCTTTGGCGATCGTCCGTGTCATTTCGCGCATTCGGCGAAAATAATTTGCGCGCTCGGTGACGCCAATAGCGCCACGGGTATCCAGGACGTTGAAGAGATGGCTGCACTTGAGCACGTAGTCATAGGCGCTGATCAAGGCATCGCCTTCCAGCGCGTGCGAGTACTCGCGTTCATAGGTATCGTAGACCTGCTTGAGCGCGCTTACATCGGCGACATCAAAATAATAGCGGCAGTGCTCAACCTCTTCGTTGAACATCATGTCGCCGTAGTTTACGCCGTCCAGCCAATCGATCTCCCAGGCGGAGTCCTTCCCTTGCAAAGCCAATACAATTCGCTCGATCCCATAGGTGATTTCCACGCTTACCGGATCAAGCGTCATGCCTCCCGCTTGCTGGAAATAGGTGAATTGCGTGATCTCCTGGCCGTCCAGCCACACTTCCCAGCCCAGCCCCCAAGCGCCGAGAGCGGGCGATTCCCAGTTGTCTTCGACAAAGCGAATATCGTGCTCCCGCTCTTTGATGCCCAGCGCCTCCAGCGACGCCAGATAAAGTTCCTGGGGATTGCCCGGGTCCGGCTTCAGGATGACTTGATATTGATAGTATTTCTGCATTCGATTGGGATTTTCGCCGAAGCGGCCATCGTCGGGCCGGACGCTTGGCTCGACATAAGCCACGCGCCAAGGCTCGGGACCCAATACGCGCAGAGTCGTCGCGGGATTGCCCGTGCCTGCCCCCACTTGCACGTTATACGGCTCCCAGATGACGCAGTCCTGCGCCGCCCAGAACTCATGCAATTTTAGAATGACCTGCTGGAAATTCAGGGGATTCGCCATGACTCTCCTTGCTGCCTGCGATAGCCGGGATTAACGCGCTGCATTATACGAGCCCAATAGCCAAATAACGAGGGGAACGACCAAGTCGGAACAATCGCATCAAAACCAATTTAAGTAAGTAAGACCAACAAAGTCATGCTAATGCACTCCAAAATAATAGTCGGCGGTAGGGGCGACCCGCCGGACTCTGTTGAAGAACCGCCTAGACCCTCACCCCAAACCCCTCTCCCATAAAGGGAGAGGGGCTTAAAGGGCTCAATACGGGTCACAAGACTCCCCTTCTCCCCTTGTGGGAGAAGGGGCCGGGGGATGAGGGCTGTATTTCAACAGACTCCGCCGGGTCGCCCCTACATGGCTCGCTTTCGTTGCATGACTTACTTGCACTAACTTCTGTCTCACATGTCGCTGTACAGGCTTTGCGAGCTATCCACCGGCCTCAGCTGTATTCTCTACATCGTCCTGGCTAACCCGCAAAAGATCCGCCTGCTCCAAGTCGCGAAAGGCGTCCACCACATACGCGCGCACTGTCACAAAATAATCCGATGTCGAAGATTTCATGACAAAATTGCCGTCTTCTCGTTTCGCGCCGAAAGCTAGCGTGTAGCTTTCGGTACTGTATGACACGATGTCTTCGCTGTCGTCTGTTGCGTCCTGTGCGCCCTCCGAATCGTCCTCAGCGCCCTCCACTTCCATCTCGACAATCTGCCGGTATTCGACTTCAACTGTGACCGTCGCTGCGTCCAGGCCGTATTCGTCCAGCAAGACCCGACCGAGCGGCTCAACCATAGAAATGGAGGAGGCATTGCGGGTTATGCCCGGCATCAGCGTATCTTCAAAAGCTTCGCCTTCCGGCAAGCCCAGATATCGCCAGGTCCCGCCATCAGGCTCGAACTCAAAACTGCCATTCGCATTGCTCACCTTGATCCTGATGAGGTCTTCTTGCGGTACACTGACATAGCTGGTGTCGATCCACGCGGATACCTGAGTTGAGGCTTCCCAAGCGCTGAGACCCGCCCCCAGATAGGCCCGGTCGTCGCCTGCCAGGCGCGCGTAAACCGTATCGGCTCCGGCGCTGCCGCCAAGATAGAGTACGCTTGTCTCGTCGCCGCTGGTGATGCTCAGTTTGCGCCGGAATCCCTCCTCAGCCACTTCCAGCCGCGGGAAGTTCGCCGGATTGCTCGCGACAAGTCGACCCGTATCCAATCCCGCGATGCTGGCCAGCAGTTCACCGACTTTGTCACTGTTCACCGGGAAGTCGTCGGCCTTGGGCAGTACCCAGCCGTCATCGCGGCGCGCGATCCTCAATGAATTGTCAAGATCATCGGCGATGACCAGCTCTGTAACATCGTCGACCTTGAATCCCGACAACAGGGGCTGCGCAACCCGCTCTTCCCCGCCCGTTCTTGCGCCAACCGAAATGGCCAGCAAAACGATCTGAACAACCAGCGCGGCTGCCAGGATGATATTGCTTCGGTTCAGCATCATGCGCCTCCTTCGGCGATGCTGGCGCCCTCATTTGAATCTTCAACTGTTGCGTCGGCCGGCGCGATCAGCGCCATAGGTTCTTCGGCGCGGCGCTGCATTTGCCAGAATACGCCGATCAAAACCAGTCCGATCAGAGCCACAGCATAGTTCATCAGCACCCACTGATTCTGCTGCGCATCCGCTATCGGCGGCAAGATGCGCGCCGCGCTGCCCCGGCTGCGAATAGAAGCCAGGGAAAGATCTTCGGTCAGCCAATCAATGGCGTTCGCGAAGACTTGCAAATTGCTGGCGAAGCGGTCGCCGCCGAAGTTCAGAGATATCTGGTATACGTTGTCATTGATGAATTCCGAACTGCCCAAGACGATCAGGCGCGTATTGCCGGGCGAGCGCTCGATCAGGCCGATTGCCGCCGCCTCGGCGGTCTCTCCCTCCGCCGCGATCTCGCCGCCGTCTGCGATTTCGAAGGGCGAATCCTTGCCGAGGAAAAAGCTCTCAAATGAACCTTCCACCAAGACCGCCAGCGGGAACGGTTTCTGGTCGGTCCCAATCATGAAGCCCAATTCGGGGAACAACTCCAGATCGGGCTGCAAGTTGCTGTCGCTGGTTTCCCAGGAGGCCGGGCTCGAGCGAATCAGTTCGCTGGACCTGGCGTCGTCGAGCCGGGACTCTTCGACGAGGACCGGCGACGCCCAGTTCATGGTCACAAAGGGCAAGCTGTTTACAATGCTGCTCTCAAGGTTGAGGCCGTCAGGGCGAACATCGATAAAGAAGGGATAATCCAGAGCCTGCACTTCGGTAACGACCATATCGCCCAGATCGCGCTGCGTCTGCATGGGGAAGGGCGCATTCTGCCTGTCCATCACCAGGCTTTCGCCCAGGGCAATGCCATAGCTGCGCAGCATCTCGGCAATGCCGTTTTCATTAACGTCCAGCATCAGCGTACCGCCTATGGGATCAATGCCCAGGCGATAGTGCCCGGCGGCAGCGATAACCGAGCCGCCGCGCATGATGTACTGGTCGATGGCGTAACGCTGGGTGTCCGTCATGCTGTGAGGCGCGATCACGATCAACACATCGAGATCGTCGGGGACCTTACCGTCTTCGAGCGTCAACCGGCGCAATTCATAGGATTCGCGCAAGCTCTCTTCCAAGATCGCATACTGCTGCAGGCTGGGCATCTGACGTCCGAATTGGTCAATCCCTCCCCCCGGCGGCGTCCACAAGCCAATCACTTTTAGAAATCCCGAGGACGAGCGCTTCAAAGCCGCTTCGATAGCGTTGCGGATCTCGGCCTGGCTTAGCTCCCCCGAGGGGAAAATCACCTGGAAACTGTCCCCGGTCTCCACGACCAGATGCAGGAAAAACGTCTCCACAGCGAAGAAACTCGTCGCTACCGGCTGGATCTGATAGCGCTCGGCCAGCTCCTCTTCGCTGATGTCGGCCTCAGGAGCGGACAGATCGACGATCTCGAAACCGGCTTTGTCCGGGTTGGCGCTCGTGATGTCCTGCGCAACTTCCTCGATAGTCCGGCTGAGCTCCTGCATGGAAGGCGGCAAGGTGGAAGACGTCAGATACAGGGTCAGATCAGCCGGTTGATCAAACGAGGCGAGTACAGCCTCCAGGCTTTGAAAACCATAGACAACCCGCTGAATATTGCTTGTCAGATCGTATTCCAGGTTGCGCAAGCGCACATTGACGCCAAAGGGCGAATCGACAATCTCGACAAGATCCGAGAAGTTGAGGGTCGCGGTCTGGTCGCCGTAAACGATCAGCAAGTCAAAATAAACATTGACCAGGGACACGCCGCCGCGGTCGTTGACTTGCAGCGGCGTCGGTCGAATACCGTAGATCTGGTTCGCTTCGCGTTCCAATTCCGGATGAGCCAGCGGATCGACAAAGGCCAGTTCCAGTTTGCCCTTCGCAGCCAGTTCATATTCCCGCAAGGTATCCTTGATGCGCGGGACCAGCGGCGCCAGCAAGGGATGACTCTCCTCGCTGAAATATCCGCGAATCAAGAGTGGTTCCTGCAATCCTTCCAACAATAGCCGAGTTACCTCGGACAAGCTGTATTCCCGGTGCTGCGTGAGATCCAGCCGCGCCGCGCTGGCCGGAGCGATCAACAGGTTGAATGCCAGCAGATTGGCGCCAACTAACGCCAGAGCAATCCTGCCGTTCAATCGGCGAACTCGCAGTTGATCCCCCCTGCTCCAGCGTTTGCTTTCCAGCGACAAGATGTTGGCAGCCAGGAAGAACACAGTCAGCGACAGATAATAGACCAGGTCGCGGGGGTCAATGACGCCGCGCTCAATGCTTTCAAAGCGGCTGCCAGTGCCAAACAAGCGCAAGATGTCGCCCGTGCTCGCCCCAAGTAAGTCGGTGATAGCGGGCGAGCCTATAGCCTGAAACAAGCCGCAAACGACGACAGTGCCGATAAGCGCCACCAGTTGATTATCCGTTCGCGAAGAAAGACAGAGCCCGATCGCGATATAGCTCGACGCCAGTAAAAGCGTCGCCAGATATCCGCCGATAACCGGTCCCCAGTCGAGATTGCCCAGGCTGGCAACCGTGAAGGGCAAGAAGGAGGTCAGGGCCAGCGCAACCGCAACCAGCGTCAGCGCCGACAAGAATTTGCCCGCGACCAGCTCAATCAGCCGCACTGGCATGGTAAGCAAGACCTGCAAGTTGCCGCTATCTTCTTCACGGCTCCATTGATGCATGGTCAGCGCCGCAACCAGCAAGATCATCAGCAGCGGCATCCATTCAAATAGCGCCCGGACATCGGCGATGCCGCGCGCGAAAAACGAATCCACCCAGAAGAATACGAAGAGCGTCAAGACCAGGAAGATCCCGACAAAGATGAGCGCCATGGGCGAGCCAAAATAGAGTTTGAGTTCCTTCTTGGCAATCGAGAGAATCTTCTTCATCATGCCCCTCCTATGCCCTGGTCGCCAGTTGATTGAAGAAGGACTCCAGCGTGATATCGTCGCGGCGAATCTCCCTGACCGCCCAGTCCTCGGCGCGCGCGAGCGCGTAGATAGCCGGGGTAACTTCCAGGTTGCTGCTGATGCGATATGCGGGGAAATCGTCAGCCGAGCGGACGGCGTCGACCCGGGTAACGCCTTCAATCTCACCCAGCGCCGCATGAATGCCCTCGGCATCCGATTGCAGCACCAGCGTAGCGTCGTTGCTCATGCGCAGTTGGCGCAAGTTTTGATCCGCCTTTACCTGGCCATTGATAATGATGATGACGCGATCGCAAATCGCTTCGACATCCGAAAGGATGTGCGACGAAAACAATACGCTGCTTTCCCGCGCCAAGCCCTTGATTAAGGCCCGAATCTCGACGATCTGTGTTGGATCCAGGCCAACGGTTGGCTCGTCAAGAATCAGGAAGCTGGGTTTGTGCAAGATCGCCTGCGCCAAACCGACCCGTTGACGCAAGCCCTTGCTGAGCGAAGAGATCGGGCGGGTCAAGTAGTCCTGCAAGCCCGTGCCGTGGATGGCTTCCGACAGCAGCGCGAGTGACTGTGTAGGGGGCACATTGCGCAGATCGGCGATCATCATCAAGTAGCCCTGCACCGATAACTCGGGATACAAGGGTGTATTCTCCGACAGATAACCGATCCTGGCTTGGGCAGCGCGCAGATCGCCCAGGACGCCTTTGCCGTCGATTTCAACCCAGCCGTCGTCGGGATGAAGGAATCCGGTAATGATCTTGATCGCAGTTGATTTTCCGGCGCCGTTAGGTCCGAGCAGACCGACGATTTCCCCGGGTTCAATAGAAAAACTCACCCCGCGCAGCGCTTCAATCGCGCCGTAGCGTTTGCTGATGTTATGCACATTGATCATACGCAGAGCCCCTTCTCGCTCATCCCGACAATGTCTTTTCAGTCGTGAGTCTGTCGATAATCTGCCGCCATCCCCGGCCACTTCCCCCAAAATGACAGTAAAGGAGTCTTTTAACCTGTATTGAGCCCTTTAAGCCCCTCCCTCTTTATGGGGGAGGGGTTTGGGGTGGGGGTGAAACTGTGTTCGCCCCCGCAAACGGCGAAAACGTAGATAGAGCGTCATTGGTCGCAATAAACCCAACGAACGCACGCTGGCAATCATATGGTTCGCGCATAAGAAATGTATATGAAAACCTTTAAGAATTTGTAAATTCTTGGGCGCCTAGCGGGACAGGACTTCCACGCGCGTCTCCGACAGCATCCCCAGATAATGGCTGTAAGCGAACTGCGCTCCGCCGGCGTACAGAGCGTTGACAGTACCGGCTGCTACCCCGCTGCGGATTGCCTCGGCATGGCTTTCTCCGCGCGCCAATGCTGTCACGATGCCGGCGTGAAGACAATCCCCGCTGGCGATAGGGTCAACCGGCCGGATTCGCGGTGGCGTCGCCTTCAGGAATACATCCTTAGCCAACAGCAGCGCGCCTTCCGCCCCCAGCGAAACAACGACGATCTGGATGCCATGGTTAAGCAACGACGTGGCGGCATCAATGACCTCCGTCCGCTTTTGGGCATCGAGTTTCATCGCGGCCGCCAGCTCCTCAGCATTCACCTTGATGGCGAAGGGCCTGGCCGCGATCGCATTGGAAAGCGCCCGGCCGCTGCTATCGATCCAAACGCGCTTGCCCAAGGCCTTCAGGCGCCGTATTGCATCTGCCGGGGCATCTGCCGGGGCGCCTTCCGGCACGCTGCCGCAAAAGCAGACCGCGCTCGCTGTCTGGCTTTCCGCGACTCGGCAGACATCGTCCGCTAATGCGCGCCAATCAGAGCTCCCGACCTGTCCGGATTCATTGATGACCGTTGAAACACCCTCGGCGTTGGCAATGATTGTGCAGGTTCTGCTCTCGCCATCGAACCAGGTCCATTCGGCCTTGTAACCCGCTTCCTGCACCATCGCCGCCACCATGCGCCCGGTATGCCCGCCCAGTAAACCCATCGACAGGGGATGACCGCCCAGGATCTTCACAGCCCGCATCATGTTCAGTCCCTTGCCGCCTGGCACGACGACGCCGCGATTGATGCGCGAAATATGTCCTACGGCAAAATCGGGAACAACCAGCGTGCGATCCAAAGCGACGTTGGGTGTCACGCAGATGATCTTGTCAGTCACTGTCTCGCCTGATTCCCAGTTTTAACAGCGTCGCCCTACCCTAGCCCAATCGTCGGCTGAGAGCAAGCTGAAGCACTGTATCGAGATCGGTTGAAATTAAAATAATTCATTTCACTACGACTGCGCAAAGAACGCGGAGGGCAACAATACTGTAGAATTACTCTCGGTGCTGCCAGTCAATGTCGGCGATCAGTGTCGGCGCGCCCTGCGCGACCTACCAGGTCGCCCGGAAGCTGTAACCAAAGTGATCTCCAAATTTTCTTTGAACTACTTAATCCAAAATAAGAACGATTTGGTAGGGACAACTCGTTGAGTCGCCCGCGTTCTGTAGCCGCGGATGTTTCGATTACCCTAGAAAATAGCCTAACTGCGACTCTGTATTGTCAGCGGCAGCGGGCGACCAGATTGGTCGCCCCTACATTTCTCGCTTTTTCGCATTACTTACTTTGTTTTACTGAGCAACGTTACTGTAAGATTATTCTCGGTGCTCTCGGTGTCCTCGGTGGTTAAAATCTTTTGTTTCAACCGATATGGATACATTACCTGCGATTGTTCTACGCGACGGTCTGCCACTTTGCCGCTCTTTCACTCCTAGCTACAATACGACGAACCCGGTTGGCTGACTCGTCGCAAGATTTCACGGGAGCTGAGCATAGCCATGTATGGTCGACTCGACGTCCGCGAGCCCGCAGGGGCAATTAAGAGCTATCGTTTATCGAAGGAAGTGACAACCATCGGCCGCGCTGCCGACAATGGGATCGTCCTTGCTGACCCGTCGGTATCCGACCGACATTGTACTTTGCAACTGCTGGATGGCCTGGTCCACATCATCAATCTCGACGCCCTAGCTGGAATCAACTTATCAGGCTCCCATGTGCGAGACAGCTTGCCGCGCCCAATGAGAGAAGTTACGGAACTCGCGCTTGGCAAGACCAAGATCGTATTCTACCCGAGTGACGGCCAACCTACGCTCCCGATGACTTCCATTAGCGAGAACACCCGGCCGACGAAGTCCTCGTTTCACGTCGATCTGGAGAAATCCGTCCTCGACGTTTACCCGGCCTCCAGCAGCTCCCTGGAAATCGCCATTACCAACCGGGGCGACAAGGAGATAACGTTCACGATTGACGTCGACGGCCTGCCGGTGAACTGGGCGAAGCTGAGCCAATCTTCAGCGCGGCTTGACGGTGATGATACGGCCTTCATTATTTTGAGCGTGGCGCCGCCGCGCCGCGCCGACGTCGAGCCGGGGGAGTACCCCGCCACGATCGCCATTCGCGCGACTGATAATGATGATTCGGACCTGCTTGTGGGGCTAATGATCAAGCTTCATGGTTTTGGCGGCTTGAGCCTGGCGGTGGAGCCGGCGCTTGTTCGAGAGGGCAAGTCCTTGCGACTTTTCATGCTCAATCAAGGCAACGAAGACCTGCGACTCGCGGTCAGCGCGCGGGATCCAGAAGGCCAACTTGATATTGACCTGATGGAACGCGGCCTTCAGCTCGCGGCCGGTCAGCGCGGGATCGTTTCTTGTCGCGTTGCCGCGCGGGGCCGTCCCTTGCTTGGAAAGTCTCGCAAAATTCCCTTCGCCCTGCTTGTACAGGCTGACAACGACTCTGCCTATCTGGCGGCGATCCCGGCGGGCGTCCTGGTCAAGCCGAGACTGTCCGTCCGTCATCTTGGAGTCGCTGTCATACTGATTGCCGCCTTCGCGATGGCGCTATTTGCCTTGCTGGCGCGCAGACCGCCGCCCGAAATAAGCTCTTTCGCGCTTTCGGAATCACAGGTGGCGCGCGGAACAACTGTGGAGTTGACATGGCAAGCCAGCTTCGCGGAGCGCTTTGTCATCGAAATTGATCGCGCCCCGATAGCCGAATTGGATGCCGACGCGGGATTTTTTGCTCTATCGACCGCCGACTACGCTGATCCGATTGAAGTCGCTTTGATCGCTGTAGCGGATGGAGTAACGGATATAGAGAAGCGACAACTAGACGTATATCAACCGGTGACGATCAAGAATTTTGAAGCCGATCGGGGGCAAATGTTCCGCAATGTTGAGAGTGAGTTGGTCCTAAACTGGCGAGTTGAGGGCGCCGTGTCGAGCGATCTGCGCTTTCCGTCGCAATTCAGCATTGTCTCCGAAGAAAACCCGGGCGGAGGGACCCGCAAACTGGTCTTGCGTGGCGTACCCGAAACGGACTTTGACCTGGTTCTCTCCCTTCAGGACGAGATTGGGACGCGTATCGAACGCCGCATCAGCATCAAAACTGCCGACCCCGAATGCGCCCCTTTGCGCGATTTGCCCTTGTTTGCCGGTCCAAACAGACTGTACGACCATGTGAAACTTGCGCTGAGCAACGTACCGGTGCTGGTCCTGGGAAGCACGGGATCGAGGGATTGGATGCTCGTCGAACTCGCCAGCGGAGAAAACGGCTGGGGCCGGCTCGGCGACTTTTTCTGCGCCGGCTTTGATCCGACCGCTTTGATCGTGATCACTGATCTGCCAGCCTTGCCAACAACGACTCAAACCTCGACGCCAGAACCGACATTGCCTCCCACCCCCGCAGATGCCGCGACCCCAGGCACGACGCCGGGCGCCACCGCCAGCGACGCCGAGACATAAGCGCGACGGCAACTGTACCTCGGCATTTGCGCCCCTCCCAACACAGAAGTAGTTCCAAGTAGGTAATGCAAATTTGCTAAAGCAACGATCTGTAGGGGCGACATACCATGTCGCCCGAAACCACAAGTTGCGGCGGCTGCGGGCGACCAGATTGGTCGCCCCTACAAGGCTCGCTTTTTTTGCATGACTTGCTTGCACTTGCTTCTGCGCCTCTGAGGTGAATTATCGTTGTACAACATCCTTGGAACTGTTACGAACTTGGAGAGCAGCTTTACTCCTGACTTGCTCCCGGCGTCGAAGGGCAGTGTCTACGCGCCCCTCGGCGGTTAAGATTTCCTGTTTCAACCGAAAAGGATACATTACCGCCTGCGCAAGCTAACAATTGCCAGCGCCTGTCCCGTAGCGTATAATGGCGCATTCAGTTTATCGCTATCGACAAGGACCGGACATTCGCAATGAGCAACAGACCACCCGTTTATCCCTTCACTGCAATAGTCGGACAAGATTTGATGAAGCTCGCGCTTATCCTTAACGCTATTGACATGCGCATTGGAGGCGTCTTGATCCGCGGCGAACGAGGCACCGGCAAATCGACCGCTGCGCGCGCGCTTGCGGCGCTATTGCCGCAAATCAGCGTGATTTCTGATTCGCCTTTCAATGACGATCCCGGCCGCCCCGAGTCCTGGTCGGATTTTGCGCGGCAAAAGTACCAGGAAACAGACGAAATCCCGGTCGCCAGTCGGCGCATCAGCTTCGTCGATCTGCCTGTTAGCGCCACCGAAGACCGCGTGGTCGGGACGCTCGATATTGAAAAAGCCATTCAGTTCGGCGAGCGCCATTTCGAAACCGGCGTCCTCGCCAACGCCAACCGCGGCATCCTTTACGTCGACGAGATCAACTTGCTCGACGATCACATCGTCGACCTGCTGCTCGATAGCGCGGCCATGGGTGTCAACATCGTGGAAAGAGAAGGCATCAGCTTCAGCCACCCGGCGCGCTTCATTCTGGTCGGCACCATGAACCCGGAAGAGGGCGATCTGCGTCCGCAATTGCTCGATCGTTTCGCGCTTTCGGTTGATGTCACGGGCATCAAAGACGCGGCGGAGCGCATCGAAATCCTGGAACGACATATCGCCTACGAGAACGATCCCCTCGACTTCAAAGCCGAGTGGGAACCCGTGGACCAACGGTTGTCGGGGCGAATCGCCTCCGCCCGCGAAATCATTGACGATGTTACGCATACCACCAGCGATCTGCGCGTCATCGCCAGCATCACCAGCGACCTGCGCGTCGATGGCCACCGCGCCGATCTGGTGATCTTGAAAGCCGCGCGCGCCCACGCCGCTTACGAAGGCCGGGCAGCCATCAACGATCGCGATATCACCTTGGCGATCCGCCTGACGATTCCGCATCGCCTCAAGCGCGGTCCCTTCAGCGACGCCCAGGCCGACCTCAACGCCGTTGAAGCCTCCGTCGATGACAAACGACAAGAAATCGCGGAAGGCGAAGAAGCCGGCGAATTCACGGACCAGAGCGACGAGCAAGCTGCCCAAAGTAAAAAAAAAGTGACTCCGTAAGCAGCGAAGGCGAGCCGCAAGAACAGGAGCTAAGCCAGACCGAGGCTGCTCCCCAGGATGTCTTCCCAACATCGGATGCTCGCTGGTGGGAAGGCGGTCAACAAATTGAATCCAAAGCCGAATTCGAAACGCGCAAACTCAACACGCAGTTGGATCGCATGACGCGCCGGCAATCCGGGCGCCGCTCAACCACACGTACCGACCGCAAACGCGGGCGCTATGTCCGCGCCAAGCAAGCTGGCGAGCAGCCGCGCGACATCGCCTTTGACGCCACCTTGCGCGCCGCCGCCCCCTTCCAAGTCGAACGAGCCGAGCAAAAGGACGAAACCGGCATGGCTTATGCCCTGCGCAAAACCGACTTGCAGGAAAAAGTGCGCGTGCGCAAAGCGGCCAATTTGATCATGTTCACGGTCGACGCGTCCTGGAGCATGGCGGTATCCGAGCGCATGCAAGCCACCAAAGGGGCGATCATGTCGCTTTTGACCGATGCCTACCAGCGCCGCGACCGCGTCGGTCTGGTCGTCTTTCAAAAGGACCGCGCCTCGTTGGTATTGCCGCCTACCAATTCTGTCCTGCTGGCGAAGCAAGCGATGACCGATATTCCCGTCGGCGGCAAAACGCCCCTTTCCGCCGGGCTGCTGTTGACATACGAAGCGGTCATGCGCGAGAAAAATCTGAATCCCGATGTCATGCCCATGATGATCTTGCTCACCGACGGCGCCGGCAACGTATCCATCAGCGATTCCATCTCGCCGCAGGAAGAAGCGCATTCGATCGCGCGCAGAATCCACGAAGCCGAGATCCGTACGGTGACGATCAATATGGAGCACGTCGCCTTCGACCAGGGCTTGGCGCAGCGCCTGGCCGATCAACTCGGCGGTCCCTGCTATACCCTGGCGCAGATCCGCGCCGAAAGCCTCTTGAATACGGTCCGTGCGGAAATGGACAAAATGTAGCACAATTGAATTAGCTAATCAGATTGTTTCGGGGTAGATCATGAAACGGATACGGGTCGTCGAAATCTCGGGCAGCGCCTTTGACATGGGCTGGCAGCACGGTAAACGCTTCCACGACGAAATCCACATGTTCACCGAAGACCGCGTGCGGCTCTGCCAAGATCCCAACTGGACCGGACATAGCCTTTCGCGCGAAGCGATAATCGCCCTGGCGGAGGCTTGCGTGGTCGAGCATCAGACCTACGCGCCCGATCTGATGGAGGAATTGGCTGGCATGGCCGACGCCACCGGGCTCAGCCCGGCGGAACTGGTCATCAACAATGGTTTTACCGATTTCATCGACGTGCTTTACAACCTGGGCGGCGTCGCCGTCCCCGCCGCGCCGCCGCTGGCCTCCGACAACTGCACCGCCTTCATGGTACCCAATAATCGCAGCGCGACCGGGCAAGCTTTTTTCGGACAAACCTGGGACATGCACGCGTCGGCGACTCCCTATGTCATTTTGCTGCGCGGCGCGCCCGAAGGCACTCCCGAATTTCTCGCCTTCACCATCACCGGCTGCGTCGGCATGATCGGCATGAATAGCGCCGGCATCGCCGTGGGCATCAACAATCTGATGGCTACCGACGGTCAGATCGGCGTCACCTGGCCCTTTGTCGTGCGCAAGGTCTTGCAGCAGGACAATCTCGACGATGCGCTCGAATGTGTGACCGAAGCCAAATTGGCGGGCGCGCACAATTATCTGCTCATGGACCGGGACGGCGCTGGTTATGAGGTCGAAGCGATGTCGACATCGCAATACCTACATGCCCTCGGCGATGAGACCATCACCCATACCAATCACTGCTTGATCCAGCAGAACCTTGACGTCTCGAGAGAGCGACCGCCAGCATCGCAAAACAGCTCGGAGAATCGCTTGCAACGCGCCCGTGAATTATTGTCGAAAGACCGGATTGAGCTTGATGACCTGGTGTCATTGACGCGCGATGAGACCGCTATCTGCACGCGCCCAAAGCCGCCCATGCACGTGGAGAGTTGCGGCGCTGCCATCATGTGCCCCCCCAAGGGAGATTTCTGGTCGGTTTGGGGCATCCCGGCCGACAACGAATACGAACACTTCACCATCTAGTCCCTTTCGGCTCATACGCATCCGATCTTGGCCCGCTAGCCCTAACGAGCTGCGGAGCGGACATGTTTGAAGGGACAGGCTGCGACAGCGACGGGTCAGACAAATGGCGTAGGGCTGTGCCGGCGGTCAGTGCCTACGCGACCATCAGGTCGCCCGAAACAGTCCCCTCTCTGCTCTCAGTAGCACCAACAATGTCATGCTAATGCACTCCAAAATAATAGTCGGCGGTAGGGGCGACCCATTGGGTCGCCCGCAAAACCTTTCCGGAACGCCGGGCGAGCCACGATTTGCCCCTGTATTGACCTTGCAATCTTTTGCATGACTTACTTGCGCTTACTTCTGTGCCCCTGTGGTGAACCCTCCCGCTATACATACTGTATCTATACTGTTTCGCAAAAACGGGCTGCAACTGTCGGGGATTGGAGGACGACTTGCAATCAACTGCCTGTCGCAAACTGTCCGCTCTTCAGATAGAGATAGGCGGATTTTGGGCAATCTGTATCAATTTAGTAGACATTTTTCCTACATCATGTACAATGAAAATAACGCGATTGCACAGGAGAACCTCCATGAACATCGGAATCCCAACGGAAATCAAGGCGGACGAGCACCGCGTGTCCCTGCCGCCAGCCGGCGTACGCGAGTTCGTCAGGCGCGGACACCGGGTTTTGGTCGAATCTCAAGCCGGCACAGGCAGCGGATTTACGGACGACGAATACGTTGACGCCGGCGCGACGATACTCGATTCCGCCGCGAGAGTTTGGGCGCAAGCGGACATGGTGATCAAAGTAAAAGAACCGCAGCCGAGCGAGTATCCGCACTTGCACCCGGACCTGGTCTTGTTCACATACCTTCATCTCGCTGCCGAAGCGGAGCTTACGCATGCCATGCTGCAAAGCGGCGTAACGGGAATCGCCTATGAAACCGTCCAAGGCGCGTCGGATCGTTTGCCGCTGCTGGAACCGATGAGTGAAGTAGCCGGGCGCATGGCGGCGCAGGTTGTCTCGCACTACCTGGAAAGGCACAAGGGCGGGCGCGGCTTGTTGATGGGCGGCGTGCCTGGTGTGGCCTCCGCGCACGTGGTCATTCTGGGCGCGGGAACCGTCGGCACCAACGCGGCAAAAATCGCCCTGGGCATGGGCGCCAATGTCACCCTCTTGGACATTAATCTGGATCGCCTGCGTTATCTCGAAGATGTGCTGGATGGGAACCTGAATACCTTGTACTCCAACAGCGGCAATATCGCCGCTGCGATCCGTACCGCCGACGCCCTAATCGGATCCGTATTGATCACCGGCGCCCGCGCGCCTATGCTTGTCACCCGCGACATGCTGCCGACCATGCCCGCGGGCAGCATCATCGTCGACGTAGCGGTCGACCAGGGCGGCTGCGTCGAGACCACGCGCGTCACCACGCATAGTCAGCCGACCTTTGTCTTGGACGGCGTCCTGCACTATGGCGTCGCCAATATGCCGGGCGCTGTACCGCGCACCTCGAGCCTGGCTCTGTCGAACGCCACTCTGCCCTACGCCTTGAAAATCGCGGATCTGGGAGTTGCTCCCGCCCTGCGGAGGGATGCCGCGCTGCTGAAAGGACTCAATACGTTTGATGGACAATGTACGCATCCGGCTGTTGCCAAGACCTTTGGCCTGCCCTACAATGCCCCTTCAGAAATCCTCTGCCGGGTGGACGCCAGCGAAATGGTGCTAATCTGACCAATTGGAATCTCGCATGGGTACATAGGGCGAAAATTTGCGGGTCAGTGTGCAACGTTCCATTGAGTGAGTTGCAGTGGCCTGCCAAATGGGCCGGCTGCTGCCCCGACGGCTTGCCTGGTTCTGGCCGCAGGTCTTTCAAGACCGTCGCGGCTTTGATATTGTTCAGCGTTTGTAGACCGGTCGACCTGCAGATTGGACGCCGATGAAGAAGGGCAGCAAACGCCTCGCCACGACTAGCGGCATCATCATAAGCGTCGTCTTTCTCTACCTCGCCTTTCGCGATCTAAAGGCGGAACAGTTGTGGGACAGCTTGCGCGCGGTCAACATACAACTGCTGCTGCTCGCTATCCCGACATATTTCATCGCCCTGTCTGTCATCGCTTTGCGCTGGCAATACCTGTTGCGCGCGGTACGCTTAATACCTCTGCGTTCCCTGGCGGAATTGGTCGCCATCTGCTACATGGGCAACGGCCTTTATCCCCTGCGCGCCGGCGAGGCGCTACGAATTTATTTGCTGCGGCGCAATCATGACGTGCCGCTTGCCAGCGCCACCGCCACGGTCATGGTGGAACGCGCCTTTGATGGCGTGGTTATGTTGTCCTTTATCATGTTCAGCCTGCTGTTCATCGATATCCAGTCGACCGAGGTCGGGGCAATCGTCAGCATCGCGACCCCGCTCTTTGTCGGCGCTGTCATGATCTTTTTTCTTCTCGCGGCCAAGCCAGCGCTTTTGCGCAGTCTTATGGGCTCGGTCAGTCGAATCCTTCCGGATCGACTGGCGACCTTGATCAATCAAGTTGGCGACGACATGACCTCCGGCTTGGCGGGTCTGCGCACGCCGACTTTGCTGCTGGGCGCTGTCATCAGCAGCTATGTCACTTGGGCGATAGAAGCCGCTGTCTATTGGATCGTCATGTTTGCTTTTGGACTGGACCTTGGCTATACCGTCGCGCTGCTCGTCATCGGCGCCGTCAATCTGGCCGGCATTGTTTCAGCCGCCCCCGGACAAGTTGGGGTATACGAGTTCGTCGTTAGTACGATACTTATCGCTCTGGGCACAAGCACTGCAATTGCGGCAAGCTATGCGGTAGTCGCACATCTCGTGATATGGGCGCCTGCAACCTTTATAGGATTTTTGCTGTTGCTGCGCCAAGGCATGGGCTTCGCTGATATTAAACGCGCGAGAGAGTTGGAACAGGCGCTATCCTGATAGCGCGCGCCCGTTAATTGCCGGTCACGGTGTCAAAGTGTTTAACCAATTCTTGCAACTCGGGCCAAAAAGCGTCAGATATGTCGATCTGCGCGGCGGCGAAGCTTGATGAGGCTTCTTCCGATATGCGCGCTCCTGGGATCGTCGATGTAACTTGGGGATGCCTTGCGCACCATTGCAAGGCGGCTGCGATCATTGGAATGGAATAGCGCTCGCACAAACGCTGGATCTTGCGGACCTGATCGAGGCATGCCGGCGAGAAATAGCGATTAAGATACTCCGCGCCTGCTACGGGACCGGTTACCAGCAGGCCCCGCTCCAGCGCTGTAGCCACGACCAGTCCAACATCATGCCTTCGGGCCGCGTCAAAAATACCGCGTTCGGCCGTCAAGTTGATCAAGCTCCAGGAATCGGCGATGACCGCTGCGTCGAATTCACCGCTGCTAATGTATGGCAGGTTGGTCGCGGGATCATTTGCCGCCGTCCCGACAAACCTGATCACGCCCTGGGCTTGCAAGTGACGCAAGGCGCCCAGGGCGCCGCGATCGGATAAAATGTCTTCCATGGGAAAGTCCATCGGATCGTGTATGTAGACCAGCTCCATTCGATCCAGACCCATGCGTTCGAGGCTCGCGTAGACGCTCTTGAGAATGCCGTCGAAGCTGAAGTCGAATCCCTCGTAAGTCCGTCCGGCTTTCGTGGTAACAATAATCTCATCACGTAATTGCGGCCGCTGACGCAGCGCTTCGCCGATCATCGTCTCGCTTAAGGTGCGTCCATAAAGCGCTGCGGTATCGATAAACCGGTAACCAGCATCAAGGGCATCGACCAGCGTCTTGACGCCCAGTTCTTCGTCCACCTGATTGCCGCCCTGGAGGTATTCGCTCAGCGTTTGACGCGGCGTGGGAATGCCGGTAAACGCCGTGCCCAACCCAATGACGGGCAGCATCAGTTCAGTGCGGCCGAGTCGTTTACGTTTCATGGCTCGTCTCAGGCATATCGGTCAACAGTTTCGCCATACTCAGCTTCGATTTGCTCATCAGTCTTACCAAAACGGCGCTGACGCCGGCCATATTCCAGCAAAGCCGCATGAAAATGATGCCGGTCAAAGTCTGGCCAATAAGTCGGCGTGGTATAAATCTCGCTATAAGCGCCCTGCCAGATGAGAAAGTTGCTCAAACGGAACTCGCCGCTGGTTCGAATTATGAGATCTGGATCAGGCAAGTCACTCGTGTATATATAGTCGCTGATCGTTTGCTCGGTGATGCGCTCTGCGGCGATGCCATCGCGGACGATATTCTGTACCGCATGGACAATTTCATCGCGGCCGCCATAGTTAAAGGCGACGTTGAGGATCAAGCGTTTATTGTCGCGGGTGTAGTGACAGGCCTCGACGACTTTGCGCGCCAGCCGCGGTTCAATGCCCTGCAACTCGCCAATGTGTCGGATCTGAACGCCCTCTTCGTGCAACTCGCGCAATTCGCGGTCAATCACCATCTCCAGGATACGCATCAACAACCTGACTTCGCGGCGCGGGCGCGACCAGTTCTCCGTTGAAAAAGCATAAATGGTCATGATCTTGACGCCGAACTCTACCGCCGCGCGGATGATGCGACGCAAGTTTTCGGTTCCCTGGCGGTGCCCTTCCGAACGCGGCAAGCCACGCTGCTTTGCCCAACGTCCGTTGCCATCCATGATGATCGCCACGTGCGCCGGCACCTTAACCAGTTCGGTCAATTCGAATTTCGTCCCCAGTTCTTCGCTCGTGAGTACAACCATGAAAGCCCTTTGTTCCAGCAGTCGCTCGGCCTGATCCTATTTGTTTACACCTTTGCCGCGACGATTCCTTATTCTTGCAGCGCCATCGCGTTCAACTGATGGCATCCTCAAGCCTTTTAGACCTCCATGATATCTTTTTCTTTATCCGCGCCAAGCTGGTCGATCTGTTTGATAAAGGAATCAGTCAACTTCTGAACTTCGACCTCGCCGCGTTTGCGTTCGTCTTCCGATATCAATTTTTCTTTCTCGAAGTCCTGCAGATCACTATTGGCCGAACGCCGGATATTGCGAATGGCAACGCGCGTGTCTTCCATGCGGCGATTGAGGAATTTGACCAATTCCTTGCGGCGCTCCATCGTGAGCGCGGGCATATTGAGCCGGATATTTTCGCCATCGACGTTGGGATTAACCCCGATATCCGACATTTGTATAGCCTTCTCGATGCTCTTGACTGCCGACTTGTCGTAGGGGCGGATCAAGATCAGCATCGCCTCCGGCGTTGATATGCTTGCTAATTGTCGAAGCTCGGTGTCTTGTCCGTAGTATTCGACCATCATACGATCAACCAGTGCCGTACTTGCGCGGCCGCTGCGCATCTTGCTCAATTCTTCGCGGAAGACCGACAGAGTCGATTTCATTTTTTGGGTCGCTTCATCCACTATTTCGTCAAACATAGAACACTTTCCGTTTCGTTGAGCCAATCACGAATAAGACTTATCTCGTGCGACAGGTTGGGCAGAGCGGGAGTCCGCAAGAATCATTTTAGCCTAACCAATCTCATTTTCGACAAACCGCGATTTGCGGTAGTCGAACAGGTCTATTATTTTCTGTGAGCACGGTTGCCCAAATTCGCCGGTCACGTGCCGAGCGGCTGTTATGTCAATGCCCTTTACATCGCGAGCAGCGCGCTACGGATGCCAGCGAATGTAAACATTATATCGTCAATCAGGCATCAGCGTAAGTATATTGAGCCCCTTGGGCGCGTATCAATTTTTGGCAAATCACATGGTTTTGCCGTTCAAGGCACAATTGACCACAAAGAACACCAAGGCAAATAGATCATTTCTCCGTGTCCTCAAATACTGGGAAGTTGCCCTAAATTTGCCCATATAATGCTCCCTTTTTGGGTAACCGTATAGATACAGTATGTATACGGGGGGGGGGGGGGGTACCCCC
>WTGF01000036.1 GCA_011525385.1 Chloroflexota bacterium | reverse complement strand
ACCTGACAGCCGGTAGGGGCGATCCGCTGGACTCTGTTGAAAATCATGAATTACAGCCATTCCCGGTCAGTGTCCTGTCAATACGAAAGACCAGAATAGTCCAAAATAGCTCAGTAAAGCTCCCCCTCCCTGATGCTTCGGGGAGGGGGCCGGGGGGTGGGGTAGAATTTCAACAGCGACTCGCCGAGTCGCCCCTACCATATCGTTGGTATTTTGAGTTAAGAATCCCATGTCGAGGACTGGCTACGAACTATTTCAACCGAAAAGGTTACACTACCGGCTTCACGTCAATCACGACTCCCTCGGCAGCGCGCAGCAGTCGATCGCCGATCGCCAGGCCCACGCCGGTTGTATCGGGAGCGCGCGCCAATATCCACTTGACGCCTCGGCTGTCAAGCGATCGCAATGCTGCAAACAAGCGGGTGGCCGCCGCATCGAGATCTGCACCCAAGCTCTCGACTTTGACATCAAGATCGGCAAAACGACTTACGTCCTGCTCCAGCGTCATTAGGCCAACGTGGTCATGATCGTCGGCGAATGCCTTCATCGCTGCCCAGACAGCAAGGTCATCGTCCCCGCGAAACAGGATGACCGTCGCTCTCGGCGAGTAATGTTTGAGCATGCTGCCAGGCGACGGCGCAGCGGCGTCGTCGGTCAGATACTGCGGTTGATAAGTAAGATCTGGAACGATCGCGCGCAATTCTTCCAGCGAAACGCCGCCCGGGCGCAGAACCTGTGGAGTCTCCCGGACCAAGCTGAGAATCGTCGACTCCAGGCCGATTGCCGTAGGACCCCCGTCCAGGATGATGTCCACGCGCCCTTCCAGGTCAGCGGCAACATGTCGCGCCGTGGTTGGGCTCGGGCGCGAAAATCTGTTAGCGCTCGGCGCGGCAATAGGCCGGCCGGCCGCCTTTATGAGCGCCAGGGCGACGGCATGATCGGGTATGCGCACTGCAACAGTATCCATACCTGCGGTTAGATTGGCCGGCACAGCTTCACGCTTGTTCAAGACCAGTGTCAACGCGCCTGGAGCAAAGCGCTGGAATAGGCGATAAGCTATCTCGGGAACCGGTACCGCCAAGCCCGGCAATTGGGATACATCAGCGATATGCACGATCAGGGGATCGTTGGCCGGGCGGCCTTTGGCGCGGAAAATCTTCTCGACGGCGGTCTCGTCAAGCGCGTTAGCGCCCAGCCCATAGACCGTTTCCGTAGGGAAGGCGACCAACCCGCCAGCCCGGATGGCGTCGCCCGCCAATTCTATTGGGCGCGGCTCCGGGACTTGCGGATCAACCTGGAAGTATACTGTGGTGGTCCTGTATGGTTCGCGCATGTGCCTGGCGCAGCCTGACTGATTGGATATACTCTTGTTTTATATACCAGCATTTGCGAGAGCGGAACGAGTTTGTTTTTTGCGTGAGCGCTAAAGCCCGGTTAATGCCGCTATCGTATCATGAGAGAGACCAACGACGGAGAGAATATCCGATGACAGTATTGGTTACAGGCGCCGCCGGATATATCGGCAATCAGATCGTCAAAAAGCTGGTCACGCTGGGACATCCGGTGCGGGCGCTGGTGCGACGCTCCGCGAAAGCGCAATTGCGCCTGCGCGAAGTCGCCGCTAACATCGAAATCGTCGAGGGCGATGTTACCATGCCGGCTAGTCTGCCCCCGGTCATGGAGAATGTCAGCGCGGTCATTCACCTGGTCGCCATCGCTATGGAAAAGCGCGGGCAGACTTACGAAGAGGTCAACTTGCAAGGTACGGTCAATGTTCTCGATGCAGCGCAAGCGGCCGGCGTCAAACGATTCATCAATATGAGCCAGAACGGCGCCCGCAGCGATCTACCGTACCGATTCCTCGCTAGCAAAGGGCGCGCCCAGGAATACGTCGCCGCGTCGACATTGCAGTGGACAGCGCTGCGTCCCTCCGCCATCTTCGGTCCGCAAGACGAATTCTTCAATACCTTCGCGCGTCTGCTGAAGTTGACACCGTTCGTATTTCCCTTGATCGACGGGGGCAAAGCCGAATTCCAGCCGGTTTCCGTACATGACGTCGTCGAGGCTGCAATTCGCAGCCTCGACGACGAGAGCGTCATCGGGATGGAATTGGCCTTGGGTGGACCGGAAGTCTTGACCCTGGGCGAAATCGAACGGCGCATCATCGGCGCGTTGAATACCTGGCGCCTGCTCGTGCCTGTTCCCGTCGGCGCACTACGCCCGATTGTGAGCGTCATGCAGGAGATCTTGCCGGGATCTCCCGTAAGCGCCAGCTTGCTGGAATTGCTCGCTGTGCCGAATACGGTGCCGGACAATGCGCTGGTGACTCACTTTGCCATGCAGCCTATTCCATTTGCGGGCGAGCATATCGCGTATCTGAAGGACAACACCATCGGCGATGCCTTCGCCAAGTTTTTCCGGGACGCTACCGTGAATTGAGCCTCAGCAAGTCTTCGAATATGCGGCCATAGGCCTCTGTCGCGGCCTCGATCGAGAAGCGCGCGCAGACCTGAGCGCGCCCGGCGCGTCCCATATTTTCTCGCAACCTGTCGTCGCCAAGCAGCCGCATTGCCGCTTGGGAGAATCCAACGATGTCGCCGGGGTCGATGAGAAATCCCGTCTCGCCTTGGCGCACTGTCTCGGCCGGACCTCCGCGGTTGGTGCTTACGATTGGCGCCCCGCAGGCCATCGCCTCGAGGTTGGCTTTGCCAAGACTCTCAAACTCAGAAGCGCAAACCACCACGTCCGCGGCTGCATAGACATTCTCGACATCGTCACGAAAACCGATATATTGCAGACGGTCACACAGTATGTTATTCCTCTTGGCAGCCTGCAACATCTGATCCCGATAGCGCTCATCGGCGGCCACGCCGAAGACATTATCGCCGGCCACGATGAAACGCGCCGCCGGTTCTTGCCTGGCGATAGCTTCAGCAACGGATTGAAAGGCGTGGTGTCCCTTGACGCGTTGAAAACGGGCGACCATGGCGACCAGGGGCGCATCGCGCGGGATGTCCAGTTCGTCGCGCAAGCGATTCCCGTCGAGATCCGGGTGAAATCGCTCGGTATCTATACCTGGGTAAACTACAGGCAGGTTTTCGCGGGGCATGAAAGGGGGCTCGCCAAGATATCCGCCCCGGATAGCCATGGAACGCGCTACCGTCTTCGGTATGTCGCGAAAGAAGTTTCGCTGCCAGGGTTTCGGCTTGAACCACCAACCCCAGAGCGTGAAGATCAACGGCAGTCCTGCTATTCGAGCCGCCGGGGCGATCATGGGCAAGCTGTGATAATCGCTATGCGCGAGATCGATTCGCTCCCGTTGCAGCAGCTTGGCGAAGCGCTTGACCACGGGGAAGCGCGCCCATAGGGGGGGCACAAAGAAGGTCGTGGCGCCGCGAAAGGGAATGATGTGGACCGGACCGACCCTTTCGCGCCAGATCTCGCTTAACTGCCCGTCCCTCGGCAGCAGCAGATGGCATTCATAGTCTCCGGCATCAAGTGAACCGGCCAGCGTCAGCAGGTCTGTTTCGCCGCCGCCAAGACCGGTGTACCAGGACGCAAACAGGATTCGCTTCATCGATATTCCCCGATTTTACTCGCAGAAGGGGGCAGCGAGGTACTGTTCGCGTTCGGTGCAGGTCAACTCGCGCGGCGCAACCCGTTCGCGCACTCTATCAAGCAACTCTTCCGCGCTTTCGACTCGAATGAGCCTGTACACGCCACTGGCATCCTTGGTTACGACATGCTGCCCGTCCTGGCTGAGGCTGAAATCCAATACTTCATCGGGATGTTGGATGCGCTGTACCAAGGCCTTCGATGCCAGGTCCCATATCAGCAGACGATTATCGGCGGCGGCGTAGAGCCGGTTTCGCTCTTCCAGAAGCTCTAATCTCCGAGCAATGCCCCCGACGTCGGCGTATTCGTTGAGGACCGCTCCGCTGGACGTATCAAGCACTTGCACGCTTCCATCAATCCGCGCTAGCAGGAGATACTTGCCCTGGGCCGCCAATTCGCCGTGAGCGACATCGACAAAAGTGTGACGCTGGATTGAATCCTCTTCCAGATCGACTAGGGTCAGGCCTGCCAAGCCTCCTTCCAGCATGACGAAGAAAAACAGACGATCGCCGCCATCGCTAAATGCGACCTTGAAGCGATCAGACGTGGCATACTCGGGCGCTAGTCCCAGCGCGTAGGCTATCGTCGGCTCCGCGCTGTCCCCTCGCCACAACAAAGCGCCTGCTGGGTGCAAGCTGAGAACTGCGCTGCTGTCGCCCGCAAATCTGACCAGCCTGGATTCTCCAAAGTCTCCCTTGTTCAGTCGCTGTGGCACAGCTCGGTCCCTTCGCAGCAGCAGCATTTCGCCGGCTTCGGTTTCCACCAGCAGCGCGTCCCCCTGTGGCGCCAAGTGCAGGTTCTTGACCTCATCGCGGTCAATTGTCCAACTTGCTGCCACCTGGCCATTGTGCGCGTCGTATAGAAAGATATCGCGACCAACTGATATGGCGAAATGTGAGCCGCCTTCGTTTATCCGCGTCAGGCTGCCCCCGTCGCTCTGGAATAGAATTTCCTCATCGACTATTCTCATAAGCCGCGTACCACCGCTGTCACTCACGAGCAGCGCCCCTCCCGACTGATTGATCCTGATATCGTCGGCGGACTCATCCAGAATCCGGGGCTGGCCCGACAGCGCTGGCGCTATCGGCCAAAGATAGACGCTGCCATCGACTGCCTGTCCCACTGCGGTCCTGCCCCCCGCGTCGACTTCAATTCGCGCCAGAGGCTGCGGCGAATGGCCCACCTGGCGGATCAAGCTGCCATTCTTGCTAGACCATGTGACCAGTCGGTTGTCGCTGGTCAGAGACAGGGCAAGATCTGAATTAAGGAAATGCGCCCAGACCAGACTGGCGGCAAACTCGTCGTCATAGGTCCGCAGAACTGTCCCTTCGTCGAGGGCAATTAGCGCCAAGCGTTTCTCGTCAGTGCTATTCTGTACGCCGAGCAGGGCAGTGTCGTCGCCAAATGCGATGAATTGGAGACTGTCAGTCGCGCTGGCGATATTGCCTCCGCTGATGAGCGACCAGTTGAAACCCTCGGAAACTCGTGTTAATTGTTCGCCGGTAGCGGGGTTCCAGAGCACAAGGTCGCCGATGTTGGGATCCCCGGCATAAGCTGGCAAACTACGACCGCCGCTGTAGGCGATGCCGCCCGTTCGGTCGTAGCCCAGGTAAACGCGGCCGCCGCTGTCCGGACTAAGCAGCGCCAGCGTCTCGGCCGAATGCTGCGCCATATTGACCACCCCGCCGGCATCCGACCAGACGATAAGGCGCGCGTCGTCGGCGGTCACCAGCAGGTCTCTGATCACCAGCCCGTCGCCCGATTCCGGCGCGTAGGTAGCCAGGCTCCGCCCGGTATCGAGATCCCAAAGGATGAGTTCATCATCGCCGGCCGTGACCAACTTGCTGTTGCTTCGATATGCGGCCATCGCCCGAACGGCGCCCTTATGTTCACCCAAGCGATAGCGCGCGGCGCCATCTTCGCTGGATCGAATGACCACTTCTCCATCCCCCGCCGCGCTGATCAACAACTGCCCATCGCCAGCATATGCGATCGCGCTGATATCACCTTCGTGATCGTCAATTTCATAGTCGAGCCGCCCGGTTTGACTGTTATAAACGAGTACACGCCGGCCTGAACCCGGGACTAGAGCAATTTGTTCGCCGTGCGGATGCACCTGCAGGAATGAGATGTTATCAATCGTCGCCGCTGGACTGCGCTCAAGCCCCTGACGAAGGATCTGCAAAGCCGGCCAGGGATTCTCGAGCGTTTGCGCAGCTTCCCAGGCTAATGCCAGAGCCAGGTCGAGGTCGCCATCCGCGAGCGCGCGCCCGGCGCCGTCGATGACAGCCTGCGCGGCGATCTCGCTCTGCAGTTGCGCCCTTTCTGTGGCGCGGACGTTGGCAGCGTGGATGGCCGTCGCTTCTTGGGAGGTCGCGGCCATCGCCGCCTGTCTGGCCGCGTATTGCGCTTGGACGGCCGCAGTTGCTAAAACCTCTTCTCTGATGCGGACGCTGGTTGCCGCGAGATTCGATATAACCCGAACGGCGCTGTTGCTCTCTGCCGTTGCGCTTGCGGCGGCGGATCGCGCGCCTTGCTCACTAGTCGCGAGGAAGGCTGCGGTGACGGTTGCCGCGTTTTGGCCCGCCATCGCGCTCTGAACGATCCCGACAACCGCGACCACGATCAAGACGGCAAACAGGCCAAGCGCGAAATGCGTCGGGAATCCGCCAGCAGGCGTCGGCTTTTGCCGGCGGCTGGCGTGGATGAATTCAACCAGAAGCTGCGATGGCTTCGGGCTACGGTTGGCTCCCTCCGCCAGCCACTGGCGCGCTTCTTCCGCGCGCTCCGCGGCGAGCAGCAGATCGCTCCTGCGCCCTTCCAGATTCCACGCGCTGGCGCTGACCAGCAACTCGGTATGCAGACGCAGGTGAGCGTCAACTTGCAAAAGTTGAATCAAGGTAGCGAGGCTGGAATCGAAGTCATCTTCCTCGCGCAAGAAAACGTAGGCGTTTTCAGCAATGGCCGGATGGACCGCGACGGCGATTGCTTCGTTGATGATCAAACTGATGAAGCGCTTGCCGTTGGCGACCGCGTATTCAATCAATTCATTGCACAATTGGCTTTCGGCTGAATCTGGCGACAGGACAATCGCAATCGTATGCGAGCGCAGTATTGTATCTCGCAGCGCCTGTGGACTTGCTTCAGACTTGCCAATATCTTCATCAAGGCGGGGGACGATATTGCCGGCAACTAGCCGCTCAGCCAATCGACGCGTGAATTCGATGTCTTCCGGATGGTAGATGAAGAAAATGTCGTAGAAGCTGCCGCCGTCTTGCATGGGAAAATGCTACGCTGGTATTGACCATTGCCGCGCGAAATCTGCCTATAGCATAGTTCCAATTCGGGGTCTTCACCAGTCAGTATGCGATTACGTCAGACCGGGCGCGAGCGGCCGTCTGACGCTCAAAGAAAAACCGCCGGCTTCCGCCAGCGGTCTTCCCGAATCTTGCTTTACTCTGTCATGCGAGCGATCAGCCGGCCTGATGACTGATGCGCCCTTCCAGCATGGCGCTGATCGGGCTGTTGGCGGCGATGTAATCGGCCACGACTTGATCCAGCGGACGCCCTTGATCGTAGGGATTGATGGCGTTCTCGGCCAGCACGGAGTAGCCGTCTCCGCCGGCGCGTACGAAGTCGTTGGTGGCGACGCTGTAGATTGCATCCGCATCCAATGCGACGTATTCGCCCTCTTGCATGACGTCGACGCTGACGATGCGGTTGCCGACTTCCTGCGTGGCGTCAAAGGTATAACGCAAGCCCGCTACCTGCATGAAGCGACCGGATGCCCCATCCACAGAAGGATTGTTGTTCTCGTCAAGTTCAATACGGCTCACGCTGTTCTCGAGGACTGCAATGACGTCGGCGCCTGACAGTTCAAAGGTGCTGATCAAATTGCCGAAGGGCAGCACCGTGAGAACATCTCCCAGTGTTACTTGGCCCTCGGCGATATCCGCGCGGATGCCGCCGCCGTTTTGGAAGACGATATCGACGCCCGTATCCTCAAGCACGGCGTCGCTGATCACGTTGCCCAGCAAGCATTCTTCAATGCGGCAGAGGCGTGGGCTGGTGCCGGTCAGCGCCACGGCGGCTTCCCCGACAGGTTGCGCGCGCAGTTCCGCGATTGGTTCCGCCAAGCCGGCGATCAAGTCGCTAATATCCGGATCCGGGCTGATGTAGCGGCTCAGCAAGATGGCGTCGCCGTCCCAATCGGATACCAGACCATCGCCGTCAAACTCGACATCCAGGCGACCGAGGTAAACTGTCTTGGTGCTGGCTTGCACGACCAATACCGGTTCCCCGCTTGCGCTCTCTACCACGGTCGGATATTCGCCAAGGGCGCCGCTGTAGGTGTTGCTAAGGAAGGTATTGGTGTGGCCGCCTACCACAACGTCGACTCCGCTGACCCCCTGCGCAACTTCCAGATCGGCGCCGTATCCAATATGCGTGAGCAGTATGATTTTGTCCACGCCTTCGGCAGTTAGTATATCGACTTGTTCTTGCGTTATGTTGATCAAATCGTAGTGGAACACAAGATGCTCGCTGGGTTTGGCAAGAATCGCGGTTTCCGGCGTCGTCAAGCCGATGATGCCGATCTGCTCGCCCCCAACCTCAAGGATGACCGACGGCTCGATCAAGCCCGCCAGCAGTGGATCTTCGCTGAAATCGGTATTGGCGCTAAGCGCCGGGAAGTTAAGCCCTTTGACAAAGGCGGCCAGAACTTCGCTGCCGTCGTCAAATTCGTGATTGCCCAAAGCCATGGCATCGTAGCCGATGGCATTCATGATCTGAACGCTGTCCTGCCCGCGATACTGAACGTGGAACAGCGTTCCCGTGAAGCGGTCGCCGCCGTCCAGCAACAGATGATTGTCAACCTCGGCGCGGATCTGGTTGACTACTGTGGCTTGCCGCGCCGCGCCGCCATCGCCGTTGCGCTGCGGCTCATGATGACCATGCACATCGTTGGTGTGCATGATCGTCAACTCGAAGCTGTCGTCTTGCGCGCCGGCGACGCCGGCAAGCAAAACGACCAAGACCAAAACACTAATAAGTTTACGGTTCATTGCATTCTCCTCACTTTTTTCGAAAACGGGCCTGCCATCGCGCAGGACACGGCCACGGATTCCGTTGCCATCCGAGATAAAGTCTAACATAGGGATGCGATAGACGGCACTGTGAATATTGTAGAATCAGCGCCGGCGCGGATGCTTGATCACACCGACGACTTGGCACCAAGACGGTTCGGACAAGTGATTGCGCTGGAGAGTCATGCCCAATCGCTCCATCGTCCTTTGAGAAGCGATATTGTCTTTTTCCGTCGTGGCCACTACGCGGGCAATATGCAACTCTCGAAACAGATAGTCTAGCAATGCCATAGCAGCTTCGCTGGCGAATCCTCGTCTTCGATAGCGCGGCATGATTCCCCAGAACAGGCCGACCTCTGGACTGAGTAGATTATCAGCCGGATCGTCCCCCAGCGCGCCCCAGGCTATGACCGTCGGCACGATCCCTACCGAGCCAAGAAAATTCCCGTTCGAGCGCGCTTCTAGGGCGTAGTCAGCATAGGGTGGCTGCCCAAGTTGAGCCAGTTCGCGGTAGCTGTCGATTGTCCATTGCAGCCAATCCACCCCTCTTTGCCGTGGTTCTTGAATGCCGAAGACTTGCGCTCGAAAGCGGAGACAGTCTTCGGCGTCTCGCTCGTGAAACTGCCGAATGCGCAGTCGGTCGGTTCGCAAGTCGATCGGTTTCATATATTTGATGGAGTCATCATGTGCGCAAGTACGAGGCGCCGTTAACGTCCACAATACAACCCGTGGAAAACTCCGCGCCCGCTGATGCCAGGAAAAGCGCGACGTAGGCAACGTCTTCCGGCCTGGCGACGCGCCCAAGCGGGGATTGATTCCTGATCTCGTCGCCATCCGCTTGCGCCAGCCGTTCGGCGGCCATATCCGTTTCTACGAAACCGGGCGCGACCGTGCCGATGAATATGTTGTGGGGACCCAGCAACTGCGCCAGAGATTGTCCCATACTGTTCAGTCCGGCTTTGCTGGCGCCATAGGCCACCGCCGTCGGCTCGCCGCGGAATGCGCCTCGCGACGAAATATTGACAATTCGCCCGCCGCCGTGCCCGATCATCTTTTGTGCGACACAGTAAATGAGGTTCGCAGGGCCGAGCAAGTTGACAGAAATGACGCGTTGAAAATGCGCTTGCCACTCCTCGTAGCCGACGTCGGTGAGCGGTCTCTCCTCGTAGATGCCGGCATTGTTGATCAAGATATCGATGCCTCCCATCTGCTTCACGACCGAATCGACCAGGGGTTGTACAGCGGCGGGATCTGCCAGATCGGCTTGAAAGATCTTATGACCGCGCCCCGAAAGCGTATTAAGTGTCGTTCTCGCCGCGTAGGCATTCTGTTTGTAATGGATGGCGACTTTGCCACCCCGTTCGGCGAATTGTCGGGAAACTTCTCGACCGATTCCGCGAGAAGCGCCAGTAACGAGTATAACTTTGTCGGTAAACCGCATGAGATCTGTCTTTCTTGCATATGAACGACAGAATTAGATTATATATAGGCGAGCGTATTCTTCCATTGCGACGCAAAAATCCCCCCATGTCGCGTCATGGAGGGATCGAGAGAGCGGTTGCCAAAGGCTATTGACAGGTGTCTGTTGTCGTGACGTAGTCGGCGCTGATCCAACCGACGATCCCGTAATAGTCGATTTTGAACCATGCTGCGGTACGCGTGCTGGATGTAAGACTGACGTCGTTCAAGAGCACGGCCAGTATCGTACCGCCCGCAGGCTCGTTGCGCACATTAAGAATGTCGGTGGTCGTAACCGTGCAATCGCTCAGCGGGACTTCCGCGTTGATAGCCGCTTCGGTAGACAAGAAGTCTTGATTCATCAAAACCGCTGTGCCTTCACGATCGACATCCGCGCAACGCCAGTCTCCGTCGGTGACTGTGGGCAAGGGAATGATCGTACGTGGCGAGGTTGCGGCGTCGAGCAAGATGATCGTACCGGTATCCTGAAAGCAGATCCTGAGGCCGCTTTCGGGCACGTATCCCCAGAGATCTATCGCCTTTTTGAAACCATAGTCAATGATGACTTGGTTCCCGACGCCAGCAGCATCTCTTTCCTGGCATTGGGTTCCGCTAACATAGCCGGTCACCGTTACGCCAGTTGGCAAGGATTCGCAAGTGGGCGTTGCGGTCGCCCGCGCTGTTTGTGATCCAGACGACGCCGTAGCCGTAGAATCATCCTCCGTGTCGGTGGTGGCTGTGTTTGCCACTGCGCTTTGGATCTGGAAGGCAAATGATCCCGACAAATATTCGGAGGCGCCAATATCGCAGAATCCCTCCAGGCGTGCGAGTCCGCGTTGGTCTTCCTGCAAGCAGTTGCCTGTGTTTCCGCTATCAATCGCCGGGCTGGCCTCCTGCAGTACGTAATAAACCGGTAATCCGGCCAGTTTGAGCAACATCGGATCTTCCACCAATTCCTCATGCCCGCAGGAACCGTCTTGAATCAGGTTGCCTATGTTGCTGTTCAAGGTGCCCGTACAATCTTCCGGGACATTGCCGCTCAGGATGCTGTTATACAAATGGAGCAATGCGTTGTCGTAAATTCCGCCGCCTGTCTCTGCACTGTTATCGACAATTGTCACATGGGTAAGGGTCGCGGTTCCCGCATTATAGATAGCGCCTCCCTTGTCGGTCGCGCTGTTTTCAGCGAACGATGTATTGCTGATCGTCGCATTTCCGCTGTTGACGTACAAGCCAGCGCCGTCATCCGTCGCGCTATTCGAGTCGAGACCGCTTTTGTCGATTAGCAGACTGTTCTCTTCCCCGCCGACAAAATAGATGCCACCGCCCGAAACCGCTTCATCGGCGCCAGCCGTATTTGCGCTTATGGCGCTATTGGAGATAACGATATCGCTGCTCTCGCCATAGATACCAGCGCCGTGGCTCGCTGACGCGCTATTGGAGATAACGCTGTTGTTCATTGAAAGGGAACCATTGCTGACATAGATTGCGCCGCCATTCGCTTCGCTGGAACCAGAGGTCATCGTCAGATTCATGATCTCGAGCGAGCCGCCGTCAATATTGAAGATTTGATAGCTATCGTCCCCGTTTACTACGAACCCGGCGCCATCAACAATGACGTCGGAGGTGATGCTCAATGTCGATGTTAGCGTAATCGTACCTTCTTCAGTACCCGCCAAATCAATCGTGATCGTATCGGCGCCCGTCTGCTCTTCGTCGACTGCTTCGTCTCCGTCTTCGCAACTGTTTAACGGCTCAACTTGTTCTTCCCCATTTGCGGACAGGACCGCGTTGTACAAGCTGCAGTCTTCATCGACCGTGATATCGGCGGCCAACGCTCGCCCCAAGGGCAATAACAGCAACGCAGTTACCAGGAAAAGCCAAATGTGTTTGGATTTCAATCTAGGTCGGGTCACATCTCGTTCCTGTCCACATCATCAGCAAACGGCCGCGGGGTCCCCGCCATTTCAGTTTCCCCGCACACTCAATCTACACTTGTTATATACGATTTCAGGTAGATGACAAACGAATAAGAGGCCTATTTGCGTTGCTGCGGCAAATACTGGAGGCGGTTAAACATTGCCGGCGGGTCGCCGAAGACGACAATCCGGGGGATAGGCTAGGACGAGCTTGCCATCTTTCGTACCAACTCAAGAGTCATCAGCGCGTCGCCCAGCGCATTATGGGCATTGCCTGCAGCGATGCTCTCTTGCGCCAGAGCGCTAGTCAGCTTATGCCATACATAGCCGCGACCCTGCCCGCTGCGCTTGCCTTTGAACTTTGCATACTGTTTCATGGCGCAGTCTCGTTTGCCGATGCGAATATCGGGCAAGCGATAGCGCGCGACAGTTTGCTGCAACATACGCCAGTCGAAATCCATGTTGTAGGCGATAACCGTTTCTCCCGCCAACAAGCTCGAGAGTTTGATGTAAAGGCTGCTAAAAATCGGTGAATTGATCACATCATCGTCCCTGATGCCGTGCACCCTGGCCGCCCCCGGCGGGATCGGAATGCTCGGTCTGATCAATTGGTCCAAAACCGCATTTCCATCCGCGTCAACAATGCCGATTTGTATGATCTCGTCGCGCTCGCCGAGACCGGTCGTTTCGGTATCCAGCACGTAAAAGTTGCGCGCCAAAAGGTTTTGCGCCCATTGAATCGCCTGCCGGCGATGAGAAGGATTGTAGTGCCTGGTCATACCTGCGCCACTCTTGGGTTCCCGGCTGCATTATATCACAGCCGCGCCACATTCCTAAACGCTCCTGAGAGCCGATGTCTCGCCTGCTGCAATGAGCGAAGTCAAGCGAGGACTCGCTCGAGACTTTATCGACCTGTATGGCCCCGCATTGAACTCTTCTTGTCAATGCAGTTGATGCGCGGGGCTTGCATTCTCGGCAAGCTTGTGATAAGCTCCGTTTATCGTCGGCTGAGTAAAGGAGGTGATCAAATAATGAACGGTGATAAGGGGGTTGCCCTCTAACCCATTCACACCTCTTGGGGAAGCTCCGTTAGGGGGCGCTCCCGACTAACCGCAAGACTGTGAATTTGACAGTCAAAGGACCGCAGACTAATCCTCTGGGGTCCTTTTCAATTCTGGTGGAGAAACTGTTATAATTTGAACGATATACCAATGAAAGTTCGACCAAATGCGAAACTTAGAGCGGTTTCATGGATACTTGAATGATGCAAGTAAGTCGCCGCTATTTATTTGTGGTGATTCTCTAAATGTTTTGCGGCTATTGCCTTCTGCAAGCATAGACTTCTGCATGACCAGCCCGCCTTATTGGAATCAGCGTGAATACAGCAACGGTGGAATTGGTTTGGAAGAAGATTACATTGGCTACATTGAAAACTTGCTCAAGATTACTAGGGAGATTTACCGTGTATTGAAAGGCGAAGGCTCGTTTTGGCTAAATCTCGGCGACAGTTACGTTAACAAGCGACAAATCGGTGTTCCATGGCGCGTTGCGCTCGCATTAACGGATCAACAGGGTTGGATCATGAGGAACGATGTCGTTTGGCACAAGATAAAAGGTATGGACACATCAAGAGATAAGTTGCGGCCTGTACATGAATACGTCTTTCACTTAGTAAAACAGGACCGATACTTTTATGACATTGACGCAATACGCACTAAGCCTCGGCAAGCTATAGTGAAAAATGGCGCGGTTACTACTGCGACCGGTGTTACAGGCGTAAAGTACAAGCGTCAAATTGAGCTATCTACTGCTCTGTCGGATAGCGAAAAGTTGCAAGCAACGAAAGCTCTTGATAAAACATTGTGTCGGCTTGAACGTGGCGAGATTTCTGATTTTCGCATGGTCATACGTAAACAGCATCGAACTACTCATTCAGATTCTTCACGCGTATCAGGTCGAGCCAAGGAATTGGCGGAGAAAGGATTCTACTTTCTCTTCTATCATCCGAAAGGTAGCAAACCGGGCGACGTATGGGAAATAGTACCGGAGGATACGACTAAACGCGGTGCCCACTATGCTTCTTATCCCGAAGATCTCTGTAAGATTCCGATTATTTCAACTTGTCCACCCGACGGACTCGTTCTTGACCCATTTTGTGGTACTGGCACAACTAACTTGGTAGCGTTTCAAATGGGAAGAAAGTCGGTAGGTATAGACATCTCACTAGAATACATTGAGTATGCTGCCGAGCGTTGCCATATTCTGCTATGACCGATCAAAGGATAGTTGAACTGTTCGGTATTCCGACTATAGCTTCAGACATAGACTGGAAGAAGATCGTCAAGGAGCAATATTGTCCGTTCTTGGAGCGTGTATGCTTGAAAGTTCGTAAAAGTCAACCTGATCTCGCAATTGGCACATGTTCGGTTAACTACGGTGTTCGCGATCCAAAGGATATCCTAATCTGTCCACATCGTATGTTGAGTAGTGGAAAAATATTTATCGACTGCCTTCATTTACTTAGATTACATGAGCCTGGAAACGAGTTACACAGGATAGCCCAAGTCGAAATTCCAGGCGGTAGTGTAGACTATTTTCTGGTATCTGCGCAAAACGGCAAAGTGGTCGATTTCGTGGGTATTGAATTGCAAACGTTAGATACGACAGGAACTGTTTGGCCTCAGCGACAGCGATTTCTACAGTCTGTTGAGGTTGCGGATCTAGACCTAAACTATTCCAAGAAACCTTTCGGCATGAACTGGAAGATGACCGCCAAAACTATATTAGTGCAATTGCACCACAAAATCGAAACATTCGAGGGATTGGGAAAACATCTTGTGCTAATTGTGCAAGACGTCTTATTTCAGTACATGACAAGACAGTTCAATTTCGGCCATATCGGCACAGCCAAGTTGGGACATTCGCTGCACTTTCATTCATATACATTTGTGGAAGATCGAAACAACGAGCGGAAGCTGCAACTTTCGTCTAGGTACAGCACTGATATGCAAGGAATGTCTTTAGCTTTGGGACTTCAAGCACCGGCAAACATTGAACTCGAGGCAATTTTGCTCAAACTCCAAAACAAAATCTCGTCTAGGACTTTGCTGCGAATGTGACTCATTCGACCGACTTTTGGCGATGATAGTCCTCGCGAATGATGGCATACCAGACGGCATCCTTGTATTCTTCGCGATGCAGAAGCGCCTGTCGGCGCCTGCCTTCGCATTGCATATTCGCCTTTTGCATCACGCGACCGGATGCCGCGTTATGGTCTAAGTGCCCGGCCTCAATGCGATTGAGCTCGAGTTGCTCGAATCCAAAACGAATCAGCAACCGCAAGGCCGCCGTCGCCAGGCCGCGCCCCCAAAAGGGCTTGCCGATCCAGTAACCGACCGTGGCGCTGTTGTGCGTCCCTTCGGGATGGATGCCCATGGCGCCTGCAAAGGCGTCGGTCGCTTTGTCTAAAATGGCAAATACATAGGCTTCGTCCGCCGACCACTGCTCCCGAACCCGGTCGACAAACTCCTGCGCCGCTTCCCGCGAATAGGGGTGAGGGACGAAAGTGTTCTCCGCGATTTCCTTGGCGCTCGCCAACTCGAAGACCGGCACGACGTCCGCCGGTTCAAACGGCCGCATTTTGACCAATTCATTTGCCAGTACCAGGGGTTCCATGATGTTCTGTCCTAGTCTGTCGAGTCGCAATCCAAAGTCGGGCGATTGTCCTTTGGTCTCGGTTGCAGCGTAAGCTGCGCTTTGAAGGTCCGCTTTTCGCGTATGACCAACAACTCTATTTCGTCGCCCGGGACTGTGTTTTGGATCAAGTAGGCATTCAGGTCATCCAGATTCTTGATATGATAGTCATTGATAGCGACGATGAGATCGCCTCCCGAACAGACCGCTTGCCCGCGAATCTCAATGATCTCATGCCCGCCGCGCAATCCAGCCAGAGCCGCTGGGGATCCTAGCGTCACGCCCTTTAGCAAGACGCCGCGCTCTACCGTCAGTCCCAGCGCCGCGCTCAAGCCCGCGACCCCGAATCCGCCGTCTTCTGGCATGACCGAAAGACCCATCCAGGCATAATCCACGCGGCCGCGCTCTATCAACTCCGGCACGACGCGGCGCATAGTATCGGCCGGAACGGCGAAACCGACGCCTTGGAATACGCCATTGTCCGAGCGAATAGCCGTCGTGATGCCAATCGCCTGGCCGCTCGAATCCAACAAAGGACCGCCAGACGTGCCCGGGTTGACCGGTGTATCGATTTGAATGATCGCAGGATTATCGAATCCGGGCATTTGCGGTCCGTCAATCAACTCGGCCGAGCGCAGAGATCTCCCCAACCCGCTGACAATACCCACCGTCATTGAATTGTTCAAGCCGAATGGACTGCCAATAGAAATGGCGCGTTGCCCCACTTTTAAGTTAGCGGACTCGCCGATCTCCAGTGGCGTCAAACGTTCCTGCGCCGTTTCAATCTTGAGCACCGCCAGGTCGCTGAAACTGTCCAGACCCTGGAGCCGGGCATCGGTCACCCAGGTGTTATGCAAAGTCACGGTAATCGAGTCCGCGTCTTTAACGAGATGGGCGTTTGTGACAACATGCCCCCTGCGGTCGTATACGAAGCCGGATCCTCGCCGCTTTTCTTCGCCGCCGCTGCCTGCAACCGTGAAGGAACTCTCCACATTGACGACGGAGGGGCTGGCGCGTTCATAGATTTCAGTGAGCAGCGCAGATTCGGCGTCCGCCGCCGCGGCGAGGTCCAGCGCCGGCGTCAACGTGGCGCCAGCGAGATGTCCCTCCGCTGGCTGTGGAAAAACGCTGTCGTCATTGTCTACATCGTCTACATCGGCGCTCAAACCTTGCAGGGCGCTGCAGGACGACAGCAACGCGATCGCAAGCAGGTTAAGCATCGAGCGACCAATCGACCGTGACCTGCCTTGCAATTTGCCGAATCCGGGCTGCCGGGCGCGATCCATGTGCCTTCCTGTCCTCGGCACAGAACGTCCGGCCGGGCGCTTTAGCCCGAATAGAGTGACCAAACAGAAACTTGCTTTGAAGAAAGTTTTCATCATTGGGCCAGCGACAGCGCAATGGAAACCCGTGATGCAAAACATTAAGGACCTGCTTTTAGTGTCATCCGGCCTATCTCCCGGCAAAGGCGCTAGCGCCCTCCCGTTAGCCCAAGCTGTCGCGCAGCTTCTCGGCCAGATCACGTTGAGCGGGGCTCAGGTTCTCGGGCACTGTAATCATTACTCTAGCATAGAGATCGCCGTAAGCCTTGTCCGTTCTGAGCTTGGGCATGCCCTTGCCGGTCATGCGCAGCTTTTGACCGGCCTGCGTGCCGGGGCGGATTTTCATGCGGACGGGGCGCGTCAGCGTCGGTACCTCCACCTCGCCGCCCAGCATGGCAATGAAGGCATCAACTTTAATATCTACGAAGATATCGTCGTCTTTTCGTTCAAAAAGCGGATCGTCTCCGACGCGTACAATGAGGTATAGGTTGCCAGCCGGACCACCATAGGCGCCGGGATATCCCTCGCCTGCGAGGCGCACTCTTGTTCCGGTGGCGGCGCCGCGCGGAATTTGAACCGTGATATCGCGCCCGTCTTTGCTAATGATGCGCTGCGTGCCCTCGTAGGCTTCGCGCAAGCTGATGCCAAGCTCCTGTTCGATGTTCTCGCCGGGGCGTGGATGAGCGGCATTTGTACGGAAGCCGCCAAAGCCCCCGCTTCCTCGACGCTGCCTGCCGCCACCCCCGAATATCGTCTCAAAAATCTCAGACATATCGTCCATGCGCACTTGCCCCCCGGCGCCGCCGAAGGGGTTTTCTTGATAATGCCGCCAGTTTTCGCCAAAGCGGTCATAAGCCGACCGCTTCTCCTCGTCGCTCAAGATCTCGTAGGCTTCATTGACTTCTTTGAAGCGCGCTTCGGCAGCAGGATTGTCCGGATTGGCATCGGGATGATGCTGTTTCGCCTTGTGGCGAAACGCTTTCTTGATTTCGTCTTCGCTGGCGTTTCGCTCTACGCCCAGCACCTGATAATAGTCTCTGGCCATATGCTGGTTCCGCTGATTGGTTTGCGTCTTGCAGCCCCGTCTGGGCACGTTATTCTGGCAAATGGCTGCGCTCTAGCTTCAACCGACCACGCCTGACGTGTCATGTATCTGCACATTGTACGCCTTGTAAAGCGGGCGGTCAATCAAGAGCGGCGCGCAGTTGCGCGGTCGCGAACTCCGGACGCCCGGCCACAAAAGACGCGCTTCAATCATAATGTACCGCAAGATTGTTAGAATTACGTTGGTGGCTTGGTCGACCCATTATGATATGATAGGCGCGATGGCATCTGCCGGAAACACGTCGGGAACAGGAATGAACAGACGCAAGCTTTCGTCGGGATCATCTCAGTCGGTAGAAGACTTCCTAAAAGCTGTGTATACCTTGCAGCGCGAGCATGAGCGTGTATCGACCAACGCGCTGGCTGACGCCTTGAACGTGAGTCCGCCGGCCGTGACGGATATGGCGCAACGATTGGTCGAAGAGGGCACGGTCGATTACCGAAAATATCGCGGTGTAAGATTGACCGATGAGGGCGAGCGGGTCGCCCTACAAATGCTGCGCCGACATCGTCTGATTGAAACCTATCTGGTGCATGACCTGGAATACGAGTTGCACGAGATACATGACGAGGCGGAGGCGCTGGAACATAGCGTTTCTGATCGTTTTATCGCGGCGATCGCGCGCAAACTGGGCAACCCGAAATACGATCCTCATGGCGATCCGATCCCCAATTCTGAAGGTATCATGCCCCAGCGCGACCTGCAGCCGCTATCCAGCCTGGCATTGCATACACCAGCGCGAATCCGACGCTTCGTAATGGATGATCCCGATATGCTCCAGGATTCCCAGGAACGCGGATTGATGATGGGGAACACGCTGGAAGTAACCGCGCGCGAACGATTTGAAGGCCCATTAACGATTCAAGTGAGCTCGCAAGAGCCAATAATCATTGGTCACAAGATGGCTTCCCTCATCCTTGTTGAATTCTTCGACAATTCATGATATAATTCCTTCCCTTTTCAAAATCGTATATTTGGAGTGCTTTGAGCGCTTATACCGGGTGAACCGCGACCCTTCGCTTCGCCGCAAATTCTTGCCCGCCGCTCATAAAGCTTTAGTCTTTGAACCTTATGCTTGCGGATACGAAACAATCCTTTGTCATCAATCGACGCGTGCGCGCCATTTTGCTGACAAAAAAGGGCTCTGTCCTGTTTATCAAGCGGATAAAGCCAACGAATGGTTCCCCATACTGGGTCGCGCCCGGTGGCGGTGTTGAGCATGGCGATTTTGATCTCTTCGCTACTTTGGAACGCGAACTATACGAGGAACTGGGTGCTGTGGCGACTGTATTGGACACCGCCTTCGTCTTGGAACATCGGAAAGCTGGCAAACAACTCGAAGAACATTTCTTCGTCTGTCGACTGGAAGACTATGACATCAGCAAGCGTTATGGTCCGGAATTTGACGATCCGGCGCGGGGCGAATTCATTCCCGAAGAGATTCCGCTGGATGCGGAGGCCTTGGTCAATATCAATATCAAGACCCCCGAAATGCGTGACTGGATTGTCAGAAACCTCGAGTATTTGCAGCGAATTTCATAAGTTGCCGAAGCGTTAGCCCGGACGAACAGAAGTAATCAGAATCTAATCTTTGATGCAATTTGTGCATTCTGGGCATCTTCAAATGCCCTATCCCATATCTCAAACATTAGAGATATGCAGAATAGCCGTTTTTTGGCGCTGATGGTTCTGTTTTCGTTTGACTTGGCGCTACAATAAAGGTATATTCCCTTAACGTTGTGACCGGCGCAATGACACTGGCGCAGTAGCAGAAAGCGGGCAAACCAATGAAGAAGTCGAAGATTCTGTTGATTGACAATGATGCCGGGTTCAGCGCTTCCGTAACGGAACATCTTCACAGCGCCGGTTATGAAGTCACCAGCTTCCCGGATGGTCCCCCGGCAATCAACCATGTGCAGCAGCAAGGCCTGCCGCATATCGCGCTGGTCAATCTGTCGCTGCCCTCCTCGCATGGCTTTGAATTGGCAAATCAACTGAAGTCCATGGCGGACGTGCCGATTATCTTCGTGACATCCACCGGTGACAAAGACGTCATCGTTGACGGGCTGAAACGATATGCCGAAGATTTCATCGTGAAGCCCTTTGACCTGCGCGAACTTGAGGCGCGCGTACAGGTCGTTTTAGCGCGCATGCCCAGCTTCGATTATGCCAGCGAGCCCATGATTCGCGTCGATGACAACCTGAGCATCGACTTTGCCCATAACCGAATCATAGTCGGCGGCAAAGCCGTAGGTTTGACGCCTACCGAGTCGATCATGCTGCATGTGCTGCTGCGCAATGCCACACGCGTCGTCGAAAATCGCATGCTGATCTCCCGGGTCTGGCCCTCGGAAGAAGTTTACGAAGATACGCTGCGCGTACACATGCATCGTCTGCGGCGCAAGCTCGAGGCCGATTCTCATCACCCGCATTACATCCGCACGGAACGCGGCGTCGGCTATCGCTTCACGCAGCGTCCCCCGGAACTGCGCGGCGACAACGCTTAGGCGCATGTCCTCTGACAATCTCGACAGATTAGCAAAGGCGCCCCTGCAAGAAATTCTGCATCTGCTCCTTCGTCAACTTGACGGCGCGCTGACGAGGCGCGACCCGAGCCTCGGCGCGCGCCCGTCGCGTGACTTGATAGCCGCGCTGGAAGCGGGGCAGACGCCGGCAAGCGTCAACGCCCTCGCAGCTGTCCTCATCAGAATTGTCGAAGACAACCTCAAAATACTGCACGATCGTTTGTCGGCGGATTTCGCCGGCTCTCTCGCGGCCGATATCGCTCAATTGACCGGCTGGGAAAGCACGGCCGACTTCCTGGCAATCGCGGACGAGAAGGCGCAAGCCGAACAAGAGATCGCGATCGCCTCCGCGCTTCTGCTTGCTTGCGGCAGAATCGAATACGCCTCCTATCTGATAGAGGTGATTGAAGATGACGCCGGCGCGCTGGACGTCGATGCGGTGATCGCCCGGCGCATGTTGCTCCACGTCGGCGCGATAGATGACGCCGACGCGGATGCTCCCTCGCAGGCGCGCGCCTGGCTACGGCATCGCCCGCGCGGCTAACCCCTGGCTTTCAGGGAACAGTCCCATATTTGAGTAATCGCTTGAAAATGATTTTCGCCAAATCTATCAAAATAGAATTGAAACATAACCACATAGACACATAAGTACGTGCAAGTAAGTCTTGCAAAAATGCTGCGCGCTGTAGGGGCGAGCCTTGGCTCGCCCACCGCTTCGGCAAGGTTTTGCGGGCGACCCGCCGGGTCGCCCCTACCCCAACTGTTATTTTGGAGTTGCATGACTTTGTTGGTCCTACTTAGTCGCCGACCGGCTTATTTTATATTCTCGGTGCTGCCGGTCAGTGTCTACGCGCCCCTCGGTGGTTAAAATCTTGTGGATTATGTGCGGACTTTTCAATTTGAAGCGATTGCTCTACAAAATCCCCGCAACATAATTGTTGTAATGCCAAGTCTGCATTATGATGACGCCGCATATCTGGCGAAGGAGCTGGACCGATGCGCATCAAAGTGGGGCTGGCGCAAATCTACCCGAAACTTGGCGACCTGGCATATAACCTGGGGAGGCACCTCGATTATGCCCGGCAAGCGCGCCAAGCGGGCGTCGACTTGCTGGTATTCCCGGAACTGTCGCTGACCGGTTATCAAGTCCAGGATCTGGTGCCGGAAGTCGCTATCGAGACCGACGCCAACGACAAGGTCTTCAGCAAACTGCTGAAAGCCACGGAGGACAGTGAGCTCGACATCGTCGTCGGCTTTGTGCATCGCGACCGGCGCAACCGCTTCTACATCGCCAACGCCTATTTGTCCGGCGGCGCAGCCCTGCACCTGCACCACAAGCTCTACCTGCCCACCTACGCCATGTTCGACGAATCGCGCTATTTCGCCCGCGGCAACAGCGTCCGCGCCTTCGATACCCGCTTCGGCCGCCTGGGCATGTTGATCTGCGAGGATTTCTGGCACGTCTCGCCCGCTTATCTGCTCTGGCTGGACGGCGCCGATATCCTCATCCTCAACAGCTCCAGTCCCGCGCGCGGACTCAACGAGAGCGACCGGCTGATGAGCGCGCGCTGGGTCGAGCACGTCAATCAAGCTTACGGCAGCATGTTCACGTCCTATATCCTGCACTGCAACCGCGTCGGCTACGAGGATGGCAAGAACTTCTGGGGCGGCTCGTCGGTGGTCGATCCCGACGGCGAGTTCATGACGCACGGACTGTACTTCGACGAAGCCCTGATCACGCAGGAGATCGACTTGAATCAACTGCACCGCACCCGCGCCCGCCTCCCACTGCTAAGGGATGAGCGGCCGGGCTTGGTGAGGCGGGAGTTGGGCCGGATTTTGAGTGAGAATTTGGGGTAGGGGATATGGCGAACAAGTATGGTGTTCCGGAGATTCGCTGCCGCACAGCAATGGGACTGTTGCGTAATCTAGATTCGCTTCATAAAAGGTGGCGTAAGGGAGTCTGGCTGTTTCGAGGTCAAAACAATGAAAGTTGGGACCTGATTCCATCTGCCATGCGGTATCCGGTTTTTCGACATGTTTTCGATCGTGCAGAAGAAATGTTCGAGACCATGAAAAATGTGAAATTTGGCGGCCTGTTCTCCAACATAGCACTTGATGAAGATGATGAAAATCGTCGTCGGATGTTTGTTGCTGTACAGCGTGCACTAGAAACTTCGGTGATCGGGAGCTTTGCGAACCTTGCTGAAAGAGCAGGTCTGTCCGTGCCCTCTGACCATTACTTTCCGCTTGGTGGAGATATCGGAGAGATCATGCGACAGCAATTTAGCCACCTGATTCCCGGAGCTGAGCTGCCTCCACCCGAGCCAAAGAGCGTAGTTTTTGCACTTGGTCAACACCATGGAATCCCGACGAGATTGATGGACTGGACGTTCCAACCGCCTGTTGCTGCATTCTTTGCTGCACACGAAGAGGAGCCGTTAAGCGAGGTGCCCGCTCACATGGTGATCTGGGCGATTGAGTCGTCAAGGTTGGTAACCGACACTAACCTAGGTTTTGTAACTCATCAACAGTCTAGAATTGGTTTCTTGCAGGCACAAGATGGTGCCTTCATCTATGACAAAGCTGCAGATGAAAAGTATGTGGAATTCGGCCACTGGCTTCCTTTCGAATATGAATTGTCGCATCTGAGAGACTTTGGGGCAGTTTTCAAGATAACGTTGCCGTTTTCAAAAAAGGTTGAGTTGTTAAAGTTGCTGCGCCAAAAGAGAATAGCGCCACCCTATCTAAAACCAAGTTTCGATAACGTGGCAAATGACGTTCTATTGGGGCTAGATTACTGGAATAATACAGATCCAGACTCGCAGAGGTTTTACAAGTGACCCTACCCACAACCCGCCTCCGACAAGCCACCATCTACGACGGCACAGGCAACCCGCCCATAACCGCCGACATCCTCATCGCCGGCGACCGCATCGCCGCCATCGGCGACCTTTCCGACGCCTCCGCCACCCACACAATCGACCTCGACGGCCTCGCCGTCGCGCCGGGCTTCATCAACATGCTCAGCTGGGCTACTGAATCCCTGATCGAAGACGGCCGCTCCCTGAGCGACATCAAGCAAGGCGTCACCCTCGAAGTCATGGGCGAGGGCACTTCCATGGGTCCCCTCAACGACGCCATGAAAAAGTCGCGCGACACCATCCTCTCGACGGCCGACATCCAATATGACATCGAATGGACCACCCTGGGCGAGTACCTGGAATTCCTTGAGCGCAAGGGCGTGTCCACAAATGTCGCCTCTTTCGTCGGCTCGGCCACGCTGCGTATCCACGCCGCCGGTTACGACGACCGCCCGCTGACCGCCGCCGAAATGAGCGAGATGAAGCGCCTGCTGCACCAAGCCATGCGCGAGGGCGCCATGGGCATGTCCGCCGCCTTGATCTATCCGCCGGCGACTTACCAGAGCACGGAGGAATTGATCGACCTCTGCCGCGTGGTGGCCGAATACGACGGCATGTACATCACGCACCTGCGCAGCGAACGCGCGCGCTTCATGGAAGCCCTTGACGAATTGATTCAGATCATGCGCGCGACCGGCGTCACCGGCGAGATCTACCACCTGAAAGCCTCGGGCCAGGCCAACTGGCATCTGATGGAGGCAGCCATCTCAAAAGTCGAAGCCGCCCGCGCCGACGGTCTGCCGCTGACCGCCGATATGTATACCTATCCCTATAGCGGCACCGGTCTGGCCTCTTGCATTCCCGCCTGGGCGCACGACGGGGGATTCCCAGCCATGATCGCTCGCTTGAAAGACCCGGCGACGCGCGAGCGGATCAAAACCGAGATGAACCAGCCCGGCGACGACTGGGAGAATATGTTCTACGACAACGGACCCGACCGCATCATGCTGGCCGGCTTCGCCAAACAATCACTGCGGGTCTATCAGGGCATGACCCTGCGCCAGGTCATGGAGCAACGCGGCGCGGAAGCAACGGATACGATCATCGACTTGCTGATCGAGGACAACAGCCGCATCTTCACGCTCTATTTCAGCATGTCCGAGGACAATCTGCGTAAGCAAGTGGGCTTGCCCTGGGTCAGCTTCTGCTCCGATGCCGGCTCCATCGCCAGCGAGGGCGCCTTCCTGAGTTACCATCCCCATCCCCGCGCCTACGGCAGCTTCGCCCGCGTCATTGGCAAGTACGTCCGCGACGAAGGACTGGTCACGTTACAGGACGCGGTACGCCGACTGTCGGGTTTCGCCGCTGACAACCTCAAGCTCAAGCATCGCGGTTATCTCAAACCGGGTTACTTCGCCGATCTGGCTATCTTCGATCCGGCGAAAGTACAGGACCATTCTGTGCCGGGCGATCCGCATCACTACAGCGACGGTATGGTGCATGTTTTTGTCAATGGCGCGCCGGTCTTGCGCGATGGCGAACACACCGGGGAGATGCCCGGCCGCGTCCTGCGCGGCCCCGGCTGGACGGGCTGATCAGCCGGAAGCGCAACCCAAATTGACGAATTACGTAGACGTTTTGTCATGTGTAACCCCTAATGATTGGGGGAGCGGGACGCGCGTCGTGTTATGGTATAATCATCCGAGCGAACGAGAACAAGAAACGTAAACGCGTTTAGAAGGAGTAGTCATGAACTTTGGTTCGATCTTACAAGTGGTCGCCATACTGGCCTTTGGCGTTGGCATCCTCGGCGTCGCCTTCACCTTTACCCTGGCTTCCCAGGGCAGGTCGGCGCGCGGCGGGGTACTGCTGGCGCTGGTGGGTTTCGTCGGCGGTATCGTGCTCTTTATCGTCAGCTCGGGCATCTTGATCGTGCCGCCGGCGCGCGCCGCGGTCATCGTCAACGTGCTTTCCGGTGAATTGGAAGATCCGGCGCGGGCCCCGGGCACCTCGATCATCATCCCGGGTTTGCAGGAATTCATCATCTACCCGACCGATCAGCAGGAATACACTATGTCCGGCATCACCACCGAAGGCCGGATACAGGGTAATGACGCGGTCGAAGCCCTGACCGTCGACGGTCAGGAAATTCGTCTGGATATCACCGTGCTCTATCGCATCGATCGCGAAGATGTCAATTTCATCCATTTGAATTGGCAGAGTCGTTACGAATCCGATTTTATCCGCCCGACCGTGCGCGCTGTCGCCCGCGATGTCGTCTCGCAATTCGAGGCCGAAGCCATCTACGGCCTGGAGCGCGAAGCCCTCGGCGGGCGCATCTCCGAGTTGGTAGGGGAGCGAATTGCGGAACAAGGCTTGACCCTGACTTCGCTGCTGGTCCGCCAGATTGACTTCAACGATGCCTTCGCGCAATCGATCGAAGAAAAACAGATCGAGGATCAGAAGCTGCAACGCGCCCGCACCGAAGCGGAACGCGTGCAAACCGAAGCCAGCGGTCGCGCTGATGCGGCCGAGCAAGAAGCCCGCGGTCGCGCCAACGCCCGCTTGATCGAAGCCCAAGCCGAAGCCGAAGCCCTGCGCGTCATCAGCGATCAGATCGCCGCCAATCCCAACCTGATCCAGTACCTCTATGTCGCCAATCTGTCGGACAACGTGTCCTTCGCCCTGCTGCCGTCGGATTCGCCCTTCATCTTCAACGTCGATGACTTTGCAGATCTGGGCGCGGACTTCGAGGCGCCGCAGCCCGACCTCCGCACCAGCGGTTAGACAGATATACCGCATTTCGCATATTTTCAAGGCGCTGCCATCTGGGAGCGCCTTTTGCTTTTGTGATCGAAGACGCTTCTGGATGCCGCGTTGCTCCCTTATGGCTACGGATTCGGTTTGGGATTCCGCGTCATGCTCGATCTGGGTCAAGCCAACGGCTATAGCTCGATAATCCCCAATCTCGTCTATCAAGCCATTGACGATCTGAACGACGCCTGAGCTGAATCACAGATCGACATCCAGCACATCCAGCACGACATCCATCGGCGTGAAAATCGTCGCGCGGCGCGAACCGGCGAAGAGCAGCCCCACCGCTTGCAGGCTGCCCTCTTCTATGATCAAAGCGCCGGAATCGCCACCTTGGCTCATGGGCGACGTGATGACCTGGCCGATGAAGCGCGCTTGCTTGTCTTCGCCGTAGGAGACATCGACGGTCGCGTTCATCAGCATAATCTTGCCTTCGGTATAACCGGTGGTGCGCCCGAACTTCCGTATCTGCATGCCCAGTTGCGGGCGCTTGATGCCGTTGGGCCTGCCGATGGTCGCGATGTCTTGCTGGAAGAGCGTGGGATTGTTGGGTCGCGCCAGCGCCGCGTCAACCTGGTTCGGGAAGATCGGCGTATCCGAGGTCTGCGCTTTTGGCGCTGGTACGCTTGTCAGCCGTTTTGCCGAACCGTTGATCTTCGCCAGGGCATTGCCCACGTTAACGAAGAGCTCGACAATGTCGCAGCCGCCCCCCGGCAAGAGTGGCGGTGATGTGGTCGGCGGCGTCGGTCCCTGCCCGTAGTCGCCGTAAAAGCGCAGTTTTTCGAAACGGTGCAATTTGGCGACAATGTCATCGGGACGGACACCGTGATCTGTAGGACCCGGCTGCAAGATGGCATCGCCGATGACCGCGTCATTGCTGTTTGCCAGCACGTGATTGTTGGAAAGGAGCAAAGGCTCGCCGGTATTGCGGTCGAATACGACTGCGCCGAGCGTGCCCGCTGTGACCATATAATGCCCGATGCTGACGCCCGCCGGAATGTTCGGTCGAAAGCGGTCCCGGGGGTCGACATGCGCTTCCAGACGGCCGACTTCGACGACATCCGTGCGCATGCCGTTAACTTGCTGCGGGACCAGGTCGTCCTCGCTGAGCGCCTCGACTGGTTTCTTTTGTTGGACCAGCACAGAAACAGCCAGTTGGTCGGTTGTGCGTTCATTGTAGTTGCGGAAGCCGATAGCGACGCCAACCACGCCACGCCGCCGCAAAAGCTCCGCTTGCGAGAGCCGCTGCGCTTCCAGCAGTTGGCGGAACAGATCCATGGACATATGATGTCATCTCGTCGGGCTGGCGTACATCGCAGCATTATACAATAGAAGTCCCGCGACGGTGCTGCCCCTGCGTAGAAGTCTCGGAGCAACCAGGCCAGATTATTTCTATGCCACCGCGACCATCGTGTGAAAGCCATTCTGACGTATTCTCAAAAAGATCAACAAAGTCGCGCAACGCTAAAACAGAAGTTGGTCGTAGGGGCGAGCTAAGGCTCGCCCGAAATCTGTAGCAATAGCTGCGGTTGACTCCCGGAGTCGCCCCTACATTCGCCCTGCGATATGTTGCATTTCTCTGTTGCAATTTCTGAGTGAAAGCTACTCTGACGGATTTTTCCTAGATCCGCAGTCAGAATGGAAAAAGCTACTCGCCACCAGGGCGATGATGTTTATTTGCTGCTCAAAATCGGCGCCATAAAGCGCCCGAAATCTCCGATCAACGCTTTTCTCTGCGCCCGCTGTGTTCTCAGTAACTCCAAGAAAATAATGCAAGTTTTGCTAAAGTAACGATCTGTATGGGCGACCAATCTGGTCGCCCATACAAGGCTTGTCCCCTACTAAGAATCATACACATAGATAACGAAAACAGTACCGAAATAATATAAAAAGGGAGTCGATCATTGCGAAAATCAACAGATTATTACGAAGTCTGCCAAGCTTAGCTCCCCCTCTCCCCTTGTGGGAGAGGGGGCTGGGGGGTGAGGGGTGAAAAAAGCGCGTTAGAATGACCCAGTAGCGGACAAGCCTTACAAGCCTCACTCTTTTGCATGACTTACTTGGACTTACTTCTGTGGCTAAATCTTGTTTGCATTCACTACACTTTGAGGTGACCACATTTTAGCGAATGCTCTAACTCGAGTCTTAAGCCAAGTTCTTGAGTCCATTGCCGGTGAACGCCAGCACCACAGTAGCGTCGCCGCCCGTCCTTCTGCGAATCTGCGGCAGGGCAGCCGCGACGACAGCGCTGGTCATTTCAATAATCAAGCCCTTCTTGGCCATGCGTCTTTGCGCTGCCTTGATGGACTCATTGTCAACGCGCAGGGCGAATCCGCCCGTCTGGTACAGGGCGGAAAGAATCTGCGCCCCGCGCACCGGCACGTCGACCAGGATGCCGTCAGCTACGCTGGGTCTCGCGCTTATTGCCGGGGGCGACTCCAGTCCCTGCTCCCAACCCCGCACGATGGGGTCCACCCCGCTCGATTGCACGGCGATCATGCGCGGCATCGCGTCGATCAAACCCGCTTCCCGCAGCGCCCGGAAACCGCGATAGAAACCGAGGAACAAGCCGCCGTGCCCAACGGGCGTAGCAACAGCATCCGGCGCGCGCCCTCCCATTTGCTCCCAAGTCTCCCAAGCGACCGTCATCTGGCCCAGCACAAACCAGGGGCTCCAGGCGTGGCTGGCGTATGTGATAGATCCCGCGGCAGCATAAACATCTTTGATCGGCTGCTGCGATTCGACTATTGCGCCGCCGAAAAGACTTATCAAGCGTTTCTTGCTTGCGACGGCTGTCGCGGTCGGTACGTAAATCCGAGCGGCGATGCCCGCCAGGCTGGCATAGGCCGCGATCGACGCGCCCGCATTGCCCGATGAATTGTCGATGACTTCGGTCACATCAAAGCCGGCAATGCGATTCATCAGGGTCGTACTGCCACGATCCTTGTACGAGCCGGTGGGATTAAGATAGTCCAGTTTGGCGAGAACCGAATCCCCATCCAGTTCGACCGGCGCCAGGGGCGTCATACCTTCACCCAGGCTGAAGCGCTTTTGCACCGGCAACATCGCCGAATAGCGCCACAACGAATAGTCTTCGCGCTTGATCAAGTTGGGGTCGAAGGCCGGCAGACCGGCGAGATCTAAGGAGCCGCCGCAGGTCCTGCAGCGCCAGGCAAGAGCCGAAGCCGACTCCCCGCATGAATTGCATCGAATTACTGTCATTGCTCATCCGAATAGCTAGATGCCCAATGACTAGCTTAGCCACTGGCGTCGCTGACGACAATGGTCAGGCGTGCGCCCGCCCATGAAAAATCCCCGGAATACCATGCATATCCAATTCTAAGACAACTCGCCTATACTGACTATATGACCCGGCATTGCCGAAGACGCGCTTTGCGCCCTGGCGCAGGCCAGCGCCTGAACTCGTAGACTTGCGCAAACGGACGCCTGTTTATACACTATTGAGCCAATTATCAAAAGCGATCGCTCCACATGACCCTGATCGACCAATTCGACCGACCGCTGCGCGACCTGCGCATTTCCGTCACCGACCGCTGCAATTTCCGCTGTCCATACTGTATGCCCGCGGAAATCTTCGGCGAGCGTTATCAGTTCTTGCCCAAACCACAGCTTCTGACATTTGAAGAGATCACTCGATTGACCCGCATCATCGTTAGATTGGGCGCGGTGAAAATCCGCCTGACCGGCGGCGAGCCTCTGCTGCGCCAAGACATTGAGCGTCTGGTTTCCATGCTGGACGCGCTGGAGGGCGTCGAAGACCTGGCGATGACAAGCAATGCCTACCTGCTGCCCCAGAAGATTGACGTTTTGAAGGCGGCCGGATTGAAGCGCTTGACGATCAGCCTCGATACACTGGATGACGAGATCTTCCGCAAAATGAATGGCGGCCGTTCCGGAGTGGACAAGGTTCTCGCGGGCATATACGCGGCTGAAGAGGCCGGGTTTAGCCCTCTAAAGATAAACGCTGTCGTTCAGCGCGGCCTGAACGATCATACGGTTGTTGACTTGGCGCGCTTTTTCAAGGATCGCGGGCATATATTGCGTTTCATCGAGTACATGGATGTCGGCAACAAGAATGGCTGGAAGATGGCCGAGGTTGTGCCGGCGCGCGAGATCGTCGAGAATGTCCATGCCGCCATGCCCCTGGAAGCGGTTGCCAGCAATTATTTTGGCGAGGTTGCTCGGCGCTACCGCTATGTTGATGGCGGGGGCGAGATTGGTCTGATCTGCTCGGTGACACAGCCTTTTTGCGGTTCCTGCACGCGTATGAGACTCTCGCCGGAGGGACTGATATTCACATGCCTGTTCGCGACAGAAGGCGTCAGCCTGCGCGATCCCTTGCGCGCCGGCGCGACGGACGATGATCTGGAAGAAATCCTTCGCCAAACCTGGGGCGATCGCATTGACCGCTATTCCGAGATACGCAGCTCCCTCACCGACGAGATGCGCGACCAGCGGAAGAAGGTCGAGATGTACCACATCGGCGGCTAGCGCGCCCGGACCCCTACACGTTTATGTTTGAAAACTGTAGGGGCGAGCCGATGGCTCGCCCAAAACATAACCCTCTGCGCCCCTGCGACCAAAAAAACCCGAATCCCATTCACAATCATCTTGAAATCCGTAGGGGCGACCAATCTGGTCGCCCGAAAATCACCTTTTAACTACGGGCCAAGCCGCTCTAGTGAATCCTTCACATTGAACTCGCATAAGGAAACATCCGCGATTTTCATGATTTCCCGATACTTCAGGGCAATTGCATCAAAATGAGGCGACTGACATGGTACGAAATTGGACTGATTATTAACCACCGAGGGCACCGAGAACACCGAGAAAAGCAAAGTTCATAGCTCATATCATATTTCAGGCTTGCTTCTCAGCCACAGATGAAGTTTCGCCGGCGGCTTTGCCGTATTCAGGTGGCGGAATTAGAAGGAAAGTCGACATACGATCCTAAACTCGGTGCTCTCGGTGTCCTCGGTGGTGAAAAAATGATTTGATGCGATTGCCCTGTCCCGATACTGCCGAAACTTGCAATGGCTTGCGCTCATGTGGTATTGTCGCGCAGATTGCGTCTCAGACATATAACAGGAAGAGAATCGACATGAGTAATCCGGACTTCGATCTGACTGGACAAACGGCGCTGATTACCGGCGCGGGTCGGGGCATTGGCCTGGCGACAGCGCGGGTATTCGCCGGCGCGGGGGCTGACGTCATCATCGCCGAATTCATCGCCGAGAACGGCAGAGCCGCTGCGGCGGAGATCGAATCCATGGGGCGCAAGTCGATGTTCATTGAGGTCGATGTGCGGTCGCCGGAAAGTGTCAACGCCATGGCCGCATCTGCGCTTTCAGCCTTCCCGCAGATCGACATTCTGGTCTGCAATGCCGGCATTGCCCAAGCGGTTGCCGCGGAAGAATGCAGCGACGAAGACTGGCTCAACATGATGAACGTTAATCTCAATGGCGTTTTCTGGTGCTGCCGCGCCTTGGGCAGGCACATGCTGGAACGCGGCAGCGGCGTTATTGTCAACCTGGCCTCCATGTCCGGCATGATCGTGAATAAGCCGCAGCCGCAAGCGCATTACAATGCGGCAAAAGCCGGCGTCATCCTCTTGACCAAGTCCCTGGCCGCGGAATGGGCCGATCGCGGACTCCGCGTCAACTGTGTCTCACCAGGCTATATCGGCACCGATATGACCCTGCCCGCCCTCAGCAACGCCGAGTGGAAAGCGACTTGGCACGAAATGACGCCAATGGGCCGCATCGGCGAGCCCGAAGACATCGCCAACGCTATCCACTATCTGGCATCGCCAGCCGCGAAATTCGCGACCGGCACGAACCTGGTGGTCGACGGCGGTTATACGTCCTGGTAAGACGACAAGACAGAGCGGCGGTGGCATCTAGGGAAGCACCGGACACTCCGAACCGGTAATAGGGGTCACCGTGTCATTGCGGATCCAACCGGTCAAATCGCTGTCGACGATCCTGACCCGAACGTAATACCAGATCGGTCCATTTACAGTGCCTTCTTCCCGCTGCTGCTGCAATATCGGCACGATTGTCGCGGGCGGGATGCGGGCTACCTGCTCGGAGGAACGTTTCGGGCGCCAGCGCAAGTTTATTCCGTTCTGACCCAAAACAACGGCGCGGCACAATTCCGGCGGCGTCGGCGTCACCGTCGGCGTATTGGTCGCGGTCGGTGTATTGGTGGCTGTCGGCGTCACCGTCGGCGTGTAGGTGTTCGTTGGCGTATAAGACGGCGTAAATGTATATGTCGGCGTGAAGGTCTCGGTCGGTGGCGGCGTAGCCGTTGGGGTGGCGGTGGGCGTTGGCGTGTAGGTCGGCGTGAAAGTGTCCGTCGGCGTCGGCGTGATCGTCGGTGTATGAGTCGCTGTTGGCGTGTGAGTCGCTGTTGGCGTGTGAGTCGCTGTCGGGAAGAGTATCGGCTCCCACTGGCCGCGAGCCATCACAGCGGTGATGCTGCCCATACCCAGGAGAATGATTATCACGATTAGCATGACGACGCGACCGCGGTTCCGATGACGGCGTATCACAGTTTCGACGCGAGAAAGATCTGTGCGCCTGCCCAAAATGCGGAAGGGCTCCTCGCGCATGGCCTCCAGCCAGGTCTTGGCATCGCGCATATTGCCTTCCTGCAGCGCTTCGTCCGCCCGCTCCAGGTATCGCGTGAAAAGGTCGTTCACCGTGCTGCGATAGCGTTCGTCTTGAGCGTATTCGCCCACAAGCTCCGCCAGCATTTGACGCGCCTGCGCCAATTCGGCGTCGAAATTCTGCGTGACCAGCGCCTGAGCGCGCTTTATTACTTGTTGCGCGCGGCTGCTGTCCGCTTGCAGGTTGCGCGCCCGCATCAATAATTCGGAGAATGCGCTGTCGGTCGGGTCTAGCTCCAACCCCAACTCAACCAGCTTAATGGCGGCATTCATGAGCAGAATGCGTTCGTCAAGCGTGGTTGCGTTGTTAGCGTGGTTTATGGTCAGTTGCGCTTGATCGTTGACCTGGCTGCGAATCGCGGCCAGCTTTGTATCCAGTTCGTGCTGAATCTGCGCCAGGCGCTGGCTATTGGGCAACAGTTGCCGCCCGTGCGATAGCAATGTGCGTACACCGCTAATCTGGGCAACCTGCTCCTCAAGCGTGCCGCCAATCGTGTTCATGTTGACGGAGATCTGATCGACGTCTCGTTGCACCCGCCGGACCATTTCCAGACGTTCCTCGGCCTGTGGATCGTTGGGTACCACGCGCAAAGCGCCCTCGTACTTCCGCAAGGCTTCGGAAAAACTGTCGTTCGCCATCAAGCGGTCGCCATCCGCCAGCAGTTCACGCGCTAGAGCCAAGTCTTGTATATCCAGCAGAGCTTGCTCCACGTCCTTCCAGGTCAGGATGCCGTCGCGTTCCGCAAGTTCACGCGCCTCACGGTACAAACCCGAGGCCTGTTCGTAGTTGCCGGCGCGCACCAGCGAGTTGGCGCGGTTATAGGCGACCCGCGCCTCGAAGGGAATCCGATGATCGGGCACGATGCCGCGGATCAAGTTGTCTTCGGATTTTTCCCGGTATTCCAGGGCTGTAGGATTATTTGACTGGATCGCCAGGATGCGGTTGGCGATATCTATAGTCTGCTGGTAATCGCCCGAATAGTAGTATTCAGTCAAGCGCGACAGAAGATCGTCCAGCGAGACGCTTGCTTGTGTGCTCAGTTCTTCCGGGGGCTGGCCTGCCGATGTGGACGGCTGCGCCGGCGCCATTGGCGGCGCATAGCCAGCAGCGGCGGAAGGATCGCGCGTCGAATCCACATTTGCGGGTCGCGTTGGACTTATCTCCTGTGACGGCGCGGGGAGGATATTGTGACGCGCGAACAACTCCTGCACACGCTGTTTTGCCTGTGCGCTATGCCTGCTCGCCTGTCGTAGCAGGTTGATCGCATCAGGATTGCCAGGATCAAGCTGCAAGGCGTCCGCCAATATATCGATCGCTTCGTCGACATCGTCATCGTCGCCGGCGATCTCGATTCGAATGCGTGCGCGGCGTACCAGACCGCGGATCGCCGCGATATTGCTCTGTGATCCGCTTTGGCTGCTGCTGGCAATTTCGGAAAAGAGCGCCTGCGCGATCGCTTCAAGAGGGGTGTTTTTGGCTTCCGTCAACAGGTCGCGAGCTTCTTGTTCAAGCTCAGTCAGGGCATGCGGGTCGGTAGTGCGGCGCGCTCGATGACGTAGATCATCAATCGCCCGTTGCAATTCCTGCATCTACTGCATCCCTTATTCAATATACTGACGTTGCTCACGCGCCCAGAACGCCTATGTTCATACCTGAGCGCAACCGTCTTTCTCATTGCCGAAGGTCAATATCTACGCGACCGCCGAACGGCTTCAAGGCAACCTCATAGGATCGACGGCATATACGAACCTTGACGGCAAATGGCTAGGGACCGGGAGTGGCGAAAAATGCGGACATGGAAAATCCGCCTGTGTTCGAAAATCGCGGTAACCTCCCCCTCTCCAATGCTTTGGGGAGGGGCCGGGGCTGGGGTTAGAATGAACAATGTTCAACAATGAAGACACTCCCCGGGACCAATCCAATTACCACTTCGAGGAAAACTGTGCTAAAGTTAAACTATACTTTACTTCAACAACCTTCAACAACTTATGCTATCATCCCAACACATCAGACCCAGGTACAAGCTGATCCTATTCTACAATATCAGACCCGATAAACAAGACCAATACTACCGCTACATGCTGAGTAGCTTTGTGCCAGCCATTCAGAAATTAGGCGTCTACATGCACATGGCCTGGCACGTCGCCTATGGCGATTACCCCATGCGCAAGATCGAATTTGTCACGGAAAACGCGGAAGTATTGCGGCAGTTGTTCCTCAGCGATGAGTGGGACGAGTTGGAAAGCAAATTGATGCGCTTTGTCGAAGACTATGAGCGCAAAGTGGTGGATTACCGCAACGGCTTCCAAGTTTAGCGTTTCCCGTAAATACGGCTAATCCCCGCGCTCCCGCTTCTGATGAATTGTAGGGGCGACTCAGTAAGCGCAAGTAAATCATGCAAAAAAATGCTACGACGTTGCCCCCACCCCCAAACCCCCTCCCCATAAAGAGGGAGGGGGCTTAAACGCAGTGATTGCACGACCTAGGCTCCCCTTCCCTCCTTGTGGGGG
>WTGF01000097.1 GCA_011525385.1 Chloroflexota bacterium | reverse complement strand
CCCTCTTTATGGGGGAGGGGGTTTGGGGGTGGGGGGTCATGAGCAAGACCTACGATTCTCTGCACATGGGGCGCAGCTCCATCGACCTCTATTCCAACGACATCGGCACCCCCTTTGTCGAGATTGACAGCTTCGCGGCTTATGTCGGCGGCTCGCCCACCAATATCAGCGTCGGCGGGCGACGGCTGGGGCTGAAGACCGCCTTGCTGACCGCCGTCGGCGATGATCCGGTTGGCGATTTCATCTTGCATTTCCTCAAGAACGAAGGCGTAGAAACGCGCTTCATCCCGCGCAAGCCGGAGCACCGTACCTCGGCGGCGGTGCTGGGCATCGAGCCGCCCGACAAATTCCCGCTGGTCTTCTATCGCGACAACTGCGCCGATATCAACTTGACCATTGATGATGTGCTGGCGGCGCCGGTCGGAGACTGCCAGGTATTCCAATTCGCCGGCACCAACCTGAGCCTGGAACCGAGCCGCAGCGCCACCATGTTCGCGGCGGAAACGGCCCGGGCCGCCGGCGCCAAAGTGGTCTTTGACCTCGATTTTCGCCCCGATCAATGGCATGACGTGCGCGCCTTTGGCGTGGTGGCGCGGGGCATATTGCGCGCGGTCGATGTGGTCATTGGCACCGAGGACGAGATCAATGCCGCCATGCTGCGCGACGAATCGCAGATGGAATTGACGCACTCGCAGGTCTCCGATACCAAAGTCGCGGGCGATACGCGGACAGCCATCGAATTCATGCTTGGGATGGGACCGGAAGCGGTTGCCGAAAAGATCGGCCCGGAAGGCGCGCGGGTGCACCTGCGAGGTGGCGAGATCATCGACGCGCCGGGTTTCCCGGTCGAGGTGACCAATATCCTGGGCGCGGGCGATGCCTTCGGCGGCGGATTCATCTACGGTCTGGTCAAGGGTTGGGGCTGGTACAAAGCGGCCCGTTTGGGCAACGCCTGCGGCGCCATCGTCGTGGCAGAACACGGCTGCGCCAACTTCATGCCGACCAGGCCCGAGGTGGAAGCCTTTGTCGCGCCCTACGGCGGACTAGATTGATTCTTACAGGATTGAGAATAAGCATGGTAACGAAGACGAATGAAGAGGGCTGGATCACCTATATGAGCGGCGACGACCTGCTGGAGCGCGCCCGGGACGAGCGAGAGGCCCTGGCGGCAATCTGGCAGGGCTTGAGCGCGGAAGATATGACGCGACGCCCGGGTCCGCATCCCGAATGGTCGATCAAAGACCTGATCGCCCACATCACCTGGTGGGAGCAATCGGCGACTAATCTGGTATCGCGCGCCTTGAGCGGGGAGATGCTGACCCGCCCGAAAACGACCGATGAGGTCAACGCCAGCGTCTATGAGGACAATCGCGATCTGCCGCTCGAGACCGTGCTCGAGATGTTTGAGGCCAGCTTCCCGCCGCTGGAGAAGCTGCTGGGGCGCATGACGGACGACGACATCAATGACCCGGAAGTCTGCAATATCCGCGACATGCCGCTTTTGTATTTTCTGGTCGGCAATACCTTCGCGCACTACGCCGATCATGTGGACGAGCTGCGGGCTTATGTCGCGGGTCTTCGCGATTGATTGATTAGCCACAGAGATACAGAGGGCACAGAGGGATTTTTTCACCACAAAGACACGAAGAACACAAAGTAAATGCGTCATTTATCTGAGTCATTCCAAGAAAATAATGCAAGAAATTGCAAGGTGAATGTAGGGGCGACTAATCTGGTCGCCCGCCGATGACTTCTATGCTTAGGTTAGTTTGAAACTGCAATGGGGGGATGGACGGTATGAAATACACATCAGAAACCATGCTGGTGAAATCGAAGGACACGGGTGGCTCCGGGATATTCGCCGAGGTTAGCGCCGGGCAAGCGGGCTGGGACTACCTCAATATGGCGGCCATGCGCCTGCGCCGCGGCGAGAGCTTCAGCATCGAGACCCGCGCCCACGAAAACGCCACGGTCATCCTGGGCGGCGTCTGCGACATCCGCACCAGCGACGGCGACTTCACGAACGTGGGCCGGCGCCCCGATGTTTTCAGCGGCATGCCCTACGCCATTTATCTCTCGCGGGACAAGCAATTCGAGATCACCGCGACCAGCGATACCCTGGAATTCGCCTCCTGCTGGGTGCCGACCGATCAGGACTTCCCCACGCAATTGGTCAGGCCGGCAGACAGCGAGATCGAGCTGCGCGGGGGCGGCAACGCCTCGCGGCAGATCAACGGCATCCTACCGCCGGGCTTCAACTGCCATCGCATCGTGGCGGTCGAGGTCTACACGCCCTCGGGCAACTGGTCCAGCTATCCGCCGCACAAGCACGATGTGCACAAAGAGGACGACGCGGGCAACCTGCTGGAAGCCGACCTGGAAGAGATCTACTTCTACAAGATCGACCATCCCGGCGGCTATGCTTACCAGCGCGTTTACAATGACGATCGCAGTATTGATGGCGTGATGATGGCGGGCAATCACGATACCGTGCTGGTGCCGGAGGGTTATCATCCCGTCGTCAGCGCCCACGGCTATACGACCTATTATTTGAACTTCCTGGCGGGCAGCGCGCAGTCGCTGGCGAATAGCGACGATCCGGCCTATGAGTGGGTCAAGGGGACGTGGACGTTTGTGGATCCCAGGTTGCCGCTCGTGCATCACGGGATGGAGGGCTAGGGGAGATGCGGATTACGAAGATCTCCGTCAAGGGGCTTTTCGGCATGTTCGACCACGAGATTCCGCTGAATCAGGAGTCTCGGATTACGATTGTGCATGGTCCGAATGGAGTGGGGAAGACTGTGTTGATGCAGATGGTGCATGGGTTGTTTCACCGAAATTATCACATCTATAAGTACATCCCATTTGAACAAGTTCGTCTTGAGTTTTCATCCGGTGCCTCAGTCTCTGTTGACAGAGAAGGATTTGGAACTGAGAAGATACGGTTTGATGATGGCTCAGGGACAGAATACGATGTTTTCGAGCCAAGCCAATTGTCACATGACAAGTTGAACGACGTCGAGAAAAAACTGTTTCCAGACTTCAGACGAGTAGAATGGCAAGGAGAGTACTATTGGATACATGAGTCTTTTTTGAAAACCAAATCCAAAATACATCGGTACTTTCCTTTGGAGGAATTACATAATCTGGATGACGTTATCGACCAAGATCCAACAGCCCACTCCACTTTATTTGGGGATACTCCACATTGGTTCTCTGAACTATTACGTCAAACGGAAACTGAGCTAATCCACACTCTACGATTGCAGGATGCTAGGTTGGTAATCCGCCCCGGCGAAACCACACCAAGGTTCCGCAGAGATCATGATACGCAGTACACGTATGATAAAGGCGAACTTGGAGTCGAAAAGCCCGCGTGGAGTGAAGACGTATTTGTCCCTAGCCCTTTGGACGCTGTAGAGCTTCTCGATCGGAAATTTGAGAGTCTTAAGATTGACCAGATGTTGGATGCCCGCTCACAAAGCCGAAAACTGGCTGAGATGGCCTGGGGAACCGAGGATTGTGCTTTATGCAAGAGCTTGCAGTCTGCAGCAGAAAACATAACCGATCAGTTGCTACATATGGAATTCTTTCGAGAGTTGGAACTCTTTGAAGAAATAATTAATGAGCGATTACTTTTCAAGACCCTAAGTTTGATGAGCAAGAATGTAGCAAACGAAGAGGAAGAATCTGGAAGGCTATCTCCGATGTATAAGGGGATTGAAATCATAAGCGAAAATGGCGAAGCTCTCAAGTATTCAGCTTTGTCATCAGGGGAACAACAACTCCTAGTCCTATATTTTCAACTCCTCTTCGACATCGCGCCGGACACCCTAGTTATGATCGACGAACCCGAACTGTCCATGAATGTCGTCTGGCAACGCAATTTCTTGAAAGACTTGCAGCGTATCATCGAGCTGCGCAAATTTGACGTCCTCATCGCCACGCATTCGCCGCAGATCATCCACGACAAGTGGGATTGGGTTGTGCATTTGGGCGAAAAGGTGGATGACTGATGCTGCCCGAAATGACAGCGGATGAAATCGCCAATGAAATCGGCGTGCGACAAATCCACAGTCGGATTTACGGCGAAGGCGAGACCTTCGTCATGGTGGAGGGAAAGACCGACCAAGTTTTGTGGGAAGAATTTCGATCCAGAGAAGATTGCACGCTATATCCGGCACAGGGCAAAGACAAGATTATCGCCGCGCTGGAAGTTACCATGAAGCGTGAAATGCGCGGCATTGCCGGTATCGTCGACGCGGACTATATGCTTATCACCCAAGCTCATGAACTCGGCACAGACAACCTGCTCTACGATGACTGCTGCCCGGACATGGAATCGATTCTGCTAGAGTCACCTGCGCTGAGAAAGGTCTTGCGGCATTCCATCAGCGCCGAGGAAATTGAACACTTACATGCATTTGCTGATAAACTGAAAAAAGAAGCGCAGCGCCTCGCGATGGAGTTTGGCTACTTCCGGCTGCTCAATCATTTGAACGATTATGGACTGCGCTGCAATTCAATTCCCTTTCATGAAATCATCGACAGTGAAACGCTCGGACTTGATCGAGACTTGGTGGCAAGCAGACTAGCCGGAGACCAGCCCGGACTAACAAGTGAAGACTTGTTGCGGCAAGTCGACGCACTGCGGAAACAGTATCCGCCGGGTGATGCGCAGCTCTGCCGTGGAAAAGATGTGCTTGAGATTATGGCAACGATTATGCCGACGCTATTCAGGTCTCAATTCGGCGAAGAGCTGCCGCTGGTCTCAATTGCAGCGTTTCGCCCTCAGGGGCTTCCCAAAGATTTGCGCTTGGCCTATGAATATGGTTACTTTAGAGAAACATCACTGTACAACTGCATTCGAAAATGGGAGTTGGACAACCACCCGTTTCGCATCATTCGCGATTCATCAGTTTAGCGAAATCCTTAACAGATAAGCCCTTTGAATGAAAACAGCACTGTATTCTTAAGAGTAATAATATGAGTACAACAACGAAGCAAACCCCCTCCCCCGTCCCCGTCCCCCACATTGTGGGAAGTGGAGCGCTATTGGCGAGCCCGCATGTAAATTCCCCCTCCCTCTTTATGGGGGAGGGGGTTAGGGG
>WTGF01000129.1 GCA_011525385.1 Chloroflexota bacterium | reverse complement strand
CGCCAGAATTATCACCCCGCCTCATTACGCTCCCCCTCCCCAAAGCATTGGAGAGGGGGAGCGTAATGAGGCGGGGTGATAATTCTGGCGTACTTGCGCGCGCAAGCAGTTTGACGCACGACGCGTATCGCAAACGCGAGAACAAGTCTCCCCCCATTGCAATGGGGGGAGATTTAGAGGGGGGTTGAATTGTCATTTAGGGGCGACAAGAAAATCCGCCCACAAAAAATGCGAACTGTGTAGGGGCGACATATCATGTCGCCCGAAAAGGAGAAACTACATGTTAAAAGTAGGCAATCTAAGCGCCAATGCCGGGGAGAAAACCTTCGGCTATCTGGAAACGGCGGCATCACGCTCCGGCATCCGGCTCGATATCCCGGTGCACTTGATCGCCGGGGCCGAGCCGGGACCCACGCTCATGCTGCAAGGCGCGATCCACGGCGCCGAAATCATCGGCTCCATCGCCATTCTCGATTTCGTCGCCAAAGCCGATCCCGCGGCCATCCGCGGCAATGTCATCGCCGTGCCGGTGGTCAACCGCGCCGGCTTTGAACTTGGCACCCGCGGCTCCAACGTCGACGACAAGGATATCAGCCGCCTTTTCCCGGGCAATAAGGACGGCAGCGTCTCCGACCAGACCGCTTATATCTACTTTAAGGAAACCATCACCCAGGCTGACGTTCTGATCGATTTCCACGCCGGCGCCCGCACCGCTTATGAGCGCTATGTCCTGTTTACGGCAGAGGAGGACCCGAACAATTTGACACTGATGGAACAGAGGCGACGCAAGCTGGTGGTGGCCTTCGGGCTCGATCAAGCCGCTTTCTTCCCGCCCGGCACCTTCGGCAGCGGCGCGTCCAAGGTCGCCATCGAGGAGGCCAACACCCTGCAGATCACGCTCGAATTCGGCGGTGGCACCGGCTGGTTCAAAAACGGCGAAGATAACGTGCGCGATGCCGAACGCGGCATCTGGAATATCCTGAAAGCCATGGGCATGATCGACGGCGAACTTGAAGCCGACGGCCCCCTCTGCACCGTCTACAACGCCGGCGTCGTCATCTGGAAACCGGCCGTGGACGGGCTTTTCATCCGCGACAGCAAATTCCGCGACGAGCTCAAAACCGGCGATGTTTACGGTCGGCTGGTCGACCCCTACACCGGCGACTTGCTGGCGGAAATGCCGACGCCTAAAGATGGCATCGTGATACCGAGCGGCCAAGAGTGGCCCACTGTCGGCGCCACCTCCATCGGCATTCTCGGTTCCATCGACCGCGTCGAAGACCGACGCGCCATGGACCTGTCCGTCTCGTTCGATTGATAGACTAACCCCTCCCCCAGCCCCCTCCCAGAGGCATCAGGGAGGGAGGCTAGGGTAGTGAGCGGTGCAAGTGGCTTGGATTTGAGAGTAGCCTAGCAAGTATCGAAATCACCATCAACCGAGTTGCACACACGAAGCGTCACCCCTCTCCATTGCGATGGGGAGGGGCCGGGGGTGGGGTAGAAAACAAAGGAGAAAACACAAAAATGAAACTAGGCAACATACAAGCGGCGCGAGGCGAAAAGACCTACGGATTCTTCAAAACCGGCGAGACGCATGGGCGCTTCCCGGTGCACATTCCGCTGCATCTGGTCGTCGGCGCTGGCGACGGTCCCACGCTGGTGGTTCAAGCGGGAACCAGCGGATTGGAAATCGAACCCTCGCTGATCCTGCCCCATGTCGTCAAGGAACTCGATCCGGCACAGATCAAGGGAACGCTGGTTCTGGTGCCGCTGATGAACACATCCGGCTTCGAATTCGCTCAGATCAACAGCGCCTGGGACGACAAACATCTCAACCGCCTGGGACGCGGCGACGCCGACGGCAGCGTCAGCGACCAGCTGGTCCACCATTATTATCAAGATCTTATCGCCAAAGCGGACGCCCTGGTTGACATCCGCACCGGCTCGCAATGGAGCTATCATCAATTTGTCGGCGTCAACAACGAGGGCGATGTCGACGGGTCGAAAGCGCTGGCGATTGCGCTGGGACTGCCCCAGGTGGTGCTGGGTAAAGACGAAGACAACTCCATCGCGCTGGAAGCCGCGCGCGATGGCAAAGCGGTGGCGGTAGCCTTCATCGGTGGCGGACCCGGCCTGCGCGATTATCGCGATCAAGATCAGGGCCGCATGCGCAATGCCGTACTTAACGCTATGCGCCACTTGGGCATGCTGGAAGGCGAACTCGCCTCCGATGTGGAATCCGTCGCTGTCATCCGGGAGCACACAGTGATCAAGCCCAGCGGCGAACGCGGCTTTATCTTCATGGACAAGCGCCTGCGCGGTACACAGGTCAACGCCGGCGACAAGCTCGGTTATGTGCGGCATCCCTTCTCGGGCCAAGTCCTCGAAGAGATCACGGCGCCACGCGCGGGCGTCATGGTCCATGCCGGCGCTTCCTGGCCCGTCCCACCGGAAGACACCGTGCTGGCCATTCTGGGCGACCTGGTCGAGGAGATTGATATTGCTTAAACTCATGCGCCTCGATGCATCAAATAAGGACATGACAGGTTTCCCAGCCCTGTCTAACCCCTCCCCCGGCCTGTTCCCCCCTCGATCCCCCCGCTCAACGGGGGGCAGAATTCCGAAGCATCAGGGAGGGCCTTTTGAGCGGTCTCAAAATCGAAAAAAGTCTCCCCCCATTGCAATGGGGGGAGATTTAGAGGGGGGTTGAAGCCTCCGTCATGATCCTCACGATCTGGAACCGCAGCAGCTTTCGCGTTGGCGTTTACCGCTGGTATTGGGCCGCCAATGTCCTCGTGCATATCACCTATCTGCTGCAAGCAGTGGCGCTTGGCTGGCATATGCTGGAGGTGACCGGTTCGCCATTTCAAGTCGGTTTGGTCGCCTTCGCCTACGGCCTGCCCTTGCTCGTAGTCGCGCCTTTTTCCGGGCTCGTGGCCGACCGCATGAAACGGCAATGGGTGGTGCAAGCGGCGATGGCTGTAGCCGTGCTGACATCGGCCGCCCTGGCGCTGCTGGTGAAATCGGGCGCCACCGAGCCGATTGCATTCCTGATCGCTTCCTCCATGCTGGGCGGGACCTTTGCCTTTTACGCGCCGTCACGCATGGCCTTGCTGCCGAACCTGGTTCCGGATGCCATGGTATTCAATGCCACGACGCTGAGTTATTCGGGAACGCGCTTGATGGGGTTTTTCGGTCCGGTGCTGGCGGGTTATCTATTGCAGTTTACCGACATCTTTGTCACCTTTTGCGTACAGACCATTCTCTTTGCGCTGGGCGCGGCGCTCTATCTCAAGGCGACGCGCTACTTGCCGCGCCCGAAAAGAAAGGTCGGCTCGGGAGGCAGCATACTGCAAGGATTCTCTGAAATCAGCGCCTACTTTCGCGGCGACCGGGCGCTGCTGGCTTTGCTGTTCTTGAGTCTGGTATTCGTCCCAATCGGCATGCCCTACCAAAAGCTGATGCCCATTTTCGTAGCCCAGGCCCTGAACGAAGGTCCCGCAATCCTCGGGCTGTTGGTGGGCAGCGCCAGCCTGGGTTCGGCCCTTTCCGGCTTCGCCGTCGCTGTCGTCGGCGATGTCTATCCCAAGGGCAAAGCGATTCTGGTCTTTTCCAGCTTTTTCGGCCTGGGCATGGTCATCTTCGCCTTCATTCGGCAGCCGCTGTTCGCGCTCGGCTGGATTTTCCTGGTCGGCGTCGCTTCCGGCTTGTTCCTCACCTTGATCAACGCGCTGCTCTTGACACAGATTCCCGACGAATTGCGCGGGCGCATGATGAGCCTCTGGGGCATGGTCTGGGGTCTGATTCCCTTGACGACGTTGGTGGCGGGCACCGTCGCCGAATTCTGGAATATCTCCGTGGTGCTGGCCTGCGCCGGCGCTTGCGTCAGCGCGACTTGTATCACCCTGTGGGCGCGGACTTCGCCGCTGCTCGATCTCTAAGGAACGGGGACCGATGGTTCTGCTCTTGCATAATCGCGAAATCCGCGGACTCATGGACCTCTCCGAGTACATAGACGCTGTCGAAGCCGGCTACCGCCAATTCGGTAACGGCGCCGGCGTCGCCTTCCCGCGGGTAAACCTCTGGATCAAAGGCGATAAAAGCGAGGCTCGCGGCGGCGGTCACCTGCCCGCGGGCAGCAAAGCCTCCTTCAAGTTCAAAGCAGGGCTGCTGCCAGGCTTGAGCGGCGCCGGCGTAAACGCCTATACCGCCGGCTTGCCCGGCGGGCTCGAGACCTTCATGTTCCTCTTCGACACCGACAGCGGCGCACTGGTTGCGATTATGGAAGTCATGTACCTGAGTTGGCTCAAAACTGCCGCTGTCTCAGCATTGGCGACCCGCTATCTGGCCCCGCCCGACAGTTCAATCCTGGCGCTCTTCGGCACCGGGCGCCATGCCCGCTCCCAACTCTACGGTACGATCAAAGTCGCAGATATTCAACGTGTGCAAGCTTACAGCCGAAACGCCGACAAGCGTCGCGCCTTCTGCGAGCGGATGAGCGAGGAACTCGGCATTGAAGTCCTGCCCGTCGACTCGCCACAAGCAGCGCTGCGCGACGCCGATATCGTCACCGCCATCACCACCGCGCCAACTCCCGTCTTTGACGGCATCGACTTGCCGGACAAACCATTGCACATAAATGGTCTGGGCGCGCATTACCCCTGGGTGCGAGAGCTCGATGAGTATACAGTGCTCAATAGTCGCGTCTTCGTCGATGTCTTGCAACAGGGTATCAGCGAGAATGGCGAGCTTGCTATTCCAATAGCGGAAGGACTCATTAGCGAAAACCATGTCAAAGGCGATCTGGGCGCGCTGGCGGCGGGCGCTGTAACCGGCCGCCAGTCCGATAGCAAATGGACAGTCTTTCTATCCGGCGGCACCGGTATTGATGATATCTCCGTGGCAACCCGCCTTTACAAGAAAGCGCTGGAGCGCGGCGTCGGGACAAAATTTCAATTCAATCAACCTTATGAATTCGAGCTGTAACAGTGGTAAAACAACAATACGAAGATCGCTATTGGCACGAAAACTGCTTACGCGAGTCAGGCGCGCTTGGTGTTTTTTTGAACGCCATGCAATCGCCCCACTGATTGGCTCCCCTTCCCCCTTTATGGGATACTGCCCCCCGCCGAACGGGGGGACAAAGGGGGGAGTAGGGGTTGGGGGATGG
>WTGF01000007.1 GCA_011525385.1 Chloroflexota bacterium | reverse complement strand
CTAGTATACTCTCTCAACTAGGTGTCCAGTTTTTCGAGACCACTACAGGGTTGGCTGCCCGCAACGTAAACAGGGGCGACCAATCTGGTCGCCCGATGCTACAGGGCTTTGCGCTTTCGGGCGACATGGTATGTCGCCCCTACATCACCTCCATTTTGACAGACTCGCGGTTAAGTCTCGGTGCTGGCGGTCAGTGTCTACGCGACCCTCGGTGGTGAAAAATAATTTGATGAGATTGCCCTGGCCTTATCACGACTTCCCACTTGGTCAATTGCTTTCCTCTGCTCTATAATCCGCGCGTTACTTTGGCGCGACTACGGGAGTCAGCATGCGACGTTTAATCTGGCAATCACTTATGTTCTTTGTGATCACATTTGTTAGCGCAGCGCAAACTGCCGACTTAAGGCTCGAATGGGATCCAGCCCACAACATCGTCACCGGCTCGGTTGATCTACGGGGCACGGCAAACGTCCCGGATCAGCAGTTTTTCTATGTCGAAGCGGCGCGCTATGATCCGACAATGCCAGCGACGGATCTCTGGACGCCCATCGTATTGCCACCGATGGCTACGATCGTGGATGGCGAGATTGGCGCCTGGCATACAGCTGTCTTCCCCGACGGCCTGTATCAAGTGCGGCTTCATGCCATCAACAGCGCGCAGGAGAACTTCTATTATGTTCTGGGGCCGATCGCCATCAACAACGATGGCCAAACGATGAACAGCGTGCCGGTACAAGTGATCGAATATACCGCCATGGCGGAGACCACTGAAGACATCCCCGCCGAAGGCGAGAGCGCGGAAGCGCAAATGATTCCGGCGCCGCAAGTGGAAAACCGCTTGCCGATACCGGTCGGTGGGCACGTCCTGCACTTTGGCGACGCGGCCAAGGGAGCGATGAAGTCGGCGGGCATGACCTGGGTCAAGTGGCAGATCCCCTATTTCGAAGGCACAGACCTGACCGTAGCGCGCGACCGCATCAATTGGTCACACGAAGCGGGATTCCTGGTCCTGCTGAGTATCACCGGCGAAAAACACGCGCTGGCGGAGGGCGGCGACGCCTACCTCGATGAATATGCCGAATTCCTGGGCGGAGTAGCCGGCTTGGGCGCCGATGCCATTGAAGTCTGGAACGAGATGAACATCGACCGCGAATGGCCTACGGGACAGATTGATCCGCGCCGCTACAAGGTTATGCTGGAAAAAGCCTATACCCAGATCAAAACCGCCAATCCCGATACCATCGTCATCACTGGCGCGCTGGCCCCCACGGGCGCGGAAGGCGCCTTTGGACTAGCCTCGGTTTGGAACGATGATCGCTATTACTGGGGCATGGCCAACGCCGGCGTGGCCGAATTTGCCGATTGCATAGGCGCGCACTATAACGAAGGCATCTTGCCGCCGACCTCGCAAGGCGGCGACCCGCGTGACGAATATCCGACGCGTTACCTGCCACTGATGCTGGGGCGCGTGGCATTCCCCTTCCGCAACTTCGATATACCCATGTGCATGACCGAGATGGGCTATCTTTCGCCCGAGGGCTATGGTCGCCTGCCCGACGCCTTCAATTGGGCGACATATACATCCGTACAAGAGCAAGCAGAATGGTTGGCGCAGGCGATACAGATCTCCGCCAACTTTCAGCGGATGCCGGTCGAGCTGATCATCGTCTGGAATATCGACTTCGAAAACTACGGCGACGATCCGCAAGCAGGCTACGCGATTATCCGCCCCGACGGCAGTTGCCCGGCTTGCCAGACTATTGCGGCCTTGCAATCGTAGAAATTGCCTGTATCAATCGACGAGACTGACGACGGTTTCTTCAAGTCAACAGGCACTGCTCGAAAGCCATATATTGCCTGAACATATCGGCTAAAACGCAAATCCTCCCTTTGCTCGCGGGCAAGGCGGCGACTCTTGCTGTTAATGGCAAGGTCTTCGTTATATGATGAAACCGTCGATAATCACGTGAAATGCGACTCGTGAGACCCTTCTTGCAATTCATGCTCCCGGGTTTGGTCCTCGGCGGACTGCTCGGCTTGTACCTGGGCTGGTTCCAGTTCCCGCGGGACACTTATCGGGGCGACATGACCGAACTGGCGCAATCCTTCCGCGACGATTATGCGGTTATGATCGCAGCCGGTTATGCCGCTGATGGCGATTTGCCGGGCGCGCTTGATCGCCTGAGCCGCCTGCGGGTCGATGACGCTCCGCGATACGTGCAGCGGCTAACGGATAGAGTGATCGCCTCTTCGGCGCGCGATATACGCGACATTCGTCTGTTGGTGGCTTTGGCGCGGGGCTTGGGGCGGCTGACGCCGGCGATGGAGCCCTTCCTGGACCTGCGTGAAGGGGGACGCTAGTGGAACGCAAATTGCCGCCGCCGGCATGGGTTCGTCCGCGGCCGCCACCCCCGCAAAGGGAGCCCGAAGAACCGCGTTCGCAATCCTTTTTTTCTTATGGGTTCTTTTCTTTTGCGCTGGTTGTCGGGCTGGTATTGGGCCTCGGCGCCAGTTGGGCCATGGGTCCGCTGCCGGAGCGCAATACCGAGCCCTTTCAGTTGAAACAACAAGATCGCAACCATTACATGATTGCGATCGCCCTGGAATATGAGCATAGTGGCGATCTGCACCGAGCTTTGGAAAAACTGGTCGCACTTCGTCCACTTGGCGATCCTTTGCAAGCGCTGGCTGATGCCGCCTGCGAGCTCGCCAGCAGCGATTACATAAACAATGAAAGCGGTGTCAAGGCCTTGCGTATGGCGGCGCGCATGTACACAGCGCAGGGACGCAGCGGCTGTGCCGAACCCTTGCTGCCAGCCGAAGACCTCCCTGACAAACCGGCAGCGGCCTCCGACCCGGCAGCGCCTCTGCCTTCGTCGACGCCGCCCCCTACCAAGACACCCTCCAGGCGCGCCAGCAGAGCGACCGCGACCTTGCGCGCAGTCGCCACGTCAGTCCCGCAGCGGACCTTCTCACCCTTGCCGGCCAGCACCTTCTGCGATACCGTCGATCGAGCGGTGATTGAAGTCAAGATCGTCGATTACCTGGGCCGTGGCATCCCGGGACAAAGAATCCGCGTGCGCTGGGGCGATGAGGAAAACGTCTTTCTCAGCGGGCTCAAACCGGAGCGCGGAACCGGCTATGCCGATTTCCAGATGGACGAAGGCATCAGTTATTCAATCGACATGCCCGGCGCATCGGACGCCCTGCGTGCCGATTTGACCACCGGGCGCTGTTATACCGAAAGCGGCCGCGAATCCTTGAAATCTTTCCGCGTTACCTTTCGCGCGGACAGCTAGGCAGTTGTGCGAACTCACCACCTGTCTTGCAACCAGGCGTGCAGAACCCCGTAAACTGATTAAGCGCAACTTTATGACTTATGTTGAGGAAAGCAAATGGATGAAAAGGCATCACAGGTAGCGACTGGCGTTTTCTTTATCGGACTGGGACTCTTATTCCTGACCGGCTGGTGGTGGCCCGGCATCATGTTTGTTATGGCAGCGTCCATCCTGGCGCGAGCCATGGCCGCGGGCGAACGCGTCCTGGATGCCAGGGGCGCCTGGTGGTTGATCGGCATCGGGGTCATATTTGGCGTACCGGGTTTAATCGGCGATATTGCCGGATCGTTTTGGAAGGTCTTCCCTTCAATCCTGGTCGGCATCGGCCTGTTTATGATCTTTGGCGGCAAGTACCGCCCATGTGTCAGCAAAGGAAAGCGCAAGAACGACGACGACATCCATCGCGTCTAGCGCCTGCGGCTGCCTCGCCAACATTGACAAGGACCGGGCTCTCGCTATACTTGTCGCAAGCTGGCGGGATGGTGGAATGGCAGACACGGGTGCCTTAAAAGCACCTGCCCGTAAGGGCGTGAGGGTTCGAGCCCCTCTCCCGCTACTCCCCTTAATGCTCCAATTGCAACTGATACAGCCTGGCGTACTGGCCGCGCCTGGCGATCAATTCCTCATGACTTCCCTCTTCGCTGATGCAACCGTCTTTCAAGACGACGATGCGCTCGGCATTGCGGATGGTGGACAGACGATGGGCGATAACGAGCGTACTTCGGTTATGCATCAGACGTTCCAGCGATTCGCGAACAGCGCGTTCGCTTTCGTTGTCGAGCGCGCTGGTCGCTTCGTCCAGGATAATCAGCGGCGGATCCTTGAGGAAAACGCGCGCGATGCTCAAGCGTTGCCGCTGCCCGGCGGATAGTTTGATGCCGCGCTGGCCGATATGCGTCTGGTAACCCTGTGGCAATGCCATGATGAAATCGTGCGCGTTGGCTTTTTTGGCCGCGGACTCGATCTCGCCTTGAGAGGCCGCGCCATCCCCATAGCGGATGTTTTCGGCAACGCTGGCGGCAAAGAGATAGACGTCTTGCTGCACCACGCCGATATTCCTGCGCAGGCAGGACAAGCTGATCTTGCGGATGTCGACCCCATCCAGGCAGATGCGCCCAAGATCCACATCGTAAAAGCGCGGGATGAGCGCGCTGAGCGTCGTCTTGCCAACGCCGGAGACACCCACCAGCGCCAGAAACTCGCCAACCCCGATACGCAACGACAGATTCTTCAGAACGTAGCCAATATCGGACTGATAGCGGAAGCTGACGTCGTTCAATTCAAGCCCTCCTGAGACTTCCTGCAGTTCCAGCGCATCGTCGGCGTCAACGATGGCCGGCTGCAATTCCAACAGGTCCATGAAACGGCGGAAACCGGTGCTGCCTTCTTGATACCAGCGGGCGAAATTGGTCAGCCGCTGGATTGGCTCGATCAGGATACCGACATAGAGCAGGAAAGTGATCAAGTCGGATAGGTCGAGGGACGCCCCCAAGATGCCCACCGCGCCCACGACAACTACAACCACTGTCATGAGTTGCGTGAAGGCGCTCATCCCGCCGTAGAAGAAGGCTTCGCTCTTGTATTCCAGACGGCGGCTCTCTACAAAGCGCGCATTGGCTTGGTCGAATTTGGCTTGTTCGCGGTCTTCATTGGCGAAGGACTGCACGACGCGGATGCCCGCCAGGCTATCCTCGACCTGGGCGTTGACCTCGGCGATGCGCTGCTTGCTGCGCAGCAGGGCAGCGTGCATCTTGCGATTGAAGTAGTAGGCAAATAGCAGCATCAGCGGCAGGAACAAGAAGATGATCAAACTCAGTTGTGGGTTGATGCTCATTGTGATGAGAAAAGCGCCACCGAACTTTAAGATGCCGATAAAGATGTCTTCCGGTCCATGATGAAAAAGTTCGGATAGCGCGAACAAGTCGCTGGTGATGCGCGACATGAGCTGCCCGGTCTGTTCTTCGTCGTAGAAGCTGAAAGACAACTTCTGATAATGCGCGAACAACTCTCGGCGCATGTCGCTTTCCATCATGGCGCCCATCATATGTCCCTGATAATCGATAAAGAAATTGCACAAGGCATAGACCGCCACCAGCGCCAACATGATCCCGCCCATGATCGCCAGATCGGCCAGCGGCTGGGGAGAGCCGCCCGGCAAGAGCGTCCCCGTGATGAAGCGGACGCACAGCGGCAGGACCAGCGTGATGGTCGATACAACAAAGGCGCAAAACAGATCAATGGCGAGCAAGCCGAGATAAGGTCGATAAAAGGAAAGAAATTTTCTGCCGCGGTTTTTCACAACTTCGCTCCTTGGGCCGGCGGATCGTCAAGAATGGAAGGATTATAACAGGTCAGAGGAGACCAAGACAGACGCCTTAATCGGGTGTATTTCAATATTTTGGCAGAATTAGCACTGTATCAAATTTCGTCATTATCCACCCACTCGACAGCAAAAATCACGAATAAAATGACGATCATGTAGGGGCGACCTATCAGGTCGCCCGAAATCAACATCTCACATTTGGGCGAGCCACCGGCTCGCCCCTGCAAGGCTTGTCCGCTACTGCAAATCTTACTCATAAATGACAGGAACAGTACCGAAACAATACAAAAAAGGGGCGATCCTTGCGAAAGTCAACAAATTACGACGAAATCCGCCAAGTATAGCTCCCCCTCTCCCCTTGTGGGAGAGGGGGCCGGGGGGTGAGGGCTACAAAACCCGCCGCAAACAGCTCAGTAGCGGACAAGCCCTACAGAGTTGTCGCTTTTTGAAGGATTGAGCTTGATGTGCCAATAATCTGAAATGCACCCGCCTTAATCTTCGCATAGGGACATAAAAAGAAACATGTGCTATAAATAAATTTCACTACATCACTATGTGGACAGAAAACTATAATGAGTAAACTTCAGTTGCTTCTGCTATCGTTAGTGTTCTGTCTGGTCTCCTGCCAGGCTGTTGTCGATCGCATGGCCGACGATATTGCCGACCAAGTGAGCGAGCAAGTAGTCGAAGAAGTCAACACAGCGGTCGCCGCGCAAGTCGGCACGGCTGTCGCGGAATTGTCCGCCGCCGCAGACGTCCCTGTTTCCGAGCCTGTGGGTGACGGCAGCGCGGAAGAGGAAATCGCCCAGGTTACCCGGGTCATCGACGGCGATACGATCGATGTGCTAATAGATGGCAAAACCGCGCGCATCCGTTATGTGCAGATCAATACGCCCGAGCGCGATGAACCCTGTTTCCGCGAGTCGACGCAGGCCAATGCGGATCTGGTCGCCGGCAAGACAGTGCGGCTCGTGCCAAGCAACAGATTGGTCGATCCCTTCGATCGCCTGCTGCGCTATGTTTATGTCGGCGATATCATGGTCGAGCGCGCCCTGGTCGAGGGGGGATTCGCTGAAGTGGTGCTCTACCCGCCCAACGACGCCCACTACGAGGAATTCGTCCAGCTGGAGGCCGAGGCGGCAGCGGCCGGGCGCGGCTGTCACCCGACCGGCATCTTCGACGACGGCTCGACTACGCGCTAGCCCTGCGCTCCTGTTTACGCAAACCGCGTCGCTCATGCGACGTAACGGCTTAGGATTTTGCGTAAGCGCGACAGACCTTTTCCTTGCCGCCGTGCGGCTGCCGGAACTGCGATTCTCGCCCCGACTGTGCTAAAGTAACCTTGATAGATAACCGAGAGCGGGACAACAAGACCTCACATGGCGGTGAAAAAGCTGGTCTATTACCCGGGGGACGAGGCGCGGCTGCGCGCGCTATCCAAGCCGGTGCCCCACGTCAGGAACAAGAAGCTCCGACAACTGATTCAGGACTTGAAAGACACGCTTGAAAGCCAGCCCGGCGCCGCTATCGCCGCCCCGCAAATCGGCGCGCTCAAGCGCGTGACGGTCGTCAAGTTCGGCCAGAACGAAGACGAGGACGAGCAACCCATGCTGGCATTGATCAACCCGCAGATCCTGGCGACCGGCGAGGATGAGCCCGGTTTCGACGGCTGCCTGAGCATCCCCAACATCTACAGCTGGGATACGCCGCGACCGGTCTGGATCGAATTCAAGGCCCTGGGCGAAGACGGCCGCGCAATCACGCGCCGCGTCGAAGGCATGGACGCGCGCATGCTGCACCACGAGATTGATCATCTCGACGGCATCCTCTTCATCGACCGACTGCGCGATCCCGAGGAACTCTACACGCCGGTCGAAGGCGCGAACGGCAAAACAAAAATGATCCGGCTGAAGGATCTGCCTCATTTGACAAAAGAGAATCGCTAGATGAGGGATCAATGGGGGATCAATGGGAGATCAATGGGAGATCAATGGAGGATCATGGCGAAGCGCATAAGCACCGAAGCCACGCCAGAGAACATCGCCATCGTCCTCGATATGCTCGCGGGCGTACCGGATCAACTGGCGGAATTGCGGGAGCATCTGCGGCCGGAGAAGCTGGAGCAGCCAATTGCCGAGGGCGAGCGCAGCCCGCGACGGGTCCTGGCGCATATTCTAAATTGCGAGGCGCGCGCCTCCGACGCCATCTATTCCGCGCTGCTGCTGCGCGCGCCCCTGGTTCCGCGCATTCACCCGGAACGCGATTGGGGCAAATTGCTGCGATACGAGCAGTTTAACTACGATGATTTGCTGGACTATCTCAGGTTTCGCCGCCAAGTTTTGATAGGGACCTTGCAAGGCTTGAGCGAGAAGCGCTGGGCGCGGGACATCCGACAGGCAGGCAAGCAGCGCCGGGAAACGGTCTATCTTCTGGCGCGTGGCACAGCGCTGCACGAGACGGAACATATCCAGGACATCAAGCGCAAATTGGCGCTATCACCAGATTGATGCCATCTCCCAGATATCAAGCGCCCGCAGCGCCGTCGGCGCTACCAAACGTATGCCTTGGTTTTCCGCGCTTGAAGGATAGATGCGGCTGGTGACGCGCGACCGCCCGTCCGCAATGACTTCCAAGACCGACCCGTCGAGCAGAATCCGCAGGTGAAGCGTTTCCCCGGCATCGGGGCGATGCGCCAAACCTTGCGGCGCGCTGTCGACGTCGCTGTCCTCCCGGCGATAGTGCCGGTAGATGCGCAGCGTCCCCGTCTCTCGCTCATAAACGATCGCAACTTTTTCCTCGCCATCCGGCGCCACCGCCAGCTCTATGCCGCAAGTAGCGGCTGCCGAAACATCAAATTGGGCTTCGATATCCAGCGCCAAACCGCGAACGGGCAGATCCCCTGCGACGATATCTGCGGGAGCAAAGCGATGGCGCGTTCGGCGCAGCTTTTCTATTTCGGGCACTGGCTGGCTCAGGAGACGGTTCCGGGAATCGAGGCTCAAGACCCGCGGGATGGCCTGTACGCCGCTCCAGCCGGCGGCCCGTTGTTGGTCCGCGCCTCGTCCTTCGCGGATCCAGGAATAGATCAGCGGGCGCCCGCTCTCGTCAAAGTGCATCAGCGAGGCGTAGCTGTAACCGGCGTCGTAAACGCCCTCGGTCTCGGGAATGAAACGCCCCTCTTCCAGCCGCCCGACCAGGTAGATCGTATTGGTCGGCACTTGATCCCACTGTACCGAGATGATCATCACCCACTTGTCCCCCAGCCGGAAGAAATTGGCGCATTCGAAATTGCGGCCCTGGCGCGCCCTATCGCCGACATACAGCGGGTGCAGGTATTCCCAATCGACAAGGTCAGCCGAGCGATAAAGCAAGACGGCGCCGCCAACGCCAGCGATGTGCGACGACAAACTCATGTACCAACTGCCGCCTTCCCGCCAGACGAAAGGATCGCGGAAGTCGCGACTTTGACCCAGGTGCGCGGGGACGTCGCCGACAACCGGATTGCGCGGATGCTTTTGCCATTGGGTCAGATCGTCGTTGCCCAGCGCCAGGCACTGCGTCTGTACGCTATAGTCATCGTTGACGCCGGTGTAGACTGCGACCGGCGTACCGTCCTTGTCGACCACGCAGCCGGAAAAGATGCCGCCTTGATCGGGCGAATCCGGCGTGGGCGCGATGGCGACGGGCAGTTCCCGCCAATGCGCCAAGTCATCGCTGACGGCATGCCCCCAGTGCATATTGGCGTGCCAGGCGCCATCCGGGTTGTACTGGTAAAAGAGATGATAGCGCCCCTGCCACTGGATGACGCCGTTGGGATCGTTCATCCAGTTAGCGGCGGGCAGGAAGTGGTAGCTGGGGCGGTGGTGGTCTGGGCTTTGGGTTGAGCCTTCACTGTTGGTCACGAGGTTGTTCCCTTAAGGCCGTTAGCGAACACATGCGATAACGATAACAGATCATGCCGCAAAATGCAGGCTGCTGAGATGGGCGAGTGGTCACCTTAGGGAGCATTGCCGTGTCCGCTGATGGCCCAGGACTCGGAGTAGGTTGAACGTCCTATTTGCAGTACATGAAGGGCACCACATGTTGAAGCGCTAGACTAGTTGGAGTCCAACGACTAAGACGAATCAAACTTTTTTGGTCTGCTATTGTCAAACTGTTCAGGCAATGCGATTCTGCCGTTGAAGTGGTGGAAGCGATTACAGAGGTCGTCCACATAAGGCCCCTTCAACCGCGTACGTCGGGTCGCCCAATTCATTTCTATTTGACGATAGATGGCCTGGCTCGGTATGGTGAAGTGACGCTTAAAAATTACCGCTAAGGCTGGTATACCTTGTCCAAGGCTGTCATAGTCTGGAGGAATTTGTTCAATAAAATGATATCTACTGTCTTTGTTTGATCGAAAGTTCTTCTTTGCCGAGCTGTCGGTTTTTCTTTGCAAAATGTCTTCGTAGTTGGGATCATGTTCAAACAAATAAGCATCCACAACTTCGCACAAAAGAATGTTTGGCAACTCCTGATTTACCTTATAGTCAGAACAAGGCTGATTGTTGAAATCTTGTTCAAGATCGCATTCGTGCGATACGACAATTGCAAACGGATGCTCGGTAGGAATGGTTGCCGCACTAATCTTACTTCCAGCCAAGGCAGAGTCCCTGATATCGACATCTTCTAGGCCACTGATATCAGCTTCCAGTTGAATTAACCCCGATAGTATTTCGCCTTGTCTTAGCGGCAAAGCTGTTCCTTCATTTGAAGGACAAAACTTCAAGTGCGGATTCCCCAAGTGCCTGCTCCACAGCTAGTCTTCATCAGCGGGCAAATGGACAGGCGTGCGAACTCGCGTTTCGCTTAATGAGAGAGTTACCGGCGGTAACGGAAGCCGTGCCGTACTACTGGAGAGTAACTCTTCGCGTTCTTCAAAATACTGTATAGTCTGAAAAATATCCTCTGCAACATCTGGCAACGCCTCATTAGGAACACGTGACCACAAAAGGCTACAAAGGTAAATGCGTACTTTCTGTAGTGCTTTTGGATCAGTCGAATCAGTGACGTCGATGTTTGGGTCCCATAGCCCTATGTAGTTTATCTTTGATACACGATTGGAAGAGACCTCTGTTCTGCGAATTGTAATCGTCGAGTCTTCGGATGACATTGTCAACCTCCGTTACGGTATCTGCCTTTGTAAAGAAGTCATTATCTAACACATATACAGACTTGTATTCTTCAGTCGAACTTTCGCCAATTAAGCCATGTTGAATGCGGACCACATCCTCGGGATTTTCAAGTTCTATCATATGTGTGGCCTTATATTCAGGAATATGTAACTCGTACCCTTGTATGGCAAGTGGTCCCGTAATGAAATCGGCAAGTAGATCGCGCCATTCACACCCTTGCAGCCCTAATCCAACGCGATCTATTACATTTACATACCGTAAACCAACTCTTGTAAAGAAAGGCAGTTTATAGGATTCCACAAGCGCGGACAACGTAAGATCAATATTCTTACGAAAGTCTTCCCATTTTTCATAATTTGATGTTTCGAGAGCCGCAAAGTTTCTGGTTAAGCCTATCGTCCAGACCTTGTCCTCGGTCATAAATTGGAACTGTCTATTGATCGCGGCGGAAAGTGATTCAACTAGTTCTTTAGGAAACTGCTCAGACATTTCATTCGCCATGAGTGGAATAGACTCATCGGTATGTTCCTCTGCGAACGGGAACCTGCTGCGAATCTTGTCTTGGAATCCCGCAGTCATCCCCATCTCTATATGCAGGTCGACGGGAAAACGAAGCTGGCAAACTACCAACTTGAGAGGATTCCTTTCGTATATCACCCGTTCGGCTTCCGGGAACTGCATAGTGAGTTGTTCTCTCTTTGCCGTATTCGTTGTCTAAGATATACAACATACACGTAAGACATAGATTGGAAGGCGACTATTTGGTCGCGCTTTCAACGGATTATACAAGATTCTAACAGTTGTACCATCTTCTGTCTTCTCATCCGCCCACCAAAAACCCCCTCGGAAACACCAGCGCCACTACGGCACCGCATCATCCCGCACCCTGTGCCACAAGTCCACATTCCGCTCCACCAGACCCGATATCGAACCATGCCCGAAGCCGGCGACGGCCGTCTTGACATGATCGTTGAAGGGCTCAATCCAGCGTTGATCCAAGCCCTCGTAACCGACAGCGGCGCCGACGATGCTCGCGGCTGTGCCGGATGTGCAATCGGTGTCCATGCCGCACATCACCGCCGTGGTAATGGTTTTGCTGTAGTCCAGCTCACCATGGATCAGCGCCAGAATCACAAAAGCCATATTGTGCAGGGCGTTCAGGAAGGGCAGATGTCCGTATTTCTCGTAGATGCGGTCGCAAACCGGGGTCCAGTCCCCGTCTTCCTCGTACCACCCCCTCACTTCGCGCGCGATCCGCGCCAGACGGGAGCGCTTCGGAATCACCGACAACCCGCCAGCCAGAATCGTATCAACCGTCGGATTCGCGCTCAGCGCCGCGCTGAGGGCGCCGGCGACGAACATGGAACTGTAAATGCCGTTTTTGACCGCGTTCAGCGTCACCTCGCGATAGGCGATGCGCGCCGCCCGCCGCGGATCCGCCGGAGCGATATATCCCCAGAAATCGGCGCGAATGGCGGTATTGATGCCTTCGCGCCAGGGATTGAGCTTGGTCGGGAATTCGTCAATCTGCTCTTCCGCAGGGCGGTCGTCAGCCAAGTTGACCATGTGATAATAGGATTGGCGGGTGCAGGAAAATAACCAGTGATAGGGAATATTGCGCAGATGGTGCTTCGCGACATCCAGCTTGCTGAAATCGAATCCCCGCTCTTCTATCAACATCAAACCCAGGATCGTGTAGTGAATGTCATCATCCGCTTCGGCGTACTGGATATTGCCAAGCGTGGACGGTTTGCAGCGCAGCGTCTTGTCCAGCTTTGGCGAATGGTAGGGCGCCCAGTCATTCAGCGGGTAGGCATCGACGCTCTCCAAATAAGCTTTGATGAATAAGCGATCGACGCGCATTTCGAAGGGCTTGCCCAGGACGACGCCGCCGATCCGGCCATACCAGGCGCCTTTGATCCGTTCCGCATATGCCGCGTCGCTCAAGGGCTGCAAGTCGGGTACGTCGGCGGCATCGGCGATGATCGACTCGAAGTCGTTCGGTTCCTCAAAGGGATAGTCCGCGCGGATGCCACGCTCGCGCAGCGCCCACAGGCGCTTGTAAGCATCCTCCCAGTCCGCTTCTGTCAGGCGGGAAAGATCAGTCGCCTCTCGTACCGACGACGGCAAATACGAGGCGGAATGGTCGGGTTCGATCGAATCGCCGACAGGATACCCTTCTTCGTAAAGCTGCAAATACTCCAGCGCGAACAAGTCCTTCCAATTAGCATATCCGGGCATGATCTCGCTCCCTGAATTCCTAATATTGCTGTCAATCTTCGCTAGAAAGATGCAAAGATTCCACATATACGACTGTAAAATCTTAGTAAAGAAACTCCCATATACCGTAAACAATGTGGAAATCAAGTTATGCTATTTAATAATATTTCGAATATTTGTGATAGACATATTACATACAGTACTTTATTTTGTTGTCGCAGCCTATTGGCTATACCGTCTCTCCCTTAACAATATCTTGCGCCCGCTCCAGCAGCGCCTCGCGCCGAGCCGCGTCCACTTCCCTGATCTCGAAATAACGCTCCAGCAATTCCAGCGGACTCAGCCCTTCGGGACTGCGGTCCAGGCGCGTTCGCCTGCCCCGCTCGACATCTTTGCGGATGCCCGCGATGTGAAATACCCCGGCGCGCTTGAGCGCCTCGATAATCGCGCTCTCGTCGAGCAGCGCCTCGCTTTCCGGCGTCAAGCGAAGCTCCAGCCGCACGATCGCTTTGTCTAGCCGGTGCTGCTTGAGCGCCTCAAGCGCCCGCCGCGTTGGACTATCGATGTCGCGGCAATCGACGCGCAAGGTTCGCATCGCCCGCGCCTTCGATTCGATGAACTGCCAGTCGGCCCTGCCGCGCGCCAGCTCGACCCAACAGAAACCTTTAATCTCGGCTTCTTCGCCGAAATCAATCCGTTCCAAGCTGCCGCAATAGACCACAGGAGGCGCGTCGCTGCGGTCCTTTGTCAGGTTCTGATGCCGGTGAATATGCCCGAGCGCGACATAATCCCAACGTGGATCCGCCAGCGCCTCGAGGTCGACAGTCACGTCCCGTCCCAGCATAACCAGACGCTCGCTGCCCCAGACCGCGCCTTCCACACTGAAGTGCCCGGTCAATACGCGCGGCGTCCTCGCATCCGCCAGCGCTTCGGCCCCATGCGCCAACTCGGCCAATTTCTCCCCCAAGACGCGCTCAAGCTCGGCCTCTTGTTCGGCGACGCTCACCCCGCGCCTGGAAACGTCTTTCAGCAGGCGCGCGCGCACCGGATAAGGCGCGGCGCCCACAACGACATCGCCGCGCTTGGTCGCTATCCGTCGAAGCTCATAATCCAGCGCCACCCAGATATTGGGCACATCAAGCGTGCGGTAGATATCCATGGTCGATGCCCTGGCCGCGTTGACCGGCAGATCGTGATTGCCGACCAGCAGCACCGTCGGCGCCAATTGCGCCAGCATCCGGATGCGCTGGGCGAAAGCTCGTTGCTGGGTCGGGTCTGGATTGCGGCTGCGAAAGGCGTCGCCGGCGAAGACCACCAGATCGACATCGCCCTCGCGCGCATACGCTATCATCTCGTCGATGCGCCGCAAATAATCCTGGACGCGGCGGCTCAAGCCCGACCCGGAATCAATCTTGCCGTAGCTTTCCATGCCGATATGCGCATCGGCAAAATGCAATACGCGGATCGGCTCGCTCATGTCCGCTCTTTTCTTCAGGCTCGGCCGCGGCTATTCGTCGCCCGGGCGATGGTCTTCGTCGCCCGTGCCCACCGGTTCATTGGTGGTTGTGACGCTGGTCCACTGGGGATTGTCCCCGCGCAGATGCCCGAAGATCGGCTTTTCGTTGCGCAAGATGTCGACGAAAGCATGAATGTCGCTGATGGACATGAAAATGGCCCCCATCCGATTCTCAACATCCACCTGCGGATCGGGTACTGGACTGTCTTCGGCGAGGAAGTAGACATCGAGGCGGTAGTTCTCTGTGTCGGCTGTGCCGATGCCCGAACAGCGCACCAGACCGCGGATCCGCGCCAAAACGCCGGCGAATTCGCGCTCTTCCAATTGGCGCCAAATCACCATATATCGCTTGATTTCAAATACTGCCACCTGGATCTCGGACATCCTTCACCCTCGCTCTTCCTTGCTCGGCGCCAAGTCGACGCCACCCGATACGCCAATCATTATATCGCTTTGTCACTATCGCAAAACAGACGAACGTCAGAAATACACGGAACCCGGCTCTGCAGCCGGCGTCCATACGGGACTGACGTGAATTACGAGGATAAAAGACAGCTACCTGACTCCAAATTTCCACAGATTGATTCCCTTCAGCAACGCTTGAAATTGAGGACGATTTCGGCGATTTTCACGGCGCTGATTTACGGGTGTATTTCAATATTTTGGCAAATGTCTACAGGACAATCGCTTCAAAATGGTATCTACTAGAATAATGCAAAACAAACTGACAATTCACCACAGAGGCGCAGCGCATATTTTTCGGGCGACAAGGTTTGTCGCCCCTACGGGTCTCGACATCAATCAAGCCTGTAGGGGCGAGCAATCTGCTCGCCCGTCGGTGAGTATCGCGCGACCGGGATTCGCCACAGAGGTGCAGAGAAATGGCTCATTTACTTTGTGTTCTTTGTGTCTTTGTGGTTAGTCATGCTTTCGACCAGGCAGAATCGCTTGGCTTGCCAATAATCTGAAATGCACCCCTGATTTACCAAAAATCCTTGACTTGCAACTGCGCAATTGTTATCATTAGTGTAAGGTCATTATTTTCGATGCTGCACCCTCGATACTGGCTGATTTATTCAAAATACATTATTCGAATATCGGTAAAAAGGGTTGCTCATGTTTTTTCGCCTCCTAATCTTGTACTCTACGCTAATCCTATTAGCTTGTCCCGCGCCCGCCTTCGCCCAGTCCACCCCGACACCCACTCCCCCGACCAACCCGACTCCCGCCGCTTGCGGCTTGCCCGCCTCCGGCACTATCGTCGCCAGCGTCACTTATACGCTCACCGCCAACTGCACACAGACGGGCACCCTGGAAATAAAGACCGCCGAGACGCCCTCGGTCACGCTCACCATCAACGGCGGAGGACACACCATTTCCAACGGGACCGGCGCTAAATGGGGCATGAGTTTCCTCATCGTTGACGACGACGGTGAAAGAACCGTTTATAACGTCGACACTGCCCCCAGCCCAAATGTCAAGGTCATCATCAAGAATGTCACCTTCGACGGCAATAATTTGTTGTTCAGTAGGCACAGACGTCTTCATGAAGACGGTCACCTCTATTTGGGAGGCTTGGGCTCCTGGATTCTGGCCGAAGGCACACTGGAGATGGAGAACGTCACCTTTACCCAGGGCAATGGCATCTGGCTGACCGTCAAGGGCACAGCCAGCCTGACCGATGTCCTCTTCCAGAACAGCCGGGTCTGGAATTGGGGTATATCCAGCTCCGTAAAAGGCGGCCTTCATGTGACGAGCACGGGCAGCGTCACGGTCCACGACGCCGTTTTCCGCGATATTGCGCGTACCCTCGTCGTTGTGGAGAAAGGCGGCAGTTTGAAGACGACGGGCTGCCTCAGCTTCGTCCGCGCCTTCACGCACAAGGTACACCACAGCGGATTATGGGGCGGCTTCGGCACCTGGAGCGATAGCAGCACCGGTCCCTGCAGCGGCAGCATCGGCAACGGCGGCCAGGCCGTGGTCGCGCATTCCCTACCGCTGCTGGATTGCGGCATGCCCGGTGACGGCACCATCGGGGAGGACACCGTCTACACCCTCACTCAAGACTGTGTATGCGTCGACACTGTGTCATTGAGCACCGGTGTGGAGGTCACCATCAATGCCAATGGCTACCGCCTCGTCGGCTGTGGTTCCATATTTCTAATCGGCGGCTTTGCTCACCTCACCATCAACAATGCCAAGATAGTCGGCATTCGTATGCGCACTTATGGCGGCGCCATCACCTTGGCTAATTCCGAGCTCACGGACACCTCTCCCACGCCTATAATCAATAATGGTTATTTCTACGCCTACAAGACAATCTTTGAGGGAAACCGCGGTTATGACAGGTCCGATACAGGCGGCGTCTATGACGCCTCAGACAGTTTTCGCTTGGGCCGGGCGCTTTTCCGCGACAACATGTTTCGCAACAACACCGGTGGTCCGTCCGAACTGCTGGCAAGTGGTCCCGGCACATCCATCACCCTCTGCGGCGACAATATGCGTGACGATCCGGCCCCCGAGGAAGGCGCCATCGAATCTACGCCGGTCTGGCGCCCGCTGTTCATGACCCTCGAAGGCGGCGTCCTGCTCGGCTGCGGCGGCCCGGATTCGGGGGCTAATCACCCAGCACCACAGCCGGGGCTCGGGGGAGGCTGTCTGCCCGGGCAAATCCATCTGCCACCCAACAAGATGCTGGGCGCCATCGGTTTTATCTGCCACGTCGAAGAATCGCCGGCCGCCGCCATAGAAATCTGGGAAATCTTGCCTGACAGCAAGGGCGTCTTCGCCCTCAGCGTCAGCCAGAGCGAGATAGAAGGGGTAGTCGAGGGCTTCGTCGCTTGTTCGCGCAACGGGCGCGCCGCTGTGCGCGTCGGGTTGACCGAGCCCGTCCGTCAACTGATCGCGCCAAGCACGCTCTACCAAGACCCCGCTATACGTGGCGGCCGCGATATTCTCATCTCATTGGGTCCGACCTCGGAGGGCAAGGTACATCACTATGTAATCGACCATGTACTTGACGGAGATGTCCTGGGCACGGTGGATACCATCCCGTACAGCGCTCCCTGCCTCGGTTTCGACCCGGCCAGGATTGTACCCGCCGCCCCGCCGGCGCCGACGCAGATCTACGCGCCCGCGGTAAGCCCCCAAGCGCCACGGGCCGACGGTTCCATCGTGCATGTTGTCAGCCAGGGCGATACCGTCTGGGCCATCGGCGTCGCTTATGGCGTTCACCCCTACGACATCATCGCGCTCAACGAGCTCCCGGAAAGGGGTCTTTTCATCAGGCCTGGCCAAGAACTGCTAATTCGCGCGGCGGCGTGACGCGCTCCCTTGGCACGCGACCCCGTCCCCGGCTCGCCCCTCTAATCCTCTAAAGTAATGCAAACTCTCAAATGTAAGGAATTGTAAGGCTTGTCCGGTAGTGTGGCGTTTGCGGCGGTTTTTGCACCCCTCACCCCCCGGCCCCCTCTCCCACAAGGGGAGAGGGGGAGCTATGCTTGGCGGAATTCGTAATAATTTGTTGATTTTCGCAATAATTGGCTGCCTTTTTGTATTATTTTGGTACTGTTTCCGTTATCTATCTGTATGATTTGCAGTAGCGGACAAGCCTTGTAGGGGCGACCTATCAGGCCGCCCATGATACCCCGCAAGACCTCGCGGGCGACTCAATGAGTCGTCCCTACATCTACCTTGCAATCTCTTGCACGACTCACTGCCCTTTCCTGCCCGCTTGCGCCCTCCATTCGGCCATGGCCAGCCAGCCATTTGTGATTTCGCGCACAAACATCTTGTCAGCCATAAGGGGGCGCATTAAAATCGCCACGATGATTAGTCTTCTGACAAGCCTCTACACTCTGTGCGCATTCTTGCTGGCGCTCTATACATTAGGACAAGCGGTACTGCTGATTACTTATTGGCGGACGCGCCGCGCGACGGTCGCGACGCCGGACTTGGGCGAAGCCCCCAGCGTCGCTGTGCAACTGCCGCTGTATAACGAACAATTCGTCGCCGCCCGCTTGATCGACGCCGTCGCCCGCTTCGATTACCCGCGCGACAAATTCCTCATTCAGGTTCTGGACGACTCCGACGACGGTACTGTCAATCTGGTTGCGCGCAAACTCGAAGCGCTCAAGGCCCGTGGTTTCCAAGTGCAGCACATCCGCCGCGGAGAGCGCGCGAGCTACAAAGCCGGCGCTCTGGCGCATGGATTGCGTTTTTGCGACTGCGAGTACATCGCCATCTTTGACGCCGATTTCCTGCCGCCGCCGCACTTCTTAAAAGCAACCCTGCCACATCTGATCGCGGACCCGCGTATCGGCATCGTGCAGAGCCGCTGGAGCCATCTAAATGCCGAAGCCAATAGCCTGACCCGCGCCCAAAAACTCTCGATCGACACGCATTTCCTGGTCGAGCAGACCGCGCGCAATCGCAGCGGCTGGCTGATCCCTTTCAACGGCAGTGGCGGACTTTGGCGCCGGGGATGTATCGAAGCCGCCGCGGGCTGGTCCGCGGATACGCTAACCGAGGACCTGGACCTGAGCTATCGCGCCCAGATCGCAGGTTGGCAATCGCTATTTCTGCCGGATATCGAAGTGCCCGGCGAGATCCCGCCCCAGCTTGCCGCCTACAAACAGCAGCAGGCACGCTGGGCGATGGGCAATACCCAATGCCTGATCAAGCTGACAGGACCAATCGCCAGAGCGAAATTAACCCTCTCGCAAAAGATCATGGCCATCCAGCATTTGTGCCAATACCTTCCACAGCCTCTGATGCTGATCCTTCTGCTGCTAACGCCGCCGCTTCTGCTGGCGAACTCACTGGCGGATTTGCCGCTGGCCTGGCTTGGCTTGGTCGGGCTTGCGCCGCCCTTGATGTATCTGGTCGGTCAGATGCGCTTGAACGATAACCGCGGAGCGCTGCGCGGCATGCGGGCTTTCCCGGCGCTGCTCTTCATCGGTACCGGCATATCGCTTAACAACAGTCTTGCCGTGCTGGCCGCTCTGCTGGGCATACGCATTGGCTTCCGGCGCACGCCGAAATTCGCCGACGACTGGGCCAATAATCCCTATGCCTTGCCGGGCGATGTTTCGATTCTATTGGAACTGATACTGACGGCATACGCAATTTGGGCGGCTTGGCTGGCTTGGCGCATTCAGCCCGAGCTATGTCCCTATCTGCTGATCTACGCCTTGTCATTCGCCTCCGTCGCCGGCTGGGGCATTCGCGAACATCGCTTGCTACGGCGGATCCGCCTGCTCACTAATCAAAAGACAGAAAGCGCGGGGGCAAACCTCCCGCATCGCTTGTAGCGCAAACCCGGCATCAATTGATCGGGGTATTGTCCGACATAGGCCAATTCTTCCTCGCAGTCGCCGAGCAGTCTAAGCCCTTGCATCGCTCTGTAATTATCTGCGATATAATTGAGGTACGAATCACAAGATCTTCTTGCAGGTTTGCCCATGAACGACAAGCGCATTCGACAATTAGTGATTGCCATTCTGGGCGTCATTTTAGTTTTGGGTTTGCTAAGCCTGGTGTCGACCGTATTCCAGATGATTGTGCCGCTGGCAATCCTGGCCGTCGGCGCTTTCGCCTTTTACAAGATCGTCTTGCAAGGGCGCGGCAAGCCGGCGGCCATGGCAGACGAACTCGCGGAATCCACCGGCATCGGCGGCGAGGATCTGGCTGAAAGCGCCAGCGATGACGCCCGCCTCAACAGCGAAGCGGCGGCGCAGGAGCGCCTCAGCGCCGTGGAACAAGCGCGAAGCGAGTTCCTGGAATCGCCGTCTCCCGCGGAAGAAATCCTCGACCAGATCAATGAGCGCCGACAGCGCCTGCAAGGAGACAAGGACGAATGAGATTGTTGTCGGTCAATGTCTCGCAGCCCATCGCTGTCGAGATCGGGGAACAACGCTATCACACCGGCATATACAAAAGCCCCGTGGCTGGACGTTTATGGTTGGGGCGCGCCCAGTTGGCCGGCGACGGACAAGCCGATATGGAGAATCATGGCGGGCCCAACCGCGCCCTTTATTGTTATCCCCACGAGCACTACGCCTACTGGTCGGGCGAGCTGGGTCGCGACGACTTCGAATACGGCCAATTCGGCGAAAACCTGACCACGCAGGGCTTGCTGGAAAACCGGGTCTGCGTGGGCGACGCCTTTCGAGTGGGCGAGGCCATCATCCAGGTCACGCAGCCGCGCGTACCTTGTTACAAACTGGCGAACAAACTAGGAATCCCCAATTTCGCCAAGACCTTCCTGCAGGCCAACCGATCCGGCTTTTATGCCCGTGTGCTTGAGGAAGGCAGCCTTGGCGCGGGCGATGTCATCCTGCCAGTACAAAAGGACCCGGTCGGCATGACGGTGGCGGAGGTCAACGCCGCGCTTTACCTCGACAAAGGCGACCGAGCGGCCGCCGAGCGCGCGCTGCAAATCGAAGCGCTCTCTCCCGGCTGGAAGCGCTCCTTCCAGAAGCTGCTGGCTAAAACCTGAGCCCCGGCCTCAAGGGTAAAGGTTTAATACAGAAACCGAATGCGGCGGACAATCGACCACGAAATCGCAGGCATCGCCCATGGAAACGTCTCGCGTCGTGATAGACACGGCATCCGGACAATCGACATCGTTGTAGGCATCGACCGACGTCCCATTCACCGTGCGCAGGGTCGCGCCGCCGAAGGCAGCCGAGCCTAACCCGCGGATCCTGCACGCTATGGCTTTTTTCCCGTGCAAGTTGACCAGCGAGATTCCCACCTTGCCGGTCGCCGGATCGCGCGTGACAACCGCGTCCAGATGCCGCACAGACTGACTTTCGCCGTCAATTGTCTCCACCTCGAACGACGGCGGCGACAGAGCGGAATGCAGGACTTCCTCAAAGGTGTGGTTGGTGAAGAGATCGAAGACATGATAGGTCGGGCGCAGGACGATGCCATCTTCGTGAGTGAAGATGGCGCCGACAGTGTTCACCACCGGTGAGAAGTTCGCCATGCCCACCACATCACAATGGCGCAGGCAACTATTGAGGAAGCAGGCGGTGAAGACAGCATCGGCCATGTTGTAATTGCTGTTGATGTCGTTGGCGTCCATCAGCGCGTGGTCAGCATCGCCGAAGAACATGAAATTGGGATGGCACCAGCCGCGCAAATTCCATTCGTCAAAGGCGATGCGCAGCTTTCCCAGGTAGCCCAGCGAGCCCAGGATATGCTTCACCGCAACGATGCGCTCTTCCGGCTGAAAGGCACGAGCGATGAGTTTGTCGTAACCTCTCTCGAATACGCCTTCGTCGCTGGCGCGCGACCAGTAGCCATGGATCGAGACCCAGTCCAACAGATCGCCGGCTTCGCGCAACACCTGCGCGTTCCAGTCCAGATCGGGTATTGAAGCGATGGCTAGCTCGATGCGGTGATCGACGCGCTTCATCATCTTGGCCGACTCCAGCACCAGGCGCGCCCACTCGTCGGCCGTCTTCGCGCCCATCTCCCAAGCGCCGTAATTCTCGTTGCCGATGCTCCAATAGTGCACATTGAAGGGCTCGCCATGGCCGTTGGCCCGGCGCCGCGCCGCCCACTCGCCGATATCGAGATTACAGTATTCCACCCAATCGGACATGTCTTCGGGACCGCCCGTGCCGGCGTTGGCGCAGATGAAAGGCGCCGCGCCCACCTCGCGGCAGAAGGCGACGAACTCGTCGGTGCCGAAGGTATTGGGCTCCTCGACGCGCCAGGCTTTGTCGTAATAGGCCACGCGCTCGCCCACGCCCTTCTTCCAGGGATAAGCCGAGACGAAACAGCCGCCCGGCCAACGGATGACCGGGGTCTTGATCTGCCGCAGCGCCTCAATAACATCGCGCCGAAAGCCATTTTCGTCTGACAAGTGACTGCCCGGGTCATAAACGCCGCCGTAGATCTGCCGGTGAAAATGCTCGAGGAAGTGCCCAAAGATCATGAAGTCGCGCACTCCGTCGACGTGGTCGGGCAGGATATCGAGTATCGCCTCTTGATTCATCGTCTGTTCATCTCCCGGATTTGATTCGCTGCAATTGTATCCCATCTTTGTGCGGGACAGGAGCCGCTACAGCCTCAAAAGGAATGGTGAGGAGCGGCTGGACAACTGATTGCGAAAGGCGAGGCTTCGATGAAGCGCAATTCCGTGGGGATCCCGCCCCCGTGAGGCGGGGGACCGAGGGGGCAGGGAGGATAGACTAAGGGCGGGCGCGACCCCGAGAGTAGCGGACAAGCCCTACCGATTACACAGATCTGTGGTTGGCGCGGCGGCTAGTCGCGGCCGCCGCCGAAGAGACGCAGCATGAACAGGAAGAGGTTGATGAAGTCCAGATAGAGCGTCAGCGCCGCCATCACGCTGAACTTCAGCGTATTGTCGGGATCCAGCGCCAGGCGGGGATCGGCCGCCATATTGGCGATGCGCTGCGTGTCATAAGCCGTCAGACCAGTGAAGAGCAGTACGCCGAAGATGCTGATGACGTAGTCGATCAGGGCGCTGCCGAGCAAGAAATTGACGAACATGGCGATGATCAGGCCGATCAAGCCCATCATGAAATAGCTGCTGTACTGGCTCAAGTCCGTCTTCGTCGTCATCCCGACCACGGTCATCGCGGCAAAGACACCGGCCGTACTCACGAAGGCGGCGGCAATCGACCCGATGGGATAGATCAGGAATATGATGGAAAAGGTCACGCCGGTCAGCGCGGAATAGGTGAAAAATAGCAAGCCGGCATTGGTCGGCGAGAGTTTGTGCATGCGCGCGCTCAGACCAATCACGATACCGAATTGCGCGATGATGACCACGAAGAACATGATCTGCGACGGGATGAAGCCGGTCGTGCTCAGCAAGATCGAGACAAAGGCCGTGATGGCGAGACCCATGGTCATCCAGCCATAGACGCCGCGCATCACTTTGTTCAGTTGCACGCCGTCCAAGGGGCGTTTCATCTTGCCCGGCATGTCGATAGTTTGCACATTAGGATTGAAATTCACCACTTACCTCCTGAATATCTCACGTCAATTGTGGACGTATGCCACCCATTATACTAGATATACTAACGGTCTTTCCAGTTCTATGATGCGGTTGCGGGGAGCGATTTTACATGCTTCTAACTATTTTGCTGGCGACTGCGCGGTTGCAGCCGTCGGTGCTTGCGGACGGTCTGCTATAATTCGCGGCATCGTTTGGCGGGGGAAAGCACAAGGCATGCGCCTGATTCTGGCATCTTCATCGCCGCGCCGCCGGCAACTGCTGTCGCAGATGGATATCGACTTCGACATCATCGAGCCGGCGATCGACGAATCCCGGCACGAAGACGAAGCCCCGCTCGAATACGTGCGCAGGCTGAGCCGGGAAAAAGCCGAGGCGGTGGCGGCGACGCTCAATGCGCCGCCGATGCTGATCTTGTCGGCGGATACGATCGTCGTTCTTTTCGCCAATAAGGCTGGCGCTGACCAAGACGGTGAACTGCTGGAAAAGCCGCGCGATGCGGCCGATGCCCGCCGCATGTTACGGGCGCTGCGGGCCCGCGCTCATTACGTGATCACTGCCATCACTCTGAAGCGGATCGGCCCTCCGGAGCAAGTCATCACCCGGCACGCTTGTACCACTGTCACCATGCGGGACTACAGCGACGCCGAAATCGCCGCCTATATCGACAGCGGCGATCCCTTCGACAAAGCCGGCGCCTACGCCATCCAGAACGAAGCCTTTCATCCGGTCGCGCGTATTGACGGCAGCTACAGCAATGTGGTTGGCTTGCCCCTGGAAGAGGTCAAAGCCGCGCTGTATGAGATCGGCTTTTGGTCAATGCCCTGCAACTGAGCCTTTCCGTTTACCCCGCGCCAGGTTTCTCGCGTATACTGTAATTATGCGAAAGCTATTCATATTTGAGTTACACGAGCATTAAGGAGACGTGTAAGATGATCTTTCCAGCTGAAACAAGAACTCGCGCGGCAGCCACTGGAAGGCGTCCGCTAGCGCGCGTCGGTACGCACATGCGAAGTCTAGGCATGCTACTTCTCGGCCTGGTATTGCTTTTGCCGACCGTGGCGATGGCTGATGACGACGTGCCGACACTGGCCTATTTGCGCTTTGGCAACTCGCCAAGTTTTCAACTGACGGACAAGGCCGTGCTGGACATGCTGGAAGCCTATGGCTATGTGAGCGCCGACGAACGAGCCTCGCTGCAGGGCGGCAATGACCTGCACGGCGAGAAGATCAACATCTTGTATCGCGAAGCCGGATTTGATCTGCCGACGGCAAACCTGATGGTAGAAGATGCGCTGGATGAGGGCGCGGATGTGCTGCTGACGTTGTCGACGGAGGTTGGGTTTATCGCGGCGGGCGCCATCAGCGAGATGGCGAACCCGCCGGTTCTGGTCTTCGCCATCGTGGCCTTGCCCTATGCAGCGGGCATCGCTGAAGCGCCGTGCATTAAACCCGACAATATCACCGGCACCGAGATGTTCGTCGATACTGAGGAGTGGTTCGCTATTCCTTACAAGCAAAATCCTGATTTTGCCAATCTGGGCGTGGTTTTGGATCCCAACAGTCCATCCGCGTCAGGTTATGAAGCGGGACTGGAGCAATTCGTTCTCGCTACCGGGGCCAACGTAGAAATCGCGACGGCGACAAGTGCGCCGGAAATGGCACTGGCCGCTGATACGCTGATTGACAAGGGCGTGGATGCCATATTTTTGCCGCCGCGCACGAGCTCCCCGGCCGGTTTGCCCGCGGTTGTGACCGCGTCTTATGGCGTTCCGGTGTATTCGGCGCTGGTATCGGATGTCATTTATGGCGTCACCGTGGGCAACGGCTTCGAGGGCTGGTATCGCGAAGGTGTCATTGCGGCGCGGATGGTGATCGGCCATTTGCGCGGCGAGCTGGACATCGCCAGGACGAGCATCGCGGTGACGCCATCGTTCAAGGTCGCGGTCAATCTGGATACGGCTGGCTCGCAGGGTATCATCATCAGCGAAGCGCTGCTGGCGGAAGCCGATTATGTAATCGAAGACGGTCAGGGGGCAGGCGCGGATCTGGAGAGCTTGGGTTTCAACTTGTCGCTGCCGGAGATGACGCTTGAGGAGCGCATTGCGGAAGATGCCGCTTTCCTGGATCGCTTGCACTGTACGCCGGAGATGATCGCCGAACAGCGAGCCGCCTTGGAGGCCGCCGGCGAATAAGCCGAGGACGGCCAATTGTCAGAGTTCGTACGCGGGCAGTCGCTGAAGATTGCCCGCAATTGCCCTTGTTTATGTAAACCGCGTTGCTCATGCGACGAGACGGCTTACAGTTTTGCGTGAGCGCGGCAGACCTTTTCGCTGCCGCCGAGCGGCTAGCGCTGACTCAGGCTTGCGCCAGGTATGAGGCGCTGACAGAATAGGGCGCGAGGTCAGCGCAGAATCTAAAGGGAATGAATTAAGAACATGAGCCGATACGATATCGCAAATCAATTAGTAGCGGCGGGCAAGGGCATCATGGCAGCGGACAGGCCGCGAGCGGCCTTCGAGCAATTGTTGGAAAGCGAGGGCATTCGCGTCGACGACGATGCTTACCGCAACTGGTCGGAACTACTCTTTACCACGCCGGGCCTGAACGATTATGTCAGTGGCATCATCATGACGCCGGAGCAGGTGGTGATGAAGAATCCGGCTGGGGAGCCGCTGATTGCAGGGGTTATCGATCAAGGCATGATCCCGGGCATATCGCCTTTCAAGGGCATGGTCGCGCTGGCGGGCAGCGACGGTGAAACAGTGGGCAGCGGCTTGGACGGCTTGCGCGAGCGCCTGGCGGAATTCGCCGCCATGGGCGTCGGCTTCACCAAGTGGCGCGCCGCTTTCCAAATAGGACCCGGGACGCCCAGCTATTACGCCATCGAAGCCAACGCCTACGTCATGGCGCAGGTGGCCGCGCTTTCGCAAGAAGCCGGCCTGGTTCCCATTGTCGAGCCGGAAGTGATGCTCTTGGGCGACCACACGATCGAGCGTTGCTTCGCCGTCAGCGAGTGGGTGCTCAGCCGCACCTTCGAGGCGCTCTATGTGCATCGCGTCGATTTGGAAGGCACGCTGGTCAAAGCCAGCATGGTCGTCTCTGGCAAGGACTGTCCGGAGCAAGCCGATGTCGGTACTGTCGCCGAGCAGACGGTCAAGGTCTTCCGCCGGGGGATTCCCGCAGCGATACCGGGTATCGTCTTTCTCTCCGGCGGGCAGAGCGACTATCACGCCACAGCCCACCTAAACGCCATGAACGCCGACTATGAATTGCCCTGGAAGCTGAGCTTCTCCTATGCCCGCGCCCTGCAGCGCGAGCCGATGCGCATCTGGGGAAACAGAGCGGAAAACGTCGCTGCCGCCCAAGCCGCGCTCTATCACCGCGCCAAGATGAACGGGCTGGCGTCGCTGGGCTTGTGGACTGAGGACTTGGAAGCAGCAGCGGCAGCGGCAGCGGTATAGCGCGCGCAAACCTGCGTCGTTCTAGCCCACCGCGAATAGCTCGTCTTTCAGACCCTTCTTCCTGTCATTCTTCTTCGCATTCGGGGGGCAAGGGCACTCCCAGTTCCTTGAGGGCTTCACAGAATTCATCCTGCGTCGGGGGCCGGACAATTATTACTCCACCGCCTTCATACGTGAATGTGGTTGTGCGAGTCTCAGGATCGTATGTTCGTGACACCGGGTACGGGTTGTGACTGTCTGACGAACTCCGCGGTTGCCGCTGGATCTGCGACCATTGCTCTTGCCATTGTGAGGGCGACGACGCGCATTGATTATGTTGGAATGCGAAATAGCCGCTGGTCCATTCTCCGTTTGTGCTGCATTGCCAACCGATGAAACAGCAGTTGTCGACGTCCTGTGACGCAGCTGTTTGCCTTTGTGTTGACGCGACAGTGGATTGTTGTTGCTGAGAGGGCGCGGCGCATTGATTGTTCTGGAACGCGTTATAGCCATTGACCCAGTCTGATTCGGTCGTACACTGCCGATCGACGAAACAGCAGTTGTCGATTTCATCCGCTGGCGCTGGCTGCGATTGTGTTTGCGTGGATGAGGACTGCTGCTGAGAAGGCGCGGCGCATTGATTGTTCTGAAAGGCCCAGTAGCCGCGGATCCATTGCTCGTTTGTATCGCATTGGCGATCGACGAAGCAGCAATTGTCAATTTGTGATGATGTCGGTATAGAGAGAATAAACAGCGCCGTAAATATCGCAAGCAACCTGGTTTTTTTGGAGATACTCTGCACGAAAATAGCGTTATTCTTTCTACTTACGAGTTATCATTGTCTGCATTCGAGGGAACCTGGCAGTTCACTGCCGCAGTATTTGATACTATATATTCTTTTTTTCTCGTTGTCAAAATCGTGAAATCCTGAACAAGCCATATTCGGAGGCGCTACGCAGCATTTCTTGCAAGCTGAAGACAGGCCAGTTTTGAATCTACTGGGTAAGCATGCCTGGGGTTGGCCACTGGCTAGCGTCCACGTCGACGGTCAGTGTCTACGCGCCCTGTGCGACCCTGTGAGTCGTCCGCATACTCGGGTTCAGGAATTTGGGGCAATCCACTAGGTTGCCCTTTTTTGTCTTTACGGCTCTTGACTCGTCGTGTCATGCAGCCATTTTTTGCGCCGCCTCGCGCTAATAAGCTATAATGCGCATACGCCGCCTGCGCTATCGTACGCGGACCAATACTGAATAATTTTCCTAAGGAGAAAGATCATGAAACACCTCGTTGGCAAAAGAATACTTGTTGTCGCCAGCCTGCTCTTGCTGCTGCTTGCGAGCGTCGGCGGGGCGGCGGCGCAAGACACGGTCACCCTGACCTGGTGGACGACTAGCGGACGCGATTCGCCGGAGCCCGCCATCCGCAACGTGATCGCGGCTTTTGAAGCCGAGCACCCCAATATCAAGGTCGATGTCAGTATCATGGCGGAAGGCGCTTACAACGACCTCATGAGCACGGCCATAGCCGCGGGAGAAGGCGTGCCTGATCTCGCTTGGTATTGGTCGAACAACTGGTTGCCGCAGGCGCTCGATATCACTGACCGCCTGGATAACGATCCCGATATCAGTCGCGACATCTTCCACACCGAATACTTCAACAATTGGGTCGTCTGGAATGACATGGTCATTGCCCTGCCCTACGATATTGGCGCAAATTTCGTCATGTACAACAAGGACGTCTTTGATGACGAAGGCGTACCGTACCCGACCCAAGACTGGACGCCAGAAGACTACATCGAAATCGCCAAAGCCTTGAGAAATGAAGACAAGCGCCGTTGGGGTGGCGACCGTCCTCGCGGACCTTTCCGCGCCCTCTGGCGTAACATGGGCGCCACCAACCCCTACAGTGACGACAGCACAACTGTAGAAGGCTACATCAACGGGCCGGAATCGGTGGCCGCCTATACCTGGCTCTGGGATTTGGTTGATAGCGGCGCTACACCGACGCCGGCCGATCTCGAAGTGCTGGGCACCGAAGGCACCGGTCCGGTAGATCTCTTCATTGCCGGACGCCTGGGCATGGCTACGCTCAACCCCGGCAGCATGGTTTCGACTTTGGAAGCGGGCGTCAATTTCGGCGTCGTGCCCGAACCGCGCGTCCCGGGCAATGAGAACTGGGTCCACGGCTGGGCGCTGCGCGCTGGCATCTGGAAAGACAGCGAGCACCCGGATGAAGCTTGGGAATTCCTGAAATTCTGGAACGGCCCCCCGGGCCAGCGCATCTTGATGGAACAAGGTCTTGGTCACTTCCCGCCGATCCCGTCTTTGCTTGCGGAATACGAGGACGCCGATACCGACTGGTTCCAGGGCTTCCTGAACGTGCTTGACGCCACGCAAACCGCCTCCTGGCGCAAGGACCATCCTTGCTGGCGCGGCGCCGTCATTCGCGGCGTCCGCGATGCCTGGGATCTGATCATGCTCGGCGAAATCGAGCGTGACGAAGTGCAAGCGACGCTTGATGCCATGGTCGAACCGGGCCAAGCCGCGCTTGATGAATGTGTGCCGCGTCTGGGCGGATAGCGTTTACGCTACCCCCACCCTAAATCCCTCCCCCATAAAGGGGGAGGGACTTCAAAGCCTCGTTGTCGCGCCTTTCCGCTTGATTGGGGGGAGGCGCCGGAGGATAGGGGTGAAGACCTCTCATGCTGTCTATCTGGCGAAAACTGACACCGCAAGAGCGCCGGGACGCCCGCGTCGGCTACCTCGCGCTCTCCCCCTGGATGGTGGGTTTCGTCGTCTTCTACGCTTTCCCCATCATCGCCACCATCTACTTCAGCTTTAACGAGTGGACATTGGCTGAACCGCCGACCTGGGTCGGCCTGGAAAACTACGTGCGTATGTTCACGCGCGATCCGCTCTTCGTCAGCTCGCTTAGAGCGACGACGCTCTTCGTCGTCATTTCGCTGCCCACGAAACTGGTGCTCGGTCTGATGCTGGCGCTGCTGCTCAATCTCAAGATACCGGGTATGAACGCATTTCGCACGATATTCTTTATTCCCGCCGTCATATCCGGCGTCGCCGTCTCGTTGATGTGGATTTGGTTCTTGAATCCGGATACCGGCGTCGTCAATACCTTGCTGAGCTACTTCGGCATTCGGGGGCCGCTCTGGTTCTGGGACCTGCACTGGGCGCTGCCCTCGGTCGCCATTATGAGCATCTGGAAAGTCGGCGGCGCGGCCATCATTTATCTGGCCGGCTTGCAAAATATCCCGGCGCATCTCTATGAAGCCGCCGAAATAGACGGCGCCAGCAAATGGAGCCGCTTCTGGCGCATCACCCTGCCCTTATTGACGCCGACGCTTTTCTTCCAATTGATCATAGAGCTCATTGATGCCTTCAAAATCTTCACCGAAGCCTACGTCATCACACATGGCGGTCCCCTCAAGGCCACCTATTTCTTTCTCTACTACTTCTACGAGGAAGCCTTTCGCAACGCTAATATGGGTTACGCCTCGGCGCTGGCGCTGTTCTTGCTGGTAGTCATCTTGTCGGCGACCGTTTTCGTGGTTCGCACCTCGAAGGGATGGGTCTACTATGAGAATTGATCCAGCGCGCTTGAGCGCATCCGAACAACTGCGCAGGAGCGCAAGGCAGCGCCGCGCCAGGAAGCTCGTAGGGCATGCAATCATTTATGCAGTCATGATCTCGCTGGCCTGCGTCTTTATGCTGCCGATCTTTTGGATGGCATCCACATCGCTCAAGTTGCCGCGCGAGCTTATGGCTTGGCCGCCGGAATGGATCCCATCCAATCCACAGTGGGGCAACTACGCCGAGGCCTTCGGCAAATACCCGCTCGCGCGCTACATGCTAAACAGCGCCTTTCTGGTCGCTGCCAATATCGTCGGTGCGCTTCTGTCGGTGCCGGTCATCGCCTATGGCTTCGCCCGCTTCAACTTTCCCTTCAAGAACGTGCTCTTCATTTTGATGTTGAGCATGATGATGGTGCCCGGGCACATTAAACTGATTCCTTTGTACGTACTTTATCTGCGCCTGGGATTGATCGACACCTATTGGCCGCTGATTTTGCCGGCCTATTTTGGCAGTCCCTTCTTCATCTTTTTGATGACCCAATTCATGCGGACCATCCCGCGCGAATTGGACGATGCCGCGCGCATTGACGGCGCCGGACCCTGGGGCATCCTCTATCGCATCATCATCCCTCTCTGCCGCCCCGCCCTGACCGTCGTGGTAGTATTCACTTTCCTGTGGACCTGGAACGACTTCCTCGAGCCGATCATCTTTTTGCGCGATTACGACTCCTTTCCGATATCAGTGGGGCTGGCCTTCTTCCAGGGGCGCTACAGCATCGAGTGGCACCTCTTTATGGGGGCGACGCTGGTTTCTATTATCCCGATTCTGGTCGTCTACTTCTTCGCCCAGCGCCATCTCATCGGCGGCTTGGCGGCCATCGGCATCAAGGGCTGAGGCCCCGCGCTCACTTTGCCTTGCGCACCCGATAGCTGAGCAGAATCACCGTTGCGAACAGGCCGGCAGCCGCCCAGAGCAGAAAGGGCGCGTTAAGCGCGATTGCCGACAAGGCATTGCCGATTGGCGGCATGATGGACCCGCCCAGGTTTTGCAGCACGCCGCCGAAGCCCAGGGCGCTGCCAATAAAAGCAACGTCCAGGCCCTCCACTTCGGTGATCGACGCCCCCATCATAGCCATGAAGCTGTCGAAGCAGCAGCCGGCGATCACCATTGCCAATATCACGAGACCGTAGTTGTCGCCGGCCCTGAACATCAACAGTGTGCCCAGCGCCATCATCGCCGTGCCGCCTGCCATCACCAGGCGCCGGTTGCCCAATCGATCCGACAAATGCGAGATGGGCACAACGCCGATTAAACTGGCCAGAAAGAAAATCGGGACTGCGCTGTCGGCATCGACAGCCTCCCAGCCAATCTCGCGCAGATAGGTCGGCACATAGCCGACCAGGCTGTTCATCAGCCCCACTACCCCAAAGACCGCCAGCGCGATCACCCAAAGTTCGCGGAAGCGAGTGACATAACGCAAGTTTGAGGCGACATGCCGCATATCGAGGCGTCTAGTTCTGCGTTTCACGTCAACAGGCGGATGCGCCACCGCCCAAATGAGCGCCAGGACGACCGAGCACAGGCCAAGAAAAACCAGCACCCCCCGCCAGCTGCCGAAAAAAGGCGACAGCACCGTCGCGCTCAAACGCGAGCCGAGCATCGCGCCAGTAGCGAACCCCACGGACATAACGCCGGCGGCGAAACCCAACTGCCGCGAAGAAAACCATTCGCGATTCAGCTTGATGAAATTCATCGGCAGGATCGGTTGCACCACGCCAAACAGAAATGAAAACAGAAATAGTGACCAAAAATCAACAGCTAAACCGCGCAATGCGCCCGTGAGGCCTGTCGCCAGACAGAGCGCCACCAGCATGCGGCGCGTGCCGAAATAGTCGACGAAACTGCCGCCCAATAGCGACGTGAAGATGCCCATCACCGTGCCTACACCCCAAATCACGCCGATCTGCAGCAGATCGAGATCAAGCGACTCGGCGATCTCGCTGAACATCGCCGACAATCCGGCTGTGGGAAAACCCATCGTGATAAAGCCCGAAAGCGTCACCATCGCCAGAATTACCCAACGGTAGGACGAATGCTGTCGGTCATTTTGATCTATGAGAGGGGACATCTTCTTTAATGAACCGCTTCGCTCATGCGACGAGAAAGTTTATTATTTTCTGTGAGCGCGACGTTCTTGGAACCTTTTCGCCGGTTGCGCGCCGAGCGGCCGCGGCATTAAGCCTGGTGCGCTCGGTCGCAACTGTCTCATGGTATCGCAAAGCGTGGCGATGGCAAGTGACGGGGAAATGGGGCATCGAAGTCCCTAATCGAACTGTGGCAACCGTGGCTTGCGCTTGCGATAGCTGAGCAGGACGAGCGTGGCGAAAAGGCCCGACCCGGCCCAAAGCAAAAAAGGCGCGTTCAAGCTGATCGTGCTCAGCGTGTTGCCCAGCGGCGGCACCAAGGACGAGCCGATATTCTGCAGCATGCCAACGAAACCCAGCGCGCTGCCCATCAACGCCAACTCCAGGCCCTCTACCTCGGTGGTGGACGCTCCTTTCAAGGCCATGAAACTGTCGAAGCAGAAGCCGCCGATCGCCATCGCCAGCATCACGCCCCAGAAACTGTCGCCGACGAAGTACATCAGCGCGCAGCCAACCGTCATCATCGAGGTGCCGAAAGCCATGACCAGCCGCCGATTGCCCAGCCTATCGGAAAGATGTGATATGGGTACGACGCCGATCAAGCTGCAGAAGAAGAATACGGTCATTGCGGTATCGGCATTGACCGGATCCCAGCCAATTTCACGCAGGTAAGTGGGCACATAGCCTCCCAAGCCCCGCATTACACCGAGCACGCCAAAGACCGCCATGGCGATCACCCATAATTCGCGGAAGCGGGCAACATAGCGATAATTGCTGATGATCCTCCGAATGTCCGGGCGCTCCCCGCGTCGCCGCTCGACCGGTGGATGCACAATCGCCCAGAGCAACGCGAGCGCTACGGCACATAAACCCAGGAAGATCAGAACTGCTCGCCAGCCACCAAGCTGTGGCGAAAGCACGGTGGCGCTCAAGCGCGATCCCAGCATCAGGCCAGTGGCGAAACCGGCCGACATCACACCGGAAGCGAATCCCAATTGACCCGAGGGAAACCACTCCCGATTGAGCTTGACGAAGTTCATCGGCAATATCGGCTGGACCATGCCGAAAAGAAATGAAGAAAAGAAAAGCGACCAGAAATCAAAGGCGAAACCGCGCAGGGCCCCGCTGATGCCCGTCGCCAGGCAGAGGAAAACCAGCGTCCGCCGCGTGCCGAACTGATCGATCAATGTGCCGCCGACCAGAGCCGTGAATATGCCCATCAAGCTGCCGACGCCCCAAATCACGCCAATTTCGACAAGGTCGAGGTCGAGCGACTCGGCGATCTCGCTAAACAGGGCGGAAATCCCGGTCGTTGGGAAGCCCATGGCAATAAAGCCGGATAGAGTCACCATAACCAGGATCACCCAGCGATAGGGCGAATCCTGACGCTGGCTTTGATCGAGAGGCGTTTTAATCACGACGGCTCCGCGACGGCGCTTGGTGGATAGTGCAAGAATGGTAATGGATAGCTGGCTTATAACAAGGGACAGGCGCTCGCCAAGCGCCGCTGCGCCCGACAATAAGATCGGTCCCTCCCGCTTCGGCAAGACCAAGAACGTAATACAAGTTTTGCTAAAGCAATGATCCGTAGGGGCGACATACCATGTCGCCCGAAACCACAAGTCGCGGCGGCAGCGGACGACCAGATTGGTCGCCCCTACAAGGCTCGCTTTTTTGCATGACTTGCTTGGACCTACTCCTGCATATGTGCCATGCAACAGACCTGTCCGCGCAATGCGCGACGCTCATGCGGCAAGCAGGTTTACTATTTTGCTTGAGTGCGACATGCCTGGAAACTTTTCGCCGGTTACGCGCCGAGCGGCTCTGTTAGGATTCCGAAACACAAATGACAATTAGTTGTAGGAAAAGCTTTTAGCTCTATAATTCAGGTTACTTAACTGACGCTTATGAATGGCATGATTTGTGGTTTTTGGCTGGCTGAATCTAAAAGTCAACAGTGAGCGGCTGCAGGCGGATTTCGATGCCTTGGCGGAGATCGGCGTGACGATGGGTGGTGGCGTGTCGCGTCTGGCGCTCTCGAACGAAGACCTGGCGGCGCGTTCATGGTATGCCGACCGGATTGAAGAAGCGGGACTGCAGATCCGCGACGATGAGGCCGGTAATCTGAGCGGCCTGCTCTGCAGCGATGACCCGAAGGCCAAGACCCTGATGCTCGGCTCGCATTTGGATACCGTGCCCAATGGCGGGCGCTACGACGGCGCGATTGGCGTATTGATCGCCCTGGAATGTCTGCGGCGGATCAGAGAATCCGGCATCAAGCCGAAATGTCACCTGGAAGCGATCAACTTCACCGATGAAGAAGGCACCTGGCATTCGCTCTTCGGCAGCAATGCCGTCATAGGCAATCTATCGGCCGCTGATCTCAACGACTCATTGCAAGCCAACGGCGCCTTCCGGGCGGCGCTCTATCGCGCGGGAATCCGTCCCGACGAGATCCAACGCGCCCAGCGCAATCCGGACGATATCCTGGGCTACCTCGAAGTACATATCGAGCAAAGCAACAGCCTGCACGAGCAGGGCGCCGAACTGGGGATTGTGGACAGGATCGTCGGGCGCAGCACCTATAACGTGACCTTTTACGGTGAAGCGGCGCATGCCGGCACCACCACAGCGGAAGAACGCCGCGATGCCTTGCAAGGGGCAGCGGCGTTCATTATTTTGGCGCATAAGCTGGTCACCGAGGAGTATCCCGAAGGCGTGATCAATTGCGGGCATGTCAGTGTCAAGCCGGATACTTTTAACGTAGTGCCAGCGGAAGCCTCCTTGCGCGTCGAGTTCCGCCATCCAGATACGACCATGTTGACCGAGATGGAAGCGCGCTTAATCCGCCTGACGCAGGACTGCGCCAAGAGTTATCGTTTGTCGGTGGGGGTCGACCGGGTCCTGCGCCGCGAAGCCGAGCAGATGTCGCCGAATCTGGTACATCATTTCGAGCAAGCCTGCCGCCTGGAAAAAGTCAGTTACATGACCATCGCCAGTTATAGCGGGCACAATGCGCAGATCATGAACCAGATGGTTCCGGCCGGCATGATTTTCTTGCCCTCGGTGGATGGCATCAGTCATAATCCCAAAGAATTCACCGAGTGGCGCCATGTCGAGGTCGGCGCCAATGTGCTCTTGCGCACGATCTTGCAGTTGGCGGTATGACGCCAACGCCCTGACTCTACAAGGTCCACCGCGAGAATTGTAAGGCTTGTCCGCTACTCTATTTTACTGATCTGAATGGACGCAAATACGCGTCCGACAACAAGAAAATAACGCCATTTGACAACCCAAACCACAACATACAGACGAGCTATGTAGGGGCGACCTATCAGGTCGCTCGCGAACACGATCAAACGGATATTAGACGAACATGAAACACCTCACACGGCGCGAAAAAGAAAAAGAGATGCGGGCCGCGGGACGGCTGCCAAACGGGCAATCGCTGACGGAGAAGTTCCCGGTGCTGACCTACGGACCGACGCCCAGATTCGATCCCGAAAGCTGGGACTTGCGCGTCTTCGGCGAGGTCGCAGCGGAAAAACGCTGGACCTGGGAGGAATTGCTGGGTCTGCCGACCGGCCAGATGACAGTGGATATCCACTGCGTCACCCGCTGGAGCAAGTTCGATACCAGCTGGGAAGGCGTGATGTTCAAAGACTTCCTGCGGGAACTGGATTTGAAGCCGACGGCGCGCTATGTCATCGCCCACTGCGAATACGGCTATACCACCAATCTGCCGCTCGAGATCATGGACGATGACGATGTCATGCTGGCTTACAAATACGAAGGAAAGTTCCTGCACGAAGCCGAGCTGATGGAACACGGTGGTCCCCTGCGCACGGTGGTGCCCAAGCGCTATTTCTGGAAAAGCGCCAAATTCCTGCGCGCCCTCGAATTCAGCCCGGTCGACAAACCCGGATTCTGGGAACTCGGCGGCTACCATAACGACGGCGACTTCTGGAAAGAAGAGCGCTTCCAACGCCGCGGCTTTTTCTAGAACACAAACCAACCACGATCTCGAATGCCAACCGGTTGACAAACCGGGTTTTGGGATTTCCGCCCCCCGCTT
>WTGF01000052.1 GCA_011525385.1 Chloroflexota bacterium | reverse complement strand
GCGGATTTGTAGTGAAATGAATTATTTCAATTTCAACCGAATTCGATACAGTACCAGGTAATGTGGCGGCTCTTCGCTGAACGGTCCAAGAAATCGAAGGGCGAAATCAACGGGCGTCTTGCCTCAGTTGTAGTTGGTCTGCCGGTACTGCTTGGGCGACATGCCAATGGTTTTCCGGAAAGCCCGCGAAAAGTAGTATTGATCTTCGTAGCCCAACTCCATGCCGATCTGACTGACGCTGTCCCCCCGAAAGGCCAGCAGCATACAGGCCTGCTGCATCTTGAGTTGGATAAAATAGTCCATCGGCGAGAAGCCGGTCTGTTCTTTGAAAACGCGAATGAAGTGCGATTTTGACAAACCCGAGTGCTGAACCATGTCATCCAGGCATAGTTTCTCGCTGACGTTGTCGTGCAAATAAGAAAGCGTGTGATCAATGCTGCGGAAGTGGCTGCTGCGCAGCAGTGGCGAGAAGGCGCGGTTATCGAAGAAAAGATGGCCGAGCAAATGATGAAGCGCCTGCGAGGCGTAGATCATGCGCTGCAAGAGAAAATTGGCTACGAAGGCGTCGCGGCAAGCGGCGAACAGCGCCTCCAGGGACTCTCTCATATCGACGTCAATTGAGAGTGTGTATGCGCCTTTTTTCAATTGGCTGACGTAATAGTCGCCTACTGTTCCCACGAAATGGACCCAATGAATCGACCAGGGATCGTCATTCACGGCGCCATAGACATGCGCCTGGCCCGCGGGGATGATGACGGCTTCGTTCGCGCCGACGTCGTGCCGGACCCCATCCACATGCAGCCAGCCTCGGCCTTCGGCGCAAACAATCAGAATATGTTCAGGGGCGCCAGACGGGCGTTCGCGGTAATGGTAACGCGCCGATGGGAACCAACCGATGTCTGTCGGCGTCAGCGGACTGACCAGCGGATGCGAGCGCGCCTTACCCAGAATGGGGCGCGGGACAACGTACATGATTTCGCCCTGGAACCCGTCTTTCAAGCGTATCTGCCCCATGTGTCGCCTCGTCTTCCCATTTGCGATGCTCCAACTATGACATAAAAAGAGAATATAGTCCATTATTCGGGTTTATAGTCTATTGTGAGCGAATGAGACCTCGTGTTACGCTTTTGAGAAATAGGCGAGATTTTATTTTGGAGACAGCGTTTGTTTTCAGATAGCGGCGACGTTCAGGTTCGCGTCGAGGACAGGATCATCCCCACCTACGCTGCCGGCGAACCGGACAAGAATCCGATGTTCCTGGAAAACCGCGTTTACCAGGGCAGCAGCGGCGTCATCTATCCCCATCCCATCGTCGAAAGCGTCTCCGATGAAAAGACTGACAAGACATATACGGCGATTTTCCTGGAGAACAAATACCTGGAGATAATGCTGCTGCCGGAACTCGGCGGCCGCGTGCAGATGGCGCGCGACAAGACCAATGGCTTTCACTTCGTCTATTACAACCGCGTCATCAAACCGGCGCTGGTCGGCTTGACCGGGCCCTGGATTTCCGGCGGGATCGAGTTTAACTGGCCGCAGCATCACCGACCGAGCACCTTCCAGCCAGTTGATTACCGAATCGATGAGCATGCCGACGGCAGCGTGACGGTTTGGTTCAGCGAGATCGAGCGCATGTTCCGCAGCAAGGGCATGGTCGGCTTGACGCTTTATCCGGATCGCGCCTATCTCGAACTCGCCGTGCAACTCTACAATCGGAGTCCCTTCCCGCAGACCTTTCTCTGGTGGGCCAATCCCGCTGTTCACGTCAACGATGAATATCAGTCCGTTTTCCCGCCCGATGTGAAAGCCGTGATGGACCACGGGAAACGCGACAGCAGTGATTTCCCCATCGCCACCGGCAGCTACTACAAATACGACTATTCGCCGGGGACCGATATCTCTCGTTACAAGAATATCCCGGTGCCGACGTCGTACATGGCTTACCACTCCGATTATGATTTTCTCGGCAGTTACGATCACGGCCGCGGCGCCGGCATGATGCATGTCGCCAATCATAATTTGGTGCCGGGCAAGAAGCAATGGACCTGGGGCAACGGCGATTTCGGCCGGGCCTGGGATCGCCAACTGACTGACGAAGACGGACCTTATATTGAGTTGATGTGCGGCGCCTTCACAGACAATCAGCCCGATTTCAGTTGGCTGATGCCGGGCGAGGAAAAGCGTTTTCAGCAGGTATTCATGCCCTACAAGGAGATCGGACCCGCCAAGAACGCCAGCAAAGACGCGCTGATCAATCTCGATGTCGCCGATGATCTTGCGACCATCGGCGTATATCTCACATCGTCGCGAAGGGTTACGATTGAACTTAGCGCCGGAGACATCGTACATTTCCGGCGCGAGATGACGCTTTCGCCCGAACAAAGTCTTCGCGAGACAATCGAGCTACCTGCCGGGACCGCTCCGCAGGCGCTCAGCTTAAGCGTGATAGCCGAGGGCGATACGCTAGTCAGCTACAGCCCGGAGCGCGATGAGCGGGCGGATATCCCGGCGCCGGCCAGCGCCGCCAAGCCGCCGGGGGAAATCGAATCCAACGACGAACTGTATTTGAACGGGCTGCACCTGGAGCAGTATCGCCACGCCACCTGCCAGCCCGAACCCTACTATCTGGAAGCGCTGCGGCGCGACCCGCTTGACAGTCGCTGCAACAACGCCATGGGTCTGCTTCTGCTTCGCCGCGGCAAATTCGTCGAGGCGGAAGCCTATTTTCGGACCGCCGTCGAGAGCCTGACGCGGTGGAATTCCAATCCCTACGACGGCGAAGCGCACTACAATTTGGGGCTTTCGCTGAAGTTTCAGGGGCGCTTCCAGGAAGCCGGAGACGCCTTTTACAAGGCCGTTTGGAATGCGGCTTGGGCGAGCGCCGCGTATTTCGAATTGGCGCGTTTGCAGTGCCGCCAGGGACGCTACGCCGACGCGATCGATCTCGCGGAGTTGGCGCTGGATTATAACCGACGCCACCAGCGGGCGCGGCATTTGATAGTCGCGCTGCTGCGCCGGGATGACGCGGGAGACGATGCGCTGAGGCAAGCCGACCATCTCTTGTCCTTGGATCGGATGGACTTTGGCGCGGCCTATGAGCTATATCTTTTGACGGGTGATGCCGCATATCGCCAACTGCTGGGCGGGCGGGCGCATAACTACATTGAACTTGCCCTGGACTACGCCCATGCCGGCCTTTATGAAGAAGCGCTCGATCTGCTGTCGGAAGCGCCGGCTGACGACCCGATGGTGATGTACTACCGGGGCTGGTGCCGCGATCAGCGCGGAGAAGCGGCACTTGCGTTATCCGCTTTCGAGGAAGCGGCGCGCATGCCGCCCGATTATTGTTTCCCCAACCGCCTCGAGTGCATCGCGGCGCTGAGGACGGCGATGCGACTGAAGCCCGCCGACGCCAAAGCGCCCTACTATCTCGGCAATTTCTGGTACGCCCACCGCCAATACGAAGACGCGATCAGCTGTTGGGAGACGGCGCTGAAACTCGACGATGGCTACCCGACCGCGCATCGCAACCTGGGACTGGCGCTGATGAACAAGCGCGGCGATAGCGCAGGCGCGCTGCGGCACTACCAGCGCGCCTTTGCCTTAGACGAGTCAGACGCTCGCGTCCTCTATGAACTGGACCAACTCACTATCAAGATCGGAAAGACGCCGGCGGAGAGGCTGGCATTCCTGCAGCGACATCAAGCTCCCGTCGATCGGCGCGACGACCTCACCATCGAGATGGCGACGCTGCTCAATCTGTTGGGGCGTCCGGCGGAAGCGCTGGCTATCATCGTGAAGCGCGTCTTCCATCCTTGGGAAGGCGGCGAAGGAAAGGTCACGGGCCAGTACGTGACCAGCCTCATTCAGATGGCGCGCGAACACATTCGACATGACGAATACGACCGCGCCATCGTCTGCCTGACGCGCGCCCGCGCCTATCCGCACAACCTGGGCGAAGGCAAGCTGCTCACAGTGCCGGAGAACGACGTTTTCTATTATTTGGGACTGGCATACGAGCTGCGCGGCGATGCGCAGACCGCCCGGCAATATTACCTAGCGGCCTCCAAGGGGTCATTTGAACCGGCCTCGCCGCGATATTACAACGACCAGCCGCCCGAGAGCATCTTCTACCAAGGCTTGGCGCGGCAGAAGCTCGGCGAGCATCATCTGGCACGATCGATTTTTGAGCGCCTGATCGCATACGGCGAAGCGCATCTACATGACGAAGTCACCATGGACTACTTCGCCGTCTCGCTGCCAAACTTTCTGGTATTCGAGGACGATCTTTCGCAGCGCAATCATATTCATTGCCTGTATCTGATCGCATTAGGGCATTCGGGTTTGGGCGATCACGAGACTGCCAAGCGCTATTGCGACGACATCTTGGCGCGCGATCCCAATCATCTGGGCGCGACTATCCATCGTCAGGTTGATGCGGCAGCTTTTGCCGCAAAAGTGGGCAAGTGAAGCGGGAGGGGGTACTATTGGAGAAACTAGACTTTTGTCAGACAAGAACCGTTCAATTAAGGAGAGAGAAATGACTAAGCGTTCGTATATTAGGATCCTGATTGTCGCCCTGGCAGCCCTGCTCTTGCTGCCGGGCGCGGCATTGGCGCAAGACAGTACGCCGGTGACGCTGATGCACGGCTGGACCGGCGCCGATAATACCGAGATGCTCAACACGGTCTTCGCGCGTTTCAATGAGGAAAACGCAGACGGCCTGGTCATCGAACCGACCGCCCTGGGCTGGGACGACCTGTTCACACAGCTGACGCTCACCGCCGCCGCTGGCAACCCGCCCGATGTGGTGATGTTCCATAACACGGAAGTCACCGAGTACGTCAGAAAAGGCGTCTTGCTGCCGGTGGACGATCTGATGGCGGCCGCCGACATCGACCTGACCGGCGTGCCGCAGAACATCATCGAATTGAGCAAGATCGATGGCGAGTTCTACTGCCTGCCCGGCGACCTGCATCCGATGAACCTGTATTACAACAGAGACCTGGTCGAAGCCGCTGGCTTGGATCCGGACAGCCCGCCAACCACGGGCGAGGAATTCATGGCTTGGGCGGAGGCGATGACAATCACGGATGATGACGGCATGGTGACGCAATACGGCTTAGACCAGCCATTAGGCGGCGGGCTCGGTCGCTGGTTCTTCCACACCTTGCTTTACCAATTTGGCGGCAGTTGGCTGGGTGAAG
>WTGF01000092.1 GCA_011525385.1 Chloroflexota bacterium | reverse complement strand
CTGCAACTTATTCTGGATCAAAGACAATGTTAAAACCTGTCGTGTCCTCAGCCATAAAGAGGGAGGGGCTTCAAATACCTAGCGCAATTCAATCTGCGCTAGTGCCGTGTTCAGCGACTATAATAGGCTCATCCAATTCAATTGGGGCAAGGCGCGATGACTGAAACACCTCCACTTGACGGCGCTCTGGCGACACGCATCCTGCAGCGTTTTGGCATGCCCGATCGCCCGCAGGCAACTGAAAGCACGCTACGATACTTGCTCGACAGGTATACGCGTATCGTACCTTGGGAAAGCGCTTCGCGCATTGTCCGCCGGGCAAAGCATGACTCACAGGATGATTGCCCGGTCTTTGCCGAGGCCTTTTGGGAGAACGCGCTCGAACGGGGTACGGGCGGCACTTGCTACGAGAGCAATTACGCTTTCTTTAGCTTGCTGCGAGGTCTGGGTTATGACGGGTACTTGACTATCAACGACATGGGAACATCGATTGGCTGCCACAGCGCCATCATCATCTGGCTAGACGGAGACAAGCGCCTGGTGGATGTTGGCTTTCCCTTGCACGCGGTATTGCCTTTGCCCGAGCGCGAAACGGTGGCGGTTGCAAGTCCATTCTTTCGCTACGAGGTCGAATTTGCCGAAGCGAATCGCTACAGGATTTGGCGTCGACCTCATCCGCGCGATCTCACTTTCACGCTTGTCGACGAACCGGTATCGGATGCCGATTACCGGGCGACCACGGTTCACGACTATCGCCACGATGGCGGTCAGTTTCTAAGCGAGATCGTCATTCACAAAGTGATCAATGAGCAACTGTGGCGCTTCAACAGCGACGATCTGCCCCCGCATGTGCAGGTTTTCGTCGATGGTCAACGGCAAAATCATTACCTGGACGGCGATGTCGCCGGGCGATTGGCGTCGACTTTCGATATGGATCGCGTCATTGTGGCGGGAGCGATGCGAGCGATGGGCTTGACATAGCGCGAGGCGCTCAGGCGATTGTCACATCCCGGTTCAGATAGACATCTTGAATCGCGTTTAACAGGCGAGCGCCTTCCGCCATGGGACGCTGGAAGGCTTTGCGCCCGCTGATCAAGCCCATGCCGCCGGCGCGCTTATTGATGACCGCTGTCTTGACCGCCTCGGCGAAATCGTCCGCGCCGCTGGCGCCGCCGGAGCTAATCAAGCCGACCTTGCCCATGTAACCGTTGGCGACCTGGTAGCGGGTCAGGTCGATGGGATGATCGCTGCTGAGTTCGCTGTAGATACGTTCGTCGAGCTTGCCGTAGGAGGAATCGCCACTGTTAAGCGCCTTGTAACCGCCGGTCTGTGTGGGCAGTTTCTGTTTGACGATATCGGCGCTCAGCGTCACGCCCAGGTGATTGGCTTGCCCGGTGAGATCGGCGCTGGATTCGTGGTTGGCGCCGTTGAGCGTGAAGGCGGGATTACGCATATAGCACCAGAGTATGGTCGCCAAGCCCAATTCGTGAGCATGTTGAAATGCGTCGGCAACTTCGATCATCTGGCGGTTGGAGTCCTCCGAGCCGAAATAGACGGTGGCGCCGATTGCGACAGCGCCCATATCCCATGCTTGCTTGACCGTTCCGAACATGATCTGCTCGTGCGAATTGGGATAGGTAACCAGTTCGTTGTGATTGATCTTGACGATATAGGGGATACGGTGGGCAAATCGACGCGCGGTCATACCCAGAACGCCAAAGGTTGATGCGACGGCGTTACAGCCGCCTTCCAGGGCCAATTCGATAATCCGCGCCGGATCAAAGTAGGCGGGGTTGGGGGCAAAGGAGGCGCCCGCCGAATGCTCGATGCCCTGGTCAACGGGCAAGATCGAGACATATCCCGTGCCGGCAAGGCGGCCGTTATCGTAGATCTGCTGCAAACTGCGGATCACTTGCGGAACCCGATCGCTATCCATCCAGACGCGCTCGGCGAAGTCCGGACCTGGCAGCGCCAGGTTTTCCTTGGGAATGGTGGTGGAAACGTGGTTCAAGAGATAATCGGCTTGGTCGCCGAGGTATTCGGCTAGCTTGTCGACGCGCAATTCCGGGCTTGCTATGGCCATGATGGATTCCTTGGGTTATTTGGACGGCTTAGGCACAATTGTAACAGGGTTTTACGTGAATCTCCTCTGTGACACCCAAAGTGGCAAGAGAATCATTTTAACCATATAAACGGAACAGTTCCGTACCAACGCGATCTTCGCTAGATCACTTGCACAGGAAACTCTGATATGATTGGTCTATGTAGAGTTTTCGAGTTGGGAGAAAACATTGACTGTTGATAATCAGATCAGAGAAATAGCTGCAAAGTACGCCACAGACTTGAAAACGAGAGTTCAGGATCGTGTCACGGAAATGGCATCAGACGACAAATCTCATTACCTGATCTATCGAGTTCTGGGAGTTTCGATTGAAGAAGGTGAGGCAATCGACATTTATCAGAATAAAGGTCGCTTTTTGTATCGATACGCTGGTACATTCTTGGAACATGCAACAAAAATCTGCTTGGAAACTACGTTCCCGGGCGTTGAACCAATGAGAATACCAAATACAATTGGCTCTAGGCCAAAAACCTTTGAAATCGATTGTCTCATCAATAATCGAGCGTACGAAATAAAGTGGCGTGACGCTACGACTGACGGAGATCACATTACCAAGGAACATACCCGAATACGTGCGGTAGCGCGGGCTGGATTCGTACCCGTAAGGCTAATGTATTTTTATCCCAATCGCGAGCAGGCTATGAGAATTCAGGCGGCTCTGGAGGATCTATATAAAGCGAATGGAGGTGAATACTATTATGGAGGCGCAGCATGGGAACATCTTGAAGCTATAACTGACATCAATCTGTTGAGCATTCTTGAAGAGATTGCATCTGAGAATTTCAAATGATGAATCAAGTCCTGCATGGAGACTGTCTTTCTATATTAAATACGATCCCGGCCAACTACGTAGATATTGTATATCTCGATCCACCTTTCTTTACGCAGTCGAAACAGACTTTGAAGTCCAAAGCTTTGCACGAATATAGCTTTGCCGATAACTGGGACTCTATCGAGAGTTACTTGGACTTTCTTATGCTCCGTCTTTACGAAATTCGTCGGGTCATGAAAGACAATGGTACGATCTTTTTTCACTGTGATCGTAATGCGTCCCACCGTATTAGGGTCCTCTTGGACGAGGTCTTTGGGTATGAGCGTTTCATTTCAGAGATCATTTGGACCTACCGCCGCTGGTCGACTTCAACAAGGTCGTTGCTGGGTTCACACCAAACCATATTCATGTACGCAAAGACGGCGAACTATAAATTCAACAAAATGTACCAAGAATACTCTGAAACAACCAACTTGGACCAGATTCTGCAAAAAAGGGAGCGAGATCAACACGGAAAATCCGTATACGTGACGGATTCCGAGGGTAGAACTGTTTTGAACGGTCCCAAAAAGGGCGTTCCTATGTCGGATACCTGGGAAATCCCTTACCTAAATCCCAAAGCCAGAGAACGATGCGGCTATCCGACCCAAAAGCCGCTCCAGTTACTTGAGCGAATTATACTCTTGGCTTCAAACGAAAAGGATCTCATTCTCGATCCATTCTGCGGAAGTGGGACTACTTTGGTCGCTGCTAAGCTCCTTAATCGCAGTTTCGTTGGCATAGATTCGTCTAGGGAAGCAGTTGAGTTGTCTCGTCAACGTCTTGACAACCCGATAAAATCAGAATCTAAGTTGCTAAAGTCCGGACGTGAAGCATACAAGAATCTTCCTGATGATGTGATCCAAATACTGCGAGACTTGCCGGTGAAGCTTGTGCGGCGCAACAGTGGAATCGACGCTATTCACAATCGTTTCGTTGGCGGGAAGCCCGTTGTATTGCGTGTGCAGCGAGCTGGCGAGGACTTGAGCGAAGCGGCCGACAAACTGTGGCGAGCCGGTAAGAAAAAGGATGCGGCGCTTTTGCTGCTGATCAGAACACAAAGCGAGAAGCGTCAGTATTCTTTTGTAGACGTGTATTCTGATGATGTACATGTGATTGATTCGTTGGCTCTATCTGTTCAGTCGAGTCTCGACAATCTGATTCAAGCGCGACTCCATTGAGAAGAGCGATAGCCACTCGATCTAGTATTGACATTAACAGTTAGTCACATCCCCATGTGCTCATCCGTCTCTCTAAACCAACTCCGTCGGGCCGCCGAAAAGCGCGATCCCGAGCAATGTCAGTTTCTGCTGAAAACGCTCTTCATGGAGATGGAGTTCTATCTCGCCGTGGCCGTGGTTGTGGAGCGGGCGCAAGCCTTCCTCGAGACCTTCGAGCATTACTACCCGAATGCTGGATTCGCGCGGCAGATCCTGATGCAAATGGTCAATACCGGCAGCGCGCCCTCTAGGCTGCCGCCACAAGCGCTGCGCGACTTCGAATACCCGGGGGCGGCGAATTATATGAAGGCGCTGTCCGACCTGGCTCATGCTTTGCAGCCGGGTCCGCTACCGCCGCGCATCGGCTATCTGGTCAGCGCGACGGTCAACGCCATCATGGCGGAATTAGTGGAGCATTACTATGGACAACACATGGAACACTGGGTGTTGGTGCGGGAAGACCCGGAATCTGCCGAAGCGCGGGAAATTGCCTACAGCTTTTGGACGGATGAGGAGATCGCCTTGCTCGATACCGATCACTGGCTGCAAGTGGCGGAAAGCATTGAAGAACATCAGCGGCGACAGATTCGTCAAGATTGACGCGCTTGTTATAATAGTTCCGTTTAAGGATTCAGAAAATGAGCGTAAACAGTTTTGGTGGCGTCGCGCCACCGGCCAGTTTGTATAAATTCAAGCGACAGATTAGCGACGGCATCGACGGTATCGATAAGGTCCGCGATGACGAGATCTTGCGGTTTCAGAAATCAGGTTATTTGCTCATCCACAATGCGATCTCGCAAGCCGAGATTGTCGCCGCGAGAACTGGTTTGCGCGATTTGATCCTGCGGCGCGATACTGACAATATCATGATCGAATCCGCCGCTGCCGAAGGCTTCCATGAGTTGGGCGATGAAGAGCGCTTGAACAGTGTGCGAAAGTTGATGCCGATCGTTCAGTACGATCGGCGCTTGCGCGCGGTTGCCGAGGATGCGGGCTTGCTGAGCGTGCTGAAGCGAATCATCGGCGAGACGCCGGTTCTGACGCAGGATATGGCGATGATCAAGCCACCGCGTATCGGGCGCGAAAAACCCTGGCACCAGGACCTGGCTTATTTCAATTATCCGAAGGACAGTACCATCGTCGGCGCCTGGATCGCGCTCGACGAAGCCGTGCCGGAAAACGGTTGCATGATGATCATTCCCGGCAGCCATCGAGAAGGACCTGTGGTCCACTGGACAAGGCGTGATTGGCAAATATGCGATAGCGATGTGCAGGTGGATCGCTGCGCTGCCGTACCCATGCAAAGGGGCGACTGTCTGCTTTTCCATTGTCTTCTGCACCATGGCAGTCCGCCCAGCCGTTCGGAGAAAACGCGCTGGGCGATGCAATTTCATTATGCGCCGAAGAGCGTCGCGCCTTACTCCGATAGCGAAAACCGGCTGCAAACCTTCGGCGCTGACGGCAAAGATGTCACTTGCTAGGGGACGAGCATGACCTTACTTATCTTCCTCGCGCTTAACCTCTTGCTGATGGCCGGGCTTTTCCTGGTGGGCGTGTACCTGTTTTTGCAGGTGGAGGATAAAAGAAAGCGCAATAAGTTGCGGCTGCTCGATTCCAGCGTAGATATGTCCGAATTACAGGCGATGCTGAAAGCGGAACGTCACGACGAAGCGCTGCAACGCTTGATGCAAGCCGATAATATTGATCGCTTCTCGGCGGAAAAAGCCATCGAGGGACTGAGAGAGCGGGACACCGGCGAAACCCGTTAAGCAAAACCCGCTTCCAGATGAGCAAGGATGCGTTCTGCGCGAACGGTCCAAGTGTAATTCGCCATTACCTGTTCTCGCGCATTGGCGCCCAGTTTCCGCCGTAATTCAGAATCTTGCTTCAACGCACAGATCGCCGCTGACCAGGCCGCGACATTATCCGGCGGCAGGAGCAAGGCGGTTTCGCCATCTCGCAGGACATCGGACCAACCGGGCAAATCCGAAGCGACGATTGCGCCGCCCGCGGCCATGTACTCGAACAACTTGAGGGGAGAGGTGTAACGCGCGAATTGCGCTGTCGCCGGATGGGGCATGGCGCAGACGTCGAAGGCGCGGAGATACAGGGGAACATCGCCCGGCGGCACATGTTCAAGATGAAAGAAGCGTTCTTCAGGCAGTCCCAATTCGGTCCACTGCCGCTTGAGCGCCTGGGCGTCGGCTGACTGCCCGCCGACCAGCGCCAATTGCGCCCCCTCGACATTCGCTACCGCACTCAGCAATGTGTCGACGCCCTTGTCCAAGCCGATCATTTTGAGGCTGCCGACGTAACCAACGATGAAAGCGTTATCGTCCCAGGCGAGACTTCGGCGCGCCTCGAAGGTAGTTGACAGCGTCTCGAAGCGCGCCCGTCGGATACCGTCATGCGCGGCGATGGTACGGTCAGGCGCAGCTTGTCGCTTCTCGACGAGATCGTCGCGCAATTGAGGCGTAATCGCGACGACGCTGCCGACGCCTTGGCAGACGGTTCGCTGCAAGGCCGCGCCGCGCCGCGATGACGGGAAGAGGTGCGCTTCGTAAGCCAGTGTTCGTTTCGGCTTGATCCAGGATAAAAGAGCCAGCAGGGACTCATCGCGACTATAGAAGATGTCGGCGCGGATAAAAGGCAGCGCGAAAAGCATCACCAGCGCGTAGGACAGCGTCAGCAGGTAAAAGGCAAAGCGCGCGCCGGCGCTTTCCGCCGGGAAAAGCGGGAAGAGATCGAGACAGGGCAGGCGGCGAATCCTGAAGTTGCTCTCGACGCCGTAGTAGGCGTAGGGATCCGTTATGCGCCGCATCTGCGGGGTGTTCCAGCGACGCGAGACCCAGAGGGTCACTTTACAGCCGGCAGCGGCAAAGGCCTCGCAATTTTGCATGATCTGCAGGCCGTGCGCTCTTTCCGTGGGCAGGCGCATCAGCGAGATATAGTGCAGCTTGGGGCGTACCATCAATTCTGCTAGGCGCGTAGGCGCTTATTGGCGCGATACTTGAGAAACTTCTTTCGGTATGGATCCGTGCCGCCTTCCAAGTATTTCAATACCTCGTCTCCAATTTCGCCGGTATCCATTGAACCGGAGAATACAACATTGCCCTTCTCAGAATCGGCTTCTAATATGATGAAATTATCCGTGTCAGACGCTACGGCAACGCTCGAATTGTGTGTTGTAAATATGAATTGCCTTCGGTGCTTGTTGTCTCTCACTCTGGCACAGATGTCTTCCCAAATGGATCGGATATCTAAGGAGTCTTCAGGCTGATCAATGACGACTGGCATCTGACCATCAGTCATTGCCATGATCAGCAAAGCGGTACATTTTTGCCCCACTGAAACAGTTTCAAGCGACTCGAATTTTTCCCTGCCAACTCGAAACTTAATCTCTGGTCTGTCCTTCGGGTATGCCATGTATTGAAGTTCCAGTAGCCGTTCAATATCACTGTTAGCGAGTAGAAAATCTGCCAACTTGACTATACGATCTAGCGGTATTTCAGCAGATTCCGCTAACACCTTCAGCGGAATCTGCTGATCGTGAGATGAATTTCGTCGTTGATTCTGATATTCAAGGAGCTTTTGTACAAATGACCTTGGCTGTACTGACGTCGCCAACTTGCTAATATCGGTATCACGCAAATTAGTACCTCGCTTCAGCCCAATTAGACGATTTCGGAATTCGTCTCTATTAGAAAACTCAATTATGTTCAATTGGAGTTTGCCTTCAGAGCTATTCTGAAAATGCTCACATCTTTCTTTACGCTCACGTCTCCATTCACGATATAAAGCATCGATTTCGTCAAGTTTCTTTTCTCGCGCCCGGGCAAACTCGGCTGCACGAGTCTCTTTAAGCTGTTCCACGTGCAAACGAGCTTCATATGCCTTTAATTGTTTCTGAAGTTTCTCACGCTCGCTTGTAAACTTTACTTGGTCTCCACCTTCTCCACGGACATGCTCAAGATACTGCTTTCGAGTGTGCTCGAACCACTTTTTGAACATCTGTTGGTCGGATTTCACTAGCTCTTGAACATCTGAAAGCTTGCCCATTATAGCGTCAATATGACTATGAATATGGTTTTTTGCTTCATCAATACGTTCCATGTTTTGCTTCAAGACTGAATCGTTAGCAAGTGCAGACGGAGATACAGGGATTTCTAAACTGTCAACATTTTCCTTGTAGCAGATAGTCAATTGCTCGACTTCATTGAAGTATTCGGAATAACTTTGAATTGCCTGGCGTTTTTCGTCTGCACCTGTATACGTCTTGAATATGGGAGCGTCCAGCTTTGTATCCAACCTCTTGATTTTAACTTCAGTGGTTGCAATCGACTCTTTGAGTTCAGCAATTTCTCCGACCGCGCGCAGACCATCTGCCATTTGCTTGTCAAGATCGTGAAGAGAGGTTTCAAGTGCCTCTATTCTCTCTTCATACGCTTTTGACGGAAAAAAGCTGTCAATAAAATGCAGTTGAAGTGATTTGTCTTCTGCAATTCTAATGATCTCATTTTGGCTCAGGAATAGTACCTGACAAACCTGTGATAGGTCGTATTCAACGATATCGTAACCACTTGAGACCGGATCAAGCACCCTCTTTATTTCAAACACTTGGCCCGTCTCATCAACATAGTCCACTTGTACGATACCTAAATCCCCAAGCCGTGATTTCAGCTTGCTTTTGTGGTCAAGCTCAATCGCTTCAATTACAGGAGGCTGATTGAGAGCAAACCTCAATAGCTCAACCAACAACGACTTTCCTGTGCCCTTGCCACCAAGAATGGAGTTGAGACCTTGGTTAAAGACAACTGTCTGCTCTTCCAAGAATCCACTAGATATCGTAACTCTGCCAATTCGTGGATAGTCATGCTGTTCAAGCTCAAAGTCTTGTTTAATGCGAACATCCGGGTCCAAAAAACACTGCCGAAGACTCTCCAAATCTATTTTTTCCATTTTAAAGTATGCGCAAGTCTCTCCAATGCCATGAAGCCCATGACCCTCTTCTGCGGGTCCCTCTGGATTATCTGACGCTTGGAATACAGCCAGTTTCCTTTGATATATTGAATCGTTGCCGTCTAGCAAGTCGGTTACTCGCTTGCCCTTGTTTATGCGATCTTCATTCTGAAAGTCCCTTGCTTCGACAGCAATCAGTCCTGGATGTTGGACAATTTCGGTCCTTTGCTGTCCTTTCATGTCATTTAGAATTCCTTTTTTCGATGAAACATGTGCCGGTACAGCGATTCCGTTCCACGGCGAGTTCTGAATTGTGTCGATGATAGCTGTTATACCTGCGCCTGCATCAGCTAACGCATTTGTCTTACCTTGTAATTGAGGCGAGATTTTCAAATCACTAAGTAGACCTTGCACGTGCTTACCATCACAGTCGACGTCGAACAGGGCCAGTATATGTATCCCGCTTTCTCCACCAGAGCAGGATATTTCAACACCTGGATACACTATCAAGCCAGTATCTTTGGCGGCCTCCTTTACAATATCAATCCATTCACCAGAGTTGTGATCAGTTATCGCGATAGCATCCAGTCCTTCCGCAATTGCCTTATCCACGATCTGCCTGGGAGTTACGCTTTTGTCGCCGAAATCCTCTGACTCCGGCGTATGTATATGTAAGTCAAGTTTCTTGAAGCTAAGTCCTGGTCCTGACATCTGTTCTTCTTTCTTGGCAGAAATAATAGGCAATCTTATATGAGAAGTGCTGGAGAGTTCAAGTCTCTTGCGACTGCCGCGGCAGCAACATGCTGAAGATCCCCGCGACCGCGATGATGAGGGCGACGATCTGGAAGGTAGTCGCCAAACCAATGTAGTCCGAGACAGCGCCGATGATCAGTGTGCCGATGGCGCCGGTGCCGAAGATGAAACCCAGGATCGCGCCCGAGGCGAAGCCCTTGCGCATCGGGATCAGGTCCTGCGCCATCACCACAATCAAGCTGTGCGCGCCACCCGACAATCCGCCGGCGGCGATGGCCAGCATGAAGGCGACGGGGCCCTCATAAGCGGGCAGCAGGTAAAAGGCCGGTGCCGAACTCAACATGCTCAGCATCATTATTACCCGCCGGTCGAAGCGATCGGCCAGACGACCGAATACCAAACCCGACACGGCCGATGCGATCCAGTAGGCTGTGGTGATGGTGCCGTAGGCGGCGGGAGCCCAACCCTTTTGCTCGAAAAGGACCGGCACGAAGGAGACCGATCCTTGCTGGCCCACTCCGCGAAGCACGACGATGAGCCCGAGGATGATAAATGCCAGCACAGGGAAATGCTGATTTTTGCCGTTGGCGGGGTCGTCTTGGCGCTGTTTGCGCTGTTGATGATGTTCATGGTGCTTGGGGATGCTGGTTGACATCAGCAGGACGCCGGGTATCGCGGCAAGGCCCAGCACAATGATTGGGGTCAGATTGTCCTGGACGCCGAAGTAGCTTAAGCCGACCGTTTGACCCAGCCTGCCCAGCAGGTCGGGATTAGCCAGATCGAGCAAGATACCGGCGATAGCTGGTCCCAGCGCCAGACCGGTCTGCCCCATCAAGAAGAAGATCGCCATGTTGAAGGCGGAGCGGCGCGGCACGGATTCGGCCGCATGCAAGGCGCCCACGGGGTGCAAGGCGCCGCTGCCAACGGTGGCGATTACCAGAGGAACGAACATCAGCCAGTACTGTCGCGTCATTGCGGCCAGCAGGATCGAGATCGTGAACATGCAAACGTGAAAGGCGAGGCCCAACGAGCCGATCCAGCGCCCGCCGCTGCGATCGGCCAGGATGCCGAAGAAGGGCTGTGTGAAGGCGCCAAATAACTGCGACAAGCTGACCGCGAGACCGATCTGCGCATTGCTCATGGGCAGCATGCCGGCCGCCAGAAATGTCAGAATGACCGGCACCATCGATGTGAAAACATCGTTGGTCAAGTGACCGATGCAGACGGACCATAACAGGCGATGCTTAGGCGGCAATTAACGAATCCTCGGCTAAAGTGAGGGCAATCATATATGCAGCGCGGAGAGATTAGTATGTGGATTTTCGATGGCTTTCTATCGACGATAAACGCCAAGACTTGTGACGTCTATAGCAAATGCCTAAGTCTCCGTCTAATCTCTGCAAGACCTATGTCCGTCTTGTCTGTCTTGGAGTAAATGTGGAAAAAGACCAAGGTGTCCCCGCCAACAACAGCATAGATAGCGCGAAACCCGCCACTCTTGCCGCGCTGGGCCGATCTGTTTTTCAGCCGTACCTTGTAAACTACTATATTGACGCCGGATATTCGATCGCCGCCAAGAGCGCCTTCCTGCAGGTCGTTCAGCAGGTCGCGAATATCTTCACGTATTTGAGGAAATCTTTTCTCGAGTCTCTTAACTTCACGTTCAAATTCGGCATCGAAGTAAATCTTGAAGGGCATCATTGAAGTTCTTATTGTCCTGGTTCGTCTAAAAGCTCCTCTATGGGCCGATAATTTCCCGCCAATACATTGCGGAATCCACGTTCGATTCCGTCCAAGATTTCTTCTTTTGTTCGCTCACGATACTCCGAATCGTCTATAGACTCGGCAGCATTCGTCTCTACTGTCTGACTTTCGACAAATTCCTTTGGCAATTTGTCTTGCGGCTTGACCCGCGGATCGTTAGTCGCTGCGCTCATTGAGTTCCCCTTTGGATTGGTAAGATTGTCGCTATCTATCCGCTTTTAGTTTATTCGAATTTGCAGCAAATCTCAAGTCGCCACACTGTCGCGGAGATGGTGAAAGGCGATGACGCACAAGCCTGAGCAAATCCTCTCGAGCCATCTTTAGGAACGCAGTTACGAGGACGATATGAGATGACGTTTACTATGGGGAATCCCTTCAATATGCAAGACGTCGGTTTTGTAAGAAATGTGAGAGGCAGTTGCGTCAAATTGCAAGTAAGATTCTCGTATCGGGCGTCAGACAAAGGACAAGACATGGCTGTTGATTACGACAAACTTCAAGCGATCCCACAGCGCGACGAACCTTACCATATTGTGGTGACCGCCGCCCATCACGATGATATCGAATTTGGCGTGGCGGGCAGCGTCGCGCGCTGGATCCGCGAAGAAGGCGCTACGGTGACCTATGTCATCATCACCGATGGCGGCTCCGGCAGCAATGATCCGGATGTCAGCAGGCGGGCTCTAATCGATTTGCGTCGGGAAGAGCAGTTGGAAGCCGCGTCTATCGTGGGCGTCAACGATGTGCGCTTTCTCGACTACCCCGATGGCGTGTTGCAGGCGACGCTGGACTTGCGCCGGGATATCACGCGCGTCATCCGTCAGACCAAAGCTTACCGCGTCGTCTGTCAAGATCCGACAACCGTCTTCGCCCACAGCAGTTACATCAACCATCCCGATCACCGCGCGGCCGGTGAAGGGACGTTATATGCCGTCTTCCCCAGCGCCGAGACGCGGCCCATCTTTCCGGAGCTTGTGGCGGAAGGCTACGAACCGCACAAGATCGGGGAACTGTATTTGAATCTGACTCAGGCGCCGACGCACTACCATGACATCAGCAGCACAATCGAGCTCAAGATGGCGGCGCTGGGCGCCCATGTCTCACAAATTGGCGCGGGGGACGATTTCGAGAATGGCGCCAAGAAGTGGCTGACCGAGTCAAATCGTCTTGGTGGCGAGATGGTCGGCGTCGCTTATGCAGAATACTTCCGCGTGCTCAAGTTCGATGAAGAACGCCAGAGTTGGTACGAGGAAGAGAAAAAACGGCTGGCGGCGGAAGCCGCCGGGGATTGAATCTTGTTGTCGGGCGATGTTGCGGTTTTCGCCCCGGCAAAACTGCCCCCATCCTCCGACCCCTTGTGCCCCCTCGGTCCCCCGCCTCACGGCTGAGGACAGGACAGTTTTTCATCAGACGCGATATCGCCACAAAGTCTGAAAAACTCAGGTGATTTTCGGGCGACCTGATAGGTCGCCCCTACAATTTTCGCCATAAAAGAACCTCGTAGGGGTCAGCTATTAGCTGACCCGCCGCTATCGCTTCAAACCTGTCCTGTCCTCAGCGCCTCACGGGGGAAGTATCCCAAAATGAGAGAAGTGGTGTCTTGTGACCTTTTTGACCCCTTTAAGCCCCTCCCTCTCGGCGAGTGGTTTGGAGTGGGGGGTCAAGTTAGTATTTCAACAGAGTCTGGTATGTCACCCCTACCGGCTGGCAGGTGACTGTCCTTTTTTATTTCAACCTACTTCGATACACTACCTGAATTGGGCTTTGCTATAGGCCATTCACAAGCGGTAGAATAAGCGCGATAGTGAACTGAGTGAAGAAGGACAACAATGATTCTAACTACATTTCAGACTGACGACGGCGTCAAATTGGGCATCAAAAGTAATCAGGGCATATTGGATGTGGCGGCGGCGGTCGCCGCGACAGGCGTCGATTGCCCCGCCAGCCCGGATGCTGTTTATGGCCAAGGGCTGCCTGCTTTGCCGGGGCTGGCGGATCTGTTAAGCAAGGCCGACGACGCGCTATACCTTGATGAATCCGATTTGACTTATGCGCCGACCGTGCCCAATCCGGGCAAGATCATTTGCGTCGGTTTGAACTATGCCAAGCACGCGGCCGAAGGGGGCATGGACCCGCCGGATAATCCCGTCTTGTTCAGCAAGTTCAACAACGCGATCGCCGCGCACAACGAAGATGTTCCCATCCAAGCGGATTGGAAGACCGTCGATTACGAATCGGAGTTGGGTGTGGTCATCGGCAAGACCGCGCGCAACATCAGCGAAGCGGAGGCGCTCGACCATGTTCTGGGATACTGTAATATGAACGACCTCAGCGAGCGCCACCTGCAGATGCTCTGCGGGCAATGGCTGCTGGGCAAAACACTGGACAAATTCTTGCCAGTCGGCCCCTATGTCGTTACCGCAGACGAGATATCCGATCCGCAAAACTTGTCGATCAAAGGTTGGATGAATGGCGAATTGCGTCAAAACAGCAGTACTGCCGATATGATATTCAGCGTCGCCGAGATCATCGCCTTCGCCAGCAAGGTCATGACGCTGTGCCCGGGCGATATCATCAGCACGGGCACGCCCGAGGGTGTGATCCTGGGCATGGACCCGAGAATTTGGATGAAGCCCGGCGACGAATATGTCGTGGAAGTGGAGGGGCTGGGCAAACTAGCCAATCGGATGGTCGAGGCATAATCATGGCGGACACCTATCTTGTTACCGGCGGCATGGGCTGCATCGGCGCCTGGGCGCTCTATTACTTGCGTCGCTCTGGCAAGAACGCCGTCAATTTTGATCAGAGTACGGACCGGCACCGGCTGGACTGGTTAATGAGCGCCGAGGAACAGAACGAGATCAGTTTCGTACAGGGCGACCTGCGCGACACGGATAGCTTGAAAGCGGTATTCGCGGAACATGGTATCACGCATGTCATACATCTAGCCGCCTTACAGGTCCCGTTCTGTCGCGCCAACCCGGTGCTGGGCGCGCAGGTCAACGTGACCGGCACAGTCAATATCTTCGAAGCGGCGCATGCGAATGGCGTGGGACACGTGGCATTCGCCTCGTCGATCGGCGTATACGGACCGCCCTCGGAGTTCCCGCCCGGTCTGATCCCCAACGACGCGCCGCAGCATCCGCGTACGCTCTATGGCGGATACAAGGTTTGCAACGAACAAACCGCCAAGGTCTATTTTTATGATCAGGGCATCACCAGCACCTGGCTGCGTCCCTACACGGTTTACGGCGTTGGGCGCGACCAAGGCATGACCAGCGAACCGACCCATGCTCTGGTTGCCGCCGTCAAGGGTGAGCCGTACAAAGTCGGCTTTAGCGGCACGATGCAGTTCCAGTTCGCGCCCGATGTGGCGCGGCAATTCATATTGGCCGCCGAGCAGCCGTTAGATGGCGCCTTCGGCTTCAATCTGGGGCAGCCTTCAGCGACTGTGGAGCAGTTCGTCGACATCGCCAAGGGCATCTTGCCAAAGGCGGAGATTGAGGTGGCGGACAATCCCCTGCCCTTCCCGGCCGGTTTTGATGACAGCCAGCTACGGGCGAACTTTGACGTGATCTATGAAACGCCGCTGGATGAGGGCATCGCGACGACGATCGAGCATATTCGAGGTCTGGGTGATCGGATCTAGTGAGATTCTGATAGGGGAGCGATTGTCTCTAGCTGCTTTCAGTGATAGGGAACAAGCGGGTCACTTCCAACTCGAACCCGGGTAAGACATCGTCGCCGGAGAGTGTGCCGGTTTGCGGGACAAATTCAATATCCAGGCGGGGACCATCGACAGCGCGACAGACATCGATGCCTTTTTCGGCGGGCAGGACGATCCAGACCAAACGACTGCCGTTGTTCAAATAGACAATTGCCTTTTGGCGCAGATGCCCCAATGTCTCGCCGGGCGCCGCGATTTCTACCGCGAGATCAGGCATTACCGGGACATAGCCATCGTGCAGGGGCTTGGGAAGACGGGCCGCGCTCGTGAAGGCTACGGCTGGTCCCAACAACGTATAGCGGTCATTGGGCGGATGATAGCCCGCTGACAAGGTGGCGATGCCCAGGTCATGCCGATCGATATGGTTGGCCAAGCAAGCGCTCAAGGTTGCGATTAGCATACCGGGCAAACGATAACGGGCGCGCGGGAAGGTAAAAAGCTCCCCATTAATCAAGTAAAAGCGTTTGCTGTCGTTTTCTGGAGCCATAACTAGCTCCCAAACGGTGTCGATGCTATGCTTTTGCTGCTGGATGGCCATATTGTCCGCGCCTTGTCTTCCACTTAGCCGTAGCATATCATATTTGGCGCGGCTCGCAATGATTTGCCAAAGTCTGGCGGCAGCCTCGAAATCAGCCAACGCTCGGAGCAATCCGACCGTATCCGCTAGGCGGAAACTGCGACATAGGCGCGATAGAATTCGTACACGAAGAGTAGAGGTCAATTAGCGGAAGACGAATCGTTTTTCTCTGTGCCCTCGGTGTCTCTGTGGTGAGTAAAACAGGAAACCGGAAACCATGTCCAGAACCACGCGCATCATCCAGCAACTAAGCACCAATCTGTTCAATATGCAGCGGGGGCGCGTCAAGGCGATCGACTACGTCATGATCAAAGTACCACCGTCCTTCGCGCCGATCCCCAGCAAGCGCAATTTCGTCCAGCAACAGATCCTGGGGCCAGCGCCCATGAGCTTGCTGGAGTTCGTGGCGGCGCTGGAGCGCATCGCCGACGACCCGCGACCGCTGGGGGTGATCTTGTACTTTCGGGGATTCTCCGCCAGCACGGCTGACTTGCAGACCATGCGCGATGCCATCACCCGCCTGCGCGAAAAAGGCAAGCGCGCTTTGAGCTTCGCGCCTGGTTATCGCACTTTGGACTACTATGTGGCCAGCGCTTGCGACGAGATCCTGCTGCCGCCGGGCGGCATGCTGGAAACAACTGGGCTCTTCAGCCAGCAAGTCTTCTTGAAAGAGGGACTGGCAGCCGCCGGCCTGCAATTTGACGCTATCGCGATCTCGCCTTATAAAGGCGCGGCCGATAGCCTGACACGGGCGGAACCTTCGCCGGAGGGACGCGAACAGACCAATTGGTTGCTTGATTCGGTCTACGAGATGATCGTCGATGGCATTGCCGCCACGCGCAAAATGAAGCCGGATGCGGTGAAAGCAATGATAGATCAAGCGGTTCATCTCACCGAAGACGCCTTGGAAAAGGGCTACATAGACGGGATTATGAACGAGGAAGCGCTGGCCGAGTATTTGGGCGTCAGCAAGATCACGATGTGGGAAGAGGCCGACAGCCAACTTTTTCTGCCAGTCCGCGATTTCGGCGGCAAATATGTCGCGATCCTGTATGCCGGCGGCATGATCGTCGACGGAGAAAGCGCTACTCCACCGAGCGATGTGCCGATTCCCATTCCTTTTGTTGGGGGTGAACGCCTGGGCGATATCACGCTCAATCAGCAGGCGCGCAACTTGATGAAAGACCCGGGTTGTGGGGCGCTGGTGCTATATATCGATAGCGGCGGCGGTTCGGCAACAGCTTCGGAATCGATGGCTTCGGCGCTGGGGGAGTTCGCCAAAACGCGCCCGCTGGTCGTGTGCATGGGCGGCGTGGCCGGCTCCGGCGGTTATTACATCGCTACACCGGCGCACTGGATCGTGGCGCAGCCCGGCACCATCACGGGTTCGATCGGCGTCATTATGGGCAAACTGGTCAATAGCGAACTGCTCAGAAAGCTGCGTTTCAACGCCGTCTCCTACCTGCGCGGCGACAATGCCAATCTTGTCGCTGGGGAAAGTCCTTTCAGCGATGCCCAACGCGAGCTGATTCGCGACAGCGTCGAGCACATTTATCAGCAATTCCTGGAGCGCGTGGCGGACAGCCGCGAAATGACCGCCGCTGAAATCGACGGGATAGGCGGCGGCCGCGTCTGGACCGGGCAGCAGGCGCTGGCCAAGGGCTTGGTGGACGAACTGGGCGATCTTCATAGCGCCATTGACAAAGCGCGTCAGCTAGCGAAGCTGCCGGAGTCGGCGCCGGCCGTTTTAGTACGCGAGAAAGGCAAGCCGATCGGCGTGGAGCTGGCGGAGGGGAATCCCGCAGCGCTGGCGAAGTACCTGGTAGAGAATGTTGAGATGATGACGAGCCGCGCGCAGTACCTGATGGATTTTGATTGGCGGGTGAAGTAGGTTGCGGATATGAATAAGATCTTCACGATTGGCTATGGCAACCGAGACATAGACGAGTTCATCGCCTTATTGAAAAAATACCGGATAGACATGCTGGTGGATATTCGGTCGCAACCTTATTCCGGATACAACAAGGATTTCACCAAGCATCGATTCTCGGGATTGTTACAAGACGCGGAGATCAAGTATCGGTTTATGGGACAGGCATTGGGTGGACGACCCACTCATGAGGACTGTTACAGCTACAGTCCCGACCGAAAACAACGGCTCATGGATCACAAAAAATGCGAGACAAAAGACTTCTATACGCGCGGCATATCGCAGCTGAAAACGTGGCTGGCGCAAGGACAGCGCATGGCGCTGATGTGCAGCGAGCTTGAACCAGAGAGATGTCACCGTGGATACGTCGTGGGTAATACGCTCGAAAAAGAACTGGTTTCCGTTCTTCATATTGACGGATCTGGAAGGCTGAAACCGCAGACGGAAATACCTGAAAAGATTTATCAGCCTTCCTTGTTTTAATTCACACTTAGCAAAGGTAGAAACACTGGTTGATTTGGCGTCATCTCATCATTGAATCTATGCGTTATCCGTTTTAAGCGGCCATTTAAGGACGGGCGGCGGCTAAGGTCTACGTGAACTATTGCGACGCCGGGTTTCGTAGGGTTTTCGCTTCGGGCGACTCACAGAGTCGCCCCTACAACACTCATTTTCGTGAATTCCTTAATTCATCAAATTAGTCATGAAACAGCAAAAGGAAACTACCATGACAACAGTCCCTACACGCGAGCAAGTCCCCATCGAAGCCACCTGGAACCACGAGTCCGTCTTCCCGTCCTTCGAGGCCTGGCGCGAAGAGTATCAGGACGTCGTCTCGTTGATCGGCGAGATTGAGGCCTTCAAAGGGGGCCTATCCGACAGCCCGGCGCGGCTGGCGCAGTGGTTCGACTTCAATGCCTCGCTGGCGCGCCGGGTCTGGACGCTATATATGTATCCGGTGATGTGGCAAGCCTGCGATGGCAACCATGAAGAGATCAAGGGTATGGTCGGGCAGGCGCAAGGGCTGGCCGGGCAGTACGTCTCGGCGGCGTCCTTTGAAAACCCCGAATTGCTGGCGATGGACGAGGGGACGCTCACAAGCTGGATCGAAGAACAGGCGGAACTCAAGGTCTATCGCCAGAGCATCGATGACCTGTTGCGGACGAAGAAGCACGTGCTCTCAACTGAGGTGGAGGCGGTTTTGGGCTTGCTCTCCGACCCGCTGGGACGCATCGAAGGCATCCGCGGCGCGCTAACCGATATGGATATGACCTTCGCCGCCGCCGTCGACAGCGCGGGCGCGGAACTGCCGCTGGTGCAGAGCACGCGCGACAAACTGCTCTCCAGCAGCGACCGCGAAGCGCGCAAGACAGCCTGGAACAACTATGCCGACAGCTTCCTCAAGTTCAACAATACGCTGGCGACGACTTATCTGGCATCGGTGAAACGAAACGTAGTCATGGCGCGGCTGCGCGGCTATGACAGCGTCCTGCATGCCAAACTGAGTCCCAACAACATTCCGGTCGAGGTCTTCCACAACTTGATCGATACCTACAAACGACATATTCCAACCTGGCATCGCTATTGGGATGTGCGGCGGCGCGCGCTTGGTTACGAGACGATCCATCCCTACGATCTGTGGGCGCCGCTGACGACAGAGGATCCCGAGTTGTCGTTTGGGGATGCCGTTGACATGATCGCGACGGGCATGGCGCCGCTAGGCGAGGATTATGTGGCGACGCTGCGACGCGGCTGCCTGGAACAGCGTTGGGTGGATTACGCCATCAACGACGGCAAGTCCGAAGGCGCATTTTCTTACGGCACCTACGACAGCCATCCCTTCATCATGATGAGCTTTGACGGCAACTTGAGTTCGATGGGCACATTGGCGCACGAACTGGGGCATTCCATGCACAGCCACTATACGCGCGAGCATCAGCCCTTTGTCTACAGCCACTACTCGATGTTCGTCGCCGAAGTCGCCTCCAATTTCAATCAGGCGATGGTGCGGGCGCATCTTTTCGCCAACAACAGCGATCGAGATTTCCAGTTGGCGCTGATTCAAGAGGCGATGGACAATATCCACCGCTACTTCTTTATCATGCCCACGCTGGCGCGCTTCGAGTTTGAAGTGCACGCGCGTATGGAAAAGGACGAACCGCTGACCCCGGACATGCTTAACGAGATTATGTCGGGATTTTACGCCGAAGGCTACGGCGAGACCATGACCGACGATCCGCGCCGCACGGGCTCTACCTGGGCGCAATTCGGTCACTTGTACGAGCCATTCTACACCTTCCAATACGCCACCGGCATCTCGGCGGCGCACGCTCTTGCCAACGCGATCCTGGCGGGCGATGATGTCGACGCTGTCGGTCGCTACCTGGCATTCTTGCGCGCCGGCAATGCCGACTATCCCATCAATGTGCTGCGCGCCGCCGGCGTGGACATGTCGACGCCAAAGGCGGTCGAGGAGACCTTCAAGGTGCTGGAAGGCTTGGTGGATCGCTTGGAGGGCTTGATTTGAGCGATGTGCCGGGCGCTGCAATGCGGACTGACAAAGACGCTGCGATTGACATGGCGGTTTATACGGGCAATCTGCTGTATACGCTGCGTGATGATCGGCATTTTTGGGCAATGACGCTTATCATCTCCAATCTCTTTGAGTTGGTTGGGGAAGGCAATGAAACACTGGAACGCTTCGATAATGGGTTTTCCAAAATCATCAGACATCGAGCGGACCAGCCAGTTGCGCTTGGCTGGGATATTGGATGCATCGCTAGAGCCGTAAGGAATATCATCGTTCACGGGATGACTCTTAATAGAACACAGAGAAAAAACTTCAACAGTCGAGACAGAATAACAGTTGTAAGCATTGGCTATATTTCAGCGTCTATTGATCAAGACAGAGAATATGTATATGATGTTACGCTTGTAGGAAACGAACAATATATCATTCACTTTTCACCATCTGCATTTTGGCCCTATGTTCAAGAGTGGTATAAGAGCAGGGATTAAAGATGTCGCGAAAAATGTATGTCTTGTACGAACCTGGTGGGAAGTTAGTGCGCGGATTTGCTTACGGCAAGCTGGTCGAAGTCCGCTATATTGACGTCGTCCCTACTAAAACTGCATCGCCTGATCGCGATGAATTCATCCAATTGGTTGAGCAACAGCAGCTAACTGAAGAAGAGTTGAGCCAATGCCGAATCGGATATGTGGACGAGAATGGAGTCGGCACATATTCGAGTTGGGAAGAGTTTCTAGACCCGGCGACGGCGGAAACTGGCTAGTTGACGGTTACCGGCTGCGGATCGCCAAACTCATTATGAAGCTCTCGACTGTGAAGATCCTTCGTGAAAGCAACTAAGCGTTTTGTGTACTCTCAGTAAAGACGCCTGATCGCGCCATTTGAGCCAAGCAGTCAAATTTCAGTCTGCTATCGCCTGATTTGCCAGCACGCGTAACGCGCGCCGGATGGGATATGATGACGAGGGCATTAGCTGGGTCAAAAAGATGACGGTCATCTGCTCCTTGGGATCCACCCAGAAGGCCGTGCTCGCCGCCCCGCCCCAGGCAAATTCGCCCGGCGAGCCCAAAATATGAGCCGCCGCCGGGTCCAACAAGACGGCGCCTCCCAGACCAAAACCGACGCCATCGTGTCGGGTTTCGCTGCGGGCGCCTCCGCTGCGCAGGTTGTACCTCGCGCCGAGACCAACACCAATGCCTTGCGAGCGCGTTTCGCTGGTGAGTACATAGCCCATGCTCGACAGATCACAGTTACCCGGCAGATGGTTGCTGGTCATTAACTCAACCGTTTTGCGCCCAAGCAAACGCACGGCGTCGAGCGCGCCCTTGTTGAGCAGCATTTGGCAAAAGCGTAGATAATCGCCGGCGGTCGAGACCAGACCGCCACCGCCGGAGAACAGCTTGACCCCCTTCAAGTACGCGCTTTCGTCCGGCTTGTCGATGAGGCGAAAACCGTCGCCTTCACGTTCGTAGTTTGCCGCAAAACGGTCCACTTTTTCCGGCGACATCGTGAAGGCGGTATCTACCATGCCCAGTGGCTCCAGGATCTCGTCGGTGAAAAAGCGATCGAGCGATTGACCCGAGACGACTTCAATCACATAGCCCAAGACATCGGTGGCGACGCTGTAGCTCCAGCGAGTCCCGGGCGAAAACAGCAGAGGAAGCTGGCTGAGATGACCGATCATGTCAGCCAGTGACTTGTCCGCAGCGAGCAAATCGCGGTCGCGATACATGGCGTCGATAGGATGTGCGCGCATATGCCCATAGGTCAAGCCGGATGTGTGGGTCAGCAAATCGCGGATGGTCATCTCGCGCGTGGCAGGGACGGTCAGGTAGCTTTCGGCATTACCGGACTCGAAGACTTCAAGCTGCTTAAACCCAGGAATAAACTCGGACGCCGGATCATCGAGTTGAAGCAAACCGCGCTCGAAGAGCATCATCACGCCGACCGAGGTGATGGGCTTGGTCATTGAATAAATGCGAAAGATGGTATCTTTCTCGACGGGCAGCCCGGCATCGACATCTCTCAAGCCGCGGCAATGCAGAAAAGCGACTTTCCCGCGCCGGGCGACCAGGACGAGATACCCGGGGATCTTGCCCTCATCGACATAACGATCGAAATGATCCGCGATACAGTTAAGACGAGTTGAAGATAGTCCAAGACTCTCAGGGCGTGTCAAGTCGATCATTTTACAACTGCTCCGTTTTGGCACATGGCCTTTTCGTAAAGCACCCTGAAGTGGCAACCATCATTACGACAGCACAAAGCCCTCGTAGCCCTTGGCGACGACCTCTTCGCATTTTTCAACGTAGGGCGGGAAGCCCGGCAAAGGCATGAAAACCCGCGGCTTGCCAGGAATGTTATGTCCCTGGTACCAGTTCTGGCAGGATACCCACAGGGTTTGATCCGCCACTTCATTGACGTGAGCGACCCAGGCTTCCTGGGCGGCTTCGGTCGCCTCGATGCTGGCGTGGTCGTTTTCGACCATAAAGCCAATGCAGTCCGTGACCCACTCGACGTGCTGCTCGATGGCCACCATCATGTTGGTCAACACCGAGGGACTGCCCGGTCCCGTTATGGTAAAGAGGTTGGGAAAGCCAGACACTTGAAGGCCCAGGTAATTGACCGGACCATGCGCCCATTCTTCGCGCAGGGTCCGCCCATGACGACCACGGATGTCAATCCTTAGCAGAGCGCCGGTCATGGCATCAAAGCCGGTGGCGAGCACGATGAGGTCGAGATCATAGTCGGCGTCGTCAGTGCGAATGCCAGTGGGCGTGATCTCCTCGATGGGGGCGGCGTTAATATCAACCAGCAACACATTGGATCGATTGTAAGTCTCGAAATAACCGCTATCCAGCACCGGACGTTTGCAATGAATCGTATAGTCGGGCGTCAGCATTTCGGCGACTTTCGGGTCTTTCACAATATCGTGGATTTTCGCCCGCACGAAATCCGCTGTTACTTTATTGCTTTCGGGATTGACCGTGATGTCGTTAAAAGCGCCGAAGAAGGGGAAGCCGCCGAGTTGCCAGCGTTCCTCCAAGATATGTTGTTGTTCTTCCGCACTAATCTCAGTAGCGGAGAAGTCGTTAGCGGGGATGTGCGATAATTGCGCGCCCGACTGCAGCCGATTGCGGGCGCGGAAGCCAGCGTAGTCGGCCTTGATTTCGGCCACCATTTTGGGATCAGACGGGCGATTATGGGCCGGCACAGACCATTGTGGCGCGCGTTGAAAAACCGTGAGATGCGCCGCTTGCTCGGCGATGACCGGAATCGCCTGTACTGCCGACGAGCCGGTGCCGACGATGCCGACGCGCCACCCGCTGAAGTCGACGCCCTCGTGCGGCCAGCGCGCGGTGTGGTAGACAGGTCCATTGAAGTTGTTCATCCCCTCGATGGCTGGTATGTTGGGCGCTGAAATGCTGCCCGTGGCCATAACCAGAAACTGGGCCGACAATTCGGCGCCGTCATCGGTCGCGATCTGCCAGCGGCTGGTCGCTTCATCATATAACGCCGCTTCGACCCTGGTGTCGAAAGTAATATCTCGGCGCAGATCAAAGCGATCGGCGACGTGGTTCAGATACTTGAGTATTTCGGGCTGGGTGGGATATCGTTCCGGCCACTCCCACTCCTGCTGGAGATCTTCGTCAAAGCTGTAGGAGTACTCCAAGGTGTCGGTATCGCAGCGCGCGCCCGGGTAGCGATTCCAGTACCAAGTGCCGCCGACGCCACTGCCCGCTTCAATGACACGTACCGACAAGCCAAGCTTGCGCATGCGGTACAGCATATACATGCCGGAAATACCGGCGCCGACAATGATCACAGCGAAATTTTCTGTTGCGCTCATTTCCGAATCCTGTTTTCTAGTCTGAATTCTAAAGGTCAATTCATCTCAAAGCCGCCGGATACAGTAAGCGAAATGCCTGTCACATTATCAGCGCGCGTCAGATACAATGCCGCTTCAGCCATATCGCTGGGCGTCTGTTCTCGACCTAATGGGACACGATCTTGGATGACTGCAGCAAAAGTCTCTTCAACCGTATCTGTACTGTACTCTTGCTGTCGCTGCTTTGATTTTGAAAGATGATCAAACCACATAGATGTATCGACATTGCCGGGGCAGATGGCGTTGACCCGGATTGAGAGCTCGGCAAGCTCGGCGGCCATAGACTGGGTCAAGCCAATGGCTGCGAATTTCGAGGCGCAATAGGCGCCCATGTGGGCGAAGCCTCTTTTTCCTGCGACCGAGGCGACATTGATGATAACACCGCCAATTTTCGTCAGGTGGGGAATCGCCGCCTGCGACATCAAGAAGATGCCCTTGACGTTTACCGCGAAGACACGATCCCAATCGGACTCGGCAAAGTCCACAATCGGTCCCGTCTGAATAATGCCCGCATTGTTCACCAAGATATCCAATCCGCCAAAGGCTGCAACTGACTCGTCAACCAGATTTTGACATGAATCGCGGTCTGATACGTCGACTTCAATCGCCATGCATGTTCCGCCGCGCTGGTTGATTTCGCTTGCGGCCGCTTCCAATTCGGTTTCCGCAGAGAGTGAGTAGTGCCAATCCGACCCCGCTTCAAGCGCCAGCGAGCCCAAATCAGCGGCGACAACGTTTGCGCCTTGGTTGGCAAATGCTTCGGCTATACCCCGCCCGATTCCACGAGCAGCGCCGGTAACGATTACTGTTTTGCCATCTATCTGCATCGGCGTCGCCCGTTCATTATGAAAGCCCAATCCCATTGCCGCCATCAACCGAGAGCGCGATCCCGGTCACGCTGTCGGCGCGAGTCAAATAGAGAGCGGCATCGGCAATCTCTTCGGGCGCCTGCTGGCGGCCCAAGGGAACAGTATCTTTGACGAAGGCGTCGAAGGCGTCTTCAAATGATTGTCCGTCGTATTGCTGAAGGCGGTGTTTGACCAGGTAATCGAATTGCATAGGAGTAAAGACATTGCCCGGGCAGATGGCATTTACCCTGATAGACCTTTCGGCGAGTTCAGCAGCCATGGATTGAGTTAAGCCGATCACCGCAGCCTTTGAGGCGCAGTAGGGGCCATTGAACGCGGACCCTCGTTTGCCGGCGTTCGAGGCGATATTTGTGATGACCCCGCCCTTCTTGGCCAGGAAGGGAATCGCCGCCCGCGACATCAAGAAGACGCCCTTGACGTTCACAGCAAAGATGCGATCCCAAGTCGATTCGGCAAAATCTGCAATTCGTCCAAGTTTTATAATGCCTGCATTGTTGACCAGAATATCTAGTCCGCCAAATGCCTCGACCGATTTTTCAACAAGATTCTGACATGAAGCGCGATCCGATACGTCGAGCGCAAGCGCTACACAACTTCCGCCTCTTTCCCTGATTCCATTTGCCATCATTTCCAGTTCGGTTTCGGCAGAGAGCGCGTAATGCCAATCTGAGCCCGGCTTAACCGCCAGCGAGCCCAAGTCGGCGGCGGCAACGTTTGCGCCTTCCCTGGCAAAGGCTTCGGCGATAGCGCGCCCTATTCCGCGGGCAGCGCCGGTGACGATAACGGTTTTGCCTTTGATTCGCATCAGCGCCTTTCGATCAGGTTAAGCGCATTGATCAGACATCTGGCCGATCGCGCGCTGAGAGGGACGACTGTCACCATGTTCTTCCGTCCAGCGGGCAGGAAAACTCAAGCTGAATCGGTCACGCCAAATCCAAGACACTGCGCGCCACCTCACCCTTGCCGAGGGCGTCAAAGGCCTCATTGACTCCTTCGAGGGGATAGACGCGGGTCACCAACTCGTCCAGCTTGAGCTTGCCCGCTTTGTAAAGGCTAAAGATGCGGGGAAAATCCAGCCGGGGACGGCAACTGCCATACATTGAGCCGATGACCGTCTTCTCGAGCGCCAGAATCTTGGCGTCAAAATCAAGCGGGGTGTTGTCGGGGGCATGGCCGACAAGAACAGTAATGCCACGTCGTCGGGTAGATAGTATGGCCTGTTTATAAGGCTCGGGCACCAGGCCGATAGCCTCAAAGGCGTAGTGAACGCCCTTACCGTCGGTTAGCTCCTTGATGGCCGCAACCGGGTCAACATGAGCTGAATTGACCGCGTGCGTGGCGCCAAACATTTTTCCCATTTCGAGTTTGTTGTCCAAGATATCGATGGCGATAATCGGCTCCGCGCCGGCGATCGCCGCGCCCTGGATCACGTTCAGCCCGACGCCGCCACAGCCGAAGACGGCCACCGACTTGCCCGCCTGGACATGGCCGGTGTTGAGGGCGGCTCCCACTCCGGTCATCACGCCACAGCCGACCAGCGCAGCCTGCGCGAATGGGATCTCCCGGTCAATCGGGATGGCGACATCTTGGGGAACGATGGTCTCGGTGCTGAATGTACCGAGGGCATTCATCCGTTTCATGGGGCGGTCACTGTCCGCGAAGAGGGGCTGCCCCCGTCGGTCCCAAGGCTCCTCACAGAGATTGGAGTAGCCCACCTGACACATCTCGCAAAGACCGCAGTTGCGCGTCCAAGATAGCACGACGTGATCGCCCGCTTTGACACTGTGAACCGCCGGACCAACTTCCTCGACCACGCCCGCCCCCTCGTGACCCAGAATCACGGGCGGACGGTTGATGTCGACCCATTCCCCCTTGACGATATGCCAGTCCGAGTGACAGACGCCACTGGCCATCAATCGGACGCGAACCTGGTCATCTTTGATGCCGGGCAAATCAAATTGCTCGATCACCAGTGGGGTATTTGCTTCGTAAAGAACTGCCGCTTTCATTGGCGCCTACCTCTTTACATTGTTTCGTCACAGGTTCAAGTTACGAGCCATACTTCTTGACCACATCCGGGTTCAGTTCCAAACCCAAGCCCGGCTTGTCCGGATAAGGGCCGTCCACCGGTTCGGAAAACTCGGCGTACACCAGCTTATCAAACTCCTCGGCCACACCCAAATGCGGAATATAAATATACGTTGCTTTGACATCTGTGATTTTCATGCAATGTTCTCTACGGTATTGGTCGCGAGTTCCACAGGATACATAACGTGTTCCTTAAGTCGCCCCAGAAACTTTAGCGCATTCGACTATTCAGAGGCAATGACATCGAGAATCTGCAGCAGTTTGGTATCGCGCCACCTCTTGATCTGCTCCATATCCGTGCCCGCCAGTTCAGCTTCCATTTGCGCGACACACATTTTCGCCCATTCTCGCGCCAGTTCTGGTGTGCGCGGCGGCGCCTCGCGCTCGACGCGCGAAGGAATGTCATCTTCCAAGCTGTGATCGAGCTTGCGGTCGACCATGGTATCCTGCAAGCCGCCAGGACTGGTCAACATGCCGACGGCAAAGGGTCCCATCAGCGCCAGGCGCAAGCCCGGCCCGGTTCTGAAGGCGAGGTCGATCTCCTCAACGGTAGCAACCCCGTTGCCCACCAGCCACAGAGCTTCGCGGTAGATCACAGCCTGCATGTGGTTGACGATATGGCCGCGACATTCTTTGCGAGCCACCACCGGTACTCTGCCCATTCTCGCCATGAAGTCCCGCGCCAGCGCCACCGTCTCAGTCGAGGTCATTTCACCCCCGACAATCTCCACCGAAGGCACGATGTGTGGCGGGTTGTACGGGTGCGCCACCACACAACGTTCGGGATGCGTCGTCGCCTTCTGGATTTCCGTCATCAACATAGCGGATGTGCTGGAAGCGAGGACGACCTCCGCGGGGGCTAGCCGATCCAGCTCCCGGTAGATCTCGCGCTTGATCCGATAGCGCTCGGGTCCGGACTCCTGCACAAAGTCCGCATCTTTCAAGGCCTTGGCCAGGTCAGTTGTGGTCGTGATCCGGTTCTGGGCAGCTGCAACTTCTTCTTCGGTCATCACGCCGGCTTCAACGAGGGTCGTATAAGCGCTGCGGACCTCCCGCATCGTCCAATCGAGGGCTTCATGGGAGATATCGTAAATGTTGACCCGGAGGCCATGCTGGGCGAAAAGGACCGCCCAAGAGAAGCCTATCGTTCCGCCGCCAACACAGGCGACCTTGGTGATATCACTCGCGTTTCTTACCATTGATTCTCCAATTCGTTATTGTAAACAGCAAAACAAGACGCAACCGGCTGCGATAGAAGCGGTTTGACGCCGAAGCAGTTATGCTATTGGCTTGTAGCGATAGTCGGGATCGACGTTTTCCTTGGGACCGAGGGTGTTGCGCAGGGTACCGATGCCCTCGACTTCCATCTCAACCACATCACCGGGTTGCAGGTAACGGGCTGTGTCAATGCCTAGCGCGATGGCCTCGGGGATAGAGCCGCCCGAAACTGTACCGCTTCCCAGCACGTCCCCCGGCACGATACGACTGTCCTTGGAGGCGCGCTCGACATAATCTCCCCAACCGTGATACGAAGCTCCGCCGTCGCCCGCATCCAGCCAGATATCGCCGTTGACCCTGACTGTGCACTTGACCTGGAGCCTGCCATCACGCAGATAGGGAGCCATTTCATCGGTGGTGACCAGCCAGGGACCGAGCGAAGAGGCGGCGTCTTTGCCTTTGGCGGGCCCGAGCCCGACAGCCATTTCGTCAAACTGCAGGTCGCGGGCGCTCCAGTCGTTAAGTATGCAGAAGCCGGCGATATAGTCTAGAGCATCGGCGGCTTTGATGTTGCTGCCTTCGCGCCCAATGACGCAGCCTAGTTCCAGCTCGTAGTCCAGCCGTTCCGTCGCTGAGGGGAATGGCACGTCATCCTCTGGCCCGAAGACGCGCAGTGTGTTGGAGAAGTAGAAGACAGGCAAACGATACCAAGCCTCGTGCAGCGTCCGCGCGCCTTGGCCGCTGGCATGCTCCTCGTAACTGAAGAAGTCGCGCAAGGTCGGCGGCTGCAACACCGGAGCGCGTAGCCGGACCATGGGCAGAGGCACAGCGGGCGCGGCGATATCGCTCGCCAGGGCGTCCCGTACTCGATCAAGTGACGAGTCGCCGAATTCAAGTAAAGCACGGACATCCCTCAAGGTGTGATCGGCACCTAGCAAGGCGGTGACGTCGACCACCAGATTTTCACTCAGAACCCCGCAACGCGGTCCGCTTCCGGAATCGTATGTCAGCAGTTTCATAAATTCCGAATCCTTCTGGTACAGGTTAAGGTCTAGGTCAATCCAGTTTCTCAAGCGGGGGATGATCGCCGAAGATCAATTCGGGACCGCCGGATGGCGCTGCCCAACCCACCGCATTGGTGATCACCTGCAGCACCTCGGGCTGATAATAGATCGGCAGCGTTTCGTGGCCCGGCCGGAAATAGAAGATTTTGCCGCGCCCGCGGTGATAGCAGCAGCCGCTGCGGAAGATCTCACCGCCCTGGAACCAGCTTACAAAGACCAGCGTATCCGGGGCAGGAATGTCAAAGGGCTCGCCATACATCTCGGTTTCCGGGATCTCGAAGTATTCCGGCAAGCCCCTGGCTATGGGATGCCCCTGCTCAAGCACCCAGATACGTTCTTTCTCGTCCGCTTCGCGCGTCTTCAACATGCACGAGGTACCCATCAACTTCTTGAAAATCTTTGAATAATGCGCGGAGTGCAGCGCAACGAGGCCCATACCGCCCATGTTCACGCGTTCGTGTACGCGCTCGACGATCTCATCGCTGACCTGGTCGTGGGCGGCGTGGCCCCACCAGGTCAGGACATCGGTTTGGTCCAGTACCGCTTTCGTCAGACCATGTTCCGGTTCATCGAGCGTCGCCGTGCGCACGACAAAGCCCCGGTCGCTGAGATGATTTGCGATGACCGTGTGCATGCCATCAGGGTAAACTTTCGCCACGCCTTCGGTCGCATTGACCAGTCGCTGTCCGCTGAACCCATAATTTTTCAGACGCGACCTGACATCGGCATGGCGTTGCGGATTCTCGTGCCAAAATTCATTCCAAACCGTTACGCGAATTGGCGTTGACATTGTCTAAGCTCCGTCCGTTAGCGCGTCGCCAAATACGGCTCGCACTTCTTCGCGCATTTCGCTCGCCCGCGCCCAGACTTCCCGCGTATTTTCGAAGACATCAACCGGATAGCCGTATTGCAACATGATGGGACCGTCAAAGCCCTTGTCTCGCGCGATGGTCAGGCAGTGCCGGAAATCCTCGCTGATGAGGTCGCCTTTTTCGTCGACCTCGGCCCAGGCGTGAATCGAAGTCGCGCGCGGCATGATCGCTTCCAAGGTCCCATACTTGTTCGGTCCGCGGGCGTTGCCAAAGTCGGCAACCAGGCCGTAGTCACGTTCGGAATGTTCCAGAACGCCCAGCAGATCACCCGCCTCCATGTTGAAGCGCCGGTAGTTTTCGGTGGCGGGCTTCAGCCCAAGATCCGCGGCGAAATCGAAGAGTTCGCGGAAGGCTTCGCCGCTCGCGCGAATCGTCTCTGGCGTTGGCTCGCCATCACCTGGGACGTAGCGTACCCCGCGCGCCCCCAATGCGACAGCGATTTCCATCCAGAACTTGATATGGGCGATGCCAGCGTTCCGCTCGTCCGGGTTTGTACTGGCGACTTCGCCGGTATCAATCAGCAGTTGGAACAGCTCGACATTGGCGTCAGCAAAGGCAGCGCGCAGCTCGCCAAGATAAGCGCGCTCGATATTGGGCAGGTGATAGACACTGAGATCGAAGCTGTGGAAGCCGCGCGCGGCGGCGGCGGCTGGCACATCCAACAGGTCGATGGTCGCCGGCTCGACCGGAGCGCCTGTTTGCTGCCCGCTTGCAGCGTCCAACTCGTACATCGGTTTACCCAACGCCTTCATCAAAGTAACTGTAGATACAGCTGCGCTAACCATTGTATTTCCCCTTTCATGGTGACACAGCGGCTGAGCCTCAGCCGGCGAAATCGTCACCGAATACGGCCTTCACTTCGCCGCGTAGTTCGTCGACGGCGTCCCACATCTCGCGCGTATCGCGGTAAAGCTGATAGGGGTGTCCGCCCAAGAGCATGATGGGGCCGTCGAAACCGCTGTCGCGCGCCATATTCAGGCAGCGCTTGGAGTCCTCGTCGTTGATGACCCCATCCTCACCAATCGCGACCCATTGATGAATAGCGGTGGCCCGTGGCATCAATTTGGACAGATTGTCATATTTGTCCGGTCCCTTGGCGTTGCCAAAATCGGCGACCAGTCCATAGTCGCGCTCGGCAATATCGAGTACCTGTAAGAGATCGTCCGCCTCATTGTTAAAGACCTTATAGTTTTCGGTGGCCGGCTCCAGCCCGCATTCGAGGCAGTAATCGTACAACTCGCGGAAGGCTTCGCCGCTCTTGCGAATCGTTTCCGGCGTGGGTTTGCTGTCGCCCGGAACGTAACGGACGCCGGTCGATCCCAGCTCGGCGGCGATCTCCATCCAGCGCTTGGTCAGCGCGATGCTAGCGCTTCGTTCGTCGGGATCGGAACTGGCGACCTCTCCCAAATCAATCAGCAGTTGATACAGCTCCACAGCGGCTGATTCGAAAGCGGAACGCAGTTCGGCCAGGTAGCCGGGCGCGATATTGGGAATATGTTGAATGCAGAGATCGACGCAGTTGATCCCATGTGCGGCAACTTCGGCCGGGAAAGCCAGCAGATCAAGGGTCGGCGTCCCACGCCAGGACCCGGAAACGCTTTTACCGCCAGCGTCCAATTCGAACCATGGATCGCCCAAGGCATCCGGCAAATGCAAGGAAAAACTGGATAATCCTGCTCGTACCATTCGATTTCTCCCTCCTTCGTTAAGTCACCCGCTCAAAAGCGTATGCCAAACTTTACCACTTCCCCAGGCTCCTTCACAACCAGATCCCAGACGGCAGGACCTTCGTCCAGCGAAACCAGGGGCTGGATCAACCCGGGCGCGGTCAGCGCACCCTGGCGCATCATGCTGATGATGGCGTCGTAGGCGCGATAATCATCCCAGCGCGAGTAGTCGCGCGGCTTGTGGCCCACATAACAGCCATGCGGCACGATCATCGTCTGGCGATTGCGGTGGAACTCGCGTCCCAGCCAGAGGTCGCGCCCCTCGCCCAGGTAAACGCCGCTGGCGCAGATCGTTCCTTCCATTCGGGTCGCGCGAATCGCGCTTTGCAAGCCTTGATACGTAGCGCTCAGCTCAATCGCCACATCGACGCCGGGCCCGCCGGTCAGCTTGTGAATTTCCAGCGCGGCGTCAACAGCGAAGGGATCGAGGGCATGGTGCGCGCCGTAGTCCAGCGCCAATGCGCGGCGCTTGGGCAGCGGATCAACGGCGAAGATCTGTTCCGCGCCGCTGAGCGCCGCCATGCGCACCGTCAGCAAACCAATCGCGCCCAGCCCGACGACGGCGACCGTGTCGGCGAAGCGCAGGTTCGATTCGCGGATGCAGTGGAAGGAAACAAAGGCCGGCTCGAAACTAAGCGCGCCCAGCGGATCGATACCACCCAAAGGCCAAATGCAGCCATCCAGCCAGAGCGGCGGTCCATCCCAGGGCAACTTGCGTCGCGTTGTGATGGTGTTGGTCTCGCTGACATCCATGAAACTGATGACTTGGTCCCCCATCTTCCAATCGGAGACTTCCGAGCCAAGCTCGATGATCGTGCCGACGCCGCTGGTGCCGACAGGCGCGCCGCTCAGGTCATAGCGCCCGTCTGCCCCTTCCTCAGGCAGGAAGAGGCGCATCTCATCATCCCATATCTGGCCGCGCTCGCTGCGGCCATCCATAATCGCCAGCGGCGTGCCGTGCTTGCCCGAGGCGTATTCGGTCTGGACGCGCACTTCATGTGGCGCAAGCGGCCGCTCATCGTATTCAACCAGCCCAACTTTGTATCCGCCGGTGAAAGCCAGCTTACGTGGCATGAGCAGACCTCTAGCTCGATCGCGCCGCCCATTCGACGGCATTGGCGATGACCTGCTGCACTTCACTTTGATAATAGATGGGGTAGGTTTCATGCCCGGGCCGAAAGAAGAAGACCCTTCCGCGCCCGCGCTGAAAGCAGCAGCCGCTGCGGCAGACCTCGCCGCTGGGCCAGGAACTGATGAAGACAATGGTATCCGGCGCGGGAATGTCAAATGGCTCGCCGTATATTTCCGTTTGAGGGACCACGAAGGACGTCTCCAAACCGCGGGCGATGGGATGCGCGGGCTCAATCACCCAGAGCTTTTCCGGCGTGCCACCCACCAGAGGCGTCACGGTGCAAGATGTGCCCATCAGTTTGCGGAAGACCTTGGAACCGGCCCCCCAATGCAGCGCGATGAAACCCATGCCGCCGTCGATGATACGCCGGTAGACGCGCTCGGCAATCGCATCAGCGACCACCTCGTGGACCATGTGTCCCCACCAGATCAAGACATCCGTCTGCTCCAGCACCTTATCGTTCAGTCCATGCTCTGGCTCATCGAGGGTCGCGGTTCGCACAGTAAAACCCTGTTCTTTTAAGGGAGCGGCGATAGCGGCGTGGATGCCGTCAGGGTAGATTTTTTGGACGCCCTCGGTTTCTTCAATCGCGCTTTCTTGGCTGTAGCCGTGGCTCATCCAGGAGCGCCGCACGGTGTCCCAATGGACGGGATTCTCGTGCCAGAATTCGTTCCAGACTGTCACGCGGATGGGAGCTGTCATGCGCTGTCTTCACCGAATACCGCGTGGACTGCTGCCCGAAATTCGTTGACGCCGCTCCAGAGATCGGGCGCCCAAGCGAAGTTGTCCATTTGATAAGCGCCGTGCAGCATGATGGGACCGTCAAAGCCGGCAGCGCGCGCCATGGTCATATAACGCCGAAACGCCACCAAGTCCGCCCGTCCGTCTTCGGTCGGTGGCGCCCAGGCGTGAATCGAGGTCGCGCCCGGCAGCAGCTTGGCAAAAGTTTCCTGCTCGCCCGAATCTCTAGGGTTGCCAGAATCGGCGATCCAGCCGTAATCGCGCTCTGACAGCTCCACAAGCTGCAGCAGGTTCAGGGCTTTGTTGGTGAAGATTCGATAATTCTCGGTGGCCGGCTTCAAGCCATGTTCGACCGCGAAGTCAAAGAGTTCGCGGAAGGCGGCTGCTGTCGCGCACATAGTTTCGGGCGTCGGTTCGTTATCGCCGGGCACATAGCGCACGCCACTAGCGCCCACTTCGGCCGCCCGCTCGATCCAGAACTTGGTGTGGGCGATACCGGCGCTGCTTTCTTGGGCGTCTGGGCTGCCGATCTCGCCCGTATCAATGAGCAGCTGGAAGATCTCCACCCCCGCATCTTCAAAGGCGGCGCGCAGGTCGGCGAGATAAGCGCGCTCCATGCTGGGGAAGTGCAGCATGGAAAGGTCGAAACAGTCGTAACCTTGTGCGGCCACCTCGGCTGGCAGCTCCAGCAGGGTATGGCTGGGAGCTCGTGTTTCCCAGCCATCGGGCCGCGTGGAATCTATGGCTGGCGCCTTTATCATATTTGAGTTGTCGGCAGTTGGCAAATAGGTCTCAAATCCCAATAGCCGATTAATCGTCACAGAGGATACCGCTGCGCGCGCGACCATCACATTTCTCCTTTTTCAATAAGCTGTGTCATTTAGAAGCGGACGCCATATTTGACGACCTCGCTGGGATTGTGCTTGATCAGGTCGAAAACATCCGGGAATTCTTCGATCGAAACGAGCGGGTCGATTAAACCGGGGGCGGTCAATTTGTCCTGCTTCATCATGCTGACGATGGTGTCGAAAACTCGATATTGATCCCACAAGGGATAATCGGTCGGCGCGAATTCCATCGCGCCATTGCCGCGCGGGACGATCATCCTGAGGCTGTTCAACAGAAATTCGCGGCCCAGCCACAACTCGGCCGCATTGCCTGCAATAGCGCCCGCCTGGCAAACCGTGCCGCCGAAACGCGCCGCTCGTATCGCCGTGTCCAGCGCGGCATAATGCCCGCTGATCTCAATCGCCACATCAGCCCCGCCTCCGGTCAGCTCTTTAATTTCCAGCGCGGCATCCACCGCGAATGGATCGATGACGTGATGCGCGCCGTAATCCTGCGCCAGCTTGCGGCGTTTCGGCAGCGGATCGACAGCGAATAGCATGTCAGCCCCGGCCAGCGCGGCCACCTTGACCGTCAACAGACCGATGGCGCCCAGCCCGACAACAGCCACCGCATCGCCAAAGCGCACTTGCGAATCGCGCACGCTATTGACCGCCACGTAGGCCGGCTCGAAGCACAAAGCGTCAAGCGGATCGAGATCGCCCATTTCCCAGATCAACCAAGGCGACGGTTCGGCAAAGCCCGGCCAAATGAAGTCGGCCGGACGATCGACTGTGATGATGTTTGTCTCGCTGACATCCATGAAGCCGAAGACGCGATCGCCGACCTGCCATTCGCCTACATCCGCGCCCACTTCGCTGATGACGCCGACGCCACTGGTGCCAACCTTCGAATCGGGCACAGGATCCGGATCCGACTCGTCACTCGGTACATAAAGGCGATTCTCTTCATCCCAACGCTGCCCCTGTCGGTTGCGGCCGTCCATCATGTGCATGGTCGTCCCATGTTTGCCGGAGGCATATTCGGTCTGAATGCGCACTTCCTTGGGCAGCAGCGGGCGCTCGTCGTATTCCACCAGCGTCGCGTCATGCTCTTCGTTGAAAACGGCTTTTATAGGCATTTGTATTCCTCAATTGGTCGAGAACGGGCGACCAGATTGGTCGCCCCTACAAATCTCAATTAGTCCGGCGTCGCGCGTTCCCAACAGCCCCGCAGATACTGGACGCAGCCGCGCATATTCTCCAGCGGATCGCCCGGCGTCGGCATGCATTCCAGCGCCAGCCAGCCGTCGAACTCAATCTCGCGCAAGGCGCGGAAGGCACCCACGAAATCCGTATGCCCATGCCCCGGCAGCCAGCGTTGACTGTCCGCCAGATGCACATGACCCAGGTGCGGCGCGACCGCGCGCAGCGACGCCGGGATATCGGCTTCTTCGATATTCATGTGAAACAGGTCAGCCATCAACTGAATGCGCGGATGGCCGGCAGCGCTACACAAGTCAGCCGCTTTACCCACCGTGTTCAGATATGTCGCTTCATAGCGATTCAAGGGCTCGAGGTATACTGCTGCCTTGCCCGCTGCGCGCTCCGTAACCTGTCCGAGCATGGCCAGAAGCAGGTTCGTGGTCAGCGTATCTTCATCGGCGAAGGGCGACATGTCCGGCATGGGCGGCGACATCTCGGGCCAGTACTGCGACGAAAAGAGCGGCACCAAAATGACGCCGCGCGCGCCGATTGCGTCGGCGAACTCCAGCGTGCGGATCAAGTCCGCCAGCCGACTTTCGCGCTCAGACGGATCGGGATGGATGATCGGTCCCTCGTAGGTACCGCAGATGCTGCCGACTGGCAAACCGCTTGCCGCCATCGCTCGGTCGATTTCAGCGTGCAGGTCGTATACGCGCGCCGTTCGCCCGAAAGCCAGTTCAATGCCATCCAGGCCGCACTCAGCCGCCCGCTGAAAACGCTCGGACAGATCCGCTCCCGGCAGCAATTTCTGGTGAGCAGAAAGTCTCATGATTCTATCCCCAACAAGCGTCGCAAGACTTGGATATTGAATCCCCGACAAAACTCACTGATTCGCACTTATACTCCCCTCCCTGATGCTTCGGGGAGGGGCCGGGGGAGGGGTAGACTCTCACCCCCGCACCGCGCCGGCCGTCAGACCCTGGATGAACTGGCGCTGGAAGACCAGATAGACCGCCATAATCGGCGCCATGACGATGAGCGTGCCAGCCATGGACATGCTGTAATCGACGCCCCAGCGGGTGGTGAAGAACATCATGCCGGTCATGACGGGCCGCAGCTTGTCGGACTGCAAATAAATCAGAGGCAGCAGGAAGGCGTTCCAGGCGGCCATGAAGTTGAAGACGACCAGGGCGGCCACGGCCGGACCGGCCAGCGGCAGCATCACGCGGCGGAAAACGCCGAAATCGTTGCAGCCGTCGATCTTGGCGGCGTCGGTCAAGTCGTAGGGCAGGCCCGAGAAAAAGGCGCGCATGAAGAAGATGCCGAAGGGCAGCGATATGGCCGTCTGCGGCAGGATCATCGCCCAATAAGTACGCAGCACGCCGATATCGCGCAAGATATAAAAGAGCGGGATCATGATCGCCGTGAAGGGCACCATCAGCCCGACCAAAAAGAAATAGAAGATGAGCATCCTTCCCGGCATCTTAAGACGCGCCAGGCCGTAACCGGCCAAGCAGGACAGGCTCACAACCAGTATCACAATCGGCACGGTCGTGATGACGCTGTTGATGAAATAGCGGCCGAACTTGCCCACGTTCCAGGCGGTTACGATATTCTCAAAGCGCCAATTCGGCGGCAGTCCCAAGGGGTCTTGGGCGATTTCGTAGTTCGACTTCAGCGCGGTGAAGACCACCAACATGAAGGGCACCAGCACGTAGAGGGCGAAGAGGATGAGAATGCCGTATTGAGCGGCCCTGGCGATCCTTAAGCCCAAGGGCTTGCGCGGGCTGCGGGCGACCTGATAGCTCGCCCCTACATCGCTCGCCATACCGCTAATCGCCTCCCCGCTCGCGAATAGAAATGAATATGAACGACACGACCAGCGACACCAGCCCCATCACGATCGCCAGCGCCGCGCCATAGCCGACGTAGCTTTCGCGGAAGGCGGTGGTATAGGTGAAGGTCGCGATGACGTGAGTCGCCCGGGCCGGTCCGCCGCGAGTGGTGATCCAGACGATGTCAAAGACGTTGACGCCCAGGATGAGCGTGAAAGCGGTGATCATCGTCAGCACATGCCGCAAACCGGGAATGATGATATACCACAGGCGCTGGGGACCATTGGCGCCATCGACCAGCGCGGCGTCGATTTGCTCCATGTCGATATTCTGCAAGCCGGCCATGATGACGACGAAGCAGAAGCCGAAATAACCCCAAACCCCGGCGAAAATCAAAGCCGGCAGCGCCACAGTGGGATCGCCCATCCAGCCCTTCGCCAGGAAGTCCAGGCCTAGCGCCTTCAACGTCACATTGATAGGACCGAAGCGCGGATTGTACATCCACTTCCAGATGATGCCGACGGCGACCGGCGCCAGCACCACCGGCAAAAAATA
>WTGF01000027.1 GCA_011525385.1 Chloroflexota bacterium | reverse complement strand
TTGGAGACGATGTGGGAGAGTATGCCGCCGCCAACGCGACAAACAACTGCTCTTTTTCCTATTTTTCGCTTGGGTACGATCTATCACTTGCCTGTAAAATCTTCATGTGCAGATCTCCTTCTCTAATAAACCGCGATCTGCGGTAGCCGAACCGGTTATTATTTTCTGTGAGCGTGGAATGAAATGTAGTCGTCCACGCTCCACCTTTCTGCTTTTCCCATTTTTAGTACAATCGCGCCATGCTATTCCACAGGGGTAGGACTTCCGCTCGCGTAAATGGATCCGTGATTCATTCGATGGGCGCTCTAGCATGCTTGTTATTCGTTTGGTTCTTTGGCACCAGAGATCTGACGACCGTTCCCTTGGCAAATCATGACGAATTGCGGACGCTGACACATATCTTCGGTCCGACTATCAGCTCACCACAGCCATTGCAGGAAACGGTCACAAGCGTTGCAACCCATAGCGAGCAACACGGACCCTTATACTTCCTCCTTCTAAACCTTTGGTCGAGGCTTGTTGGCAGCGATCTTTTCCTATTGCGGCTACTTTCTGCTTACTTTGCGCTCCTGTCTTTGGCAGCTGTCTATCGCTTCGCTCGACTATCACGTGATGGCGGTCTGGCGCTTGCTGCTATGTTTATCGTCTCCATCAATTCTTTGTTCCTCTTTTTTTCACGAGAACTAAGGATGTACACGTTGTTGCCGCTTTTGGTCGCTTGGATCGTTGGGTGCTATTGGCGCTTGCTGGAAACATCGGAGCGCATGACCTGGTGGGCCTGGCTATCTCTTGCCGTCAGTTGTGGACTCATACTGTACGTACATTATTTCGGAATCTTTGCTATAGCAGCCGTCGGTATGTATCACCTGCTGTTTGTGCCCAAGAATCGACGCTGGGTTTCTGTTTCTTTTGCCTTCGTTGGAGGCGGCTTGCTGTTCTTGCCCTGGGCGCCTACGGTTGTTAAGGGTTTCGAAGGTTTTTCCAGCAAGTCAATAAGTGGCATGAACGCATTCGAGTCATTGCTGAGTCTCGGCCATGTCTATAGCAATGATTTCTGGATTCTACCGCTTGCCGCTCTGATAATCATCGTCTGGCATCGCAAGCAATTGGACGAGCCTCAACGATTTCTATTGATTCTCACTTTTCTGGCGATTGCCGTCATGTTGTTGGCTAATGAAATCAAGCCCATACTCATACCGAAGCGGCTGCGATACATGCTCCTGTTGGCGCCTTTGCTAGGCGGCGCTCTGGCTATCGCCTGGAATTTCCTCCCCAGGCGGGCGCCAGTTCAGTTCTTGCTGGCGGCTGTCTGGATACTCTCATTCTTCATGTATTCGCAAAACGAGAATTCCTATATTGCAAGCAAACGCAAAAGCCTGGAGTCGCTGTACGCGCCACCCTTTTATACTTTGGTCTACCATCCCAGTATTGAAGTGCGACCTACAGAATCGGTGCTCAGCTTACACCCGTCCCGCAAGATAACCTGGATCACAGGTGACTACTATCAGAAGCTCATCAAGCCAAGCAATCTGGTTCACATCTATTACGATGGCGGCGGCAGGCTCACCATTCAAACGACCGGGCAATCCATAAGCTCGCTCGACGAATTCGTATCCAGGCACGCTGCGTTTTGGTTGCTTTACGACCCTCAAGAGACCGACGAGCGTTCCATGGGCGATATCTTCTGGTGGACACGCAATTATTATCGATCCTGCGGAAAATACCTGGAAGAAACAGATGCCGTCGTTGAGCGCTATGTCCGCGATTCCGATCCCTGCTAGCGCCTCGTAAGCGAATGAAGTTTATGCTGCGGCAGGGGGCGCCAGGCGCGTTTGAGGGCTTTGGCTACTTTATTATATCGATGCCGATCAAGAATCGAACGTAGTATCCAATGCCGAAAAACACGTGAGAACCGAGCAAAACGGCGGAAATAGAGAACTTCAACGACATTCGTGACGACATACTTTGATGAACTACATCAAGTCTGGATCGTACATATTGCTGAACAAGGAACAGTACAGAAGCGAACATCAATACGAAAACCGTGATATAGCTATTCCACAAGAAGTTTCCGTGCCCTATGCGCAACCCTGTTTCGTAAAGGCAATATGTCACAAATGCGCTCACCGCGAACACTGTCCACGACAAATTCAAATAGAGATGCTTTCTGGCTTCCCTAAAAAACAACAGGTAGACCGCTATGGGAAAAGCAAGCGAGAGCAGCAATTGTATTGGAACGCGCCAATCCGGAATGTAATATCTGAAAAATGCGAAAACGCCAAAAGAAATAATAGAATCGTTAGTGAAGTCCCCATACGATATGAGGTACTGAAGACCTAACATTAGCGAGCCCGGAATGCAAATTCCAAAGACAAGAAGTATCCAATCAACACGATTGCCTCGGAAAGCTCTCCAAGCAGCAAATGCGCAACAGCCCGGTATCAACACAAGGGTATAACTCTGCTTCGCTAGCGTAGATAGCAATATCACGGAAGAGCAAAGCAGGAGCGTGTAAAGCTGATGGTTTGCATTTCGATACGATGTGTTGCTGAATACGCCCAGGGCAAGAAGAGAAACCGGAATGGCGAATAGTCGGAGGGCGATCAGTGTTGGGTTATGATATACAATTGGATTAAAGTAACCGATCATCACATAGTCGGCCCAGAAAGTGATAGGCGACGCAATCGCCAAACCGAGGGACAGTAACAAGATTCCCGGCGCGGCAATCGGACCCGCGCAGTTTCGCTTTAGGATTGAATATATGATCAAGGGCAGAGGAATTACGAAAACCATTATAGCCATAAGCGCGATATTCGAAGGCTCATGCTGCGGCAGCCAAGCCTTTAATAGTTTATATACGGCATGATACAAGACATGGGATACACTCTTGTGGGATTCGCTCTTAACTCCCTGAGGCAATGCCTCGGCAATTCTGATGTGAGAACCGAAGTCCAGGCGTCGCTCGGTTGCAGCTTCCATAATTGGAAGAAAAATGAGAAGACTCAGCACGAACAAGAAGACGTATGGAAACAGTACCTGCAAAGCTTTCAAACGTACAGTAACTGACATGTACTGGTGACTCCGGCAAGGTAGCGAAACATGCGCCTGCTGAGAATTTCATTAATGGGAGCGTTATGCGTCTCGCGGTCTAAGGTCTTGGCGGATTCCGAGCAAAAACCTCGGATCTGCGATCAGCATCTTGATACATATGGAGTTTATCACTTTAGCTGTCAATGGAAAACTGGGATCCCTAGAGCTACATTCAATCGGTGACAAGGCATGATAGAATGGTTGTGAATCAAGAATCGGGCGCGCCATGGGTCTTCGCAAACTTCACAACGAAGCTGACGGTCCGCAATGGATCGTGGTTTACATCACCAACAACCTGCAAGAAGCGCATGTTCTCGCTGGCAAACTCAAGGCGAACGAGATACCCGCGCTCATCCATCAAGAAGCCGGCGCAACGGCGCTTGGCATTACCCTCGGTAATCTGGGCGAGATCAAGATTCTGGTAATGCCAACGGACTATGAGCGGGCAGAGCGGATCTTGTTCACGGAGTCGAACGAGCAAATCGAAGCGAGCAACGACAAAATGCGGATCATCTGGCAAGACGACGGCGACGGCGACGAATATTATGTCGAAGACGATGATTAACAACAATACGCTGACTCGTGTCCCGGGGATCAAGGTTGGTCACTATACAGACGCAATAGCGGCAACCGGCTGCACTGTCGTACTCTGCCCGCCAAAGACAGTGGGCGGGGTTGATGTTCGCGGAGGCGCGCCCGGCACAAGAGAGACCGATCTGCTTCAGGCGCATAATCTGGTGGCGGAGGTGACGGCAGTTGTGCTTTCCGGCGGCAGCGCTTTCGGTTTGTCATCCGCTGACGGTGTCATGCGCTGGCATATCGAGCGCGGGCTGGGATACCAATCGCGCAGTGGCTTGACTGTGCCAATCGTTCCTGCAGCCATACTCTTTGACTTGGGACTTGGACGACAGGATGTATTCCCCGACAGCGATGCTGGATACCAGGCTTGCCAGAACGCTGGAACGGGCGTCGTTGAATTGGGCAGTGTGGGAGCAGGTATCGGCGCCAGAGTCGGCGCCATAGCGGGCAATGAACGCGCGTCAAAAGGCGGGATTGGATCCGCCGCAATTGCCCTGAGAAACGGCTTGGTGGTCGCTGCGCTGATGGCCGTGAACGCCGTTGGCAATGTCTACGACGAACGCGGCGAAATCCTGGCCGGTTTGCGTTCAAGCGACGGCGCAGGATTTGACTCTGTATTGGAGGCCATCGCCGCGGCAAGCAGCGATGGACCGGCCAACGAGTCTACGGTCATCGGCGTAATAGCGACCAACGGTGCGCTCAACAAAACAGGGGCGCAGAAAGTCGCGCAGATGGCCCACGACGGCATAGCGCGAGCGGTCAATCCCGCGCATACGATGTACGACGGCGATACGATTTTCGCGCTGGCTACCGGTCAAGTCCCTGCGGACACAAGCCTTGTTGGCGCTTATGCTGCGGAAGCGGTTGCAAGCGCTATCCGTGACGCCGTCAGGCGCGCGACATCGCTTGGAGGGGTCCGAGCTATCGCTGACGGCTAGACGAGCGGCGTCTTATTATCCGTGCTTCGCGCCGGAATGCGCTACGGATTCTCTCGCGCGCTAACAAAATAAAGTCAAATCAGTACGCCAATGACCGCGATGTTAAGGCTTTGTCGGATTGGGCTTTACACGAGTGGTCATGTGTCTTAACAAGGATTTAGCACTATAATGTTAAGCTGAATGGAACTTGGTCAACGTTCGGGCTAAGCGCATGACAAAGAAAATTCTGATCGTCGAAGACGATGAGAAAATATCGGCCGATCTCGCCAGCAAGCTGCGCGCCGAGGGCTACGATGTTTCCACTGCGCGCGATGGCGAGAGCGGATGGGAACATGCCCAACGCGAAACATATGACCTGTTCGTATTGGACATAATACTGCCCGGCCTGGATGGTCTGAGCCTGTGTCGCATGATCCGCAACGACAGCAAAACGGCCGAAGTGCCCATTATCATGTTAACAGCCAGGGGTACGGAAATTGATAAGATCGTCGCCTTGGAGAGCGGCGCCAACGACTACATTGTTAAGCCCCCTGGTTTGGGCGAGTTCCTGGCTCGCGTACGGGTGCAAATGCGCCCCCCGTCGCCGGCCAGGCGGCAGGTCCAGGACGAGTTGATTGCCGGGGACCTGCGGCTTGATCTGACCGGACGCAGAGTATTCAAAGGAACGGATGAAGTCAAGCTGAGCAACAAGGAATTCGATCTCTTGGCAGAGCTTATGCGCAATAAAAATGCTGTTTTGTCACGCGATCTGATCTTGACCAAAGTCTGGGGATATGACTATTTCGTGGACAAGCGAACGGTTGATGTCCATATCCGTTGGCTGCGCGAAAAGATCGAAGACAATCCCTCCAATCCTCGGCTCATTAGCACGGTTCGCGGCGTGGGCTACCGCTTCGAGGACTAGGTATGGAATTGCTATTGGTTATATTCGCCGCTGCCTTCATCCTTCTGGCATATGCTGGCTCTCGGCTGCAACGGCAGGTCCAATCCTTGGAAGAGGCCCTCAGCAGCCGGGATAGCGAAATCGACGCGCTGCGCCGGCAACGTATTTCAACCGAACACGTAAACAACGAGACAAGGGCGCTTTACTCCGCGCTATCAGAAGTTGCTTTCGATCTGGCGCTGGTTTTGGATGAAGCCGGTGTGATCCACGCGCACAATCAGGCAGCGGAACGTTTATTTGGCGATAGATCTGCCGTCGGCGAGAGGCTTTGCGAAATCCTCGGCTCAGGGGATCTAGCCAACCTTGTGGACTACACCCTGAACGAACACGACAGCCTTGAAGAACAGTTCGTGATAGAGGATGTTTACTATCGCGCTCGAACGCAAGTTGTACCGATCGCCGAAGGCCGACGTTTTGTGGCTGTTGCCATGCAGGACGTTACCAATCTTGTAAACCTGAATCGGGCCCGGCGCGATCTTGTCGCCAATATCTCCCATGAGTTGCGTACGCCAATCACTCGTATTCGCCTGATCATCGAGGGGCTGTTCCTCGATGCTGATCGACCCAAGCGGAAAGCAAGCATTCAATCGCTGAAAGAGATCGCGATGGAGACCGACGCCTTGCTCTGGCTGTCTCAGGAATTGCTTGATCTTTCTATGATAGAATCCGGCGAAGCCATTATGCGCCTGGTGCCGACCTCCCTGGCCCAGGTAGTGGACGAAGCCATCGAGCGCTTGATCCCGCAGGCAGAGATGAAAGACTTGACAATAGTCAGTCATGTTCCCCGGAGTTTTGCCGTATTGTGCGACGCCGATCAACTGAAGCGAGTGCTGGGCAATTTAATCCATAACGCGATCAAATGGTCGCCTTTGAAGCAAGCGATCACGATTACGGCGACCGAACTTGACGACGAAGTTTCAGTGTCGATTCTCGATAAGGGGCCTGGGGTACCAGAAGACCTGCGAGAACGCGTATTCGAACGATTTTATCAAGCCGATGTTTCGCGCTCCGGCGACGACGGAACAGGCTTGGGCCTGGCAATTTGCAAACATATCATCGAAGCCCATGGCGGCCGCATTTGGGCTGAAGGGAACAGCCGCGGCGAAGGCGGTCATTTCCTGTTCACCGTGCTGAAGGCTGACGCGAATTTCGAGATAGAAACGCAGCCTGTCGTTGCGGAAGTATCGTCCGTCCCGGCAACTGATATAGCCAATGCCGGGTAATCGCTTCGAATGTTTCTTCACCACCGAGAGCGGTGAGGACACAAACGTAGCCCCAATAAAATTATGCGAGACAATTGCGTTTATCGTGACAGTTCTAAATCTAATCCGAATTTCGACAAAAGCGCTCCCCTTCTCGTAGTTCAGTGTCTACGCGCACCCCTTGTAGGTAGCCCCGCCCCCATTGAGTGGGGGAACTAAGGGGGATCAAGGCTTGGGGGATGAGGGGTAGAATCGCGCTGGTCGCTTTTTCGCCGACGCCAGTATCGGATAAGTGACATTCTAAAGTTTTGCTGCTATACTCAGTGCAAAACGAATCTAAACCAACCTTCGGGGCAGGGTGAAATTCCCTACCGGCGGTGATGCGCGAATGAGCGCCCAGCCCGCGACCCTGTTGACGGCGCGGTGGCGTTGTCAAACAGGTGGATTTCGGTGAGAAGCCGGAGCCGACGGTGATAGTCCGGATGGGAGAAGGTTTGGCAAGTCAAGCGCGATCCGCTTTGGCTTGTTCGGTTAGATGCGCCGTACGCATGAATGGCCGACATTCGCGCGGCTATTCGGGATGCATTGCCTGTTGCCCTGCTTCGTGGTTGGTCGCTTCCGTTGAGGCGAAGAATGGCTGAAGTAGGCGAAAAGATCGATCCCAAATTCGGCTCCCGGTCAAGTCGGAATCCTCTACCCCAACTGCGCCGATTGTCTCCATTTCTGTCGCTTATCGCTTTGCTGCTGCTCTGGCAATTGATAACATCCGCCGAGATCTACCCGGCCTTTATCGTTCCGCCACCCGCTGCGGTTGGCGAGGCCTTTATAGAGGCGCTTCAAAGTGGATTGCTCCTCAAACACCTCGGCGTAACCCTGGAAGAGATGTTTTTTGGCTTGATTTTGGGTCTTGGCATTGGATTGTCAATCGGCTACGCCATCGCCAAGATGCCCATGTTGGAATACACGCTTTCGCCTGTTATTGTTGCCTTTCAATCGACGCCTATTGTCGCCTATGCGCCGCTGCTCGTGATCTGGTTTGGCAGCGGACCGACGAGCAAGATCGTGACGACAGCGGTCATCGTTTTTTTCCCGTCGCTGGTCAACACGATTGTCGCCGTCCGCGCCGTCTCCCCTAATCTTCGAGACTTGATGACATCGCTAAACGCGACGCCTTGGCAAATTTTCCGACAATTGGAATTGCCTTCCGCGTTGCCCGTTGTTTTGGCAGGCCTCAAAACGAGCGCGACCTTGGCGGTTATAGGCGCGGTCGTGGGTGAATTCGTGACTCAGGGCAGCGGTCTGGGCTACCTTGTGACTTCTGCCCGTAATCAATACGACACGCCGCTTGTCATCGTCACTGTTCTGACAATGACAGCGATCGCTTTGAGTTTGTATAGTTTTGTGGTCCTGCTGGAATGGCGCTGGCTGGCTTGGCGGCGTCGCTCCAAACGTTGAATTGCCTGACATAAGGAGTGACACAAATATCATGCGCAAGATCTTGGGAAGGGCCCTAATCAGTTGCTTTATCATTCTGTCTTCGGTTGGCGCGCAAGCGGATTTGCTTCAGGAACGCATCTTGTTGACCTTTATTCCCAACATTCAATTCGCCCCATTTTATCTGGGCATCGCGGACGGGCATTTTGCCCGTCAGGGCTTTGAAGTGACGTTGGAACACCTGCAAGAACCGGATGTTTTGGACTTGGTCGCCGCTGGCCAGGCTGATTTCGGCATTGTCAGCGGCGAGCAGGTGATTCTGGCGCGCTCTAAAGGCCGTGATGTGGTCTATGTCTATGAGTGGTTCCAGGAATACCCGGTAGGCATTGTCATGGCCAGCGACGATGGCGGGGCAGACCTCGGAAACTTGACCGACATGACCGTCGGCATTCCCGGCCGCTTCGGCGCCAGCTATAGCGGACTGACCACCTTGCTGCAAAGCGCCGGTTTAAGCGAAGATGATATCGAATTGAACGAAATCGGCTTTAATGCGCCCGATGTCTTTTGCCTTGGCGCCGTAGATGCGGCGGTTGTGTATGTGAACAACGAACCCCTGCAAATTCATGACCGACTTGATGCCGGCGAATGCGGTGATGTAAGTGGAATTACGGTTGTATCTGTCGCTTCCCAGGTGGACCTGGTGTCAAATGGTCTTATTGTCAACGCAGATCATGCCGAGCGCGATCCGGACAAGGTTCAACGCCTGGTAAGTGGCTTTAACAGCGCCCTGAAAGCGACCATCAACAATCCGGCTAAGGCTTACCTGGCTAGCGGAACCTTCGTCGAGACATTGCCGGGCGAGCCGGAATTCCTCATGTTGTTGCGGGAGTTGGCGGGGGAGCAAGCGACCTTTCTGGCAACGGACCCAACGCGGGAACAGATCGCCGAAAGTCGTTCTGAAAACTTTGCACTGCTGGTCGATGCCCCGGAATCGGACGATTTGACGCAATTTGAAGTCCTGCTTCGCACGATTGAGCTTTGGGATGCCGATACACTGGGTTATAGCGATTTGCCTTCCTGGGAAGCTATGAGCAATACGCTGCGCTTGATGGGCTTGTTGAGCGACGACGCGCCGGACCTAAGCGCCTCGTTTTCCAATCAGTTTGTCACCGGTATCCACGAGTGAAGCTGAGCCTGCGCGAGCTCGTCGTTGATTTTAAGACGCCGGACGAGGGACGCCTGCCCGCATTGGGACCGATTTCGCTGGAGATTTCGCCTGGCGAATTCCTATGCATCGTAGGTCCCAGCGGCTGTGGCAAAAGCACCTTGATTCGTACGCTGGCAGGGCTGCAACCCGCAACATCGGGAAGCGTCGCCGGCGACGACTTGCCAATAACCGGCCCGCTCTCAACGCTCGCCATCATGTTTCAAGACGCTAATCTAATGCCCTGGCGCACAGTGATCGACAATATCGCGCTGCCACTGGAGTTGGCGGGCGTCGACAAAGCGCGGCGGCATAAGGCCGTTTATGAATTGCTGCCGCAGTTGCATCTGCAAGACTTCGCCCTGTCCTACCCGGCCGAGTTGTCGGGGGGCATGGCGCAGCGCGTTGCGCTGGGAAGGGTGATCGTGCAGCGGCCCAGGGCATTGCTTCTGGATGAGCCATTCGGGGCGCTTGACGCCATGACCAGAGAAAAGATCAGCTTGGAACTGCTGGATATGTGGCGCGAGTACAGGCAGACAGTTGTCATGGTCACGCACGATATCAACGAAGCGGTACTTATGGCGGATCGGGTCATCGTGATGTCGAGTCGTCCGGGAAAACTGGTTGCTGATATCGCAATTGGCCTGGAGCGACCGCGCGTGATAAACATGATTTACCGCGAGACCTTCTTGCGCTTAGTGCAGGAGGCCAGAGCCGCCATTGATCCTCCTGACGGTTGAAGCGCTTTAACTCAGTGCAATCGCCCCAGATATTTCTTTACTACAGAGAACGCAGAATACACAAAATGAAGACTATTTTGACGGATTTCCCCTAGATCCGCAGTCAGACTTGCAATAGCCACTCACTACCTTGGTCGATAATGTTCATTTACCGCTCAAAATCCATGCCATAAGGTGTCAGGAATTTTCGATCACGATTTTCTCGGTGCTCTCGGTGTCCTCGGTGGTTAAATTTCAGTTTGACTTAATGCCATTGCAGTGGTTGCTTTTGCTGGCGCGATTGTTTTGGCTAGCCGAAAATACATCTATCCTGAGCGAGTCAGCTATAGTAACGTTCTCGCGATTCTCTTGAGTGTCAAGGATAAGTCCATGGGCTTCCACGCCAATTTGATACGTGAACTATTCCCTTCCTTGCGGGGTTCTACGCCAGGCGCGCGCCAACCGATATTCTTGGATAATCCCGCTGGAACACAGGTGCCCCAGAGCGTGATTGACGCGGTTAGCGCATATTATCGCGCGATGAACGCCAATTCGGGCGGTTTCTTCCGTACCAGCCGCCAAAACGATGAGATGGTGGAGCAGGTTCGTCTGAAAATGGCTGATTTCCTCAACGCGGCCAGCTCTTCCGAAATCGTAATCGGTCCTAACATGACCACCTTGAACTTCGCATTGAGCCGCGCCATTGCGGCTACGCTAAAGGCCGGCGACGAAATCGTCTTGACGCGCATGGACCACGATGCAAACGTATCGCCATGGACATCAGTTGCGGAAGAGCGCGGGTGTTGCATCAGGTGGGTTGACCTGAATACAGCTGATTGCACATTGGATATGGACTCCCTTGAAGAAGCGCTGAGCGAAAAAACCAGGATTGTGGCTACAGTTCACGCCTCCAACGCGGTTGGCACGATCAATCCGGTACGACAGATCGCCGCCATGGCGCATGCTGTGGGCGCTTGGCATATCGTCGATGCCGTTCAAAGCGCGCCTCACGTCCCGATTGACGTGCTGGATATTGACTGCGACTTTCTTCTTTGCTCTGCCTATAAGTTTTATGGCCCGCATTTGGGCGTCATGTGGGGTCGCGAAGATCTGCTGAATGAACTGCCGGTCTTCAAAGTGCGTCCGGCGAAAGATCGAGCGCCCTATCGCTGGGAGACCGGCACCCCAAGCTATGAAACCTGGAACGGCCTGCTCGCCTGTTTGCGGCATTGGGAGATGATCGGTGAACGTTTCGGCGTTGCGGATCTGCCACGCTATTGTGGCGGGCGACTCAAAATGAAGCGTGGAATGATGGCCGTGCAGGAATACGAACGCGGCTTGCTTGCTGCACTGATCGAAGGTTTGTCGGCGATTGCCGGCCTGCGTATTGCTGGCATTACCGATGCCTCGCGTTTCGGCTGGCGCGTTCCAACGGTCGCATTCGAACTAGACGGCAAGTCGCCCGATGAAACCGCCGCTTGCCTGGCCGAGCATGACGTCTTCGTCTGGAGTGGAGACTATTATGCCCTGGAGATCATGCAGCGACTGAATCGACCCGAGGGCATGGTCCGCGTCGGAATCGCTCAATACAATACTATCGAGGAGATCAATCGGCTGCTGGAACTGGTAGAGCAAATGTGAATGCCACTGCCATTCGCCGAATGGATATGCCAACTCTTGGAAATGCCGCGAAAGAACATCAGCCACCCTGCTAATGCGCGACTGGGGCGTTCGCGTAGTGTCCTGTGGACGCCAGGACAAGCGTGATCAATTGCTTGAGGCCGAGGCGAATCGGCGCAACCTCTATATACTCGTCGAGACGGTGCGCGTTTCCTCCGCGCGTAATGCCGATCGTGACCGCCGGACAGCCTTGCGAGAGTGGAACGTTGCCATCGGTGCTGCCCGCCTCCAGGGTACCCATGATGCCAATCTCGGCCAGCGAGGATAGCGCGCCCTGCACCAGTACATGATCGTCGGCGATGGAACCAGCCGGGCGTTCGCCTACTGTCTCGATCTCGAATTGCAAGCCATCGTGACGGCTTTGTTTAACCAGTTGACCTACGCGTTGGCGAAGCCCGGCCAGCGCCCGCGCGCACACCGACCGCATGTCCAGCCAGAGGCTCGCTTCCGTAGCTATGGCGTTGATCGCGTGTCCACCGTCGATCATGCCAATATTGCACGTTGTGCGTGGTGAGACCGGCACTTCCAAACTGGCGATTTGATGGCCCAGTTTCATGACCGCGTGCGTCGCGCTGGGACGGCCGTGGTGGAGCCAGCTGTGGCCGCCTTCTGCCTTGGCGCTTATTCGTAAACGATGAACCGCGATGCCCGCATTGTAGACATGACCAAGGGCTAATCCTTCCAGGTTGATCACAGCGCAAACCTGTTGCCGCAAACAGGCATAGGCCGCTTTGGCGCCGCGTAAATCCCCCAGACCTTCTTCACAGCTATCGGCGACGAACCAAATATCACAATCCGGAGCGCGGCCGGATTCTTGAATCGCCTTGATCGTCCCCAGCATGGCGGCCACTCCAACGCTATTATCACCGATTCCGGGTCCGTAAATCTGGTTTCCGCATCGCTGAATGCTCAAGTCTGTATCAGCGGAAAACACAGTATCAGTATGCGCCAATACCAGCACGGCTACATCGGATTGCTTGCCCGGTATCCGCCCATAGACGTTGTTCAAGTCGTCAATATTGACGTCATCAAGACGGAACTCGCGAAACCGGTTTACGACATGAAGCGCTCGCGCTCTTTCATGAAAAGTAGGCGCCGCGATCTGTTGGATTTGTATGGCTTCGTCTACGACCCACTGGGCGAGATCCGCTAGGTTCTGCCAATTCCAGTTGGAGACGACTGCTTTGACATCCATATTCATAAAGTCAAGACACTGTTTCAAGTGGCGCATGCGCGGTCGCGCGGTTCCGCGAACCGATACCGTTTACAAGACCGCGGACGATCTACCTCGCCAATCATGTTTGTGAACCAGAGCAACTTTGATCGATACCGGGCTAATTCAGACTGACTCAAATATCCCACGACAGGGATATTATGACCGATAGCGCCCGGATTTGCATTATTTCGGCCCAAGGAGCCAAGGCAATCGTTTCAAAATCATTCTATGTTGATCCCCACATAAAACGTCCCAAAATGTAGGGGCGACCAATCTGGTCGCCCGAAAATCACCGAAATATAGATTTCATAACGATATCACGCCTGATGAAAAGCTGCCCTCTGTGCTTATGATCTTATGGGCGGAACGCGACGTCGCGCAATTACTGTAAACGAAGACAGCTTTGCTTGTATATGTCGCGGGACGATTCAGTAAACGCTGGGCGGGGCGAACGCGGGCCGTTTACCCTACGATTCGAGTTTCGCCAACTGTTTCATCAAACGGCTCTTGCGGCGCGCGGCATTGCGTTTGTGGGCAACGCCACGGCTCGCCAATTTATCCAAATCTCGGACGGCCACTCTGGTTGCTTTACGCGCTTCTTCCAGGTCGCCGCTTTCAATGGCTGCGCGCGCCTGCTTGACCAGCGTACGAGCCCGATTGCGGTAGGTACGATTGTGCAAGCGACGTTTTTCGTTTTGTCTGATACGCTTCAATGCGGATTTATGAGTTGCCATAAGTTAGTTCGAGGAACCTCAGTTCCCGCTGCTCCTTCCAAGGCGTCTTGCTCGCCCGAGTGTCTGGTATTGAACAAACGGGCATCTTATCATAATGCAGTTAGCTTGTCTATAGCGCGTTCACAGAGGTAGTATATTGAAGTCGATTGAAATAAAGAACAACAAACACCTGACAGCCGGTAGGGGCGCTTACTTGCAACACCCACAATTTTGCTTCGCCGAATTGCCGCTGGCAAGTCGCGTGGGAATCTCAATCGGCAATTTTCGGATCAAATGCGTCGCGCAGGCCGTCGCCGATCAAGTACAGGCAAAACACCGTAGTGGTGATCAGCAGCCCCGGCAAATAGACCAGATGTGGCGCCTTGCGCGCGTATTCCAGGCCGCCGCTCAGCATATTGCCCCAAGTCGGCGTCGGTGGTTGTACGCCGAATCCCAGAAAACTAAGTGCGGACTCGGCTAAAATCAGGCCGCCGATGGCCTGAGACAAGGTGATGATCAGCAAAGAAAAGATATTGGGTACGATATGGATGAACATAATTCGCCAGTTGGATGCGCCCATGGCGCGGGCTGCGATAATGTATTCGCGTTCTTTGATGGAATAGGTCTCCGCGCGAACCAGGCGCGTCGTGCCGGTCCAGCCCAACATGCCGAAGATCAGCACCAGCGTCAATGGGGCTGGCGACAGCAGCGTAGTAATAATGATCAACAGGTAGAGCCCCGGTATGGAATTGAGAGTGATCATGAACCAGTTGATCAAATCGTCCGCGATTCCGCCGTAGAAGCCGGCAAACACCCCGACCACAATGCCAATGCCCAGTGACAATACCGCGGCTGCTCCGCCGATTCCCAGTGAAATCCGTCCGCCGTAGAGCAATCTGCTGAGGTGATCCCGCCCCAACTCGTCGGTTCCCAAGACATGACCTTCGGAAAATAGCGGCAGATACTTGTTGCGCACCGCCTGTGTCACTTGGTCGACTTGAAAAATGGTCTCGCTGAGGAAAGGCGCGAAAAGCGCCAACAGGACAAAGACGACAAGTACCGCCATAGCCAGCAGGGTGGGGCGGTCGCTGCGAATGCGCCGAAAGGCTTTCTGGTAGAGGTTCAGCGATGGCGTAAACCCGTCGTCATGACGGCGCTTGAGTTTCGCTATCCTGACTGCGGACCGGTCTTTAGTCATGGTCTCGCTCCGGAGAAGCGAACGCGAGGGTCGGACAGGGCGTAAAGAATATCTGCCGCGATGTAACCCAACATCGCCAATATAGATCCGATGACCACCGATGTCATCACGACGGGATAGTCGCGACTGACAACGGAATCAAATAGCAGCAGGCCGATCCCGGGCCAGGAAAATATGCGCTCGATAATGACTGAGCCGCCGATCAACCCAAACATCAGCGGACCCAAAAACACCATCAGCGGAATGATAGCGTTGCGCAGCCCATGCCGAATCCAAACGCCGCGCCCGGTCAAGCCCTTGGCTTGGGCGGTGCGGATGTAATCGCTATTGATTGTTTCCAGCATTGACGCCCGCATGAAGCGCGACCAGCCGGCGATCGGTCCCAGGGCGCTGACCAGCACCGGCAAGATCATGTAGTGCAGGCGCGCATAGATTGGCGGGCAACCCCCGCGAACCGGCGGGCAGCGACCTCCCATTGGCAAGATGGGGCTGCCATCGCCGATGCCATAGGGTTCCAATGCCCGTGGCAAAACCAGGCCCATCAGCATGATCGCCAACAGGGCAAACCAGAAAACCGGCACAGAATCCCCGAGTACCGCGAAGATCCTTGATGACTTGTCGAAAGCGCGACCGCGCTGCACCGCAGCCATCACGCCGATCAGCAGCCCGCCAGTCACGCCAATCAGAACGACGGCGATGTTTAACTCGATTGTGGCGCCCAGCCGCTGGCTGATCAATTCCAGCGGGTTCGATCCGCGAAACTTGAATGAACTGCCGAAATCACCGCGCAAGATGCCGTAGTTGTCGCCCCAGGAATCGACCTCGCCATCGGCATTGCTGTCAACCAGCATCCAGTCATCGCCGATCAGCCAGCGCAAGTATTGAATATGAAAGGGATCGTTGACCCCGAGTTTGATAGCCAGGCGTTCGCGCTCGTCCTGCCTGATGCTGGGATCAAAAGTCATCAAGGCAACCGGATCGCCGGGCGCCAGCAGCATGATGAAATAGACGATGATCGTAATGCCAAAGAACGTGGGTATGGCTTGCAGGAGGCGACGGACGATGTACCGTTGCATACCTTGTTGCCTATTGAATCGACTGCCGCGCTTGACCGACGAAGCACCGGAGAGCCGAAGCTCTCCGATACTTCAAAGTTTGGTTTTCTTAGGGCTGCGTCACTTCCGGCGCTATCCAGGCATCAAGCGAATACGTGCGCGAGATCGGCGTCGGATTCCAGTTCCCGAGTCCGGGTTGCGTCGCTGTCATGGATTCGGAAACATACATGTAGAAATACGGCATGTCCTCGAATAGGATTTCCTGCACTCTTGCGTAGATCTCGGCGCGCGTTTCCACATCGCAGCCAGGCACAACCCGGGCTTGGTCATTCAATTCGATCAATTCGGCGTTGTAATAGGAGCCGAAATTGAAGCCCGAGCCGGGCACGTCCACTTCCGGATAGTAGAAAGACGCAACATCGGGATCCACCGGCAAGCCCAGGCTCCAGCCCAACATGTTCATGTCGAAGGTCTGGCCCGTCAGTTCCGGCAGGAAGGCGCTTCCCCAGTCTATCGTCTCGAAGATGGCCTTAAAGCCGACCTTGTTCATCTCCGCCTGGAAGAAAAGGCCCATCTGTTCGCCGATATCGGAGCCGGCCGGCACGTGCAAATCGAGTGTGAGTTCGCTGCCGTTGAAGGCCTCGTCAACCTCGCGCGCAAAGAGGCAATCCTGGCAAATGCGAGCCGTATCTGGATCGTCATCGTCGTCAATCCAGCCGGCCTGTGTCAGTTTCTCCATCGCCAATTCGGGATTGTATTCGTATTGCAGGTCAGGGTTGTAGACCCAGGATGTCGGGATGGTATGCGTGGCGACCTTGAAACCGTTGCCTTCACGGATGCCCTCGATCAGCGCATCCATATCAACGGCGTGTGATATCGCCTGACGCACCAGCCGATCACCCAAAACCGGATGCGGCTCTTGCGGAATCAGATTGCCCTCTTCATCGAAGCCGGGCTGCGGATTGTCCGGATTGGCATGATTCATGCCGAAGAATGTGAAACCGTTGCCCGTGAATTCGTAACGGGGGAATTCCAGCAACTCGGGATCGGTCCGGAAGTCTTCTTGACGGATGGAGGGCACGCCGATAATCGTGAATTCGCCGGCGATGAAGCGTTCGGTCGCGATATTCTCGTCGGCTACCTGCAGCGTCACGCTTTCGGCCGGGCTGACATAACCGAGGATGGCGTCGGGATATGCTTGATCGGCGATCAAGCTGATGCGCTCGCCCGAAGCGAATTCGACGTCTTTGAAAGGACCGAAGGATACTGTCGGGATCCGCCGCGGATCATCCATCATAGCGGCGTAATTGTCGCCATATAGCTCGGAGAATACATGCGCGGGCACAGGCGTGATGTCATTGACGTCGCTGAAGGAGATGCAGTCCGCTTCGGAAAAGGTCACGACCACTGTGTAGTCATCCGGCGCTTCAATGCTGACGATCTTGCCGCCTGCTGGCGTGCCATCCGCCATTGTCTGGAAGATGCCGGCGCGCGGGCTGTCGATTTGCCCGCTGCGCGTCGCTTCAACCGCCCACATGTAGTCCGCGGATGTGATCGGCGTGCCATCGTTCCAGGCGATGTCCTGACGTAGATGGATAGTCAGTACGGTTCCGGTCTCATCGTATTCCCAACCGGCTGCCATTGCGCCGTCGAGATTCGGCTCTTCCAGTCCGGTGTACGGGCTGACGCCAATAATAGCCGGATACAGCAAGCCGTAGACAGAACTGGATGCGGTATCGCTGCCGATGAGCGGATTGAATGTCGCCGGATCGCCCGCCGTGCTGGCGTCGATTATAATACCGCCCAAACCCGGTCCGGGCGCGTCTTCAAACTCTTGCGCGCTTGTCGGCAGCGCAAGCAATAATAGAAAAATCAACAGAACCCGCATTACCCATTTGTTCATGACTCCGCTCCTTTTCTTCCAAATCCCTTCAATCTGTTCGAATACTTGTCTGCAGGCTTAAGGCTAGTTTAGCATACATCTATCGGATTAAGAGTTTGTTACGAGATGTCTTAAGCGATCAGAACCGGCCCGATGCGCCCTCTGATCCTGATAAATCTCTCGGCCTGCGAAGAGCTTGAGAAGAGGACATGTTTGAAGTAACGCGGCACGATAGCAACGGGTCAGCTGATAGCGTAGGGCGGTGTCGGCGGTCAGTGTCGGAGGGCTGTGTGCACGCTCCCTACGCTCCCCTCGGTGGTTAAGGAAAATCTGCTGCGATTGCTCATAATCTCGCGATCCTTTCCCCTACAATTTCAGCTGACCATTTGCGATAATGTTGCTTGCAGCCATTTGTGACGAATTTCTCAAATTGAATTGGACGACAGGATGACCAGAGTGCCGCGAAAAACTACGCCAGACCTGATGTCGCATCGTCAAAGAATCGCCGGTGATTCTGTCCTGAGTCGCGCTTGCGGCATTCGAGACTTGCGTAGGCATCCGCTAAAGCAAATTTATGGCATCGTCTGGATCGCCCTTGCTATCTTGCTGGTTGGATGTGGCACTGTAGCCACTCCCGTATGGCAAGCGCCAACAGAGACCGAAACCCGGGCGATAGGTCAAGAGGCCGCGGCCCCGACTCTGAAAGCGACAAGTTTGCCCACCGATACGCCGATACCGCCAACTACGACGGATACACCGCAGCCAACCGCCACCAGCACGCCGGAACCAACCTTGACGCCGGAACCGACAGCCACCGAGATTCTGTCTCCGCTTGATCGCATGGTCTCCATGCGCGACCCGCAGAAGGGCGCCATTCTCTTCGAGACTTTCCAGGAAACGGCTGGAACCGGGTATTCCTGCGCCAATTGCCATAGCGCGACCAGCGAAGAGAAACTGGTGGGCCCGGGCTTGCTGAATATCAAGAGCCGCGCCTTGACCCGGGTAGAAGGGCAAAGCGCCGCCGAATACATCTACAACTCGATTGTGGATCCCAAGGAAATTGTCGTCGAAGACTATGACCCCGAACTGATGCCCGACAATTGGTCGGAGATCTATACCAACCTCGAGATCTTCGACATCGTCGCCTATCTACTGACCTTGGAAGGCGACGGGGCGGGAAGCGGCTGACATCGCTCCGACGGCCGATCCGATTTATCCCGCGGACGTCGACAAAATATCGTCGATTTCGCTTCTGAGAAAGGACTGCGCGTCGGCGATCTTCTCCCTTGCAGCAGCCAGCCACTGCGCGTCTCGCTTTATGCCTACTCCCTGTCGCTCAAGAACCTGTGACGTTGCCTTCGGCGCCGCGCCGCCGGGCAAGCTGCGGGCTTCGACGAAAGCGCCTGGATCGAGCGCCCCTTTCAGCATCGCTTCCGATAGTTCGACCTCCAGATCGAATTCGCGTCTGGCTACATCACGCAGTATATCAGCAGTTAGATCAGCCGGCGCAAGATCGTTTTCCATCGCATAGCTCACCAGTTCAGATACAATGCCGTGCGCCTCGCGGAAGGGCAGCTTGCACTGCCTGACCAGGGTATCCGCCAATTCGGTGACAGTTGTGAATCCCGCGATCGCTCGCGCGCGCAAATGGTCAACGTTCACCTGCAGCGCGTCGATAACCGCGCCGTAGAGTTGCAGTATTTCCGAAGCTGTTTCCAATGATCCAAACAGCAATGGCAAGATCGGGTCTTCTATATCCTGCGTATCGCCAAAAGGGATGTTGTGACACTGAATGACGATGCCGCTCGCCAATGCCATCATACGGCTGATCCGCGCGCGCAAATGCTCGAGAACAACCGGATTCCGTTTCTGCGGCATGATCGAACTGATCTGAATGAAGCTGTCGTCAATGCGAATAGCGCCGCTTTCTCGCGTCGCCCAGAAAAGCATATCATGCGTAAACCTTGACAGATTGACTCCCAGTGAAGACAGGGCATTGGCTACGTCGGTCAAATTGTCGCATGCGCCAATGCTGGCATAGGTGCTAAGCTGTACGCTGTCGAATCCCAGAAGCCTGGCGCTGAGCGCTCTATCGATGGGGAATCCCGTTCCGGTTAGCGCGGCGGCGCCCAGCGGACTCTGGTTATTGGTCTCGTGAGCGAAGCGGAGGCGGGCGCTGTCTCTCTCCAGAATGGATAACAGGCCGGCAATATAATGCGCCATGGTTGTCGGCTGTGCCGGCTGCGTATGCGTATAGCCGGGCATAAGCGTTTCCAGGTGCTCGCAGGCAAATCGGCGCATAACATCCCTGAACGCCTGTAGCTCTTCGAATGTCTCCAGGATCAAAGAACGCAACGCCAGGCGCGTCAAAGCATAACCCAGGTCATTGCGGCTGCGCGCCAACTGCAAGTTGCCGCCGGAAGCGCCCCCGGCGATCTCGATGAGGCGACCTTCGATAGCGAAGAACATGTCCTCCACGCCGGACCGGTAAACGACATGGTCTATGCCGGCGTCCTCCACTTGCCGCAAGGCGGTGAGCAAAGCCTTTGCGTTTTCCAGCGATATCACATCGCAGCGGTACAACATGACAGCATGGGCGAAATTGGCCGCCATCATGGGTTCATAATAGTATGCTGTTGACTCTTGATACGCGGGCTTGAGAACGAATTTTTCGTAGAGCGGATGCGGAAAACTCCCCGATGTCTTCGACAATTGCTAGCCTTTCAACCCGGTCAAGGCGATGCCTTCAATGATGTAACGCTGAAAGATGACAACCACAATCAGCAGCGGCACCACCGAAAGCGACGCCCCGGTCATAATTAAGTTCCAGGGCGTGTCGGCTTCTGATGAAAACTGTTGGATGCCCACCGGCAACGTGAACATCTCCGATCTCGATGTCGCGATCAATGGCCAGATGAAGGCGTTCCAATTGCCCAGGAAGTTGAAAATGCACAGCGCGCCGATGGCCGGCAAACTCAACGGTACCGCTACCCGCCAAAACAGCCCAAATTCGCTCACGCCGTCAATCCGGCCCGCATCGAGCAACTCGTCCGGAACGCCTTGCATGAACTGCCGCATCAAAAAGATGCCGGCTGCCGTAATGACGCCCGGAAAAGCGATGCCCCAATAAGTATCGACCCAGGTACCGCCTATCGGTGGGTTGGACGACATGATGAACCAGGGGATCAGCAGCATCTCCGTCGGCACCATCAACGACGTTAGAAACAAAATGAAAATAGGACGCTTGCCGGGAAATTCATACTTGGCGAAGACAAAGCCCGCCAAGGCGTCAAAGAAGGCCACGCTGACCGTGCTCATCACCGCGACAATGAAGGAATTCTTGTACCACAGCGGCAGATCAGTCTCGTTGATGACCTCCGCATAATTATCCATCGTCGGCTCGATCGGGAATATATTGCGCCGTAAAATCTCTTTCTCCGGCTTCAGCGAGGTCGATAGCATCCACATGAAAGGCACGATCATCGTGAAGGCGATCAGCGTTAACAAGAGATAGGAAAAGAACTTGTGCGTCCAACTATCGCCGGCTCTACCCACAGACCGGACGCGGCCCTGATCCTTGAATATGTTTGACGGCGTGATGGATTCCATTGCACCCGCCTCAATTGATGCGCCGTGACGTGATCGAGAGTTGAATGATGGTGACGCCCAAAATCATCGCGAACAGCACCACAGTAAGCGAAGACGCATAACCCATATTGAAGCTCTGGAAAGCCTCGCGATAGACCCGCAGCACGACCGTCGTCGTCGAATTGAGCGGACCGCCGCTTCCCTGCTCCGTCATGGCAATCACCGGCGCGAACATGCGCAAAAACGAAATCGTCTGCAAAACCAGCAGATAAACGATGCTCGGGTTCAAGAGCGGGAACGTGATATAGCGGAAGGTGTGCCACCGGCTCGCCCCATCAACCTCCGCCGCCTCGTAATAAGTGCGCGGTATCTGCTTGAGCCCGGCCAGAAAAATAATCACCGCGAAGCCCATTCCTTGCCAAATCACCAGCGCCAGTATCGATGGCAAAGCTTGCTCCGGTCTCCTTAGGAAGGGCTGTTGCGGCAAAGACAGCATCTGCAAAATCACATTGAACAAACCAAAGCGCGGCTGATACAGCATGCGGAACACCCAGGCGATGGCGATCGTCGATGTCACGAAAGGCAAGAAAAACAGGATGCGATACAAGGTGCTCATGAAGCGGATTTCGTTCAGCATCAAGGCGACGAACAGCGCCAGGCACAGCTGAATCGGCACGCCCAGGCCCACATAAGCGATTGTGTTTCGGAAGGCCGATTTCGTAATCGACTTGTCCTTGCCCAATTCTTCAAAGACCTTGTCGTAGTTTTCCAAACCGACGTAAGGCTGCTCGGCCGCCAGCGGATTGTAATCGTGCAGGCTCATCTGGAAGGCGAAAAGCGCCGGATAAATCCGAATGTAAGCGAAGAAAACGATCGGGATCGCCAGAAAGATATAAGCCCAGACGATCTTTTTGCGTGCCAGCGTCAGTCGCATGGTCAGTACCGGGTCAGTCCATTTGTCAGAAAGAAACGTCGATTATCCATACTACTGCGCGAATACCACAAACTTCTCCAGGCAAACCATCACCTGATGCAGTCTGCATGTTACGCATGTCTGGCGAGGCTATCCGCCTAGTCCTGTAATCGCAAGACAAATAAAGAGCAGAGTAAGGGCGCCTACAAGCATTAAGCAACTCTTCATGCAGCCAGCGACTCTGCCACCCTGTGCATCGCGCTTGCCATCATGGTAGCCCTTGCCATATACCCTCTGCGAACTGGTTGACACGGCATCTTCCTCACATGTTGCAAGTGGCTGCTGCGGAGATTGCACAGCATCAAGTTAAGAGCCGCGCCAAGATTGCAAGCGGCGCGGCTCGTTTCGTTAATGGCGTTAGCGGGCAGCTACTCCCGTTCAGCCCAGAAGTTGTCGATCAACTCTTGCTCGGCCGCGGCCGCTTCATCCAGCGCGTCGCAAGGATCCATGCCGCCCAGACGAATATTGTCGAAGGCGTCGATCAATACCTGACGCTGCGCGCTCTCGTCCACGAAGAACGTGGCGTGCGAATAAGCCAGGCCCGCCGAGAAGGGGCCCAAAATCGGATCCGCCAAAATGGCTTCGTCGCTGGCGGCTGCCAATTGCGCGGGCAATTCGCCCACATTGTTGACCCAGAGCGTGCCCGCCTCCGGCGTCGTGATGAACTGCAGGAACTTGATCGCCGCTTCCAGCCGCGCCGGATCGTTATTCGCGCGGCGAGTAATGCCATGTGTCCAGTAAGACCCGAAGGTATGCTGTTCGCCGTTGGGGCCAACGGGCAACTCGGCAACGCCGTAATTCAGATCCGGATTATTGTTGCGGATCGTGCCGACGCGGAAAGAACCATCGACATGCAGCGCGCTTTCGCCATTGACGAAGGCGTTTGTGGCGCCATCGAGGATGTCATTGCTGCCTGTCACATATTCGGTCTCGAAGGCCGCCAGCCAACTGAACGCGGCGCAGCCCTCTTCGCTGTTGTAAGTGACCGTGCGGCCGTCATCGCTATAAGGCGCCCCGCCGAATTGACGGATCAGCACTTCGCGGAACCAGTGGTGATCTTGCGAGGCCAGCGCCGGCGCATGACCCTGCGTCGTGATGTTATAGACATCGCTTTCGTCGCCGTCATATACCGTCGTCGCGATCGCGGCTTCTACAAATTCATCCAGCGTCGCCGGTGGGCTATCCGGATCCAGACCCGCTGCTGCAAAGAGGTCTTTGTTCCAAAACAGCGCCAAAGAACGCACCGCCGTCGGGATCGCCCAGTAGCTGCCTTCGAACTTGGCATTGGCCACCATCGGCGAAAAGGCCTCCAGAATGAATTCCTCCGAGAAGGCATCTTCCGGCAACGGAACCAGGTAACCGGCGTCGACAAAAGCGGGGATCCATCCATAGAACAAGGTCACAACATCGGGACCGACGCCGGCTGGCGCCGAAGCCGCCAGTTCGTCGCGGAAGTTGGCGTAGGGAATATCGCTGTTGTGGATGACATCAATACCGGGATTCTCGGCTTCAAATTGTTCGATCAGCATGTCCATGGCGCCAACGCGAGCGCCGAAGTTGTACTGCCAATACTCAATCTCTACCATGTCTTGCGCGCCAGTCGCAGCGCCCAAGGTACCAAATAGAATGGCAACCATAACGATTGCGAGCAATCTTGACAAAGTCATCCTCTTGTCCTTTCTTATTATGTTGAATATAGATCCGACACCAAAACTGTAACCCATATCGCGCCAAGACGCAATCAAAGCGACAGCGCGGTAATGTATCGAAGCTGCTTAAAACAAAGAACAACAATCACTTGACCACCAGTAAGGACGACAATTGTGTCGTCCGCCAAATCCCATCCGCATCCGCCTCGAAATCCGTAGGGGCGAGCCTTGGCTCGCCCAAAACATACCCCCTCGGTGGTTAAAATCCTTTGTGCTCTTCGTGCCTCTGAGGCCAAAAAAACCCTACATCTGAATCTTGAACAGGTGCGCGGCATTGCCAGCGAAGATCAATTGAATGTCGTCCTCGCGATAATTGAGTTCCCGCACGTCACGGATCTGCGAACTCAAATAGGGCTCGGCAAAGCCGCGCGGGAAATAGCTGGAATCGGTTCCAAATATGATGCGCTCGGGACCGATGGTCTCCATGTATTTTTGAAAGAGCTTCTTGGTTGTCCAGTCGCCGTCAACCCACTTGACCCACTGGTTGGATCCGCTGGTATCTATCGACACGTTGGCGCAAGCCCAGCACAGTTGCAAGGTTTCGCGGATCCAGGCGCAGCCGAAGTGCGGCACAACAAAAGTTACTTCGGGGAAGTCCTTCGCCACGTTGTGCAGCTTGAGCGGATTAATATTCTGGTGCCAGGCGATGCCGCCGCCGCTTCCCTGAATGCCGAAGTGGATCAAAACCGGGATATCCAGTTCAGCGCAGGCTTCCCAAACTGGATATGCCGCTTCGTCCTCGACCGGGCGATCGAGCGACGGCGCCAGCAGTTTGTAAGCTTTCATGCCATCTTCGCGCACAGCCCGGCGCAGTTCCTCCGCGGCGCCCTCGGCGAAAGGATAATGATGCGCGAATCCGATGAAGGTCTCGGGATGCCGGCTGACGATCTTTGCCAGGTTTTTGTTGCCGCCGCCGGTGACGAAGCCCACCGCTCTCAAACCGTATTTTACAATCTCGGAAGCCCAGCGATCCGCCAGTTCTTCGTCGCTGAAATCGCCGCGCTCGGGCGGATCAAACCCCCAGGTGGCGCGCCACTGCCGGTTGTATTGCATGGCCTGCTCGCGCGCGACCTGCGCCCGTACTTCCCCGCGCCGCTCAACATATTCTTGGCGATAATCGGGCGCGCCTTCGATGAAGCTGCGTTGCTGCGTGGGAAAATGCGTATGAAAGTCTATGATCTCCAAACCATTGTACATCTTTGCTTTCCTGTCCCTAATCTGGCTTACCGAATGCTTGTCGCCTTCGCGCCGGTTTTCCCGCGACCGGCAGACTGGAATCATACCAAATACCGCCGATACAATTCAATTGCGGTAATCCCTTCCACAATCGCGTCCAAACCCGTAGGGGCGACCGGCGGTCAGTGTCGAAGGGCTGTGTCTACGCGACCTAGGCGGCCTTCGCTGTCCTCGGTGCCTAACATCCTCTATGCCCTCAATAGGACCAACAAAGTCATGCTAATGCACTCCAAAATAATAGTCGACGGTAGGGGCGACCCGCCGGGTCGCCCGCAAAACCTAGCCGGAACGGTGGGCGAGCCAAGGCTCGCCCCTACGGCTGGGCGTCGGAATTTGCATGACTTACCTGGTTTTACTTCTGTGTCCTCCGTAGTGAAAAAACTACCACCCCCGCCAATCCACAAACGCAGCGATGCCACGCCCCAGACCGAGGCAGTATTGGAAGATAGGGCAGAGGGCGCTATACTCGTTTCGATCTATGAACCGAGGATTACGCGCGGATCAAGAAAGGAACAATCTTATGGCGAGACCGGTGACCTTATTCACAGGACAATGGGCGGACCTGCCTTTTGCGACGATTGCTGAAAAAGCGAAGAGTTTCGGCTACGACGGCTTGGAACTGGCCTGCTGGGGCGACCATTTTGAAGTTGACAAAGCCCTGGAAAGCGACAGCTACATACAGTCGCGAATAGATGGCTTGGCGCAACATGGCTTGGGCTACTTTTCGATCAGTAATCACCTGGTCGGGCAATGTGTGGCCGAAGCCTTCATTGACGAACGCCACCGCGCCATCCTGCCGGATCGACTCTGGGGCGACGGCGATCCCGACGGCGTGCGCGAACGCTGCGCCGAGGAAATGAAGAACACAGCCCGCGCCGCCAAGGCCTTCGGCGTCGATGTCGTCAATGGCTTCACCGGCAGCCCGGTCTGGCACTTGATTTACCGCTTCCCGCCCACATCGGACGAAATGGTCGACGCCGGCTATCAAGAATTCGCCCAGCGCTGGACCCCAATCTTGGATGTCTTCGCCGCCGAGGGCGTCAAGTTCGCCTTGGAAGCCCACCCGGGCGAAATCGCCTACGACATTTACACCGGCGAAAAGACCCTGGCTGCCCTGGATCACCATCCTGCCTTCGGCTTCAATTTTGATCCCAGCCATTTCATTCATCAGCTTTTTGATCCCGCCAAGTTTATCGATCGCTTCGCCGATCGCATCTTCCACGTCCATGTCAAAGATTCCAAAGTGACGCTGGACAATGTCAGCAGTATCCTCGGCTCTCATTTGAACTTTGGCGATGCGCGCCGCGGCTGGGACTTCGTTTCCTGTGGACGTGGCGATCTGGACATCGACTCGATGATTCGCGCCCTGAATCGCGCCGGATATAACGGCCCCCTCTCAGTCGAATGGGAAGACAGCGGCATGGATCGCGAGTTCGGCGCGACCGAATCCGCGGCCTGGGTCAAGACCAATGACTTCACGGCGTCCGAAGTGGCATTTGATGCCGCCTTCGCCGACGAGTAAGCGCTCAATCTAAACTGAAATTGGAGACCTGAGATGTCAGACGAAAAACAAGTAGCGAGTTCCTTCACAAGCATGGCCAGTGCCGGATCGGATGTTGAGGCGCCCGAAATCGGCATCGGCATGTTGGGTTACGCCTTCATGGGCAAGGCGCATACCAACGCTTTCAAGAAGATTCCCTATATGATGTATCCGCCGGTGGCCATCCCGCGCCTGGTCGGGATCGCCGGTCGCAATCGGGATGCGGTCAATGCGGCAGCCGCTCGTTATGGATACGAGAACGCCTATACGGACTGGCGCGACTTGGTCGCGAATGATGATGTGCAGGTATTGGATAACGGAGGACCAAACGATGCCCATGCCGAGCCTTGCATCGCCGCTGCGGAAGCGGGCAAGCACGTCTTCTGCGAGAAGCCTCTGGCGCGCACTGCCGAAGAGGCCAAATCGATGCTTGACGCCGTTGAAAAGGCGGGCGTCAAGCACATGGTCGCTTTCAATTATCGCTTTGTCCCGGCGGTTCAACAGGCCAAGCAGATCGTCGACAGTGGCAAGCTGGGCAGGATCTACCACTGGCGCGCGGTTTACCTCCAGGAATGGGGCATGGATCCGACGATGGAAACCACTTGGCGCTTCCAGAAAGACATCGCAGGCAGCGGCGCTCTGGGCGATCTGGGCGCGCACATCATTGATCTGGCGCGCTTCCTGGTCGGTGAACCCAAAGCCGTCGCAGGGCTGGCGCAGACCTGGATCACCGAGCGCCCCGACGGCGCCGGAGGCATGGTCAAGTCAGACGTGGATGACGGATTCGTGGCGCTGCTGGACTTCGACAACGGCGCGCTGGGCACGGTAGAAGCGACCCGCTTTGCGCAAGGGCGCAAGAATTTCAATTCCTTCGAGATCAATGCCGAGAACGGTTCCATCCATTTCAATCTGGAACGTCTTAATGAGCTGAACGTCTTCTGGAAAGGTGAGAATCCCGATACCACGCAGGGCTTCCACAACGTGCTGGTTACCGAAGCGCACCATCCCTATTGGGAAAACTGGTGGCCGCACGGGCATATCATCGGCTGGGAACACAGCTTCGTTCACGAATTCCACCACTTTTTCAACGCTATCGTCAATGATGAGGGCGTCGCGCCTTATGGCGCCGATTTCGTCGACGGATACCGCAACGCCGTTATCTGCGACGCCATCCTCGATTCCGCTGCCAGCGGCAAACATGTCGATATCAGTTATGCCTGATGCGCATCGCTCGATTGTGCATTGTCCCTGCCACTGAATATGCTGAGGAAATGCACTGTTATCAACAACAAGTCACCCTTCCCCAATGCATTGGGATACTTCCCCCGTGAGGCGGGGGACCGAGGGGGCACGGGCCGCGGATGGGGTAGACAAAGGTGTCCCCTCCCCAACTCAGAATGGCGGAGGGACACGCTCAGGCGCTCCCTTCAATCTGTACACGGTAGCCATCACTGATCATATGAATCGTGCCGATTTCGTCAGTGCGGAACAGGCGATTATCTTCATCCAGATCGCGGAACAGCGACATGATGTCGGGGTCGGGGTCGCCTCGCCTGTTAGCGATGTCGCTCTGTAGCAATACGATTTGCGGCTGCGCCGATGCAAGAAACTGGCTGTCGATGGCGCGGACGGTACCGTGCTGGGGAATCTGCAATACGCTGGCTTGAGGAGATATTCCGCGTTGCAGCATCACTGCTTGACCCGCGGCGCTCAGGTCCGAAGTCAGCAAAATGGATACAGCTCCATGGTTCACCCGCAATACCAAAACATGATCCGATAGTCGGTCGGTAATCCTGGGCTGTTCCTGCGGGTGCAAGACCTCGACCGTGACACCGTCTCCGAAATCAATGCTGTATCCAGCTTTGACGATCACTTGCCGGGCGCCGGCCTCCGCCAGACCTTGTGTGACTTCTTGAAAAACTGGATTTCGATTTGGCTGGCCATTGCTCAAAGCAAGGCCAACGGAATATCGATCGAGGACGCTCTTGAGCGCTGCGATATCCCATTCATCGGGGTGCGTAATCGCCAGGATCTCGATTTCACGATCGGAGAAAGGCATTCTGTCGCCAAGCGCTGTCAGCAAGCGCGAAGGGAATCGACCCCCATCAACAAGCACCTGTGCGCCACCGGGCGTTTCTAACAGAAAAGCGTTGCTGTGCCCCATATCCAGCATCCAAACGTGCAGTCGGCCGTCTCGGCGGCTCACGTGCATCGCGACCATTAGTGCAAGGAGAAGTAATGAGGCTGAAAAGACTAGCAAAGTCATTCGTCGCTGCCGAATGGCGGCGGTGATCCGCGTCCATATCTGTGGTCTTGAGGCAGCTATCATGGCGCCTCCAATCAAGAGAACATAATAAGCCTGGATCAAGCGAGCGTCGAAGTTGACGGCGATTTCCGCAAAATCGAATTGAGCGAAAGCGCGGACGACCCCAATCGACCACGAGAGGAAGACCATCACGATCCAAAAGGCGACTGTGCCTACCACGGGCAGCAAAAGACTGATGCCCGCGGCCAACAGCCCAAGCAGAAGCACTGCTGCTTGTACTGGCACGATCAGGATGTTCACTGGCAGCGCGACCAGCGACAAACGTCCAAAGTATAGGACAATCAGCGGCAAGGTCGCGAGTTGCGCAGCGATCGACACAATCAGCGGTTCGTTGAGCGCAGCGTGCAAAAGTTCTGCGGTAGCGGGCCTAAAGTGTCGCTCCAGCCATCTACGCAACAGCCTCGACAGGGGATCCGCAAACAAGCCCAGACCCAGCACCGCGAAGAAGCTAAGTTGGAAGCCGATGTCCAGCAGCGTGTTTGGGTCGAGCATGGAAAGACAGAGCGTTGCGAAGGCCAGGGAGGTCGGCACAAAGGTATTGCGTCGCAGTTGCTGCCCGATGACCAAGAGGCTGCTCATCAAGGCCGCCCTCAAAATGCCGCCGCCGGCGCCTACCAGCAGCGAATACACGGCGATGAACAGAAGCGCGCCTAGCGCGGCCGGGGCCTTGTCCCTTCCCAAAACGCTGCCGACGACGCGCATGACGATCGCGCTGATCACCACCATGTTGAAACCGCTGATGGCAATGATGTGGGAAGCGCCCACCCGCCGAAAGTCGTCTTCAAGTTCCGGCGATATCCCTTGTTCGTCGCCGAGCAAGATACCGGCGAGCAAACCAGCTTGGGGCTCGGGCAGGGCGCGATTAATGTTGTCATGCAACGCTCGCTTGATTCGAATCAGTAGCGCCTGGAGGGGTGATCCGTATCCGGAACCAAGGACTTCAATGCCGCCGTTGCGCATAATCGAAAAGATACCGTGACGAGCGAGGTAGTCGGCGTATGAGAAACTGTCCCAAGTGGCGGGGATAGCCAGGAACCCGGTCGCCCGAATCTGATCTCCATAGGCAATTGGAACGGTTCGATCAGTTTCGACAAGGGCCAGGCCACTGGTTTCGATCCAGTTATTGCGGACGTAAATGGCATCAACATGGACACGCAGTTGCGCGCGATCATCACGAATGACCGGCTCGGCAATGACGAGTCCCGTAATCGTTCCTGAGTTGCCGTTGTATTGTGAGATATCGCTGGTACCGGGAACCGACGCTTGGCGCAGACCGCCGAGGGCGAATGCTATCAGTGCGATCGTGAACCAGCGCTGGCGATGCTGTCGTAATAGAAACGCTGGAATCGTTGCCGCGATAGTTAGTATCAGCCATGACGAAAAACTGAGGCTGACAAAATGTCTTGCTAAGCTGATTCCCAGGACCCAAAAGACAGCGACAAGGATCAGACGCATTTTTGGCGCGATGCAATAACCGACGATGAACCGCAGGGTGATCTTTTGTCAGTGCTGATCAACAAAAGCGGACATCAGCCCTTCGATGTCCGCTTTTGCATTACACGATAGAAAGCGATAATTTAGATGTGATTGCCGATCGGCGCCTGCGCAGGCCTGTCAAAGTTAATCGGTTCGCGATTGACTTCCGGGCGCGGGACATGAATTGCTTGCTCTTCAGGCTCAATCTCCACTACCACGGATTCTTCGTATTGCATCAAGTGGATGCCGTTGCGGATTTCTTCCAGGCTACGGGCAAACTGATGTTCGAGCTGATTGAGCTGTGCGAGAACGTAGGCGTCAGCTTCGTCCGTGATTTTCGTAGACTCTATCTTGGCTTGTTCGATCACGTACTCGGCACGAACTTTCGCTTGTTTCACCATCTCGTGCTGATCAATCAAATCTTCGCTGTGCTGCCGGGCTTGTTGAACAATCCGCGCAGCTTCCTCGTTGGCTTGCGCCAAGACTCGATCGCGCTGCTGGGTCACATGCGCCGCTTTTTCGATTTCTTCCGGAATCGATATCCGCATTTGATCGATGATCTCGAGGGCGCGTTCTTCGTCAACCATAGTGTACTTGGTGCCAAAAAGATGACGTCCTTCATCAATAAGGTCTTCCAAGCGATCCACAAGATGTTGAATGTCCATCAGCTTCCTCCCCACTGAAAGTTAATGACTGTTTCCTTTACAAATGCACTAGCTGAACTTCTCTTTGAGCGCGCGTTCAATAGTTGGTGGTACCATCGAACTGACGTCACCCCCCAGTTCCGCAATTTCTCGAATTGTGCTCGAGCTAATGTGTATGAATTGCTCATCCGACAAGATGGCGATTGTTTCCAATTCCGGCGCCAATTTTCGATTTGCCATACCCATGCGAAACTCGAACTCAAAATCCCCAAATACTCTTAATCCACGTATTAAGGCAATGGCGCCTATCGATTGTGCATAATTGACGGTAAGCGTGCTGTATTGCGTTACTGAGATATTTGGATAGTCTTGGAATACAACCTGCGCAAGTTCAACGCGCTCCTTAATGTTAAACAGTACCGATTTGCTCTTGGGATTCGCATAGATCGCGACAATGATTTGGTCAAAGAACCGGGATGCTCGAATCGCGACATCAATATGTCCGTAATGTATGGGGTCCAATGACGCTGGATATACTGCGATACCCTTTCCCGACATCTAGCTGCTCCTACGGCACGACATGATTCTAATGGGATTCAAAAAAGCGCGCCAACAGAATTGACATAGAATCCGCCTCAATCAAGTATTTCGGGGGATTATAACCAAAAAACAACTTAGTGAGAGTTGGTGCGGTTGTTTTTCGCGTAAAGGAAACCTATGGTGTCATGCGCTGGATTGCCCGCTGTGGTCACGGTGAAGCCCTTGGCGCGAAACAGATTGCACAGATCTTCATGCCTGTATTCGGTGAGGTGGTTATGGTACTCCATACTGATGCGATTGATCGATGCCAGCGAAGCGTCGTCCGCATTGAAGAAGATATCGTATTCCGCGCCTTCACAATCTACTTTCATGAAATCTATAACCTTTTTGCCACTGCGCCGAATGACCTCGGACAAAGGAACGGTCGCTACCTCTTTTGCCGTTTGAACGGTATCCCCGACCATATGGTACATGACGGGGTGGGGCGGGCTTGTGTCCATGTGGCCGGAGCCAAAATCAGCGCCGACAGCTTCCGGGTGGCAAATCACGTTGTTTACGCTGTTGAGCTTCAGGTTCTCGCGCAGTAGTTGTCGCGACTCTTCAAAGGGTTCATAGACATGTATAGAGCTGCCGTCGGTCTGCGCGGCTAAAATGGCGAAATCGCCGATTCCACCGCCAATATCCACGATCGTCCAGCCGGGTTTCAATCTGGCTCCATGCTTTTCGTAGTCGCGGTCGAGGCAGGTCTCTTTGGCAATCCATATGTCCATTCTGGAACGCACGTTAAACCTCAATTCGCCTTTGAGTTCGATCGTGAATACCGCGTTTTCCAGTCCCAAAAAACTTGCGATAATCTTTGTTCGAGGCGACATGCCCAGCAGGATGGTGAATATCGAGCGCAGGTAATACGAGTACCTTGATATGTACAAACGCGTTTTGCGCAGCAAGATGTCAGCGCCTCCTCAGCTCAATTCGCTTTGATCAGTGTAAAGTTGGCTGATACGGCGGGCCAACAACTGATACTCCGGCAATGTCAGCGACGGGTCTTCTTCATAAATCGTGCGCGCCTCGCGCTGCGCCAACTGGACCAGCTCTGGCGAAAACTTTTGCAAGGATTGCAAAACATCCTTGCCACTCTGCCGCCAGCCCAGCAAGTCGCCCCCGCCCCGCAATTGCCAGTCCAATTCCGCCAATGCGAAACCGTCGTTACTTTGAGCCATCGCGACCAGGCGTCTCTCCGCAACGGAGAGTAGATCCTGTGGCGCCTCGCCCTGAAGCATGTCGTGAACCCGATCCATGTTGACGCTCGCCGACCGGTCCGGGATCAGAAAGCAATATGACTGCTGTTCCCCGCGTCCGACCCGGCCCCGGAATTGATGCAATTGCGCCAGGCCAAAACGATTGGCGCCATCAATGACAATGACCGAGGCATTGGGGACGTCGACGCCGACTTCCGCTACCGACGTTGTGACCATCACATCATGTTGGCCCGCGCTGAATTCCGACATGAGTCGATCCTTTTCGGCGGAACTCATTCGCCCGTGCAAGAGGCAGACGCGATACCGGAAAAACACCTTTTGCAGGCTTTCAAATGCTTCTGTTGCGGACGCGGTTTCCACCGACTCGGATTCTTCGACCAGCGGATGGATAAAGAATGCTTGCCGGCCCTGTTCCAACTGAGTTATCACGAATCCGTGCAGACGTTCACGCGCAACCGGGTCGATGACTTTTGTTATAATCTGTCGCCGGCCTGGCGGTTTTTCTTTAATAAGCGTCAAATCCAGATCGGCGTAGATCGTCAATGAAAGCGTTCGGGGTATTGGCGTGGCGGTCATCACTAGCAAGTGCGGGTTGCCACCCTTGCCCCGCAACTTGGCGCGCTGGCCAACGCCAAAGCGATGCTGCTCGTCAATCACCACGATCCCCAATTCCTTGAAGTCAAGGCCTTCCTGGATCAAGGAATGCGTACCGACAACAATATCAATTGAGCCGTCCCCCACGCCGCGATAGATAGCTTCACGTTCTGAACTGTTAAGGGCGCTGGTGAGCAGGGCAACTACTGGTCGATTGGTTCCGGGAAAGGCCTCTACGGCATTTGCAATCACCCGATAGTGCTGCTCCGCCAAGATGCCAGTTGGCGCCATTAAGGCCGCCTGCTTTTCGTTTGCTAGCGCTATCGCCATTGCGACCATCGCGACGGCGGTTTTGCCGGAGCCAACATCACCCTGTATGAGCCTGTTCATCGGCATGGTCTTTGCCATGTCTTCGCGTATGTCCGCAATAGCAGCTTGTTGGTCCGCTGTCAGTTCAAACTCGAAGGCGTTCTTGATGAAACCTGCCAAGACCTCGTCAGATATTGGCAGCGCCGGGATCTGCGCCGACTGCCACTTTCGACGGTTGCCAAGCACGGCGAGTTGCAGCATCAGCAGCTCGTCAAACGCTAGACGTCGATACGCATGGCGCAAGTGATCCCATCCCGAGGGAAAATGCCTCTGGCGCACGGCCCAACCCAAATCCGCCAATTCCGCGCGCTCCAGGACGGACTGCGGTATGGGGTCAGGCAAGCTACCGGCCCAATCTGCGCTGAGAGCCTTCATGGTTTTCCGAAAGAGCCGCGGTCGCATACCTTTGCCGAGTCGATATACAGGCACAATGCCGACAATCTGCAGGTTCTCCAGGTCGACGTGCTCCCATTCGGGATTCGACATTTGCAGGCGATCCCGGTATACGGTCACCTTTCCGTTGAGTACGATTTGCTTGCCGGGCCGTATTCTGCCGGAGAGATAATGCTGGCCAAAGAAGCGAATCGAGAGCGTGCCCGAGCCGTCAGTCACCCGCGCCAAGAAATCCTGTCGCTGCTTCGCGCCGATTGCCGATCCCGCATGCGAGACTGTCGCGACGATCGTCGTCGTTTCATTTGGAACCAGATCGCGGATACATTTGAGCTCAGTGTAATCCAGGTAGTCCCGCGGGAAATTAAAGAGCAATTGGCCAATGGTATGCAGATCTAACTGCTTGAGGGATTCAGCTAATTTATTGCCGATGCCTTTCACGTCTGTAGTCGGCGCGGCGAGCTCGTCATAGAGCGCTAGCGCCTCTTCGAAACTCCAGTCGGGGCGCGGTATCCGCGGCGGGCGCTCCAAGCGCGGCAGCGGCTTGATGTCCAACTCCCCGCTCTGCGGGCCGCCCGTATAGTCTTCGTCCCAGGTCGCATCGTCATCTCGGAAGTCCTGCTTTTGCGATGACGACCCAGCCTTTCGCGACCGCGATGGCCTTGCTTGCCGCCGGTCCGAGTGATCGCGTCCGCGTCGTCCGCGCGGGTCGCTCGGCTTGTCCGCAGCCATTTTTTCCGTCCAAGCCCGCAATCTGTCGCTGTACTCGGGCGGTGGCGGGACGCGATTGGTAATGCGATCCAGTATGTAACTTATCCTGTCCTTGCGATTGTCTTCTGGCTTGATCTCCCCATAGTCCTTGAGGCAATCCATGATCTCGTCAATAAGTATCTGATGCGCTGGTTTACGCGCTTGTCGTCGCGCTTCGGGCTCCCAATTCCTGCAATAGTCGCTCAAGCCCCCGACTACCGCCGTATCATTGCCGCCCTGTTCGTGTTCCAACTTCAAGATCTTGACCAATGTTTCCAGTGCGGAAGGCATGTATCAGTTTCTCCAGTCTTGGTTCAAGGTCGCCACGCCGATCGAGCCCGGTCCAATATGCGCGCCTAAAGTTGGGCATACTTCAATGATATGCGTCTCCTGTGGCGCAATCTCTCGGATAGAGTCCAAAAAACGCTCGGCGCCAAGGCGATTGTCGATATGCAAGATCGCGAGACGGTCCAAAGGCGCCTGATCTTGCGTGAGCGCCTTGAGCTTTGCTTCCGCGCGAGACCAGGTTCGCGAACGCGCCAGCGAGCTGATATCGCCGTCGGCGACACGGACAATCGGCTTGATCTTGAGCAATGTTCCGATACCGGCGACAAGTGAGCTAACGCGGCCGCTCCGCTGCAAGTATTGCATCGTATCGATAATGGCGTAAACCTCGGTATGCTGGCGTACCCGTTCAATCGCTTCCAGAATGTCAGGCAACGACGCGCCCTCGACAGCTAATTCGGCAGCCACCCAAACCTGGAATCCTATTCCGAATGTCAGTTGCAAACTGTCTACGAGCGCTACTCGTTCCGCGTCTACAGCGCGCGCGCCCAAGCGCATGGTATTGAGCACGCCGCTCAGCCTGTCCGGCACATGGATCGACACGATTTTTTCCGCGCCATCGTTTAGCATCTCCTGGTAGAATGCCTCCGCTTCTCCCGGGGATGGAGCGGAGGTTGTAGGCTGCACCCTCATGGAGGGCAGTTGGCGATAGAAGGCTTGGCGATCAAGCGCCGCGCCGTCATCGGGAATGCTCTGGTCGCCGATATTGACATATGTCGGAATGATCCGGATATCCAGCTTCCTGACGATCTCGACCGGCAAGTCGCAGACGCTGTCGGCTGCAACTCGAATCCGTTTAAAAGTCATAGTCCAAGTCGTCCGTTTCCTTTTCCAATACCGCGACGCCTATCGCGCTTGGACCAAGCCAGGTTGCCATAGTTGTGCTGTACATAGTGAAGGGAAAATGCTGGCCCGGGAATTCCAGAGCCAATCGATCCTGCATGATGCGGGTCTCTTCACTGATTTGGTTCTGGTGCTGCAACATCACTGCGTCATCTAATTCGTTAAATTCTACCAAAAACTCGACCAGTCGCTCGATGACCTGCGGCTGGTTGCGGACCTTTTCAATAACGATGATCTTACCGTCTTCCAAGCTGACAAATGGCTTGATGCCCATGTGCGTGCACAAGATCGCATGAGACGGTTTCATGATCCGGTTAAAGCGCAGGTAATCCAGGTCGTGTATGCAATAGACCGAATAAACGCGGTTGACCGCCATACGCACCGCCTGAATCGCCTCTTCAACCCCAAGTTTGTCGTGAGCGGCCCGCGCCGCGACGCGTACCAGCATACCTTGACCCGCGCAGAGGCTTTGCGAATCAATTACCGCGATCTCACAGTCGTTTCCAACCTGCTGCGCAGCCAACCGGCCGTTTTGCCAACTCTTGCTCAAGTCGCGCGACGGATGAATGGAAATTATCACATCGTAAAAATGCGAGAGCCGAGCGTACAGTTCGGCATAATCGTTTTCCGACGGCGGAATGACGGTCGGCGTCGCCCCAAGTTTTCCCAGAAGTTCAAAGGCGTGCTCACTTTCCAGATCGATATCTTCTTGAAAGCGAACCCCCTCGATTTCAATTTGATTGGGCAAGATCGTCACCGGGTAGTGTTTTATCAGGCGCGGATTGGAAAATGTCGCGCCGCTATCGGTGACTATATGGATTCGAGGCATCACTCAAGGCCGATCAAATACGGGTAAAGTTCTTGTCCGCCGAAGACCAGATCAAATTCTAATTCCGAATAGGTAAATGATAAACGCTCAATCAATTTCTTGGCCTCTCGCTCCTGGATGCCGTCGCCATAATATAAGGTAACCAGTTCATGTTCGGCCTTTAGGACTTTGGCCAAAGCATCGCTTACAGATGCCTCGATTGTGGCGCCGGCAACCAGAATCTGGCCGTCGCTGGTAGCGAGGAAGTCGCCACAGCCTATTGCCAAGCCACCCAGATGAGAATCTCTGGTTGCCTGCGTGATCTCTATCGAACAGACTTGCTGGGCCGCGGCTCTCATTTCGCCGATCGCCGAGTCCAAATCGCCCCCGCCGTCTTCACCGCTGTCTTCACCACTGTCTTCAAATGAACGCAGGGCGATCAATGCGCTAATCCCTTGGACGACGGACGTCGTGGGCAGGACATCGACGCGCCTCTCATCGGCGCTTTCAGCTGCTTGTCTGGCGGTCATGATGATGTTGCGATTGTTTGGCAGGATGAACACGCTCGAAGCGTTCACCCGGTCAATTGCAACGAGGAAATCTTCCACGCTGGGATTTCTGCCCTGTCCGCCGCGGATTACCGCTTCACATCCCAGATCCTCAAAAACTGCCCTTAATCCGTCTCCCGGGGCCACGGCGATCACTCCGTAGGCCTCTGCTGTCTGATGTTTCGGCGGCGCTGCTGATGATGTCTCTTGCCACGGTCTTCGCCGGAACTGCAATTCCATGTTTTCGATGACGATGTCATCCAGTATTGCGCCGGATTGCACCGCATAGTCGATGGGTAGGGCGGGATTGTCCACATGTATGTGGACCTTGACCGTGGAGTGGTCGCCGACCACCAGTAGAGACCAGCCCACGGGCTCCAGGTCTTGACGGATTTGAGCGATATTCAAGTCCTTGCCCAGCATGAGAAACTGCACATCGTAGCCATAGGAGGCGTCTCTGGACGAATCCATCGCGACGCCCGAGCCCGCTGCAACAGGGGATTCCGCTTTCTCCGGGGAATCCAATTTGCCGTCGCCGGACGCGAGTCCTTCCAGGAACAAGACCAGGCCCAAGGCGCCTGAATCAACGACGCCGGACTCCTTTAGTATCGGCAACAGTTCCGGCGTTCTGCGCAGCGATGCCTGCGCTGCGCGAACCAGGATAGTCAGCGCCTTGGGGAGCGCCAGGTCGTCGCCCGCATGAAGCTCGAGCGTTTCCGTCGCTTCCCGCGCGACGGTGAGAATAGTACCTTCTACCGGGCTTGTTACTGCTTCATAGGCAAATTGCACCGCGCGTTTGCAAGCAAGGGCGAATTGGGAGGTATCCAGCGCTTCGGCCGTCCCCAGTTGCTCAGCGAATCCCTTTAGCAACTGCGAAAGGATTGTGCCGCTGTTTCCGCGGGCCCCCATTAACGCGCCATAGGCGAATCGCCGGGATACTTCCGCAACGTCCGAACTATCGAGATCCGATATTTCGCTGTAGGCGCGCTGGAGTGTGTGGTACATGTTGATTCCCGTGTCTCCGTCAGGGACCGGAAAGACATTCATTTCGTTGATTACTTCAATATGCTGGGAAAACTGGCCGATGGCGCTTGCCAAGACCTGTTTCAGCGCGTTGCCGTCGACGCCGGTCTTGTTGCGACATGAAGACATCAGCTATCAAGACTCGCGATTGCTTGACGCAAATCCTGGATGCCGGCGGCGATGCCTCCTGCATGCCCGAATACGCAAGTACCGGCGATCATGACATTGGCCCCGGCTGCCACAGCCAGGAGGATCGTCTCGCTATTGATGCCGCCGTCAACTTCAATGTCGATATTTGACCCACCCCTATCAACCATAGCGCGCAATGAAGCGATCTTGGCGGTCATCGCCCTGATGAACGCTTGACCGCCGAATCCCGGGTTGACAGTCATCACATTGATGATATCGACCATATCCAGGATCTCGCCAAGCGCCGTCGCCGACGTGTGAGGATTCAGCGCGACGCCGGCCCGGCAGTCGGCGGATTTAATCTGTCCCAGGACGCGATGAAGGTGCGTGCAAGCCTCGACGTGCACAGTGATGGAATCGGCCCCGCAGGCGGCAAACCGTCCTATAAGGCGCTCCGGCTGTACGGTCATCAAATGTACGTCCAAGGGGATATTCGCGACCTTTTTCACAGCTTCTACAACCAGCGGCCCCATAGTGATATTGGGTACAAACTGCCCGTCCATCACATCAATATGTATCCAGTCGGCGCCAGCGTCTTGCGCCTGCTTCACTTCTTCCCCGAGTTGAGTGAAATCCGCCGACAGGATTGAGGGCGCTATTTTGATCAGCTTGTTTGTCATTGCTGGACCCCGATTTTAGAGAGCGACGCACAGTCTCATATTACTTGTTACACAGCGTTATTGCAAAAGCGCACGGACCGGAGGAGTGGTGAAAGTCGTAGCTACGCCTACATCGCAAGGCAATGTAGACACACGCGCGACAATGCCGCCGCCCACGCAAAATACCTTGCATCCCG
>WTGF01000086.1 GCA_011525385.1 Chloroflexota bacterium | reverse complement strand
CCGAGGGGGCATAGGGTTTGGGGGTGGGGGGCAAAGCGTAGCATTTTCGCATTCTCATTACTTACTTGAAATTACTCAGAATGAGCGACGTTGCATTGCAGTAAACTCAAACGCCCAAGTATTGCAGCGCCAGAAAAACACGAGACTCCTCATCTTCCGGGGCGTCAAGCGGCAGCGCCTGGACCGCAGTTTGGGCTTCAATCACACTGTAGCCGAGGGCTGTCAAGGCATCGATGACTTCGGCGTTGATCGTACTAGCGTCGTCGAAGGGAGCAGTATCCAGGACTGTAGCCAATTTGTCACGCAATTCCAACACGATTTTCTCTGCGGTTTTCTTTCCGATACCCGGTACCCGGCTAAGTACCTCGGGCCGATCATTTGTCACCGCGCCACGCACGTTGTCAACACTGAGCGAACTGAGAATGGTAATCGCTAGCTTGGGACCAATGCCGCTGATCTTTATGAAGCTATCAAAGAGGTCGCGCTCGGCCTCGCTTGCGAAACCATACAAGGTTAATGAATCTTCACGAACCACCAGCCGTGTATGAAGAAAAACTTGCTCTCCGCTTACTTTCTCTAGCGTACTAAACGGCGCCAGCACTTCAAGACCGATACCGCCTACCAAGACAACAACTCGCTCCGAGTCCTTGAAGCCAACGCGTCCTTCCAGGGTGGCAATCATCGTAAAGGGGCGCCTCAAAGAGGGTTAACTGTACTCAAGCGATAACTATGAATGTCCGTGATTGCGACAGCTAAGGCATCCGCCGCATCATCCGGCTTCGGAGCATTGTCGAGGTTGAGCAGCAAGCGAACCATTTCCCCCATTTGCGATTTGTCCGCGCCACCATATCCCGTTACCGCTTGCTTAACCATATTCGGCTTGTATTCGGCCACGGGCATGCCGGCGCTTTGCAAGGTCAAGAGGATCACCCCACGCGCTTGCGCCACTGTTATTGCGGTCGTCACATTCCTTGAGAAGAACAATTCTTCGACGCCGGCGCGATCCGGCTTAAACTCGGCAATGAGTCCCCCCAGTTCCTGATAAATGTTGAACAGTCGTTCGGGCATGGCTGTGCCGGGGCGCGTTCGGATAACCCCGAAATGCACCGCCTCTAACGAGCTGTCTCCATGCTCGCGAACGAATCCGTATCCCAGGCTCGCCGTTCCAGGGTCTATACCAAGCGATATCATTCTAGGACTCGAAGGCTGCCAAAACCTCGTCGGTGATATTGAGGTTCGAGGCTACGGATTGCACGTCGTCAGACTCCTCCAATTGTTCCATGAGACGCATGTTTTGCAGCGCCTTGCCGCTGGACACATCTATCTCGTTCTGCGGGAACCAGCGTAACTCGCTGTCTTCGAATTCAAAGCCGGCGGCGCCAAGGGCTTGTTCAACGGCGCTAAACCCGTCGCGCGGCGTATAAACAGCGATGATTCCGTCTTCTTCAACCACGTCATCGGCGCCTGCATCCGCCGCCTGCATAAATATGTCGTCGAAATCCGCCTCGCCCCTAATTGTCAAGTAACCTTTTTGATCGAATTGCCACATGACTGCGCCGGAGGTGGCCAAGCTCCCTTCATGCTTGCTAAAAGCATGTTTGATCTCCGCCAAGGCTCGATTCTTATTGTCAGTCATTATCTCGACAATATAGGCGACGCCTTCCGGTCCATAGCCTTCGTATACGATTTCGACTAGCTCGCCGCCGGCGATTTCGCCAGTCCCTTTCTTGATGGCGCGCTCAATGTTGTCTTTGGGCATGTTCGCAGCGCGTGCCTTGCTTACCGCCAACTTGAGTCTCGCGTTACTTCCTTCGTCGCCGCCCCCTTCACGGGCCGCCACCATGATGTCCCTACCCAGACGAGTGAATATCTTGGCGCGTTTGGCGTCTTCGGCTCCCTTTTTGCGTTTGATGGTGGACCACTTGCTGTGACCGGACATACCCCGATTTCCCCAAACTGTCCTTAACTATTACGCAATTATACCTGATATTTTTGCTAGTGTATCCTTCTCGATTGAAATACTTTTTACAGTTCTCTACACGAGATCCTAAACCCAAAATACCAACGATCTGCTAGGGACGACTGACGGTCAGTGTCTACGCGACCCGGTGAGTCGCCCGATACTCATTCAGTTTCTACGCGTCCGGCGATCCAGCGGATCACCCTTACCGACTGTTAGGTGGGTCTTGTTCTTTTTTCAACCGAATCCGATACACAACCGATATTTTCAGCGACAATACAGTCTCCTAATGCTATAATTATCCTGTTGCCGCAGCGCGGTTTACGTTCTATCGAGGTAGAAATTTGACTGAAGCAGAACAAGCGACGGTGACTCAGCTTCCCGAAGATTCGCCTGAAAATCCTCCTGGCCAGGTATACCGCTCCGCCATTTCGCCCGGACGAATGGCCTGGCTGGTTCTCTTGCTCGCATTTGGGATGTTCTGTGCGCTTACCATCACGACCGCCTTGGCAATTTACCTGTATCTGTTTCAGTCTACAGAAGCGATACCGGCACTTTTGCAAGTCTCACAGGGTACAGTAGGCGTCACCGGCTCGGACTTCGTCGAAACCGTGCAACGCGAACGCCAAGGCCTTACAAATACGCAGACCAGCATCAGCACCGATTCCTTGTCACAGGCGACAATTCAGTTCCGCGACGTGCCCGCGTTTGAAGGAGCGCCCTCAAGCTTGCTGGCGGCAGTGGCTTTGCAGAGCAACACCTTAATCACCTTCGAACGCGCTTCCCGACCACGCTTTGACTGGAGCCTGAATCAACACAGTATCAGCTTCTCCAATTTGAAGGGCGAGTTAGATCTGTTTGTCACCGGTGCCGTAAACAAACCATTCTTGCTAAGCGTGGGTACCGCGGGCGGCCTGTCCCTTCAGTTTCTTGACGATGGCCGCTATCGCGTTTCGGCAACGGATGATGAAGTGCGCATTCTCAATGTTGTGGGCCGTGCCTCCGCCTATTTCGCCGATGATATGTCAAGCCTGAGGACTGTCCCGGCCGGACAGGAGTTGGTTGTCAGACTCGGTAATCGAACGATTGAACCGCGCGCGACGGTCCGCAACGTCTTGTCCAGTTCCTTGTTCAGCATACAAGATTTTGATCAAGGCCCGCCAGAGGGTGAATTGATCTTGCCGGCAAAGTGGGGATGCCTCGTGGAGCAAGATAGCGACCCGCGCGGAAGGTTCTCGCTTGAGCCATTCGACGGCAGACTGGGTTTGCGCTTGCGTAGGCTTGACAATGCCACATCTCATGGCGAGGTCCGGTGTACGCAACCCTTTGGCGAAGATGGCATAGATGTGAGTGACTACGATTCGATCAAGGTCATCGTAACCTTTTATGTGAGTTCTCAGTCTTTGAGCCAATGCGGGATTCTTGGCAGCGAATGCCCGCTTATGTTGCGTCTAAGATATGAAGATCGATTGTCCGTAGGCCGTACTTGGATTCGTGGATTCTACTTTGACAAAGAAGTCATCACCGACTACCCAACGCTGTGCAGTACTTGCATTCAGGAACACGAAATCATAAATAAACAAGCCTGGTACACCTTTGAGTCAGAAAACCTGTTAAGCGTGATAGGCGCAAACGATCATCCCGAAAGTCTGTCGTGGATCGCGCTTGAAGCCTCGGGACATCAGTTTGATACCATCATTAGCGAGATTCTCCTCCTGGTCGACAAAGCGAACGGCAACGGGGCCGAAGCCGAGCGCGAAAGCTAGTTGCAAAGTTCTTGCGTAAATTGCAATACAGTTGGCGGCTATGTCTTTCAATCATTTGCTGCGTTCTCCCGCTTGATTATCTCTGCCACATAGCGCTTGTCGCCCCAGCCAAATGAATTGCGCGTATATTAGGGCGCTGATATACTAATGGTCTATGATTACTGCAATCAGTGATATTAAGGCGAGCGTGGATGCGCTTGCCGCTTAATGCGCTGGTATGGTTTCTGTAAGATACAGCTTCCCGGAAAAGGACTAGATGCCCGAAGGCTTCGACGACATCCTCCTAATCGTTGTTGTATTTGCCGCCGTCTTTATGACATCGGTTTGGCTCTCCCTGGTAATGTGGGCCTACCGCGACATGCGGCAGCGCTCCCGCGATCCTTTGGCGGGTGCGCTGGTCGCCTTGCTGGTTCTTTTGCTAAACGTACCCGGTATATTTGTCTACATTTTACTCCGACCAAGAGAGACGCTTTCAGAAGTGTATGAACGGTCTTTGGAAGAAGAAGCCTTGCTGCAGGAGATAGAAGAGAAGCCTAGCTGCCCAAATTGTTCGCAGCGCGTACAGCACGACTGGCAGGCTTGTCCTTATTGCCACGCTCGGCTGAAAAAGGCCTGTGTAGAGTGTGACTATCTTCTGGACTTGGCCTGGAACATCTGCCCGCGATGTACCACCAGCCAAGTGAACTACACCTCGGATGGCACGATTGCGACGGCTTCCCGGCATGTAAAGCCCTCCGAGCCCCCGCCAATCGACGCCAAGTGGGTCGCATCCTAGACATTACCAAAATTGCGGCAATCCCGATTCAGGACTCCGTTGAAAATCCCGATTTACGTCTAAGCGCTGTCACTGTCGCATAACACCTTATGACCATAATGGCTCATAACAACTCGCTATGCTCCCCTTCTCCGATGATTCGGGGTTTCCGCCCCCCGCTTAGCGGGGGGACTGAGGGGGGCACTGGCCGGGGGATGGGGTAGAACTTCAACAGACTCCGATTCAGATTTCGCCTTCTTGTCCCACAGTATGAATCTTGATGAGATTGGTCTGCCCGTCAATGCCAAATGGCACGCCGGCGATGATTACCAGGCGATCGCCACGCGCGACCAGGCCCCGGTCGTGTGCCGCTCGAATGATGATGCTGATCATTTCGTCGATGGAACCGAATTCCGGTACGAGCAGGGGAATGACGCCCCAGACAAGCGCCATGCGCCTTTGAGTGGTAGCGCTAGGGGTCATGCAAAGGATCGGCGTGCGCGGCCGCTCCTTGGCGACGCGACGCGTGGTATAACCGGACAAACTGGTTGTGACAATCGCAGTTGGATTGATGAAGCGCGATATGTCAAAGGTCGCCCGGCAAATGGCATCGGAAATGAACTCGCGCGACTTGGCGCCGTTTGCGCTGATCTTGGCTGGAGAGTCGGCTTTTTCCGCCAGGTTTTTCAGGTGTTCCTCGGCAATCAAGGCGATTTTGCTCATCACTTCGACCGCCCGGACGGGATAGTTTCCGCTGGCGCTTTCCGCGCTCAACATGATGGCATCGGTACCGTCAATGATTGCGTTGTAAACGTCGCTGGCTTCCGCTCTGGTTGGTCGCGGGTTCTCCGTCATGGACTCCAGCATCTGTGTCGCCGTTATCACGGGCTTGGCAACGTCGTTGCACAAATTGATGATCCGCTTCTGGTGGAAGGGCACCTCTTCCGCCGGGGTTTCGATGCCCAGATCACCGCGCGCGACCATGATCCCCTGGCATACAGTAATGATCTCCTCTATGTTTTCCAGCGCTTCTCCCATTTCGATCTTGGCGATAATGGCTGCTTCTTCCCCCAAATCTTTCATCAAATTCTGCATCTCTCGAATGTCATTTGCCGAGCGTACAAATGACATCGCCAAATAATCACAGTTCTTGGCCAGAGCGAACTTGACGTCTTCGCGGTCCTTAGCCGTGATCGCCGACAGAGTCAACTGCGCATTGGGCGCCGATACGCCCTTGCGAGATTTCAGCGGGCCGCCGACTACCACCTCGCAGACCAGTTCGCGCGAACTGCTGTCATTCACCTTGAACTGTAAATTGCCGTCGTCAAGCAGCAAGTTCGTGCCGGCAGTGATGTCTTTCAGAAACTCGGGATGGGGCAAGGACACCAGACCATTGCTACCCACAACCTCATCCAGGGTTAGGGTGATGGACTCCCCCGGGTAGAGTATGGTCGGCTCTTGCGCCAACTCGCCAATTCGAATCTTGGGACCTTGAATATCGCAGAGGATGGCAACGACGGTATCCTCTTCCTCGGCGATGCGCCGGACCCTGTCGATGACCTTTCCGTGCGTCTCATGATCGCCGTGCGAAAAATTGATCCGCGCCACATTCATGCCCGCTCGGATCATGGCGCGCAGCGTCTCGGCATCCTGCGAAGCGGGCCCGATCGTCGCTACAATCTTGGTATGCTTGCCATGTAGAGTCAGTCGCACGCCCCCAACCTTTCGCGGATTGACACTATTGTACATCCAGATTGAGGTTTGCAAATGCGCTTGACCCGGCGTAGCGCGCGGCGCCCCCCAATCGCTCCTCGATCCGCAACAGTTGATTGTATTTCGCGATGCGGTCGGTGCGAGCGGGCGCCCCGGTCTTGATCTGTCCGCTGTTCATCGCGACTGCGATATCGGCGATGCTGCTGTCTTCCGTTTCTCCGCTTCGGTGACTGGTAACGACGGTCATGTTGTGTCGCTGAGCCAACTGCCCGGCCGCAAAGGCTTCGGTCAAAGAGCCAATCTGGTTCACCTTGAAGAGCAAGGAATTCGCGGCTCGCTCGTTGATGGCGCGCTTGACTTTTTCCACATTGGTAACCAACAGGTCGTCGCCCACGATTTGCACGCGATCGCCAATCTCCGCGACCAAGCGCGACCAATTCTCCCAGTCGTTCTCGTCCAGGCCATCTTCTATCGAGATGATGGGATAGCGAGCGCACCAGTCACTCCAGAATTCAACCATCTCTTCACCTGACAGCTTTCGCCCTTCAATCTCCAGGTTGTAAAGACCGTCGCTATAGATTTCCGACGCCGCTGGATCCAACGCGATGAATATGTCTTCGCCCGCGCGGTATCCCGATTTGGCAATTGCTTCCATGATGACGTCCAGGGCCGCTTGATTGCTGCCCAGGCTGGGCGCGAATCCGCCCTCATCGCCGACAGTGGTCGGATAACCCTTGTCGTGCAAGACCTCGCCCAGGGTGTGATATATCTCCGTGCCCCATCGCAGCGCTTCCCGGAAGCTGGGCGCGCCGGCAGGCATGACCATGAACTCCTGAAAGTCCGTACTGCCCAAAGCATGTTTGCCGCCATTCATGATGTTCATCATCGGCGTTGGCAACAGGTGCGCGTGAATGCCGCCCAGATAGGCGTATAGCGGGATGCGCAGGCAGTTTGCGGCACTGTGAGCCAGCGCCAGCGATACGCCCAGTATGGCGTTTGCGCCTAACTTGCTTTTCGTCGGGGTGCCGTCGATCTGCAGCATGAGTTCGTCGAGCGCTTTCTGATCGAATGGTTCCAAACCTATTAGCTCCGGCGCTATGATGTCGTTGACGGAAGCAACGGCCTTGAGAACGCCTTTGCCAAGGTAGCGCGACCTGTCTCCATCGCGCATTTCCAGGGCTTCATGTTCACCCGTGGAAGCGCCGCTCGGAACGATAGCTCTGCCCATCGTCCCGTCCGACAAATGAATTTCAACTTCGACAGTGGGGTTGCCGCGCGAATCCAGCACTTCTCGACCATGTACCCTAGTCATCGTTGGCATAGATATCTGTCTCCTGCCTGTGTCTTGTCCTGCTTCGCCATACATACCCTGCGCAATGATATTACATCATTTAGGTCAAACATAGCGCTAATCGCTGCGACAGCGCCGCGGACATAACTATTTCGTTTATTGTGTTTGCGCCCAAACCAAGCCATCCCCGGCTCTTCCCGAAGCTCAGCGTCGACGCGCCCCTTGATGGTCAAAATCCTTCGTGCTCTTCGTGTCTTTGTGGTGAAAAAAACCTCCCACCCTCGCCAAAGCACAAACCCAGCAATACCGCGCCCTCCACCCCGCCTTCCGCCTCAAAAACTGGAAAAATACGGGGACGCTGCCGGGGCTTACAGTAGGACTCCCGGGCGCTCTGCGGAGGAGCGACATCCCGGAAATCTTTCCGTCGCTTGCGCGCCGAGCGGCGCCTTCGACCCAAACGGATACCCGACTGTTTCATTGAATTTGCCGGCGCTCCCGGTGTAAAATGGCTCTGATCAGGTAATCTTCTCAAGGCGAGCAAAGCAAATGCGGACGAGAAAACAAGTCTATCTGGATTACTCGGCATCGACGCCGGTTGATCCCCGCGTCCTTGATGAGATGCTGCCGTATTTCGGCGAAGTCTACGGCAACCCCTCATCAGCACATCGCTTCGGCAACCGGGCGGAAAGAGCCGTTGAAGATGCCCGTATGACGGTCGCTGGCATTCTCAATTGCCAACCTTCGGAAGTCATATTTACTAGTTGTGGCACCGAAAGCGACAATCTCGCCATTCGCGGCGCCGGCTGGTCCGCGCGTCATAGAGGCGAGCCGTCGCGGCTGGTCACTTCGCCCATCGAACACAGCGCAGTGACCAATACGGTCAATCAAATGAGCGCGCTGATGGGCTTCGATACCGAGATCGCGCCCGTTGACAAGTTTGGCATTGTTGACAGCGAGATCTTTGCCGAGCTTTGCAAACGCGGGGGCGCTCTGGCCAGCATCATCTATGCCAGCAACGAATTGGGCACGATCCAGGATTTGCCGCTGCTGTCTCAAATTGCGCATGCGCATGACCTGCTTATGCACACGGACGCCGTACAAGCGGGCGGACAATTGGATCTTGATGTGGAGCGGCTCGGCGTGGACATGCTAAGTCTGTCCGCCCACAAATTCTATGGTCCCAAGGGCGTGGGTCTGCTTTACGTGAAGGACGGCCTTGAATTGGCGCCCTCCCAAAGCGGCGGGGGCCACGAACATGGCATGCGCGCCGGGACTCACAATACGGCTTTCATTGTTGGCATGGCGAAGGCGCTGGAATTGGCCTATGACGAGAACGACGGGCGGCTCAGGCATTTTGCCAAGATGCGCGATCACCTGATTCAAGGCATATTGGATCGCTTGTCTTGCGCGGAACTCAGCGGACATCCGAACCGGCGCCTTCCCTCGCACGCCAGTTTTATCCTTCATGGCATTGACGCCAATGCCCTGATGATGCACCTTGATATGCTTGGCGTGGCGGGGAGCAGCGGTTCGGCTTGCAAAACCGGCAATCCCGAGCCGTCAGACATATTGTTGGCTGTTGGCTATTCGGAAGATGAGGCGAAAAGCGGCTTGCGCTTGTCCGTAGGCATGCAAACCAGCGAGGACGACATCAGCTATGCGCTCGATGTACTGGAAACGGCCGTGGATAAGCTGGGCAAGCTCAAAAGGGAAATGGCGCCATGAGCGAAAGCAATACGCGCGTTGTCGTCGCCATGAGCGGCGGCGTCGATAGCTCCGTCGCTGCGGCACTGCTGGTCGAGCGCGGCTACGATGTCCTTGGCATGATGATGCGCCTCTGGTCGGACGAGGCCCTGGGAGGCCCGGCGCATAATCGCTGTTGTACACCGGAGCAGATGTCCGACGCCCGCAGAATTGCCGACCAACTCGGCATTCCCTTCTATGTTCTGGATAGCAAGGATGTCTTTCGCAATAGGGTCGTTCAATACTTCATCGACGGGCATCGCGACGGATTCACGCCGAATCCCTGTTTGCAGTGCAACCGACATATCCGTTTCGACTGGCTGCTCAAGAATGCCTTGGCGCTGGACGCCGACTATCTCGCGACCGGACACTACGCGCGCATTGACCAAGACAGATCTGGGAAATACCGCTTGCGGGGCGGCGTAGATATCGACAAGGACCAGAGTTATGTCTTGAGCGTGATGGGACAATCACAACTGGCTCGGACGATGTTCCCGGTTGGCGAATTTTCCAAACAAGAAGTGCGCGCCCTGGCAAAGAAGTTCGGCTTGAACGTGGAAGGCAAGAAGGACAGCCAGGATTTGTGCTTCCTGGGGGGCAAGGACTATCGAGATTTCTTGCGCCTGCATGCGCCGGATCTAATGCAACCCGGCCCAATTGTGCGAAAAAATGGCGAACTGTTGGGGGAGCATCAGGGATTGTCCAATTACACAATCGGTCAGCGCCGGGGACTCGGCCTGTCTTATGATGTGCCCTTGTACGTCCTGGAGATGAATCCCGCTGACAATTTACTCGTGGTCGGTACGGGCGAAGAACTTGGCCGGGATGACTTGCTCGCGGATTCCGTTAACTGGGTCGGCGGCGAAGCTCCGGCTCGGCCTTTCCGCGCCCGGGTAAAGATCCGCTACAAAGCGCGCGCGCAACCGGCCATGCTAGAGCCGAGAGGCGAGGATCAAATATATGTGCGTTTCGACCTTCCGCAGCGCGATATTACGCCGGGGCAGGCAGCCGTCATTTATGACGGAGACGTCTGCCTGGGCGGCGGAGTGATTCGCAAATTTGAAGAAATGGAGCGAGCTCGAGGACGGTCGGAAACCGAGCTAATTTGCAATTAACAGCACAAAGACAGCGCTGCCAACTATAAACGGGCCGTATGGTATCTTGGCAAATGGCTGATAGCTGCCCGTCTTCACAAATCGGGCGCATACGACGGCGATGGCGCCGGCCGCGCCTGCGAAAATTGAAAAAGTGATCGCCAGCAAGATACCCGGGAAACCGACTATTAGCCCTACTGCGGCCATCAAAACCACATCTCCAAATCCCAAGGCGCCTCCCGCGAGCGGCTTGCCGCGGTTTCGGTTCAGCATGCGCGCGAACATAACACCGCCTAGATAGGCAACGTAAAAGAGGGCGAATCCGGTTAAACCGCCGATTGCGGCCGAAAGGGTTCCAGGCTCGCTGACGGGAATCAGAGCGGCGTCAATCAAAGCCAGCGCGCCCAGTGGAAGCGCAAGGGCAAATGGAATGCGCCTGTGTTCCAGGTCAATTACTGTGATCAACACAAGGAGCGCGGCATAAGCAAACTTAAATAGAGTCGCTGTTGACAGTAGCGCGGCTTCATCTCGGATATCGGCGTAAAAGAGTAACATAAGCAGCGCGCTGGCTATTTCCGTCAGCGGATAGCGCCAGCTGAGCAAAGCGCCGCCAGGTCCGCTTGATAGACTTGTGGTCCCAAGCTCGTCCGCGCTCGGCTCCGGCAGGCGGCGCAAGTTGAACATGAAGGCGCCGATCCCGAGCCAGGCAAGCGTTGGGCGGCGTCTGCCGTCCGCGTATTGCGGCATCCTCAAAGGTTGGCGTGAGGGCAGGGCGTCCGCGAGCGCGTTAATCAGGCCGCCCCCCAAAACTCCTGTGATTGCGACAGCGCAGGATTCCAGAAGCATCAGTGCTTTCGCCTAATCACGGGAACGACGTGATTTCAGGGGCGGGCGGCAATAAAGTGAAAGATATCGCTAACATCAGGATCACGCTGATGATAGCCGCCGCTACGATGGCGGCGCGTTGCTTCTGTGACGGAGCAGTCGCATCATCAAATCTCGCGTCGGACTGTGTCTCAAAGATCAGCTCGAGCGGCATGACGCCCGATGCGCCTATGCGCCAAAGCTGGAGTTCCGGTTTGTGTTTCTCGAGCGATACGATTAGTTGCAGCAGACCATGATCGCTGACTTCCTCTAAATCCGCGCTCGACGGGATGGCAGCCGAATTGGGGTGTGAATGATAGACCCCCATCCAGACAAGGTTTTCGGCATCAAGGCGCTTGAGGGCGCCCAATTGCTCCTTGGGCTCGAGAGAGAAACTCGATCCTTTGCTTGACGCGACATTGGAGAGGGGAATTGCGCTCTGGATTGTTTTGCCGTCTCCGGCGATTAAGCCACAGGCTTCATTCGGGACCTGCGCCCTGGCATCGTCTACAATTATCCTCGCAACCCTGTAAGGAATACGAATCACCATATCATGGATCTTTCGCCGGGATCTCAAACTGGATTTGAGACTTGTCCTGCGGTGGGTCGCGAGTCTCGTAATAGAGTTCTGCGGTCATGGTGTAGGATCCAACAGGATCATCCAGGCCACGAATATGCATTGTGAATTCATTTTCATAATGCATTGTGGCAATGATGTCCAAGTCACTCACCTGAAGGCCATCGTCGCGGTGGGCGACAAGTACCAGATTAGGTCGTTCCTGAAAGGGCGTGAGTTTTAGGTTCACCTTCACACGAAAACCTTCGGGATAGGGACTGGCGCCAAAGGCCTCGATGCGGATCTTGTCTTTGGGCTGCGGCACCAAATTGGCATCGTTGAACAGATGGATCTCCATATCGCGACCTTCTTATTGTTGCATGGATTCTTGCAAGGACCTCAAGGCGGCGAGCGCCCTGTCGAAACGGTCAACCGGTACAAAGATATGGTCCCGAGAGTAGGCGGCGAAGACCAGAACCGGAATCCCTGATTCGGCAAGTGATCGGCTGACCCTCGCGATTAAGCCTACCAAATCTGGCTCCAGAACCGCTTCTACGGTGATAAGCCGATACTCGGCTTCGCTTACCGTCGCCATTTTCAGCCGGCGCTGGAATTCCAGACAGACCTCATCTGGCAAGAGCATCGTCACTTCATCCTGGTCCGCGAGCATAGCCGAAAAGGGCAGGCTCGCTTCGGCGACGATACCGGCCGCGACGGTGATGCCGTTTGCCGGAAGCTTCAACAATCGATAGTTATGCTCGTCGCCCCGAAACTCACAGGTGCGCAGTACTTCGTCAACTGTTTGAGACATTGAACGTCACTCGTCGAATTGATAGGTCGCTTCTGCATAATAGCGCACGCTGCGTTCGGCCAGCTTCCGCTGCAGCCATTGCTTCAACTCGCGGTTTTTTTCTTCTAGCGGGCTTCCCTCGCGCAGCTTGCGCATGGGATAGTTGAGCTTAAGCGCCCGCCCATGGATGATATGGCGGCTTACGCCTGGCGGCAAGAAGGCTTCTTTCGTCGCCGCGTCAATAATATCTTGGGGCTGATACCCGGGGAACATTACAAGCGCGATCGCGCATGGGTAGAGGGACCAGATCTGATTGGGATCGGTCAAGGGACTGCGATAAAGGGTCGCATGACGATGATATGATTCAACGACCCGGCGGAGTGTGGAGTTTCTCTGAAAGAGATTGTCCCCGCTGGCATGGATGCCGTAAACCGGTCCTTCGTGTAACAGGACCTGCGCAACTGCGCTGGAATCCCAGCCGTCTCGAATATCTATGTCGGAGATGGCTTCCAGCCGGCTAAGGAACTCGTCCGTCTGCCAATCCGATACGATGTGTTGCCATACACCCAGTTCGATAAACTGCGATTCATAGTCGACGACCTGAATCAAGATGTGGTCATAATCCAGATATTTGAGCGAGCTATGTCGATTGGCGCCGTCCATCAGAACATATTTGCCGTTGCCGAGGGCGGCAACAACAGGCGGATTCGTGAAGTACTCAGCCCCCCGCAAGCGCGAAATCAAGGGTTGTGATCGCTGTACGTCGCTCTTTTCGTGCGGCAAGACGTCATCAATGTTGACGATCCGCAAATCTGGCGGCGGAGAACTTATTGGATTCGTCTTCATGCCGTTCCTTTGTACAATATCCCAATAGATTATCACGAAGAAATCTTGACGGCAATTGTGCCGAAATCGTTTCCATGAGGGGGCTAGAGATGGGAGCCAAGCAACAGGGCGCAGACGCGACGCAGGACCGTTGGCTGACGATGCCACGAACCTTGTCCTTTGTCATAAACGGCGATGATGTGTTGATGTTGAAGCGAGATGCCGGCAAACGCGTTTTTCCAAATCAATACAACGGTTTGGGCGGTCATGTCGAACGTGACGAAGACGTCCGCAGTAGCGCGCTGCGAGAGATAGAAGAAGAATCGGGTCTGATCGTACATTCGCTTCGTTTGTGCAGCATCCACAATATTGATGCTGGCGAAGCCAGTGGCATCCTGCTTTTTATTTTTACAGCGATTAGTGACAGTCGAGAACTAAAGCCGGACAGTCCGGAAGGCACATTGGAATGGATATCAATTGACAAAGTACTGGACTATGATCTGGTCGAGGACCTTCCCCAGTTGCTCCCGCGCATTTTTAACTTCCCAGACAGGCAAGGCCCACTGTATGCGCATGTCGCTTACAGTGAGGAAGATAAGATAAGATTGCGATTCGTGGAGTCGGCGTGAAATGGCTGCTCTGTACAGGTCTGCGGCGTCCAAGATTGTTCCTTATGAAAATCGATTGTCGCTGGGCTTGTACATGTGGTTTCGCGGATATACCAGTGCTACAGCGTCGACTTTGACGGTCACAGGACGCGGGCAGGCGAGCGCCAACAAGTGTTAGAATAGGTTTCGCAGTTTCTGCTTGACGAGAGTAAGCACAGGTTCATTCGCGAGAATGCCACCGAGTTGCGAGTAACGGGATTATCTTAATGTCTGAAGCGACGCCGGCATCGCTTTCACATGCGGAAGCTGATAGGCAGCAAGAAGATGGTCGCAGACGGACCAATCGGTTGCGGCGTGTCGGATGTGGACTTCTTGTGCCGCTTTGGTTTATGCTCTTGCTGATGCCATGCGCGCTATTTTATCTGGCAGTCAACGGCGAAATACGTATCTGGCAGGACGGAGTCCCTAATCCGTATTCACAGCCGCGTTTGCTGATTTCCTTAATCAGTGAAATGAATGATCGCGGACTGCGCATCGAAACCTCGTCAGTCTTTAATCCAGACGCTGATAACCTGTCGCTATGTGTGGAGACAAAGGTGCGATTTGTACTTTGGGAATCGCAAGGCGGCAACCAGGACGTTACGTATTGTGAATGCTATGGGCGGGCAGACGAAGAATCAGCCTGGGCATGGGAACGAACGTACGGAAATAGCTGCACGACGTCAGAATAGGCAAGTATGGGGAACGAGGGATGGAACTCCTTCAGAACATTGATCCAAGTCTATTGCCATATATTGGGGTTGGTTGCGCGCTGCTGTGCCTGGTATTGATTGTCATCGGCTTCGTCTTGCAAGCTGTAAGCGGGTTCTTCGATGTGATCGTCGGCTTGGCTGAGATCGTTGTGGAGATTCTTCAAGGCGGTCCGGTAGCCTGGTGTGGCTGTGTGCTGCTTATTGTGGGGCTGCTTGGATGTTCGGGGCTGGTATTCCTGTATTTGAACGCTCCCGCCAGTTGCGCCGAGCACGCAACTAACTTCTGTCGCTGGTTTGGCTTTATCCCCTAGGCGAACTACGATTCTAACGTCGATCTACGGAAATATACTTTGCATCGCTAAATAAATTGGGGTAGAATGATGGTAGCCATTTACGTTGGAGCATAGCCTTGGCAACGAGCGCCATAACACTTGTAGAATCTGAAATCTATGCAGCGGAGATCGACAAAGGGGGTCTTTGGCTACGCAACAAACGATGGGATCTTTTCTTCATCACTTTGAGCGTAGTTGTGGTGCCTTTGCCCTATGTCCTGTACCTGCTCGGCGTGCAACTGGGCATGGATGACGACTTTAGCCGAAACTTGGTCAACGCCTTTGTCGCAATTGCTATCGGCGGACCGCACATGATGTCTACATTCCTACGCACAGGTTTGGACGAGGGCTTCAAAGAGCGGTATCCGACGTTGATTCGATCCTCGATCATAATCCCCGTCATTGTTATATCGCTGGCGTTCTTGAACTTGAACTTGATGCTCACCTTTTTCTTCTTTTGGGCATCGCTTCATGTTCTTCATCAGGTGACCTATATCGTCGAGCTTTACAACCACAAGGAAGCGAAATTCGTGCGCAAGAGCGCGTTGAGTCCGGTGTCGAGATTCATTGATTATGCCATTGTGCTGACCAGTCTGTTTCCAATTGCGATGTGGAAGATTAGTCAAGGACAATTTGAAATCGGCCAAAACGACCTGGGAGAGGCGATCCCGGATCTATTTCAGCAGCCGCACAATCCGTGGTTTTTCATTCTTGTGACAATCGTATTTGTGACAGCGCTTGTAGCGTATTTGTACAAGTCCCTGGCAGAATATCGCCAGGGCACGCTAAATATTCCTAAGTTCGTGTTCATCGGCTTGACGGTAACTGTGGCGTTTTTCACGCCAATGCTTCCCAACCTTGATACGGCATTCCAAGGTCTAAATACCTGGCATTCGTTCCAGTATTTGGCGATAACCTTTTACATTATCAAGATTCGGCAGATGATTGGCAACTTGGAGGGCGACGCGCCGCTGGTGGCGAAGTTCAGCCGACGGACCAAAGACGCTCGCGCGCTTTATGCTTTCAGCGCAATGTTGCTTCTAGGCTCGGGGGTCATTTTCTTGCTGGTCTACGCACTGGCCGGCATCGTCAAACCAGGTATTGACGGCAACAGTCATTTTGATATCGCATATTATACGGCAATCCTGTCTTTCCTTTGGATCCACTACTACCACGACCATTTTCTGTTCACTGACTTTGAAGCTCTCGACGGCGCGTTCGAATCCTAGCGATGAAGAGCCGGCGGAGCTACGGGAAGACCTGCTGAACCCACTGCAGCGGGTCAACATTCACACCATTCAGCCAAGCTTCCCAGTGTAAATGGGGACCCGTGCTTCTACCGGTTGAACCAATGGCGCCGATGATTTGACCGGAAGTCACTTGCTCGCCCAAGCTCACTTGAATGCTGTCTTGGTGCGCGTAGGCCGTATACAGCCCCCAGCCATGATCAATGACGGTCGTGCGACCGCGAATGTTGAGCGTATCTGCCAGGACAACTACCCCGTCGGCCGCGGCTAAAACCGGGGTTCCCGTGGCGCCTGCGAAATCGACGCCATGATGATATCGGTCGTAGGCGCTGCCGTTATACGAGCGAAGGGTGCCAAAACGCGCGTTCATCGTTGCTGCGGCAGGCAGGCTTAGCGATGCGTTCCAGTATTTCTCTTCGGTGAATGGACTTGTTACCCGGACCAGCAGGGCGAGCTCTTCGCTCTCCATGGCCGGTGACAACAATTCAGAATTGTTTATTGAAATGGTCTGATAGCCATATCCTCCGGCTATGATTTGCAGATTGGCCGCGATCGAGACCGATCTTGCTTCCTCAGCAACCAGGTTGAGCCGCAGCGGGTAAACGCCTTGTTCAGTAAACATCGGGATGCCGACCATGATGCTGTGACGCGTGTTGTCTTCGCTCCCGATGATACGCAATTCCTGCCCTAAAAACATGCCACTGACTTCGACTGGAACCGTCGTCTGGACTTTGAAACGGCCGGTTCTCCCTTCTTCAAGTATCAGCGGATCTATGGTGAACGAATCGACTATATCCGGCAAATCATGCGCCAGCCGAGGGGGTTCGATGCCGGGAATAACGAGTCGCTGGCCGATGAAGATCTTGGTTGGGTCCTGCAAATTGTTTCCTTTGGCGATTTCGCTGACTGTCAAGTTGAAGCGCATGCCGATGTCGAATACGGTATCACCCGCCTCAACCGTGTGGACAAAGGCGAAATCAGGATCTCCCAGTATGAGCCCCGAAGGATTTGTCGCCCCGGCAGAAACCGGCTGCGAAGATGCCGGCGTTGATTCTTCATCGACGGGTTGGACCAAGGTCGGCGTTGGATCCGCCTCGAGCTCTCCCGGAACAATAACAAGACGCTGCCCGACATAGACTTCCGCATCTTCAGCGAGTCCGTTTAGAGACAAGAGCTCGCCTACGGTCTTTCCATAAGCAGTCGCGATACTATGAATGGTTTCGCCGGCCAGGGCGGTATGCGCGAGCGGTTCATCCGGTGTGTCCTGTATGAGGGGAATGATCAGGCGTTGACCGACGACGATGCTATCGTTGTCAGTGATACCGTTGGCTTTGGCCACCTCATTGGCAAAGAGATCGTACTGCAAAGCAATCCGAAACAGGTTTTCGCCGCGCTGCACCACGTGTACTGTCAGGACGGAATTGTTCTGCCCTTGCGCCAACAGCATGCACGAGAAACTTAAGAACATGCAAAGCAAGATGAAATAACTCAGAGCGCCAAGCGTCTTCAAGGTGGCTCCTTGTCAAAGACCAACATATGCCCGATACAGCACGGCGGGCGATTTGGGCAGATCGAACAAGGTCCGCGGATTGGCAAACAGCTTGTCGACCGCCAAACCGCTCTTGCCCAAGCAAATTATGCCTATGCCAAAGCGCATTTCAATTGTACGTACGGCGGCGAATACAAGATTTGATTTCGATAAAACAAAGATAGCGCCTTCGTTTTCGGCGAGACCTGATACGAATAACAGCCCTCGCAGTCTACAGAAGAAGCTCGCGCAAAATTTCACGCGAGCTAATGTAATGTTCTTGCTTCGAACGTTTACGACGACAGTCCATTGGCTTATCCTGGAATGATCAGCACCTGCCCTGGATACACAGTGTTATAGTCGACGATGTTGTTGAATGTGCCCAATTCGACCACGCTAACACCAAAGCGCTCCGCAATCTGGAACAGTGTGTCCCCGGCCTGTACAGTGTATGTCGTAGGCGCGGAAGTTGGGATTGGCGTAGGCGAAGGCACCGCTGTAGCCGTCGCGGTTGCATCCTGCTGATCCCCGGTCGGCGTTCCTTCTCCCGGGGCGGCCGGGATTCGCAAGACTTGGCCAGGATCAATACGGCTGGGATTGGATATGCCGTTCAACCGTACAATCGCGTCGATCGTCGTGTTGAACTCAGTCGCGATTTCGTCGAGCGTATCGCCGATTTGCACGGTATATGTTGTATAGGAAGTAATCGTTGATTCCGCAAGCGCCGTCAAATGGATCTGAGGAGTGGCCGTCGGCAAAGGTGTTGGATCGGGAGTTGGGATCAGCAAGACCAGACCAACAGCCAATTGGTCCGGATTCTGAATGCCATTCAGTTGTACCAGCGCCTCGACCGTTGTGCTATAGGCCACAGCGATACCCAGAAGTGTATCGCCTGTTTGTACGACATAGACCACAGGTGTTGCAGTTGGAATCGGCGTCTCAGTTGGGGTCGGTGTCTCGGTAGGCGGGACAGGCGTTTCCGTAGGTGTTGGCTGGTCGGGCGGCAAGGGCGTTTCGGTCGGATCGGGCAGGTTGATGGGCACGATCAACTGTTGGCCAACAACGATCAAGGAACTGGTGAGGTCATTGGCGTCTCTTATCGCCTCTTCTGTACTGCCGTATTGAAGCGCGATGGCTGAAATCGTATCGTCCTCGACAACCGTGTGGGTGACTGTGTCGGGGAAAGGATCGGCAGTGGCGGAACCATCCGGCTCGGCGGTGGCCGTTGCTTCTTCGGTGGCGGTTGGTACCGGTGTATCTGTCGGTGGCGGCGTATCCGTCGGTAGCGGCGTATCTGTCGGTAGCGGCGTATCTGTTGGCGCTTCTGCATTCGCCGCGTCTTGCGTGGCTGTTGGCGTAGCAGTGGCTGTTGATGTCGGCTCCAGGGTGGGCGTGGCTTCAGCATCAGCCTCGCCTGCAAGATCGTCATTGGTCTCTGACGTAGGCGTGCTGTCCACAACGACGACGTTCTGAGTAGCCACCTCCAGTACCGCATCCTCCAGGTAAACATAGTTGTTGGCGACGGGCTCGCCGGCGGTAGATTCGACGAATACCGTAATCGTAGCGCTCTCCGCCGCGGCAATCACCGAATACTGGTAGTAGGCGTTATACAAGAAGACCGCAGTTGTTGACCAGACGATATCTTCACTGGCGCCGTCTGTGCCGCCGGACGGATCAATACCGACTCTAACGCTGACATTGCCGGGCTGTTCGCTGATATCCCAATCCTGGCCGATAGAAGACCATACCCAGGCATAGATACTGAAGCGATAGTTTGTGCCGACGGTCAGATCGTCAACTTGCTGATAAACGCCGCCCTGGTGAGTCGCGTATTGGTTGAAATAAACCTGGGCTTTGCCAGGCTCATCGCCGCGTGTGCGCACAGTCTCTTCATTGTAGAAAGGCGCGTGATTGGCGTAGGCTGGGCTGGAATCACTGCGGGGTATATGCCAAGCGTTCCATCCGGTGGCGACGTTTTGCGGCGCCTCACCGTCTTGCTCGACAAATTCTTCTTCAAAACCGGGATTGGTCAAAAAGTTTTCGGCAGTTTGTGGTTGACCGTATAAGACATTGAGAGCAAGACACAAGACTACAATGAAAATAAGCGCCGATAATCGTTTCATCGGTTACCCCCCACGTATGAACTGCGTTCCGCGCCACACTTCCAGAATAAAACCTGCTCTATCGGACAACTCAAACAGACCGATAATCTGCCGTCAAACAAGCGCGATTGTGACTTGAGATTAATTCCAGTATAGCGTAACCTTGCGAGGTCCGCCAAACGGCACACTGCCTATTCTGCGTCGACGGGAAGTGCCCGAAGCGATTTCCTACTTACAACACAATTAGCCAGGCTTCGGTAAAGAAACTGCGTGTTGCAAAGACTCCGACAGCGTTTCGCATTGCCGGGCGCAAGGTGACTTAATGGAGGAAGCAAGCGTTGAAGTTGCACGAATATCAATCCAAATTCTTGTTTCGCGATTTTGGGATACCGATTCCTGAAGGGGCGGTTGCGACGACAGCCGACGAGGTCCGGGAAATCGCTGCCGAGCTGGGCGGCGTTGTTGTCATAAAAGCGCAGGTGCATGTCGGCGGTCGCGGGAAGGCCGGCGGCGTCAAAGTAGCGAAGAACCCCGAAGAAGCCCGAGCTTGTGCCGAACAGATCCTTGGGATGGACATCAAGGGCCTGCGCGTCGAGAAAGTATTGGTCGATCCCGGCGCCGATATTGAGCGCGAGATCTATCTCGCGATTACCAACGACAGGGGGGCGGGTCGTCCATTGATCATGACGTCGATGGACGGCGGCATGGATATTGAAGCGCTTAATCGCGAGCGCCCTGACGCGATCACACGTGAACACATTGATCCAATCTTGGGATTGCAGGGATTCCAGGTGACTTACATTGCCAGCGCGATGGGCATGCCTCGGGCGCTGTGGCGTCAATTCGGATCAATCCTTCGCGGTCTTTACCGGTGCTATGTTGAAAGCGATGCGGAACTCGCGGAAATCAACCCTTTGGTTATCACTGGCGCAGGTGAACTATTAGCGGTCGACGGGAAAGTTATCATCGACGACAACGCGCTCTTCCGCCAGCCGGAGCTAACGGCCGAACGGGATGACAGCGACGAACTTGAGTCGGAACGTCAAGCCCGCGAAGCGGGAATCACTTACATAAAGCTGGACGGCCAAATCGGCTGTATGGTCAACGGCGCTGGCTTGGCAATGACGACAATGGACATGACCAAGCTCTATGGAGACGCGGACGGGATCGGCCCGGCGAACTTCTTGGATATTGGCGGTGGAGCGACGCCCGAGCAAGTTGCCACGGCCTTGCGTATCATCCTGTCCGACTCAAACGTGAAGTGCGTTCTCTTCAATATTTTTGGTGGAATCACCCGTTGCGACGAAGTAGCCAACGGCATCTTGACGGCCTACAACGAGGTGAAACCGGACGTCCCCATGGTCATTCGGCTGCAAGGCACCAACGCCCCCGCTGGAAACCGCATCATCAGCGAAGCTCGGATTCCCAACATCATGAGCGCCCAGACCTTGACCGACGCCGCCAAGATGGCGGTCGCTGCTGTGAAGGAAGGGGCTTAGCATGTCGATTCTCATTGATCGAAGTTCCAAAGTTCTGGTACAGGGCATAACCGGGCGGCAGGGCGGCTTCCATGCCAAGCTCATGATGGAGTACGGGACAGATGTCGTTGGCGGCGTCACGCCTGGGAAAGGCGGTGAGTGGTTTGAGGGCAAGCCGGTCTTCGACACCATGCGCAAAGCCGTCGAAACAACCAATGCCGACGTCAGCCTGGTGACGGTGCCGGCGCGTTTTGCCGCGGATGCCATGATGGAAGCTGCAGACGCTGGCCTCCGACTTGTTATTTGCCTGACCGAGCATATCCCGGTCTCCGACATGATGAGAGTAGTCAGCTATTGCGCGCAAAAAGGGACTCGCTTGATCGGGCCCAATTGCCCCGGCCTGATGACCCCCGGGCAAGCGAAAGTCGGCATCATTCCTGCTATGGTGGCGGTGCCGGGAAACGTAGGGGTGGTATCCAAGAGCGGGACCTTGACGTATGAAGTCGGTTTTGCCATGAAAAATGCGGGTATCGGCAACTCAACCATTGTCGGGATTGGCGGCGACCCGGTCATTGGCACGACCTTTGTAGAAGTTCTCGAAATGTTTGAGAACGATCCGGAAACGGAAAAAGTAGCTTTGCTGGGCGAAATCGGCGGCAGTGCGGAGATCGTCGCTGCCGAATACATCAAGAATGCCATGACAAAGCCTGTTGCGGCTTTCATCGCCGGGCGCAGCGCCCCCCCGGGCAAGCGCATGGGACATGCCGGCGCAATCGTCGATGGTGGCGAAGGCTCTGCCGAAGAAAAGATCCAAGCGCTGGAAGCGGCCGGCGCCCGCGTCGCAGCGAATCCTGAAGAGATCCCCGGATTGCTAAGCTAGCGCGCTTCAGTCAGGGAGCTTGCCTATCGGGGTTGCCGGGCACTTCGTGATGCAGGCGGCAGCGCGCTTCATAGGATTCTTGGGCGCCTACCAATATGATGGGATCATGGTAGGAGGCGGGCGCGCCGTTAACCAGACGTTGTGTACGGCTGGCGTTTTCCCCACAGACAACACAGATTGCATGTAGTTTGACGACTTCTTCGGCGATGCTCAGCAATTGCGGCATCGCGCCGAAGGGCTGGCCTCGGAAGTCTAGATCAAGCCCGGCGATGATCACGCGGATGTTGAACTCGTCGACGAGTTCCTGTACCACGCCGACGATACCTGCGTCAAAGAATTGCGCTTCGTCAATCGCGACGACAGTTGTACCTCCATTTGCGAATTGCAGGATCTCACTGGAATCCAGTACCGGGACCGCAGCAACCGTCTGGCCGGTATGACTGGTAATATTTTGAATCCCGTAGCGGTCGTCGAGGCTGGGCTTGAATACCTTGATCTTCTGCTTGGCGATAATGGCGCGCCGGACGCGTCTTATCAGTTCCTCGGTCTTGCCACAGAACATGCTTCCGCAAATGACTTCAATACGACCCGAATGAGTCTGCATTTAGGGTGCGTCCCTCAATTATTGACGGATGAATCGACCGCGCGACCGCGAGCCGGCATGTGGTAAGTTGTGGAGCAAAGGCAGTGATGCCTCGCATTTCACATCAGGCGAGCCTTCAATTGGCGATTTCGTAGCCCTTGGTGCGCAGGGTTTTCTTGAGATCGCTCAATACCTTGCGCCCGATGCCCTGGATCGCCAGAATGCTTTCGCCATCGCCTTCGTCGCCCAGGCGATTCAGCACGTCGGCAACCACACTGATGCCATTGTCTTCCAGAATGTTGGTATAGCGCGTGCCCAGGTCCAGCTCGCGAATCGGCAACTCCAGCGGCGCCCGTTCCGCCTCCCGCTGTTCTTGCTCGGTACGGATCTCGTCACGCTGCTTCAGCCGCTTCATGAACTTGTCGACGCGTCCCTCGGTATCGACAATCCGCTGCTCGCCGGTATAAAAGGGGTGACAGTTCGAACAGATTTCTACTGTCAGGGATTCGACCGTGGCGCCGGTCGTCCAAGTTGTGCCACAGGTGATGCAACGAACTTGCGCCTCGTGCCAGGCAGGGTGAATCGCTTCCTTCATGACTTCCTCCACGCATTCACGGCTCGGCAGAGTGGCGTGAATGACTTACTGAACCGCTTGACTAGTTTAGGGTCTGGCCCGTCTTCTCGTGCGTTTCGTAAACGCTGATGCGCTTTTGCCCTTTGCGTCCGCGCATTTTTTCGAATGTCACAAAACCCGCGCGGGTTGCAAATATGGTGTAGTCTTTGCCTATGTCGACACCTTCTCCTGGATGGAATTTGGTGCCGCGCTGGCGCACGATGATGTTCCCAGGCACGACAAATTGTCCGCCGTAATTCTTTACGCCAAGCCTTTTTGAGTTGCTGTCGCGGCCGTTGCTGGACGAGCCGCCGCCTTTTTTATGTGCCATTGTGAAAGGTCTCCCGCTCGACCGGTCAAATCGAAATCTCGTCAATGCGCAGACGCGTGTAATATTGACGATGTCCTTGCTTACGACGGTAATTTGTGCGCTGGCGATATTTGTATACGATGATCTTCTTGCCGCGGAACTGGTCCACAACAGTTGCCGATACCGAAGCGCCCTCGACCCGTGGTTGACCAATGACTGTGTCGTCGCCATTAACGACCAGCAATACGTCACCGATCTCTATCGAGTCGCCAACGCCGTTCGGCAGGCGGTCTACATCTATTGTCGCGCCGACTTCCGCGCGATATTGCTTGCCGCCACTGCGGATGATTGCGTACATGATGAGATTCTCCAACCTTCGCTTCTGTTCTCCGCGGTGGAGGCCCTATTCGGCTCCACAAACGGGGAAAATTGGTCTAACAGTAAAATACCCTGCACTGGGTTGCAGGGCGAAGGCAAGTATATACCTTGGCAGACTGGTCGGTCAAGGCGCATTTTCGCGGGAAATGGCGCAGGCGCCGTAGCGCCCGCGAAGCTGGAGTCAGGTGACGAACATGGCATCGCCGAAGGAATAAAAGCGGTAAGCTTCTTCTTTTGCGATCTCATAGGCGTCCAAAATGGTTTCGCGACCGGCAAAGGCGCTGAGCATCATCAGCAAAGTCGAACGCGGCAAATGAAAATTTGTGATCATGGCATCAACGATGCGCCAGTTGAAACCCGGAACTATGAACAGATCGGTATCACCGCTCATGGGAGCGACCAGATTTTTCCCGGAATGGAATGCATTATGGTCTTGACCGGTGTTGTCGTCCCGATTCCGAGATCGTGCCGCGCTCTCCAGCGTTCGAGCGGAAGTTGTTCCGACCGCGATGACGCGGTGTCCAGACTCGATGGCGCTGTTGATTATTCCGGCGGCTTCGGCCTCCAAGGTGGCAAATTCACTGTGGATGACATGATCCGAGACATCGTCAACAGTAATTGGCTGAAAAGTATCAAGACCGATGTGCAAGGTGCAATAGGCTAGCTTGACCCCCAAATTCTGCAGGTTCGCCATTAGCTCGCGGGTAAAATGCAAGCCAGCTGTGGGCGCGGCGGCGGAGCCATCGACCGTACTGTAAACCGTTTGGTATTTTTCGGATTCCTCAAGCGTTCTCCCGATGTAGGGAGGCAAAGGAATATCGCCCAGGCCGCGCAACCGCTCGTCGATTGCGCGGTCAAACTCTATGAGATGCTGGCCTCGTCCCAGCTCTCGTATACATTTGCAGGATATGGTCCCTTTGTCCAGTTCGAGGCGCAGGCCTTCACGAATATTTCGGCCGCGGATCAAGGCTTTCCAGCGGGTTGCGGTCAGGCGGCGGAGCAGAAGAATCTCGACTACCCCGCCGGTTACAGCTTTGCGCGCCGCAAGACGGGCCGGTATCACGCGACTGTTATTCATCACCAGCACATCTCCTGGCTTCAAGAGACGGACAATGTCATTGAAACGGAAGTGACCGATGCGGCCCGTAGCTCTGTCGAGATGGAGCAGTCTTGACGAATCGCGAGGACTTGCAGGACTCTGCGCGATAAATTCTGGAGGCAGATCGTAGTCGAATGCGCTGACTTTCATAAAAGGCGTTGCTGGTCGGGCGCGGCTTCGTCGGATAATTCGATATCCAAGTGCTTGTAGGCGCGCGGCGTACAGGCCCGACCACGGGGCGTGCGGTCGATAAATCCCAACTGTATCAAATAGGGCTCATAGACATCCATGATGGTCGCGCTGTCTTCGCTAATGGCAGCGGCAATCGTCTCCAGGCCCACCGGTCCGCCGCTGAATTTCTCAATGATCGTATGCAAGATACGCCGATCAATGTCATCCAGGCCCAGGTGGTCGATTTCCATCAATTCCAAAGCCCGCTTGGTAACATCTTCGTCTATTCTGCCATCCGCCCGCGCCTCGGCGAAGTCGCGCACGCGCCGCAACAAACGCAGCCCGACGCGTGGCGTTCCTCGAGCGCGTTTGGCGATCTCGACCGTGCCTTCGCGATTGATATCAACCTCAAGCAGCCCGGCGGCTCGTTCTACGATCTGTTCCATGGCTGGCTGATCGTAAAAGTCAAGACGAAAGCTCGCGCCGAAGCGGTCTCGGAGAGGCGCGGCCAGGAGCGCCAGGCGCGTGGTGGCGCCGATCACAGTGAACCGCGGCAGATTGAGGCGCAAAGTCTTGGCAGCGGGTCCTTTGCCAATGACGATGTCGAGTACGAAGTCTTCCATCGCCGGATAGAGGATCTCTTCGACTGCTTTGCCCAGTCGATGCACTTCGTCTATGAACAGGATATCGCCCTTTTTCAGGTGCGTCAGGATGGCAGCCAAGTCACCGGCTCTTTCTATCGCGGGACCCGCCGTAACCCGAATGTTGGCGCCGACTTCGTTTGAGACTACGTACGCTAGCGAAGTCTTTCCTAACCCGGGCGGCCCGTAAAACAGCAAGTGATCTATCGGCTCACCGCGACCCGCCGCGGCGTCGATAATGATGCTGAGATTCTCTCGGACTCGGTCTTGACCCATCACATCCGCCAGCCGCTTGGGCCGCAGCGCGATGTTTTCGCGGTCGGATTTGCCCTTGCTGCCACTAACGAAGCGCTCGTCGCCCGGCATTGCTTTGCTTGTCCTCGATGCTCTTTATTTCACAAACCCCCTGCCTCTTGCAAGGAGCGGGTTTGTTATTTTGTGTGAGCCTTCTCGCCGCATGAGCGGCGCGGTTTACATAAACAAGAGAGTATAACCGAGCGGGTGGGGCTTGCAATGCTTGCTTTACAATGTCCGGTTGCCCCCGTACACTATAGTTGATTTCAATCGTTCGGGGAGCGGGCTTTCATGTCAGATCAGTTGCAGGTTTCGTCTCATCCTTTGGTCAAGCACAAACTGACCCGGCTGCGTGATACCGATACCGACCACCGTCGATTCCGTGAATTGGTGCGGGAGCTGGCGCTGCTCATGTGCTACGAAGCGACGCAAGACTTGCATCTTAGACCCAAAGTTGTAAATACGCCGATGGGTGAAGCGACCGGTTCGGAGGCTGACGAAATCATCGGCTTGGTACCGATCTTGCGCGCGGGGCTGGGACTGGTCGACGGCATTCAGGAACTCTTGCCTTCAGTACAAGTTTGGCACATCGGTCTCTACCGCGACGAGGAGACTCTGCGTCCGGTCCAGTACTACAACAAGCTGCCGGATGCGCCAACAGTCCAACTCTGTTTGGTGCTTGATCCTATGCTGGCGACTGGCGGCTCTTCGGTAGCTACGATCGATATTCTCAAACGTTGGGGGGCCAAGCGCGTCAAATATGTTGGCATATTGGCAGCGCCGGAAGGCGTCGCTGCGTTGTCGGCTGCCCATCCCGACGTACCGATTCATGTTGCCGAGCTTGACGAACGGCTGAACGATATCGGATTCATCGTGCCGGGCTTGGGTGATGCTGGCGATCGCATGTTTGGCACCTGATGTTGGAATCATACGCCTATATCATCGTATTCAGTTGCGCGCTTTCTTTGTCTTTGCTGACAATACCGCTGGCGCGCTATTTGAGCATGCGCTTCGGCGTCTCGTCCATTCCGGGCGGCCGCCGGCAAGAACGGGTATCAATGCCAAAGCTGGGAGGCTTGGCGATCTTTGTCGGCTTCACATTTACGGTCTTGCTGGCGCAACTTTTACCTGTGCCGCGCACCGACCCGAACGAGATGAACCGGCTGGTCGGTCTGGCTTGCGGCGGGTTGGTCATCTTCGTCCTCGGCGTCATTGATGACGTTTTTGATCTGAACTACTTTCAGATTTTTTTCTTTCAAATTGTGACAGCCGTGATCGCCATCGCATTTCAAATCTTCATCGAGTTCTTCAACAATCCGCTCACTGGAATCAAGACCGATCCCTGGTCACCCGTTGTGACTGTCGCGCTGACGATGTTCTGGCTCGTCTTGATGATGAATACGGTAAACTTGCTGGATGGATCGGACGGCTTGGCGGGTGGCATTGCCTTTATTGCGGCAATTGTCTTGTTTCTCAATAGCGCGTTTCGGCAAGAGCCGCCGCAGACTAGCGTGAGCTTGCTGCATCTGGCGTTTGCAGGAGCCGTCCTCGGTTTTCTTATTCACAACTTTTATCCGGCGCGCATCTATGTTGGCGGCAGCGCCTGGTTCCTCGGTTACGTCTTGGGTTGCCTCAGCATTATAGGCGGCGCCAAAATGGCGACCATTCTCTTGGTGATGGGCTTGCCGCTGATGGACCTGGGTTGGCAGGTGGTGAACCGCATTCGGCACGGGAATAACCCCTTCCAAGGCGATCGCGGGCATTTGCATTTCAGATTGCTGGATACAGGTACGCTCAGCCCTCGTCAGATCGCGCTCGGGTATTATGCCGTCTGTGCTTTCCTGGGATTCCTGACACTGGTCACGACAAGTCAGTTGTTCAAGTTCATTGCGATTGCCGCGATGCTGGTGTGCATCGCGATTGGATTCATCGCGGTAGGGCGTTTTGCGAGTCCGCGCGCGGACTACGACGAATCCTCGTCGTCATAAATGTCGACGTCATCCAGTGGCTCATAACGGAGTTCGCCCGAATTGCCGTCGATGTCATCGTGTCTTGAACGCTGTGATGGCTTGGGAACGGGCACTGTCTTTGGCTTGGGCCGGTCGACAGCCGCATTTGGCGCGCTTGTCAGAAGTTCTTTATCCGATATCCGCAGCGCATCGTCGGAATCCGAGTCCTCCGCTTCGCGCGTCGGTGGCAAGTCCTGCGGGGGCGCGAAGGGACGCGAGAATCCCAGACCAGTCAACCCCGAATCTTGGATATCTTCAGGGTCTTCAATATCATCGGGAGACGCGGCAAAAGGACGGCTAAAAGGCGCGGGCTCGGTCCTATCCCGATCGATGTCTTCGGGAATAGTCTCGGGGGACGACCCTGCGGCAGCGGGATCTGTTGACGGCTGTTGGGGAGACACAGAAATGTGGCCGCGCACGGAGTCGGTTGCTGGTTCCACTATAGTCTCAGGCATCTTCTTGGGTCGAGAACTGAGCTTGCGGCTCTTGTCCATTCGGTCATTGGCAACTACCGGCGCGGGCTTGTGATCAGGGACGCTCTTCAGATCGGGATCTGTCGCGGGCGATACATTGAGCACGGCAGCGACCGGTTTGCTCACGGGTTCTTTTCCCGGGGGTCCGGGAATCGGCAATGGCAGCGCATAAACTGACCGAATCGGTCTTTGTGCTTTGGAAGCATCGCGCCTTGTTCGCCGCGATCTGCGTTCGCGCTCGCGGTCTCCATGTTCAGTCAGCGCCTGCTGACGAGTCCGCGTGATCATTTTGCCCTCATAAAATGTGGCGCTGTGGCCGGTGACCCTTTCAATGATGGCTTCTATCAAGCCCAGGGCAAGCACCATGACAAAATTAATGATTGATGTGGCAAACAGGATAAACGACAGACTGCTCAACAGTCCGCGCAGTTTAGAGCCGAGGATTGCCATGCCTTCGACGTTGCTTCCCAAGCCGATGGCGAAGGCGCTAGTCAAGATCACGACGGATATCATGCGTTGGCGCTTCCGCAATTCCTTCGAAATTGGCGGGAGCATGGTGTTGGCTATTGTGAACGTCAGATAAAACCAGAGCCAGAAGTCCGGCTTCCCGACCAAGCTCCCAATTGCCCGGCCTATATCAGCAACACTGCCGCCCGTCGCGATGCGCAGCGCAGACTCCAAATCCAGAACATCGGTCGCGATCAGCCACAGCAAAGCGAAGGCGACGATCACGGGCGCTCCTTCGATTATCATTTGCTTGGGCGCCCGGGCTTTTGGCGCAATCTGTACCAGGCTCAGTTGAAGTTCGCCGATCTCGTCATGCTCTGGCAATTGCGCCGAGCGAGTCGCCCGCACATTCAAAATGCCGGCTGTTAGCCATCGGCACAGTTCGTGCAGCACTATACCGGGCAAGAAAGCGGTGTAATAGAAGACGACTGTGGTATTACGATTATGGGTCAGCAGCCAGCCGACTTTGAAGATATGCTGGTGCATCCACTGTTCGCTGCGACGAAAGATGACGAACAGCAGGAGGAGAAGAGCGGTGAGCGCCAATAGATCCAGCGCGCCCAGATTACGATCCTTTCACCCTAGAAGCAATTTCGATGAGTGAGGCGAAATCATTCACATCAAGCGAAGCGCCGCCAACCAATGTCCCATCAATATCGGGTTGCGACATGAATTCGGCCATATTCGCCGGTTTGACACTGCCGCCGTATTGGATCCGCGCCGCTTCCGCTACCGCCTGCCCGTACATGTCGCTGATGCTGTCGCGCACGGCGGATTTGATAATGGCGTTGGCGAGTTCTCCGCTGGCGCTTCTGCCGGTCCCAATCGCCCAGATCGGTTCATAGGCAATGACAACCTTTGCCATGTCCGCCCCGGGCACACCTTCCAAAGCCGCTCTCACTTGTCCGCTGACGAAGGACTCGGTTTGTCCGGCGTCGTTTTGTTCCAGGCTTTCGCCGACGGCGATGATCACACCCAAGCCCTTGGCCAATACCGCTTTGGCTTTCCGGTTGACGGACTCATCCGTTTCGTTCAGATAGGCGCGTGTTTCGGAGTGGCCGACGATGATATAGCTCACGTAATCGCGGAGCATGGCCACCGATACCTCTGAGGTATAAGCCCCGCTTGCTTCCCAATGCCCATTCTGCGCGGCCACTTTTACGGGACTGCCTTGCAGCGCGCTGGCAACTGCCGTCAAGGAAAGGTAAGTCGGGGCTACTACCTTTTCTACGGTAGCGAAATTCTCGATCTTAGGCAGCAAATCCCTGATAAATTGCAGCGATTCGGGGGGTGTTTTGTTCATCTTCCAATTGCCGGCAACGATTGGCGTTCTTGTCATCGTCTATTCCTTTCGTCATCGATTGTAGCAAATGTCAATGCTGTCGCCAGCCGATCATGAGACTATTCTGGCGGAACCGCTCGGCGGCAGCGAAAAGAATTGCCGCGCTCACGCAAAAAATCAAGCCTGCCTGAAGCATGCGCGCCGCAGCTTACATAATACATACACAGTACTCAACGATCCGCCAGCGCGGCCAGCGCGGGCAAGGTTTTGCCTTCAAGCAGTTCCAGGCTGGCGCCGCCGCCGGTAGATATGTGTGAAATCTGATCGGCAAGGCCGGCTTGTTCCACAGCGGCCGCGGAATCGCCACCGCCCACGATTGTGGTCGCTCCCTTGGCGGTCTCGTTTGCCAGGACCTCCGCAATGCCGAAAGTACCCGCGGCGAAGGCGGGCATTTCAAAGACGCCCATGGGTCCATTCCAAACGATTGTTTTTGCGCCACTCAGTTCGCGCGCGTAGAGGTCAATGGTGGCGGGTCCGATATCCAGAGACTGCCAGCCCGAAGGCAGGTCTGCGGCGGCGTCTAGTATACGGTGTGTCGCTCCGTTGTCGAAGGCGTCGGCGATGCGCTGATCAATCGGCAGCAGCAGCGTGTTTCCGGCTTTGGCCAGCAAGTCCCGAGCGATGTCAAGCGCCTCGGATTCGACCAGTGAATCGGCCATATCCCGCCCTTGCGCGGCGAAAAATGTATTTGCCATCCCGCCGCCAACCAGGAGCTTATCCACTTTGTCCAAGAGCGCTTCGATAACGTCGATCTTCCCGGAAACCTTGGCTCCACCCAGAATCGCCATAAAGGGGCGTTGTGGATCTTCAATCGTTGTGGATAGATAATCGATCTCTTTTTCCAGCAGCAAGCCGGCAACGGCTGTCATGACTTCGGACAGTCCAACGTTAGAGGCGTGCGCGCGATGCGCGGTTCCAAATGCATCGTTGACAAAAATCTCGCCATGCCTTGCCAATTGGCGAGCAAAGTCCCGATCGTTCTTGGTTTCGCCCGCGTGAAAGCGGGTATTTTCCAAGAGAATGACGCCGGAGCGGGGCAGCGCGTCTATCATGGAATCGGCGCCCCTACCAATGCAATCATCGGCAAAGGCAACGTCCCGGCCTAGATACTGTGCCAGTACCGGCGCCACCGGCGCCAAAGAAAGTTCCGGCACACGCCTGCCCTTTGGGCGGCCCAAATGCGACATCAAGATCAGCGAGCGCGGCCCCTGCTCGAGAATGAATTCGATCGTTGGGACTGCCGCCCGAATACGGGTATCGTCCACGACATTCGGCCCGTCCAGCGGCACGTTGAAATCGACCCGAAGCGAGACCCGTTTGCCCGCAAATGACAGGTCTCGAACCGTCATCTTATTCATTGACATGCTCCCGCAAGATACAAAAAGGCGAGGTGATTCGCCTCGCCCTCATCTTTAGTAGCGCGCGCTTCTCTAGAGACGATCGCCGACAAATTTAGCCAGATCCGCCGTTCGGCAGGAATATCCCCATTCGTTGTCATACCAGGTGATGACCTTCACCAGGTCGTCCGCGACATCGGTTGACAGCGCGTCTATGACGCTGGAATGCGGATTGCCGATGTAATCCGTCGAGACCAAGGGTTCGTGCGACACATCCAGATAGCCATTCATGGGTCCGGCCGCCGCCTCTTCAAAGGCGTCGATCAATGCTTCCTTGCTTGGCGTATTTTCAACTGTCGCGACGAAATCGACCAAAGATCCGGTAGGCGTAGGCACGCGCACCGCCATACCGTCGAATTTGCCTTTCAATTCGGGTATGACCAGGGCCACCGCCTGCGCGGCGCCGGTGCTGGTCGGAATTATGTTGACAGCGGCTGCCCGCGCGCGACGCAGGTCGCTATGCGGCAAATCGAGGATCTGCTGATCATTGGTATAACTATGAATAGTGGTCATGAATCCCTGCTTTATGCGGAAGACATCGTTGACTACCTTGGCGGCGGGCGCCAGACAATTTGTTGTACAGGAGGCATTGGACAAGACGCTGTGCTTGGCAGGATCATATAGATCCTGATTGACGCCAAGGACGATCGTGATGTCTTCTCCCTTGGCCGGCGCGGATATGATGACCTTTTTTGCGCCGGCTTGAAGGTGCTTCGAAGCGCTGGCTCTGTCGGTGAAAATGCCGGTGCTCTCAATTACGATGTCAACGCCCAGATCACCCCAGGGCAGTTGAGCCGGATCTCGCTCGGAAAGGGCGGCGATGCGATTGCCATCGACAATGAGCGCGTCGTCGGCCACCTCAACAGTCCCTTCGTATACACCGTAATTCGAATCATAGCGAAATAAGTGCGCCATCGTGTTCAAATCACCAAGATCATTAAAGGCTGCAATGTCAATGTCATTGGGGTAACGTTCCAGCATGGCTTTTAGCACCTGCCGTCCAATGCGCCCGAATCCATTGATTCCAACTCGTACCGCCATCGTCAATTCTCCCTTTATTCTTCGCAAGCGTTTGCCAGCGTGCATAACTGCAATAGCTTAGTATAGGCCAGCCGATTTTAACATGCTGAAACGGGACATTGATTGAGTATTGCGCTCGCGCCTTTGAACTGGCTGCGTCTATGCCTTGTTCGTCACAATTAGCGGATGGGCCTTGCAGGCGCAAAAACTGATCTCATTGCAGCTTGTAGCTGGTTCGGGCATGTAGAAACAGCACAAGCAGGCAAGGTGTGGCCACAAGCACGATGATGACAATTGCGGCATCCACAAACAGGCGCTCAGGATACAGACGTATTAAAGTATCGGAGAAGGGAAATCGCCAGGTACCAGCGGCGAAGAACAAGTCGTGAAAGGCGTCAAAAGCCCTGTTCCAGGTGGCCGCGGCTATGACAGCTAGTGACATCAGCGCCCCCAGCGTCAGCATGCTGCCCAGATGCAAGCCGCGCAGGATGGCTCGGCGGTGCACTGCGGAGCGCCTTGCCAGGATTACCGTTGCGCATACAGCAATGGCTAAGCCCAATCCGAAAGCAAATGTCAAGTTCGTGATATATTTGACATCTTCCATGTGGCCAAGCGCGGCTTCGGAAAACATGGGACAAGTGTCTTCATTTTTGTACTCGTTCAGGCATTGATCAGCGGCCAACGTCAATGAGCCCAGGAATTCGATTCCTTCGCCATTCAGAAGGTAGTCGATGGCATAGAAGCCCAGGGCAAGACGATCCTCCCTAGTCAAACCATAGGGATCAGCCGGGAATCCCGGGCGCGTGTATTCGTATCGCAAAAACTCATGGGAAAGCACTAAACGCAGCGCGCCCAGCAGCAGCAATGCCGGAAACGCGAGCGTAGCGCCGACGACCAAAAGACGGGCGATTCTGGCGCTATGGTTCATCAGCTTGTCGGAATTCTTCAGCCCGACCGGACAAGAGGAAGTTAAGGACGATTGAATCGACCAGCGTTTCCACCGGCGCTCGGTCATCCGTAAAGATAAACTCGCTTTCGCCCAGAGGGACCAGGGAACCCGCGGCCAGTTCCAGTACTTCATACAATGCTGGATCAATACTATCAATCCGATATTGCAGGTTTTGACGCAAGTTGGACGCGCTGGATGAATCGACAGTCCCGACGAGAATGGTGTTGAAAGACGCCGGTACATCCAGCGCATGTACGCTCGGGAAAACCTGCGACATGGTATTGGCGAGCGCGTCAACCAGGCGCCGGTCGGTATCGGTGCGCCCCACATTGATGATGGCCACGCCGTTTTGGGACAGGCGCGCTTTCACTTCCAGGAAGAATTCAACCGTCGTGAGGTGCCAGGGAATATAGGGGGGACGGTAGGCGTCAATGCCGATAACGCTGTAGCTGCGATCCATTTGATTGAGCAGATATCGCCCATCGCCTGTATATGCGGTCAGGTTGGGAAGGGAAGCCGCGTTCATATCAAAATACGCTGCGCCGGCCTCGACAATGTCTGGATCAATTTCAATGCCGTCAATAGGTATGTCGCCGTAGATCGCCGTGTATTGCCGGGGGATGGTGCCCGCAGCCAGACCAATCAGTAACAGTGATGTCACTTGGTCGGCGCGAAAGGGCGGTTGATTTAAGTAGGGGCCGACCAAGAAAAAGTCCCAGGTTCCGCCATAGAGGACTTCGGTTTCGTGCCATTGGCTATGGATGCCTTGACCTTCGTTCAGATACAGATAGCGATAGCCATCGCTGTCTTCTTGCACCTGGATGTAGTTGTAAGCGCTTTCTTTCTCGTATCTGAGGGCGGCGTTAGCGGCGGGAGGCCGGAGCGGTCCTTGAAGCAGGAGCTGCGCCAGCAATGCGATAATGAGCGGCATGGACAGATAAACCAGCGTCGCCCTGCGATTGACCACGAAGAGGCCGACCAGGGCGACCGAATACAAGATGCCGGCGAAGAGCAGAAAGGTGCGCGTCGTGCCCAGCTCTGGAATGATCCACAGTACCGGGAAGAACGTTCCCAAGAGGCTTCCCAAAGTACTGACGGCATAGATCTGCCCGGCGATTTTGCCAGACTCTTCAATCCGTTGAACCGACAGTCGAATCACGAATGGCGATACCGTGCCCAGCATCGTAACCGGGATCGAAAAAAGAACGAGCACCGAAAGGAAAGATCCCAGAGCCAATGCTGCGTCCGCGCCGAAGACCGCTTGAGCGGCCTGGGTGACAACAGGCCTGGCAATGATGGGAATCAAGGCGCAGAGGAAGGCCGCCCAGATGATGATCTGCAGCAAGACACCAATGCGAGGATATCGATCCGCCAGGCGGCCGCCGACGAAGTACCCGACAGTCAGATAGAGCAACATCAGTCCGATGACATTTGCCCAGACCAGATTGCTGTTGCCAAAGACGTTGCCGAGCAAGCGGGAGGCCGATAATTCGATGGCGAGGGTAGTCATTCCGCTGACAAAGGCGATAATGTACAAGTATCTCTTGCCAGGCGATGACATACTCAAAACTGTTTCCGGGAATCCAAGACAGATGCGCCTTCATTATGTGCTTGCGGCGGGGAAAAATCAATGAGCGTTAGCATCCGTCGATCGTTGCCTGCGGATGCCCCGGCAATTGCCGCCATCGCGGAAAAAACTCTTGGCGAACCCTTCGATCAAGATCGAATTGGGGGGCTGTTGACGTCGGGCCGAAACTACTCGCTCGTTGCACTGGAAGCCAGGGGGATCCTGGCCTTTGCGGACAACTTTATCACCGTGTCGCAGACGGGGGCCCAACGCCTCGAGTTGGATCTGTTGGCTGTTGAACCGAAGGCGCAAGGTATGGGTATCGGCCGCCGGCTGATTGCCGAAAGCCTTTTGCTCGCGCGAGAGCTCGACGTACCATTGTTACGTGCCTTAGTCAGAAGCGAGAATCTCGTCATGCGCCGCCTCTGCGCATCCTCTGGATTCGCGATCTCCGAAAGAAGCTATGACCTGTATGTTGCGTCGCCGGGGCCTGGATCGAATAGTCCGTTAGATATCAAAGGGACCCATCTTGTGCCGGTAGAGACCTTCGCCTACAGCGGAATCTGGATTGAGGGCAGCCTAACGCGGGCCGGCATACTGCAGGCGTTGTCTGTCGCGGCCACCCGGCAAATGGGAAGGGTCGGCGCGCTGGTGGCGGAAAGTGATCGCGTCCCGGTTCAGCTTCTGGCCGACAACGGATTCCAAGGACTCGGAACTTACGATTGGTGGACGCTTAAGCTGAAAAGCGGCTGATTTTGAAGAGCCGATCATTATGCGGCGTCGCGCCATCAAGCGCCAGATCGCTGAGCATTTTTCCGATGATGGTGCTGAATTTGAATCCATGACCGCTGAAACCGGCGCCAATCACCACATGAGCATGTTGCGGATGCCTGTCCACAATGAAGTGCTCGTCCGGCGTCTGTGTGTAAAGGCAGATGCGACTCTCTCGCACTGGAGCGCCCGCAAGTCCGGGGATATGGGATCGCATGAAGTCTCGGACACCCTCAACATTTTCCGGATCGGGATTGTAGTCGATTTCGGAAGGGTGACTATGAGGCGCGCCACCATGAAAGGCGATCTTAAAGCCGGAACCCCCATGTGAGGGAATGCCGTAGAGCGTTTCAGGAAACAATCCGCTCACGTGCGCAATCCAGACTGGGCACGCGTCAGATTCATAATGACTTGAATGGGACGTCGACATGAAATTCAATTGGCAACGTAGAACTGTGAGCGATAGGTCGAGTCCGGTTTCTAAAAGAAGCGATCGCGCCCAGGAACCTGCCGTGACGACTAGCTTTCCTGCCGAGTAGTTTCCGGCGCTTGTAGCGACTTCGACATTGTCCTGATTGATCGACACGCTTGTGACGACCGTGTTGTCTTTGAGAATGGCGCCGTTCTGACGGGCGAGCTGGATATGCCCCCTTACGGCACTTGACGCTTTAACGAATCCCGAGTCCGGTTGGTGGAGGATGCGGAAATCGTCCCCAAAACGATACTGCGGAAAGCGCCTGTGCGCTTCTTCAACTGATAAAAGTTCATGCTCGATTTTAGCCGACTGTACGGACTCAATGGTTGCCTGGAGCATCTTATCGTCAGCCGGGCCAAAGTCGATACCGCCTGTCTTCACGTAAAGTTGCTCACCCAAGCTGTCTTCTACGGCGAACCATAATGGATATGTGTCTTTTGCCAGCTCGACGTACTCCGGGTAGTCATAGGAATAACGAATGATGCGCGAATAGCCATAAGAACTGCCACGCCGATGATCAAGCTCAAACTGTTCGAGCAGGAGCACCCGCTGTTTCCTCCTGCTGAAATAATAAGCCGCCGCGCTGCCCATCGCGCCGGCGCCGATGATAATCACATCAAAACTCTCGTTCATATTCTCAACTTTCGTATTCCTGCGCGCTATTAGAAGGACAAGCGCAACAGCTTTGTTCGTATTGATTTCAGAATGGACTGTGAACGCACGCTGACAGTCCCTTAAATTGGACGTTGTTCCAAGGCAACTGTCAAGTCGTCGCCTTTACCGACAATGAGTGTAGGAATCTTCGCCAATTGCAGCATCCCGCGAATTTCGCCCGAATCTTGCCGAGGATCGAAAGTCTGTGGATCAATGAAGACACAGATTGGGCGGACGCCGCGCCGGATCATGATTTGCGCCTCGGTGATCCACTCCTCGTCCAATGATGATGTGATTATCATGAGTGTTGTGCCACGCGTGAAATGCGGCGTCTCCAGCGAAAGCATTTGCCTCAATGTATGGCTCGATGTGCTGTGCGCGACCGCCAGCGCTTGAAAGATCCTTGTCAATTGACGGTTGCCGCGATCTGGCTGGAAAACCTGCCGGAAGGGCGTGTAGGCCGCGTATCCCACAACGCGCTCGCTCTCGATAAAATACTTCGCCAGGGAGGCTGCAATGACGACGCCGTATTCTTCGGTCGATGGTGGAATCCGGTATCGATCCCAAGCCCCTTGTGTGCCGCGCCGCAATCCACCCGCTTCGTACAAAGAGTCGGAAGAGAAATCGCTAAATAGCCAAATGTCCACCAGCGGATCCAGTTCAAATTCCTTGACCATGATATTGCCCGTCCGCGCGGTGGAGCGCCAATGTATACGATTCATACTGTCACCGGGGATGTAGTCACGTATGCTGCTGGCATTGGTGGTGATCTCGTGCGTAAGCTGCCTCTGCGCATCGCCGCCAGATAAAAAACCTATTGGCAAAACCACCTTGTTGAGATCGACGGTCATGGGGTAGACGATCAGCTTCTCGGTCGCGCTTACCCGTCGCGGAGAACGGAAGAAACCAAAGGGATCACTGCTAATCACGGTCAGCGGACCAAGCTGAAACTCGCCGCGTACGACGCAGATTGTCTCGACGTCCCAGCGGTATTCTTTGCCCCCAAGGAGGGAAGGCACAACGTGGCTGGCGTGGTGGCCGGGCAGGCTGGAATGATCATGTATTTCCAACCAGAGTTTCGGCAAGATTCCGGTTTTTCGTACGCTGAATGACTCGCGAAACATTCGGCCCACCTGCGATCGCCGCGTGCGCGTCGTCCGCTGCAGTGCGATCCCGCGCAGGGTAATCCAGGTCCAAACGAGCGAGAGCAGGAGCACCGCCGCGATCAGATAGGTCAAATTGAACAACTGAGGACTGCCGGTGAACAAACCGGTCAGCAGGCTGATGATCATCAAGATATAGAGAATGTTGCGTCGGTTTGGCATAGTACCTTAGCGCACGGATGCGCCGGGCACCGGCGTCGTCTGTAAGATGTCTTGCACGATAGTTCGCGAGGTGATGTTTTTGATGCGCGCGGCCGGACCGACGATAATGCGATGCGCCAGCGTGACCTCGGCCAGGGCTTTAACATCGTCCGGGATAACATATTCGCGGCCGGTCATGGCGGCGCGCGCCTGGGCGGTGCGGAAAAGGGCCAATGAACCGCGCGGACTGCTGCCAAGATATACATCGGGATGTCGGCGCGAAGCGGTGATCAAGTTTACGACATACTGCTTCACCTCTTTGGCGACATAAACATCTTTGATCAATTGCTGGACAGACAGCAACTCTTGCAAGCTGACCACCTGCTGGAGATTGTTTATGGGATGCTGGTATTGTTGCGCGGATAAGATCTTCAACTCCTCTTGCGGCTGCGGATAGCCCATCTGAATGCGAACAAGAAAGCGATCCAGTTGCGCTTCGGGCAAGGGGAAGGTGCCTTCATATTCGATCGGGTTCTGGGTAGCCATAATCAGAAAGGGATTGCTCAGTCGATAGGTAACCCCGTCGACCGTCATCTGGCCTTCTTCCATCGCTTCCAACAGGGCAGACTGCGTTTTCGGCGTGGCGCGGTTTATCTCGTCGGCGAGTACAATCTGCGCCATGATCGGTCCGGGCCGAAACTCAAATTCGCGCGATTTCGGATTGAAGATGGACACGCCCGTAATGTCCGAGGGGAGCATGTCCGGGGTAAACTGAATACGATTGAAGGTACAACCGACCGCGCGCGCGAGGGACTTCGCCATCATGGTTTTGCCCACGCCGGGTATGTCTTCCAGCAAGATATGACCACGACAAAGCAGACCGAGTATGGTGAGCCGGATCTCGTTGCCCTTGCCCATGATTACCTGCCCGACAGCGCTTGCGATGCGTTCGGCAATTTCTTGTACCGGCGTCGTGGTTTGCTGAGCCCCTCGGGCGACCCGGGTCCCTTCGTACTGTTCACTCATTGATACCGTTCCATTCGCGTGTCAATAGCCGTTTACAGTATGCGATATCTGTTGGCAATTGTGTTCTAACTGTGGCCAACGATTGGGAAATGCCAGCTGCCAGCTTGCCCTTTGCGCCATGTCTAGTATAATTAAACATGGCAATATGCTATATGGCAAATCTGCCATTCCACGTTTGTCGCTTCAAAGTTGATCGTGTGCTTGGCGCCACAAGACGGCGTTTGTTTCGTATTTAGGACCGCCGTTGAGGAGTGGCTTTTGAGATTGAAGGGAGCAGGGTGATGGAGCAATTGCAGGCGGATGCCTTGCTTGTGCGCCTGCGCCAAGTGCATGCCATGAACCCCGAGCTGGAAGCGATCGCGGTTGTCAGCGTCGAGGGGGTCAATATGGGCTCGTTTATGCCGAATGATATAAACGATGAGCGTCTGTCCGCGATGAGTGCGGCGATGGTGGGCTTGGGCGAACGAATCGCGATGGAGTTGGGGCGCGGCAGCCTGGATCATCTCATGATCAAGGGCGATTCCGGGTTTGTCCTTATGATGTCTGTCAACGACGAAGCCGTGCTGACATCGGTCGTTAATGACGAAGCCAAGTTAGGACTGCTGCTGCTGGATATGCGCCGAGCGGCGTCGGACTTGGCGAAAATGATTTAGATTTCCTGTTGCTGCCTCGGGCGGATGCCGTTTGCAGGTCACGAGACCTGAATTAGTAGCTTTTTTGGCGAGCTTATGCGCGATAATAGAATTGGGGTCGAGGGGGGAAGCGAGATGGTTAGGCCCAAATACATATTCTGTACTGGCGGCGTCGTAAGTTCAGTTGGCAAGGGGCTGACTGTCGCGGCGATCGGCCGCATTCTAAAGGCGCGCGGTTTGAAAGTTGCGCTGCAAAAACTGGATCCCTATCTCAATGTTGACCCGGGGACGATGAGCCCTTACCAGCATGGAGAGGTCTTTGTCACCGCTGACGGCGCCGAAACCGACCTTGACTTGGGCCACTATGAGCGCTTCGTCGACGAAAATGTCAGCCGGCTGTCAAATGTCACGGCCGGGCAAGTCTACCTAACGGTAATCGAAAAAGAGCGCAAGGGAGACTACCTCGGGGGCACGATACAAGTTGTTCCCCACATAACCAACGAGATCAAGCGCTGCATGAAATTGGTGGGCCAGCGCAGCGGCGCCGATGTTGTCATTGTCGAAGTGGGCGGGACGGCCGGCGACATTGAAGGCTTGCCCTTTCTCGAAGCGCTGCGCCAACTGCGCACAGAACTCAAGCGCAGCGAGGCCCTGTATGTTCACGTCACGTTCTTGCCACACATCGGCGCTACCGATGAACTGAAGACCAAACCGACTCAACATAGTGTTCGCGAACTGCGCGGAATCGGTATCCAGCCTGACGTGATCATCGCTCGGACCGACCACCCGGTCAACCATGATATCGTCAACAAGATTGCGCTCTTTTGCGATGTTGACGAGGACGCTGTCATTCCCTTGGAAACGGCGGACAACATCTATGCCGTACCTTTGCTGATCGAAGAAACGGGTTTAGCTGATTACATTCTCGACCGCTTCAAGATTGAAGTTACGTCGCCGGACTTGGGCGAGTGGCGTCGACTGGTAACGCGCTTTAGGGCGGCAAAAGACAAGCTGCGCATCGGAATCGTGGGCAAATATGTGGAGCTTCATGATGCCTACATGTCGGTGAAGGAGTCAATCGTTCACGCGGCGATTCAAAAGGATCAGGATGTCGAGATCGTTTGGATCCATTCTGGCGAATTGGAAAAAGGCAAAGACCGGGACAAGCTGCAGGACCTCGACGGAGTTGTGGTCCCCGGCGGTTTTGGTTATCGGGGCATTGAAGGCAAAATCGTAGCGGCCAAGTTCGCGCGGGAGAACAGTGTACCGTATTTGGGATTATGTCTGGGCATGCAAGTCATGTGCATTGAGTTTGCCCGAAACGTGCTCGGGTTGGAAGATGCCAACAGCTTCGAATTCGACGTAAGCACGCCACATCCAGTCATTGATCTCATGCTTGAACAGCGTGCGATCACCGATTTGGGCGGTACGATGAGGCTGGGAGAATATCCCTGTGTACTGGTCCCCAACTCGCTCGCAGCCCAAGCCTATGGCGTCAAGGCCGTCAGGGAACGTCATCGTCATCGCTTTGAGTTCAATAATGATTACAGAGATATTTTTGCGAAGAATGGCGTCAGCTTCAGCGGTTTAAGCCCGGATAACGTACTTGTGGAAATTTCTGAACTTCAGGACCATCCATTCATGTTGGGAACTCAGTTCCATCCGGAATTTCTCAGTCGACCTAATCGATCTCATCCGCTGTTTTCGGCTTTCGTAGGCGCTTCCGCAGCCTTTCGCGATGCTAAAGCGAGCATGGCGAGCGCGATGCATTCCGACATGGAATCGGCCGAATGAGCCCTCAAGGAGCATGGCGCATCCCTGTTGCCCGCGCGGGTTTCGCCGATTCTTGGTCCGGCTAGTGATTCGTTTACGAGGAATGTGATATGGGCCTACGCGAATTCTTTGCTGCTATCCCAAAAGTGGATCTCAACCTGCAGTTGACCGGCGCTTTCGTTGACGAAGGTTTGCTGATGATCGCGCGCCAAAATGGCGTTCCCGCAGAGACTGATGACTTTGCATACTGGACGGATTTGCTGGTCAATCCCGATTATCAGCGTATTGATGAACTGGCCGCGGTCGCCGGAAGTTGGGTGAGATATCCGGAGGATATTGCCCGGGTCGTCTATGATATCGGCGTCGGGCTTGCCAAGGCGGGGGTCAGCTATGCTGAGGTAGCTGTCACGCCATCCGAATTCATGCAGACATCTTCGATGAGCATTGATGTGTTTATCAACGCGCTCAATGACGGCCGAGATCGCGCGCTGCGGGGTTGGGGCGCCGACATGTCCTGGATACTTTGCATTCCACGGGACAATCCGAGAGTCGGCGATGACGTGGCGCGCTGGTCGACTAGCGCTGCGGCGAAGAGTGGAAACGTGGTTGCTCTCGGGCTGATCGGGGAAGAGGATGCGCAACCGGTGGGCCAGTTCAAACGCGCATTCGCAACCGCTCGCAAGAAGGGCATCTTTACCGTAGCGCAAGCCGGCAGCATGGGCGCCGATGGGTTGATGTCAGCGATGGAGGAACTTGAACCGCACCGGCTTACCGAAACCTGGGGTATCCATAATCACCCGGACATCATCAACAGTCTTGCCGAATCCGGTACTCCCATTGTTGTTTCCGTAAGTCGCGCGCTGCGGCGCGGCTTGGCCGAAAATGCCTCCGCTTATCCTCTCCGAACGCTTGTGGACAATAACGTTCAAGTGCTCTTGGCCTCGGGCATGCCAAGACTTTACCAGAGTTCTCTTGTGGATGAATACGTAATGGCGGTTGAGCAATGCGGGTTGGACCTTTCAGATGTCGTCGACCTGGCTCGAAGATCGATTCAACTGTCATTCCTCGAAGACGAGCGGAAGAAGACCTTGCTTGATAAGTTCGACAAACAATTGGAGTTCGCCAAGCTAAGCCATCTGGATAACTGAATGCGGATGGATGCCGTGGCCAAAGATAGCCTTGGCGCGAGGGCCGCGCCTATTCAACCGGGGTCACGGTAATATTGCCGTAAACGCTGTCATCCACCGGCATGGAAACGACAAGGCGATTGCCGTTTTCCACTTTTGCCCGCGCTTCGTTTCCCTTCACAGGTATTGACAATTCGATCGAGCGACTGACACGGCCAAAACGCCGCTCCTGCAGGAAGTAGCGTGCTGTTGTCGGCGTAGATTCGGCTTCGGTTTGCAGCGAGATCGTCAGCACGTTATTTTCGAGGCTGATCTCAATGCTTTCCTTAAGCAAGCCATCAATGGCTGCCGTGCGGATTACAAGTTGATCCTCCGCCTCATACATATCAAGCGCGAGCTGCTCTGGCCCGCTTGTGACATTTCGAATACCTTTTTCGATCTGTTTGCTGATGTGCTCGCCAATGTTCTGTATTTCTTTCATTGGGTCGAATCGTTGTTCTCCGGTCATTTTGTCTCCTGGCATCAAAGGCTTCAATCATATTATACGAGTTTCGGCAAAATCGGTCGCAAGACCTGGGGCGCCTCGCCATTTATACGTCACGGCATAGAACGATTTCAAGTCTTTCATAAATCATTGTCATCGGATATGATTCGGCGCACTCGATTTTAGAAGTGGAAACCTTATGCCAAGGGTAGCGTATCAAGGGATTCCTGGCGCAAATTCAGAAATCGCGGTGCGGCAGCATTTCGGTCCCGATGTGGATTGCCTGCCTTGCCAGGATTTTAATAGTCTCTTCGACGCGGTGGAGTCCAATGATGCTGATTACAGCTTGCTACCGGTAGAGAACGCTTTGGCGGGCTCGGTCAGCGGCGCTTACGAAATGCTGCTCGACCACGATGTGCGTATCCAGGCGGAGGTGATCCTCCACGTTCACCACGCCTTGCTGGGGATTTCCGGTACAACCTTGCATGATATCAAGCAGGTTCGTTCCCACCCACAAGCCTTGATGCAATGCGAAAGATTTTTGAAACGCTACAAATTGGAACCTGTGGGATGGTACGATACGGCTGGCTCGGCACAGGACCTCTCCCATGATCCACAGCCGAGCTTGGGCGTAATCGCGACGGAATTGGCGGCGGAGCTTTATGGTTTGGAGATAGTCGCTAAAGAAATCGAGGACGAGCCGTACAATTATACGCGATTCCTTTTGATGGGCCACGGCGATCCAGAGCCTTCGGATTACAACAAGACCTCAATCGTATTCGCCACGCGTAATCAACCGGCCGCCCTGTATCAATGCCTGGGAGAGTTCGCCAAGCGAGATTTGAACTTGACCAAGCTGGAATCCCGCCCACGTCGCAACAGACCCTGGGAGCCTTTGTTTTATCTCGACTTTGAGGGGCACTGGCAAGATCCGAAGTGCCAGGATGTATTGACGCAATTGTTGCACCTGACATCATTTGTAAAAATGCTGGGATCTTATCCCGCCGTGCGATCCGGCACCGTAGGCATGTAAGGCAGGTTTAGACGATGGAAAAAATTGATGTAGCGGTTCTGGGCGCAACCGGCGCCGTCGGACAGCGGTTCATTCAACTGCTGGAGGGGCATCCCTGGTTTCAGGTACGCGAAGTCATAGGTTCGAGCCGCAGCGCGGGCAAACCCTACGACGAAGCCGCTCACTGGATGCTTGATGACAATCCGCCGGATAATGTGGCTAAACTGACTGTGAAAGCGCTGAACGACCCGTTGGATTCTCCCTTGGTCTTCTCGGCCTTACCCAAGGAAGCGGCGATAGATCGCGAAGTGGAGTTGGCAGAGGCTGGCCACGTTGTTTGTACCAATGTATCCGTAAATCGTATGGCGCCGGATGTCCCTCTATTGTTGCCAGAGGTCAATGCGGATCATGTTGGCTTGGTTGATATCCAGCGTTATCGTAGGGGCTGGTCCGGCGGGGCGCTGGTGGCAAACTCCAACTGTACGGTGATGCCGGTGGTCATGTCCTTGAAGCCGCTTGTGCAATATGGCATCCGTCGTCTGCACCTGGTCAGTGAGCAAGCCGTCAGCGGGGCGGGCTATCCCGGTGTGCCTTCCTTGGACATCCTGGACAATATCATCCCCTATGTACCGGGCGACGAGAACAAGATGGAGATCGAATCGCGCAAGATGCTCGGACGCTTTCGCGACGGCGCGATTGATGATCTGAAAATGGTTGTCAGCGCTACTTGCACGCGGGTGCCGGTGATTGATGGCCACTTGGTGAATATCTCGGTCGAGCTTGAAGAGACGCCGGATTACGAGACGATCATCAAGGACTGGACGGCCTTTCGCGGACCGGACCCTGTGCCCTCGCTGCCGAGCGCGCCCGGCAGCCCGCTACAGTATCTGGAGCAAATTGACCGCCCGCAGCCCAGGCGCGACCGCGACGCCGGTCAGGGCATGGTGACGAGCATCGGCCGCCTGCGCGAATGTCCTATACTGGGTTACAAGTTTGCGGCGCTTTCGCATAATACGGTTCGAGGGGCCGCGGGATGCAGTATCTTGAACGCGGAATTACTGGCGGTAGAGGGATACATTCAAGGTTCGCCCCTGCCGGAACTTGCTATGGCGAAGTGATCCGCGTGAATTGAGGCTCAGTTGTACTCGCCGCTCGAGTAGACATAGACTGCCGGACCGATATAGTCCCCGTTTGCAAAGTCATATTCATCTTCCGCCCATTGGAACAACCAATGCGCGTCGGTAATTGTCATGTTTACACAACCGTGGCTCTTGCGATAACCGAATCCGTCATGCCAGTAAGCGCCGTGTAAGGCAATATCACCGTCGAAATACATCGTCCAGGGCACTTCTTCGAGATAATAGAAATCAGGTTGATTGTAGGCCCCGCTCATGAGCGTTCGGGGGAAACGCACATAGACATGGAACACACCTTCATTAGTCGGCCATTCTTCCAGACCTGAGGATATCAAAGTGGCAAAGACCGGCCTGGCTCCTTCGTAGGCGATGGCAACTTGTTCGTAGAGGTCAACGCTGACCCATTTGTGAGTATCAACTTCTTCCGGTTTTTCCACTGGCAAGAGCTTGGCGACCTTGAACTGATGCACCCATTGATTGGTACCGATTTGGTACCAGTTATAGCCATCAACTTGGACAGTTGCGTAAATGTTGACCCGGGAATAGCGATAGAGAAACGGATTGCTCGCGGCCTCGGGTCCGCCCGGGGTCTGCGAACCATTCAAGTGACGCAAGGTCCAGGCCATGGTGTAGGGAAGCGCCTGATCCGGCAATGTCACACCCGCGAACCTTGATGGCGTCCACGGCTCTCCCAGACTATCGGACAATACCCACTTGCCGTCGCCTATTTGCGCCCAGCCGTCCAATTCTCCCTGCACAGTGACGAAGCTGTAACCTGTGCCGAGTGTCTCTATGACCTGTCCGGCCGGTTGATCGTAGATCGCCAGTTCGGCACTGACTTGTCTGTATTCGCGGTCATAGAGCATCTCTTCATCGATCTGCAATGGAACCACCCGTGGAGTGGGGTACGAAGCGATGGCGCTTTGATCCAGACCACAACTTCCAGCCGCGCAGCTATTCTGCGCGCTGGCCAGGCCAGAAAAACTCAGGATCAAGATAGATACAAGTATGGAAACAGGTGACCGCAGCATTTGCTATCCCATAGAGTTGGACAAGTACTCTTCACTATCACTATAAAGGCCAAACGCTCAGCAATTCAAGCTCGCTTGCCAGCGCACAGAGCAATCGTAGGTTTGTGCGTTTAGTTGCTTCGGACATAGTAATCATCGACAGCCCTGGGAAAAATCCGATAGGGTGTCTTGGACTGCGTCTCCATTATGACATAGTTCACGAATTTGGTATGATTGAACAATTTCAATTCGGGAACAGCGAGGGGACAAAAGTATGGAGGTCTTGGGTATAGACATTGGCGGGTCCGGCATCAAAGGCGCGATTGTCGATACGTCCAAGGGCGCATTCGTCGGCGAGCGCCTTCGCATAGAAACGCCGCAACCTGCCAAACCCGAACCCGTCGCGGATGTCGTTGGCGAGATCGCCAGGCACTTTAGCTGGGCAGGGCCAATAGGCTGCACTTTTCCCGCTGTCGTACAGCATGGGATTACCCGTACGGCGGCCAACGTCGACGACGAGTGGATTGATACCGATGCGCAGGCGCTCTTCCGAGCGGCTACCGGCAATCCAGTACTGGTGCTCAATGATGCCGACGCTGCCGGCATCGCGGAATTACAATTTGGCGCCGGGAAAGACCAAAGCGGCTTGGTCGTCATTCTGACCTTGGGCACCGGGGTCGGCAGCGCATTTTTCATAGACGGTGTTTTGATACCGAACACCGAATTTGGTCATCTCATTATTCGGGGCAAGGACGCCGAAGATCGCACCTCCGACCGAGGACGCCAGGAAAACGGATACAGTTGGCGCAAGTGGGGCAAGTATCTTTCCGAGCACCTGCGCTATATTGAGGCGCTCTTCACTCCGGATATTTTCATCATCGGGGGCGGCATCAGCAAGAAATACCATAAGTTCTTTCCTCATATTTCTTGCGCTACAAAGATCGTACCAGCGCAATTGCGCAATCGGGCCGGGATTATTGGCGCGGCAATAGCTGCCCGCGAGCTGGTCTAACTCATATTTTCTGCTCAAAGCGCTCGGCGCCTAACCGGCGAATTTGGGCTACCGCGCCCACATAAAACAGTAAACCTGCTCGGCAACCGTAAATCGCGATTCATTGAAATGTGAAGAATCATTGACTACTTTTGCTCCGTGGCTGCAAAAGTTCCCCACAGTCGGTTGTGATACAAGAGCGGCGTTTTGTCGCTTGTCCAGCCGCCTTCCTGTACATGACCAACAAACATGGAATTCTCGCCTACATTGATCATGTGCTCGACCGTGCAGCCAAGCCATGCCATCGCATCGGGAATGATTGGATCGCCTAGCGAGGTCGTATCGCAGTTTAGCCCGTCGAAGCGGTTATCAAGTTTATCATCGAAGTAGCCGGCAAATCGCTTGCCCAGCTCCAGTTGCTGGTCCGAAAGAATGCTTACCGAGAAATGCCCCTCACGCGCCATGTAAGCGCGAGTATCGAGCCGGTTGGCGATGTTCAGGCAAACCAGAGGCGGAGTCATGCTCACGCTGGCAAAGGAGTTGACTGTTATCGCCTGCCAATCTCCCTCGGATGAAACAGAAACTACGGTGATGCCAGCCGTCCAGCAGGCCAGGATGTTCTTGAATGCTTGACCGTCGACTTCGCTCATGAAATCTCCCTCTTGTTTAACACTCCCCTTGCTTCATGCGAGGAGTAGGCTCGGTATTTTGTGTAAGCGCGGAAAACCTTCCCGCCGGTTACGCGCCCTGCGGCTTTGTTGCATCCAAACCGCGACCATTTAGTCGCCACTCCCGCCCGCATCCCCGCTATCCTGACTTCACTTGCACATTAACAACCCAATCACGCTTCCTGCCAAATTGCCAAATTGCCGAAAAAACATTTTCTTCGGCGGCAAGCCGGCAATCACGTCGCGGGATCTGCCCTCTTATTTAATAAATCGCATCGCTCATGCGACGAGAAAGCTTATTATTTTCTGTGAGCGCGACATTCCTGTGGACGATTCGTCGCTTACGCGTCGATCAATGTGTTGGGGACATTCTAATTGGACTTGTTCGAAATATCACCGGCCAAAACTGAGAGCGTATCCGTCATTCATCGCCGGCGCTTGCGCTTGTCCGAGGCTTCCACAACTGGTAATCGAAGCCATTCATCGAGATGATTTGATCAAGCTGATAGTCGCTGTGAATCGCGGACATCACCGGAGGAGGAAACAAACCCGCGCGTATAATCACCAAAGCAAAACTGTGAGATCTGATCCTTTTGATCAACTCTGTCGGGTCGAACAAACCGTTCTCCCACAAGTTTTTCAAATGTATGGCATTGGCTATGACTTCGCGACCGCTACGCAGATTAAAGCCGGCATCTTCGGAGAGCAACAGCCCGTCGCTCTGTTCGATCGCATCGACAATCTCCCAGCCTCTGACGTAGTCATCTTGAGAGGGCAAGTGACCGGTTACCGCGTAGCCGACCGTCCAGCCGGCGGGATCGTACAAAGGGTAGCGCCAAGATGGCAGAGGTTGGATATTTAGGGCCGAGGCGATAGGCGCGAAGAACTGTCCCGATGTCGGTAATTTGAAAACGGAGATGCCGTATGCCAGGAAAAGTATCGTGGCTGAAAGCGCGAGCCATTTGCCACCTGTAGTCGGTTTCAGGAAGCGAGACAGGTAGTTGCCCGGCAAATGCCGGCCGCTGGTTATCGATCGGGCGAGGAAGATCCCGCTCAAGATACAGATGGCGGCTAGCGCAGTGACGAAATAACTATCACCGGCGCCCCATTTTCCGGCGGCGCTGGTGTTGATGAACGCAGCAACGAACCAGATCGAAAAGACCGACAGTCGATCAAAGTACATCTCGTAAACGACCATCCCAATTGCCAGCGCAAACAGCCAGCCGTGGAGTCTCAGGAATTGCTGCAGCAAACCGAGGAACTGATCCATTCGATAGGGATTCTGATTTGCGGCGATTATGTTGATCCACCAGTGGCCGTCGGTCACGAGCATCAATAGCGCGAAAATAGCCCCGGCCGCTAGCGCAAGGCCCAGGCTGTATTGAATAGCAGCGCGCGGATTGCGCAAGAATAGCCAGAACGATACAGCGATACAGCTGGTGTAGGCGAGTTGTTTGGTATAGCCGGCGCAAAGTAGCAGGGCAAAGGCGACGAACAGCCGTCGTCTTGTTTTGATGCCGGGTTCGAAGGCACTCGCTATGATTACCACGGCCAAGGTTTCGAACATCACCATGAGCAAATGCTGACGCAGCAGAGGGCCGATGTGATAGACATAATTGGACGACAAAAAGGCGAGTCCGGCGATCGTGGCGATCATTCGATGTCGGGAATCGCGAAACACTGCCCAAGCGATGGCCAAGGCGGTGACTAACGTCGCGCCGAAAATCATCAGACGGCCATACCAAAACTGAGGTCCAAACAGTTTCACAAAGGGGACCATCAAGATATGAAATAGCGGGGGATAGCCACTGCCGTAGAAAGGAAAGACATCGTTGTTGCAGTAGGGGCAACGCCCCGATGCGAGCAAAACCGCGTTATTGAGTTCAAAGCCCTCTGCCTGATCGTAATCAAAGGGAAAAGGGATAAGGGCGGCGCCAAATGCCAGGTACACCAAGGTATGCACAAGCATCATACCGAACAGCATAATCAAAGCGAAATTGAGGACGCGTTGCATATCGTTTACGGATTCAGGCGGACAATATATACCAAAAAATGAAGCGACGATGTACGATTGGTATTGTCACTCAGTCTAGCACAGCCGCTCGGCGCGTAACCGGCGAATTGTCCACAGGAATGCCGCGCTCATACAAAATAACAAGACTTCTCCTTGCGCGAGCAAGAGGGTTCTAAAAAGGGACAGTCTGAAAATGCGTCATGAACTGCCAAGGTTCCAAAAGGTGCGCCGTCATTTTGCGTCAGACTTTATCAATGATGCCTTGTCCGGTCCGCGAGGGGCCTGTCTGATAAAGCTGATCGAATACGACGACCATCACTATCGCGCGATTTTCCGCAAGAGCTATTTCGAACTGATCGATAGCGCGGGTATGCCAAGCAAATCGCAGTGGAACACGCTCAAGAAAAAACTCAAGCGGCGCAATCGCAGGGTTTTTGTATTTCGTGATTACGGATCGCTAGAATGCTCGGAATACGCCTCGGTCGGGCCCGATCAAGTGTGCTTATACCTTGACTTCGGCTTCTTACCCGTCTAAGTCTAGGACTGTTGGTCTTGATCCCTGAAGTTGATGAAACGATAGCCGACACCGCGTTCGGTGATGATATAACGCGGATTTGAAGGATCTTCTTCTATCTTTTCGCGCAGATAGTTGACATATAGCCGCACGTAATGCGCCTCATCTCTGTATTCGTATCCCCAGACCTTTTGCAAGATCTGATCGTGCGGCACTGTCCAGCCCGCATTCCGAATCAGATGATACAGAAGGCGATACTCGGTCGGTCGCAACTTCACGGCTGCGCCGTCTACAATAACCTGGCGCTGGTTGAAATCCACACTAAGCCGATCGTCAACGCGCAAGACGGCTTCATCGGTCGACGGTTTTTCGAGTCGTCGGAATATGGCTTTGATGCGGCTTGACAGTTCCCGTGGTCCAAAGGGCTTGGTGATATAATCATCGGCGCCCAGTTCCAAACCCAGCACTTTGTCGTTCTCCTCGCCTTTGGCAGTCAACATAATGACCGGAATATCGGAAAACTCTCGCAACATGCGCAAGGTCTCGAAGCCGTCCAGATCCGGCATCATGACGTCGAGGAGAACCAGGTCCGGCAATTGCGTGCGCAGCGCGTCAAGCGCTTCCAAACCGTTATGGGCCTCGATTACTTGATAGTCTTCCAATTCGAGATTCATGCGAATGAAGCCGATCATGCGCGGTTCGTCGTCAACAACCAATATAGTCTTGCGCTTGCGAATCCGATTGATGGATGGCACTGAATTCATTTTTCCCCAGTCTATTCCTTCAGGTCCTTGGACAGAGCATCATCATGCTGTAATTTATGCAAAAAGATCCGATTATTGTTTGCAGTCACGACGGGATGCGACATAGTCTAGATGTTGATGTCGTTCTCCGGGACTTTCAGTATGATGACGGAAATATTGTCCGTTCCCCCGTGGTCATTGGCAAGGCTGACCAGTCGATCACAGGCTTCTTGTGGACTTGGTGCTTCGAGCGTCACGCGCTTCATCGTTTCGTCGTTCACCAGGTCCCATAAACCATCACTGCAGATTATCATTTGAGCCGCTGAGGGCAAACTGCGAATCAGCCTTTCCACTTTTAGGCTCTCATTTTGTCCGAGAGCTCGGTATAGCACATTCTTCTGCGGGTAATACTCGGCTTCTTCGGGCGTGAGTTCTTTCATCTCAACCAATCGCTGCACCAAGGTATGGTCAGTCGTCAACTGCTCGATTTCGTCATTGTGGATCAGATAGGCGCGACTGTCGCCCACATGCACAAGATAGGCCAGGTTGCCCACAATTGCCACGGTGGACAAGGTCGTGCCGCCACCCGGCACTGCGTCAATGACCGCTGAATTGGCCTTTTCCGACGCGGTGACCAACGCTTCAAGGATAGTAGTCTTTTCCGCGGCTCTGAAATTCCGCAGCAAGGGCATGTAGACGCTTTGCAGCATCTCTGCCGCCAGCGTCTGAACGGCGATGCCTGCCGCCCTTTCGCCATCGAGATGTCCACCCATTCCATCCGCAACAATAAAGAAACCAAAGTCCGGGCGATTTTCCACGGTCATCGTATGCCACTGCATGGCGAAACAAGCATCTTCGTTGTTGTCGCGTAGCTTGCCAACATCTGTCGCGATGCCGTAGGTCAAAGCGCGCTTGGGCTTATACTTCCGAGGAGGCTCGCGTCGCGGCGGCGCAGGTTCCGCACGTGGCTGCCGCTGAATGTTGGCTTGCCTTTGTACTGGCTGTGTTTGCGGTTCTTCGCCGGATTCGGTTTCTGGATCCGCTCTATCCTCGTCCTCCAATGAAGGCTGCTCGGGCAGCAATTCTTCCAAATCAACTTCGGGGTCGACTAGCTGAGCTTCGGTGTCCGCTGCGCTTGGTATGGACGCTGCCGGCGCGTCCCTGCTGCGTGTAACATGAGCAACACGACGAGACGTCCCATCCCTTCCCATGTGGGAAGGAGACATGCCAAGTAGACGCCGCAAAAAGTTCATCACGTTTCCCTAATACCGGAGGTCGCGGCTTTTGCAAATAAAAATACCGACCGTGTCCATGCCCGTGGATTCGGTTCCGCAAAGTGTTCGGATTCGACTGTTTCGGGCTTGCACAACATCCTGCCTGCTAGCTTGTGGAGTTGCCGACCCGACCAGACTCTCTAGCGAATATGTCTGGGAACGTTGACTTGCATAATTATATTTTAGTAATAACATTGGCGCAATCTCTGGCTTGCGTTGAAACCAGCCGCGATTATGAGTCCACAAGCACCGTTTTCCGCATACATCCACATACCCTTTTGCGAGACACGTTGCAGCTACTGCGCGTTCAACATCTACACCGATCTTGGGTCTCTGGTTCCAGCGTATATTCGCGCGCTTCTCCAAGAGATCGAATTTGCCTCCGCGAACAATCCACATCGGGAGATTCATACCGTCTACTTCGGAGGCGGAACCCCGTCCCTGCTCGCAGCGCGCTACTATCGGGACATTCTGGATTGCCTGGCGGAGCGCTTCTCCCTGGCTGCCGATCTTGAAGTCTCCATGGAGACCAATCCTAATGACATATCGACTTCGTATTTGCGCGGATTGCGTGAAATCGGCATCAACCGTTTGAGCATTGGCATGCAATCCGCATCAGGAAGAGTCCTGCGCCTATTCGAGCGTCGCCATGACCTTGACGCTGTCGAAGGCGCTCTGCGCTGCGCGCGACAGGCGGGCTTCGAAAATGTGAACCTGGACGTCATATTCGGGTCGCCTGGCGAAACCCTCGATGAATGGAAGCGTACGGTTAATGCCGTTCTCCGTTATGCCCCGGAACATGTTTCGATGTACGGACTGGAACTGAAGGGTGGAACGGCTTTGCGCGCGCAAGTCGACGCCGGCGCATTGCCACGGCCTAACGACGATATTTTCGCAGATATGTACGAATATGCGTCGCGCGGCCTGGAACGCGACGGATACGCGCAATACGAGATTAGCAATTGGACGCGTCCGCAGTTCGAATGTCGCCATAACTTACAGTATTGGCGCAACTTGCCCTACCTTGGGCTTGGCGCGGGCGCGCACGGTTTCGCAGGCGGTGTTCGTTATTCCAACATAGCCAATCCCATACGATATGTCGAGTCACTCAAGGAGCGCTCAGGCGCAAAATATGATTTTCCGCTTACGCCAGCCGTGGCGAAATCGACAAAAGTCAATAGCGGGGAAGACCTTTATGAAACTGTAATGATGAGCATAAGGCTAACCCGCGAGGGGATACATCGTCCGACGTTCCGAAGGCGTTTCGGCGTGGACATCGCCGACAAGTTCCCTGTCGGCATCCGAAAAATGAAGGCCGTGGGCTTGATTCATGTGGAAAGCGACCGCGTCCGCTTGAGCGAGCGGGGTCGGCTGCTTAGCAACGCAGTTATCCGGGAACTGGTGTAAGCGATTCAGTCAATTGATTTGATCTCCGCATTGCGCAGTTGGGCGACATTTTGCGAAGCCGTGCATAACATGGCGATACGCAATTGAGCGTTCAATTCGGCAATTAGCAAATCAACCGCTTCGGCGGATGCGTCCGCCGCGCCTAGGAACGGGCTGGCCAAGCCGGCAAGACAAGCGCCCAATGCGATACATTTGGCAATATCGACGCCGTCGCGCAAGCCCCCGCTGGCGAAGACCGGCAAATCTGGCGCCGCCGTCCGCGCGTAAGTTAGCGCCTCAGCGGTAGGGATTCCCCAGTCAGCGAAGCTGCGGGCCACGCGCGCGTGGAAGGGTGTAGGCGCGCGGTGATATTCCACTTCGCTCCAGGACGTGCCTCCTGATCCGGCCACGTCAATTGCTGAGACGCCTGCGTTGGCCAAATCGCGTACATTTCTATGGGAAAAGCCCCAGCCAACTTCTTTGGCAATAACCGGCACTGCGAGATGCCTGCATATCAACTCTACCTTCTTAAGGAGACCGGAAAAATCGACATCGCCCTCGGCTTGAACCGCTTCCTGCAAAACATTGAAATGAAGAATCAGGGCATCGGCAGCTACCATGTCGATCGCCTTGCGACACTCTTCGATGCCGTAGCCATAATTGAGCTGCACGGCGCCGAGATTGGCGAAAAGCAGGATGTCCGGCGCCACCTGACGGATATCAAAGGAACTGCGCAAGGATTCATCTTCTATCGCGGCTCGCTGTGAGCCCAAACCCATTGCGATGGCATGCTTTTGAGCAGCCGCCGCAAGATGTCTGTTGATGCGTCTGGCGGCGTCGGTACCGCCTGTCATCGATGATATCATGATCGGCGACCCCAGTCGCTTGCCGAATACTTGAACCGAAGTGTCGATATCATGCAAGCTTAACTCGGGAAGCGCCTGGTGAGTAAATCGATAGCGTTCAAGCCCGGTGCTAATGCGGGGAAACTGAACATCCTCTTGCAGGTTGATCCGGATGTGGTCCAGTTTGCGGCTTTCGGTTGAGGGTGTTTCCGTGACTTTAGGCATAACGAAGTGTTCCCTTTATTGAGGCGGTAATCCAGGTCGCCGCCGAATCATCGTACTGTCGAAGTTTTGACGTGTCAATTATGCGCGTCGCCACCATACAGGTTGGCATGGAAAGTGATAAACGCTATAATTGGCGCTTATGTGAGTTCTAAAGATTCCGTTGGGGAGGAGTGACCAAGATGGCATCTATTGAAGATCGGGTCAAAGGAATCGTGGTCGAGTTGCTTGGTGTGGAAGAAGAACGCGTCGTGAGTACCGCGAGTTTCCGCGAAGATCTGGAAGCCGACTCGCTCGACCTCGTCGAATTGATCATGGCATTTGAGGAAGAATTCGGCGGCGAAATCAGCGATGAGGACGCTCAGCGAATCGAAACTGTTGGTCAAGCCGTGGAGTACATTCAATCCAACATGGAATAATCCAATTCGCAACAGTCATTTTCTAAATTGAACGAGGCAGCAACTGCTGCCTCGTTTCGTTTTCCGCGCCGGACATCAACAAAATAGCGGCAAGCCGTCTGTCTCATGGACCGGACTTGGGGGCCGCGAGTGTATAAGTATAGAAAAAAACTGACGTCCATTGAGGAGGACAAAGCAGATGCTCTGCACGGCGCTCTTGAATTGCTTTGAATACACGGCGGAAACAGTTCGTATGCAAGTACGTGTCGTCGGCCATGCTGAAAGCCTGGTTCAGCCTTTCGATAATTCGCACAGCATCAACTGGCTATTGGGTCATATCGTTTCCGCCCGAACCACGCCTTTGATTCTGCTTGGGGCAGAAAACGTATGGTCGGACGAGTGCCGAGCGCGATATCGTCATGGCAGCAGCCCAATCAGCTTTCAAGATGAAACGGCGCTTCAGTTCGAGGAATTAGTGAGCCTTTTCAACGAGACGCAACGGCGTTTACAAGCCGGATTGCAAATGATGGATGATGAAGCGCTGCTGCAACCATCCGGCTACGGCAAAAACAGCGTGTTCGATAGCCTGCTGTATTTCCATTTCCATGAAAGCTATCACGTCGGTCAAATGACGATGGTTGCCGAAGCTCTCGATAAGCCGGCCGCGTATCTTGGATTATCGACGGCGTAGGAATCTTTGAAGCACATTGACACTGACAGCGGCATAGGCCACTACGATTAGCCATAAGCCGCCGCCTGTCTCACCTTGCTCCAGCGTAACTTGATACAACTCAATCGCTTGCGACTGTCCCAGGAGTGATGTGACAATTCCCGTAACCGCAAGGAAGATAATGACAAATGGCCGAAACTGCGCTGCCAGAATGAAGCCTAGTCCTGTTGACAAGAGGATTGTCGCTATGGCAAGAAACAGCAGTTGCCGGTAATTTGGATCGGCGACGTTGTTTAGGAACTCCAGCGGCGGGAGTTGTGAAACCGAGAGCAAGACAAGGAATAGAAAGGCGAGAAAACGCTCGCGTCGGCTGGTCGACCAAAGCGTGATTAAAACCGCTAAAATCGGCAGTTGCGCGCGCAGTAGCAATGGCACAATCAATGGCGGCGTCGCTTGCTGCTGCAATGGATGCAAGCTCGTCCATTCGGCCAGATCGAATGCGTTGAGCGTCATGGCAGAATTCGGGGCCGTTACCCAAGGCAACAGGTAACCTGCCAGCGCCAGCAGCAAAAGAGCAAGTACCGCGTTCCCGCGAGAGTTTTCTACGCTATTCGCCATGCTCATAGGTCTTGAAGGCCTCAATTCTTTATCGGACTATGTATTAACTGACGCGCCAAGCATTTCATCGTAGATGGACTTGAGTTGGCTCGCTGCACTCGCCCAAGTGAAACGCTTGACGTGCTCAAGGCCCGCGGCAACTAGCTGCCGCCGCAAGGCTGCGTCGGTCAACGGCCTCATAATAGCATTGCTGATTGCTTCGGTATCCAGCGGGTCAACCAGAATGCCGGCGTCGCCGGCAACTTCTGGAAGCGACGACAAATTGCTCGTGATCACCGGTGTTCCACAGGCCATGGCCTCCAGAACCGGTAGTCCGAAACCTTCGTATAAAGATACAGCAAGCAGCGCGCGCGCGCCTGAGTAGAGCGCGGGCAGGTCCTCATCAGGGACGAAACCAAGAATATGAACACGGTCCTCCATCGCCGTTTCCCTGATGCTGCGATACATCTCGTCTTCCAGCCAGCCACTGCCGCCCGCAATAGCATAATGCAAGTCTATGCCTTGATCCCGTATTATTGATAATGCGCGGATAGCTCCGCTATAATTTTTGCGTGGCTGGACTGTACCGACTGACAGGACATATTTAATATCTTTCAAATCGTGCCTGTCCAATACTTCTTTTAATGCCATCTCGTCCGTCACCCGACCGAAACGGCTATCCACCCCGGAATACAAAACGCTAATCTTGTCGGCAGGCGTCCGGTAGATTTCTATGAGATCGTCTTTAGTCGCCTGAGAATCGGCCAGTACGTGATCTGCCCGCTTAACAGAACGCGGCGCCACGGCTTCCAAGTATCGTCTTAGAGACGGGCTGGCAGCATCTGGCACGCGAAGGAAGGAAAGGTCATGCACTGTCAACAAGCTGCGCGTCCGGGGCAAAGTCGGGGGCAAGACGAAGTCGGTAGCATGGAATAAATCCATGGGCCCGGCGAAGGCTTCAACTGGCAGCGGCAGTTGAGCGCGTTGCCAGATTCTTGCCAGCCACCGCGGGGTCAAGATTGTCGTCCGCCAATCAAAGTTGGATCCGGGCGGATGCGAGAGTTGCTCGCGTTTCGAGCCCGCGACGAAGAGCCGATAGTCCGTCACAGGATCTTCTATGGCAAGCGCTGCCGTCAACTCGCGAACGTAGCGCCCGATACCGCCACCCTGTTCATAAGCAGGTGTATAGTCGATGGCAATACGGGACACGTTATTCGACGTCGTTAAAGGTCCAGTAGCGGTTTGCGAAGAAGTTCCAAATCATCACGACAATGACACCGATAAACTGCGCGATCATCGTGCCTAGTTTTAATTCGTCTTGTAGAACGGGTTGGTAACTCGAAAAAATGCTTTGAATCGCGGTGGTCGACCATAGGCCAAAGAAGGCAAAGGAACTTGTAATCCAGAAGGTTCGACCGATCCAGCCGATCACGCTGACTATGGCGAATTGCGTCAATTGGCGACGAACTGAATATGATCTTGAATCCGGGTACGTCCAAAGACGATTCCAAGTGAAATTGCTACTAACAGCCAATGTAAAGCTTATGGTCGTGGCGAGCGCCACGTTGAGCGGCAACTCAATGTTTTGGTCGTCTGCCGCTGGCAGGACGGTCGACTGCAGAATAAACAGAACGCCAAAATCGATGACAAAACCCAGTAAACCGATGAATGCGAATTTGATGAATCGCTCGACTTCTTTCGCTCGTCTGCCACCGACCCGGCTTGCCAAGGCAATGATGAAACGATCAATAGGTGTTGATAGCCCTCGGTAACCTTCGCCCTTAGACGTGACATCCGGCGTAATCGCTTGGGACATAGTTAATCCATAGTCAGCTTGTGATTAAGTTGCCAATACAAAATCGCAAGTATACCTAATAATACACCAATATGCAGAAAGAGGTTATTTACGAAGAGGTTGTCAAAAATGCTATGGACTGCCAGATATGTCCAACTGCCAAGCAGAGCGATCGCTGTTGCTCGTGCAAAAGAATCCGGATGGGCGCGCGCGCGCCAGGTGACAAGAAAGATCACGAGCCAGAAAGCCAGATACGCGACCAATCCGACTACGCCGGTTTCCGCAAGCGTATTTAGATAAAAATTATGGGCATGCCCTAAGGGCTCCTTCCAATTAATGAGTCGATACCGGTCATAGACGATTTCGTAGTTACCCAGCCCGACCCCCAGAATTGGGTTGGATTGCGCCATATTGAGCGCCGCCTGCCAATGGGCGATTCTTTCGACTACCGCGTAGTTCATCGGGCTGACATCAACACCGCGAACATCTTCCATCGTGAGAAAATCCTCAGCGGAAGCCGTCAACCGATTGACGACGGATTGGGGTAACAATCCTCCCAACCATAACCCTGCAATCAGAAACGCTAGACCAAGGGCGGCGCCGAACCCCGTTGTCGCGCGTTTGGGCAGCGCGAAGAGCATAACCGCCGCTGAAACTGCTGTGCCGAGCCAGGCGCCGCGACTCCAGGATGCAAGCAGCGCAGCCGAAATCAACGCTGCTGACAGCCCGAAGCAGATAAGAAGCCGCAGCGAATACCAGTGAATCCTGCGTTTCTTTCGGTATCCGGAAAGAATCGACGTAACCTGAACATAGGCGCCCATTAAAGCGAGCGGGAGCACAAGCCCCATGAATCCGGCGAAGGGATTCGGCTGCCCGAACGTGCCAAAGGCGCGGAAAAACCGACCCAAAATCGCAAGATGGTCTGCGCCGCTTCCACCAAAGAAGATATACAAGCCGACAAGCGCATTTGCTGTAGCGGCGACGAGCAGCGCGAATACCAGCCAGGTCCAGCAGCTATGTTCCGAGATCGTTATTTGCCAGACGAAAACCGCCATCAAGATCCATTTGAGCCACTCGCGCAGCCAGGCGGACTGCGAGGCGCTTGTCCAAGACCCGAGCGCGAAAACGGCGCAAAGGCACAAGATTGCAGACAATGCGATGTTGCGATGGTAGGCAAGTACGGGTTTACGCAGCGCGATTCGATGCGCCAACCAAACTCCAATATAAAAAACGAATAGGATCTGACCGATATCCAGCGGAAGATCAATATTTGATTCTGTCGCGATCAGCGCTCGCAAGGGCGCAAGAACCAACAAAACGACAAGCATTGCCGTTGGGGAGGCGAGCGCTGCGATCAAACATAAGCCCCCAAGGGTAAGACCAAGGACTTCGGGTGTCGCAATTAAGAGATTCGCAATCGCGACGGCAACTGCGATGACAAGCCAGAAGATTCGACCAGGCAAAAGGTTCTGGAAGCCAGGCATCTCAAGTGGCGGCGATAACTTGACGAAAATATGCGATCGTGCGCGCGAGGCCGTCTTCCAGCGCCACTTGCGGTCGCCAATCGAGCAGATTCTGTGCCCGGCTCGCATCCGGTTTGCGCGTCTGAGGATCGCCATCAATCCGAAGACCGTCGTCAAAGACGATGCCAGCAGGGTTGGCCGAAACGCGGTTGACCACATTCGCAAAATCAAGAATGCTCACTTCGCGAGTGGTACCGATATTGACCGGCTCGACGAAACCGCTGTCGAGCAAACGCACAACGCCTTCCACCAGGTCGTCAATGTATTGAAAGCATCGCGTTTGACTGCCGTCGCCATAGACCGTCAGCGCCTCGCCACGGATCGCCTGGCCGACGAAATTGGGGACGACCCGCCCATCGTCAAGGCGCATTCTCGGCCCGTAGGTGTTGAATATGCGTACGATGCGGGTCTCCATACCGTGTTGACGATGATAGGCCATCACCAGCGCTTCCGCATAACGTTTTGCTTCGTCGTATACGCCACGTGGACCAACCGGGTCAACATTGCCAGCATAGTCCTCACTCTGTGGATGTACCTGCGGATCGCCGTAGACCTCAGATGTAGACGCGAGCAAAAAGCGCGCGCGCTTCGCCCGTGCCAAACCCAACGCGTTGTGCGTGCCCAGCGCGCCAACTTTCAAGGTCTGTATCGGATACTTGAGATAGTCAATCGGGCTGGCAGGGGAGGCAAAATGCAAAACGGCGTCGATCTGGCCGGGAAGGTGGATGAAGTTGCTGACATCGTGATACACGAATTCGAAGTGACGATTGCCAGCCAGGTGCGAGATGTTGTCCTGGGTGCCCGTGATGAGGTTGTCAACCGCCACCACACGATGGCCATCGCTCAAGAATCGATCGCACAAATGTGAGCCTATGAACCCGGCCCCGCCTGTGATCAGTACACGCAAGTCTTGGTACCCTCGATTTGATAAGCTGGACAAAGTTTACCACAGCCGCTCGGCGGCAGCGAATGTAGGCTAACGCGTTCACACAAAATAATGAATCTGCTCGGCTACCGCAAATCGCGATTCATTCAAGAAAGCTCGTAAGACCAACGCATGGCATAGCTTCTTCATCCATGAACAGACTCGGAAACCGATTCTATAGCTGGCGCCAGTTCACGTAGGCGCGCGGTTGCCGCCAACTGGAACATGAATATGAATGCCAAGTCGATGACAAAGACGCTGTTGTCAATTAAACCATGGCCCAATAGCGCTGCCATGCTTCCCATCAGACCCAGCATGATCGCGAAAGCGACTCTGTCCCTGTTTCTCAATCTGCTCAGGGTGACAAGAGCATACCGCCAAAATGCAAACTGTAGGAGCAGAAAGATGATTGGCCCGGCAATACCCAGACGCGTCCAAAAATCCAGTAAAAAATTGTGCGGGTGCGACAGATTCAGATCCCAGATCGCGTCCGGCCGAACATATTCTCCACTGTAATAATAAAGGAACTGATCCAATCCGATACCGAAAATAGGATGGTCACGAATGATTTCGATGGCACTTTCCCATAGCCGCAGACGAAGAAAACTGGTGCCGGTTGTGAAGTCAAATACATTGGCAAAACGCGCCGAAACCTGCGTCAACAGGGCCAATCCAGCCGCTAGCGCAGCCCCGATACCCAAGATCGGGATAAATGCTCTTCGTTGAGCGTAACCGATCAGCGCCACGGCAATTCCTATGGGGATTCCGAGAAGTATCGCGCCCACACTCTGCGTCAAGAGCGCAGTTATGCCCATGACGAGCAGCGCTGCTACCCAGCTTAAACGCATGCGCGCGCTATGCCCGACTAGTAGTAGCGCCAGCGCGAAGGGGATCGACCGGCCAAGCAAAAGGCCAACGTTGTTGGGAGAGCCATACACAGAAATGAGACGACGCGCGCCCTCTTCCGCAACAATGACATCGTTTCCCGAAAAGTATCTTAACATGCCGATGACACAGACCAAAATAGAAGCAAGGACTAGCGCGATGACGCAGTGCAACACAGTTCGCCTGGATGGTCGTACGGCTCTGAATATCACATAGAAGAACAGTGGCTCCAGAACAAGTGTGCGCAGTTCTGTCGTCGCTACACCGGTATAGCGCGCCCAGCTTAGCGACAGAGTGGCGACAATCGCGATCCCGGCCACCCCAATGTCAAAAATGTTGATCTGCGAAAATAGCGACTTCAGTTTTAGCGGATAGTTGCTGTTTGCCATTTGATACTGCTCGCCCAGCCAGACGAAAAATCTAAAGAAAGCTGCGATTGACGTGATCAGTATCAGGATTTCCACCATCGGAAAGGCAAACTGGTACAACTCGACTGGTGTTAGAAAAAAGGGCCCCCAGAACAAGGTCAAGATCAAGCCCGTTTCCAGACGATGGAAGATCAATACGAATAGAACCAGGCCTGAAACAATTGTCAAGAAAAACGAAGGCGATAGGTAAAGGACGCCGCCAGTTGCCAGAGCGATCAGGATATTGATCTCGTCGCGGACGAACAGGGCAGGTCTATGACTCGTCCATGTCCAGATCATGGCAAAGAGCAGTACCAAGGACGCGACGCTGCTAATCGCCAGCTGCGCCGTCGCGGACAGACCAGCAAACACCAGCCCGATAGCAGGAATCCAGCGGCGCCATGGCGAGGTCGCAAAGGTCAACAATACGATGGACAGCGACAAGAGCGTCGCGATAGCGCCGAGCGCAATCTGCCGATCGAAGGCGAATGATAGATCCCCTGAACTTACGGCGTATCCGGCGACCGCCCAACGATCCCATCCGCGATCCGCCACAGCGCGCAGGGTATGTGTGCCAAGGGACAAGTCGCGTGCGACGGGAAGCAGATTCTGTTCCGGGCCATGCGAGTTGCTTCGGAGAAAGATATAGCTGTTTCCGTCGGAGTCATGGGCCGTCGCGTTTGTTGGGCTGCCGTCGACAGTCGGATACAGGAAGGCTATATAGTCATCCTCCCGCAAGAGCATGGCGAGATCTGTGCCGTAGAAGTCGAATTCGAGTTGACTGTCGCTTGTCTCCAGCCAGCCGATGTCCGCTCCCAACTCGCTGAATTGCCAGACGCCGCTGTAACGGGCGTGCTCTGTGCGCGCATGGAACAGGCCGTTCTGCGCCAGCGCGGGAAAATCATAATTCTGCACGGCTGTCAACAATTCGGAGGGCTGATCATCCGGTCCAATCAGCGCGAACCCCCACTGGGCGCTGCTGCTTTCTACATTGGGCTGCCAATGGTGCAAGAACATCGCGCCTAGCCAGGGAAACTCGCGGTGCGCGCGGTCGAATGCTTGTAGCGTATACACGTTCCGCTCGTTCGGAGTAACGCTTCCCCAAATGGATGCGTCGCCCTCCCATTCGCCGGGCAATGTGTTCCAGCCCCAATGACTCGCCCAAAGCGGCGTACGTCCATCATTATGCGCCAGCATCACTTCACGCAAGGCAACAATCCGGGAAAAGTTCAGGACGCTTTCATCAACGCGACGATCCAATGGGGATGTAGAGAATCCGTAAGGCTTTCCAGCCACGATGTCCATCAGCTCCGCTGCGCCAAGTTGATACATCGCGTCAAGATAAAGCAGGTCGCTGATGTTCTGGCCGCCAGCCTCGGTGGTTGGGGCCAAGGCCGCTGCGATAATCTTTGCGCTTGAGTCCTCGGCGCGGATTGCCTGCCCGCCAGCGGCGAGCAGGGCCAGATAGTCAGCTGGCCTGGGCTGGAGCGATCCCCAGGCGTCGTCGAGGTTCGGCTCGTCCCAAATTTGATAATAATTCACGGAGTCGCCATAGCGCCGCGCGAAGCGGCCGGCGAAACGCGCGAAGTCATCGAAGGACTGTGGCGGCGCCGTCTCCGTCACCTCTATTCCCGGCGGTGATAAGCGCGCCCATTGGGGCGAATGCATGAGCACGACTACAGGTTCCAAACGCGGGTACTCGCGCAGAACATTAAAGATCTCGTCCCACTGTGCCCAGTCGTACTGGTCCTTGCTAACCTCAATTTCATCCCAATAGACGAATTGTCGCAGCCATACAAAACCTGTTTCGCTGATAAGGGCGAGATTTGCGTGCAGGCTGTCAAGCTCATACTGACGCAAGTCAACATTTACGCCAGGCCGAGGCGTCAGGAAGGGGAGATTCTGATCCACCGTTGGATCAACATAGCCGCGCAGTTCGAAATCACGAAAATGAATGGTGCCCAGGGTGGCTATCAAGCTGCCCGAAAGCAGCAGTAAACTGATAAGGACCAGTATCAACTGTCGCATTATCGCGTCCAAACCGGATTGCTTGCGCCACCGTCAAAACTGATCTGGCGGCCTTCGCCTGATTCTATGTCGACCAACCAAATGTCCCCCAGGTATACGACAGCGATGTGCCGCGAATCCGGACTCCAGCTCATGTCAGTGGCGGTCAGACCGAAGTCGCTTTTGCGAATGCCGGGTTGATCTGTGCCGGGAAAGATTACCTTCTGGTTGCTGCCGTCGCGATCCGCGACAACGAGGTCGTACTCGCTGTAGATGCTATTGTAAGGTTCGCGCGCCTGCAACCAGGCCAGATAGCCTTCAGAGCGTTCGGCGCCCGGTAAGTCAACGCTCGGTGAAAAACTCGAAGCCGCCCACATCCCGACAGCCCGTCTCATTATCGCCTTAAATCCGCCATTGGCGCCAAGAATCGCGAGATCAAATACCGGGCTGGTTGTGGCGGGTTCACTAGCCAGCGGACCGCCATGCGCTGTGGCGGAAATAAAGTCTCCGCCGGGGGACCAGGACACCTGCGAGAGCCAAACCCAAGATCCGGACGTGTTAAACTCTGGATATTCAAGCAAAGTTTTAACTTGTTTTCCTTCGATCTCAACCACTCCCACGCTGTCGGCGTTCACCCACGCCAGCCTGTCCCCGCGCGGTGACCAGGCAAAGTTGGTCCCCCACCATCCAAATGCGCCTCCTGCATCTTCCCCAATGATCTCCTGAATGGAAAGCGTACGACCCGTCTGACGGTCGATCTGCATCAGCCACAGGTTGTTAAGAGATTTCCATGGCGCGCGTCCCTGGCCTTGTTCGCCGGTCGAATAGGCAATTGTATTGCTGGATCTTGGGCGCCATTCCGCAAAGAGAACGTCGGTTGGAGCCAACTTGATGGGCTCGTCGTCATCGAGGGATACCATCCAGAGTTCGTTAAAAAACTTTTCTGTTTTGCCGCTTGCCACGGTGTAAAGCAGGAGCGATCCGTCAGGACTGGCCACAAATACCAGGGAGTCCAGATTCTCGCTATGGCGCAACGCGCGCTTGTTGACGGTGTTGCCGCGAATACTCCAGGCTGTCCCGTTGTTGATGTAGCTCAGCCTTCCCGCAATCTCGAATGGTTCGACCGAACGCGCGGGACCTACAAACACGATTTCGTCCCGTGGTTCGGTGAGGATAGTAGGCTGTCCAATGAGGCTTCGACCGGACTCGACATCGTCCTCAACAACGACGCGGTAGCAGGCTTCCTGCATGCCTGTCCGCCCGGCCTGGCTCAATCTCTCTTGCCCGGGGGCGATACCCTCGTATGGAATCCGCTGATGCTGGAAGGGCAAGCTTTCGCTCTGGCAGACTTGCTCTTCCCGTACTCGGCGCACTGTGACAAGCATGCCGTCCGCGAGTTGCAAGCTTAGGGGATGACTGACTCGATCCAGTTCGCCCAGAACGATTTTGGCGTTCGCCAGCAATTCTTCGACAGATACCCGAGAAGCGTAAGTAAAGGTCTGCGTTTTCCCATCGGCAAGCAAGGAAACGTTCACCGTTACTTCTTCAACTGGCGCTCGACACGCGACCAGGATAAGCAACATGAACGCCAGCGAGCAAGAGCGGATCAATATTCTGGTCCTCTTGGAATCCGTTGATAATTACTTATATATCCTAGTCGATTTTCCTTTGAGGACAAATAACCGTGGATGCAAGCCGCTGAGAGTTATCTTGGTTTCCAAAATCGTTCGCCAGTTTGATTGGGCGATACAGTTTCGAAGTAAATTGATCTCATGTGTCAGTAGAATCAGCACTGCGTCCGGCTTGGAAACCCGATAGGCTTCTCGCAGCAAAGCTGGATATAGCCGGAGATTGTCGGCATGTGAACCGACGTGCCCGCCAAAGGGCAAATCAGCGTAGATACGATCAATAGCGCGCGAAGGCAGAGGCGTGTGACCCGCGTCAGCATTCAATAGAATAACTCTATGATTCGTGTCGGATGCGCAAAGATTGCGCTTAGCCGCGCTTAGCATTTTGGCGCTGTTATCGACCGCGAGCAATTGACCCGCGGGGCTGTTCAGGGCATGTTCCACGAGAATAGTTCCAGAACCACAGCAAAGGTTAAGGACTCTATTCTGTGCGTCTTGTGACCGGATCCGGGTCATGGCGTAAGCGACTGTCGCGTTCAGCGCGCCGGGCATATTGATCACTCGCCAATCGCGCTTCGACAGCGGACGCGGTCCAAGCCGAACGAGAACTTCCCAGGCCGACCGATCAATTGGTCTTACCAGGCGCAAATAGAGTTCGCCTTTGTTGCCCTCCGCCAATTTAACATCGAGTAACCTTGCCAATTCTTCCTTCAGACGCGTTATCACCTGCGAGTTCGCCCCCGCGGCGCCGATACCCAGTCTGGGATTTTTCATAGCCCAGTCGCGCATGGCAGCCCGCAAGATACCGATCAATCGAGTGAGATGCTGGTGACCCAATAATGCTTTTGGGCGCGGGACCTCGAAGCGATATACGCTGTATACCGCAATTGTTGATCGAAGAGTTAAGAGCAGTCGAGAGTCGCCAGCAAAGCGAAAGCGAAGGAATCCCGGTCTAAGGGTCTCCAAACTGTGAGCATCATAGGAATTGAGTTCGTCCATTGCGATCGCTTCCAAACCGGGAATGCATTCCGCCTCGTATTCGTTGGAACGGCTTGCCCGCTTGCGCATCTGTGCTTGCTTCCCTGCTTTAACGTTTTGGAAATAGCCTGAAAATGCCTGGCGTCTCCGCTGAGCCTGCCCGGAATGACATCGCCAACTGGCCAGCGTAAGTATTATAGCGCAGTGCCCGAACGGCGGCGGAAGCGCGGCGCTATCATATTTCGGGGATACGGCTGCGCGCTAGTTGATAGACGGCATGTGTAGTAGAATAACGCGCTAGTCATCCGAACCTGCTCAAGCGCGCAATCGTCTGATCTCATTGTTTGTGAAACTTATCGGCTGGAGTATCAATGAAGCTCGCTATACTCACTCTCTTGGCAGTCATTGCCACTGTCGTCAACGCCCAAGACAGCAGGCCTTCGGATTCAAACGACGGAGAAGCCTCAACAGTCGAAACTGCCGTGCCGGGCGTGAATAATTCGGGTGATAGCAATGTGGTCGCGCTCGCGACTCCGCTTTTGCAGGATGATCTGCACTTGCTGGTGGGTAATGTGCAGCGACCAAATGCCATGGTCTGGTTTGAGGATCACCTCTACACCGTCTGCAACGGAGACTGGACGATTTACCAGATTGATGATCGGAATGGCGATACCATCACATACGTTTTTGGCATCAAGAATGGGCACAGCATGCTCATGGAGAATACTGATGCGGGATTCGACCTCTGGGTTCCGGATCCAGAAAGTGAGACGCTGTGGAAAGTCAACCAAGACCGGCTTGCTCCAGAAAGCGTGTTCGACCAACTTGCAGCGCCTTGGGGTATAGCTCGTATTGACGAAGACTCGCTTCTGGTGTCCGACACCAAGGAAAACGCCATCATTCAAATAACCGAGGCGGGTGAAGCGATTACCATCGCCTCAGGATTACGGTCGCCAACCGGCATCGCCATCGACGGAAATCGGATCTATTTCGCAAACGGCGGTAGCGCGCGTCGTGGGATAGAGTGGATGCAAGTAGAGGAAAACGGCGCGATCTCCGGGCCGAAGCCCTTGGTGAACGGCTTGCAAAACACAACTAACATCATCCTCGGCGATGACGGGCTACTGTATTTCGGTTACGCGCTGGGCACGCGCGCGGTTGTTGGACGCGTCGATCCTGATCATTGTCTGGAAGATGGCTGTAGCGGGGACGAGGCAGAAATGCTTGTCTTCTCGGATATACCGGCGCCGGTATCTCTGGCGCTCTCGTCTGACCTGCGGCTGTTCTTGCACAGCCGCTTCCGCCCGGAAGTCTACTGGGCGCAGTTGCCAACCTGACAATCATAAGGACGATATGTTTAAGTTGACTCCCTGCTGTCGATAGCAAACTTCAGATAGTAGTTGCTGACTTGCTTGGGCATGGACAGAGTCAAGAGCCAACCATTCTCTTCCGTAGACTGACGGCGAATATATCCGCGCTCGTACAGTTTTGAATACTCGCTTCCAGCGTGATAGGGAAGCAGCACCTCAAGTGTTGTATCCCGCTCGGCCAGGACGCCTCGCATAGTAGACAGCAAGTCGGCAATACCCTCGCCCCCTAGCGCGGAGGTAGCGACGACGCTGCGGTAATTGTCGACAAGCGGCAACTGTGGCAGCGGACCGTCCAGCAAGTCAATCTTGTTCAATACCAGAAGCCGGGGCATGCTGGCGGCATCAATTTCCGCCAATGTATCTTCCACCGCATCGATATGTTGCAAGGCGTTTGGATGACTGACATCGACAATGTGCAAGAGCAGATCGGCTTCTATGACCTCTTCGAGAGTCGCGCGGAAGGCGGCAATCAGCGTGGTCGGCAGCTTTTGGATAAAGCCGACGGTATCGGTTAGCAGAACGTCCGAGTAATTGGGCAAAGAAATGCGCCTTGTGGTGGGATCAAGCGTCGCAAAAAGTTGATCGGCGGCATAGACGTCGGAATCCGCCAGCGCATTCAACAAGCTCGATTTTCCGGCGTTGGTATAGCCCACCAGCGCTGCCAATTGCATTCCGGATTCCTGGCGCCGACTTCGATGCAGACTGCGGTGTGAGCGTACTTGTTCGAGCGCGCCCTTTAGCTTGGTGATCTTCCGGGTAATCTCGCGCCGATCGACTTCGAGTTGGGTTTCGCCTGGACCGCGCAAACCGACGCCGCCAGAGCCCCCGCGCGCGCCGCCGCCCCCGGCCTGTCTGGCGAGGTGCGTCCACTGCCGCGTCAAACGCGGCAAACGGTACTCATATTGCGCCAGTTCAACCTGCAGCGCCCCTTCGCTGGTTCGCGCGTGCTGCGCAAATATATCCAGAATCAATGCCGAACGATCCAGCAGCCTAATCGTTTCGCCAAACTGTTTTTCCAGTTCGCGCTGGTGACGTGGAGAGAGTTCTTCGTCGAATACGATGACGTTAACGTCGAGTAAAGAAATCTCGTCTATGATTTGCTCAAGCTTGCCGGATCCTATGAAAGTCTTGGCATTAATCTTCCGCAGGCGCTGAAACGTTTGCCCGACGACCTCAAGACCGGCAGTTTCGGCGAGGAGCGCAAGCTCACTTAAGGAATCCGCTACTGAAAATAGCGCTGCTACCTGCTGCACCTCGATTCCGACCAGATAGGCGCGTTCGGCATGTTCATTTTCAACTAGCTCAGGTTTCGACATGTTGCTTCAACTCGCTGTTTTCGAGGTTTGCTTGAATCACCTGATCATCCAAATCAGTAAGTGCGGCCAACATCGCGCTGCGCGCGCGTTCAGCGTAAGCTCGCCTGCGTTGCGCCTTGTTTTTGATCTTGACCGTCAGCGACGGCAATATACCCAGGTTTGCTTTCATGGGTTGGAAAGCTTTTGGCGGGCAATTCGTCACGTAGTGACACAAGGCGCCCAACATTGTCTCTTGCGGCGGCGCCCATTCGCGCAAGCCATTCAGTTGTCGCGACAGATTGAGCGCGGCAATGTAGCCAGTGGCCGTATTGCCAACATAACCTTCGACGCCGGTTATTTGACCGGCAAAATACAGGTTTGACTTCTGACGAAACTGCATGGTCGCATGCAGGAGCGCCGGCGCATTCAAAAAAGTGTTGCGGTGCATTTGACCCATACGAATGAACTCGGCATTTTCCAGCCCAGGAATGAGCCTAAGTATCTCTTTCTGCTGTTTCCAGCGGATGTTGGTTTGGAAACCAACGAGATTATAAAGGGTGCCAGCGAGGTTGTCTTGCCGCAACTGAACGATCGCATAGGGGCGACGGCCCGTGTGCGGATCAGTCAAACCGACCGGACGCATCGGGCCAAACGCCAGTGTATCGTCGCCGCGCTTCGCTAATTGCTCAATCGGAACACAGCCCTCAAAAAAGTTTGGGTCTTCGCGCTCGAAGTCGCGTAGCTCTATCGTCTCGGCACTTTGCAGGGCGCGCACGAAGCGCAGATACTGATCTTTGTCCATTGGGCAGTTAATGTAGTCGCCGCCGGTATCGTCGCCTCTTCCGTAGCGATTGGCCGAGAAAGCGCGCGCCATGTTGATGCTGCCGGCGTCTACAATGGGGGAGATGGCGTCGTAAAAGTATAGGTAGTCTTCACCGGTATAGCGCGCAATCGCTTGGGTCATCGCGGGCGACGTCAGCGGACCCGTCGCGACAATCGTGGGCGCATCCCCGGGCAATTCGGTAACTTCCTCCCGTATCACCTCAATATTGGGATGGAGGTTCAATGTTTCAGTGACGCTTTCAGCGAACTGCAGTCGGTCTACCGCCAAAGCGCCGCCGGCCGGCACGGAAGCGGCTTCGGCACAGCGCATGAGTAGCGAACCCAGCATTTTCATTTCCGCCTGCAAAATACCCGTCGCGCGATCTGGCAACTTGGAACCGAGGGAATTGCTGCAGACCAATTCCGCCAATCGATCGCTCACATGAGCGCCGGTTGATCGCTGGGGGCGCATTTCGTACAACCGGGTGCGGTGCCCGCGTTCCGCCAATTGCCAAGCGGCCTCGCAACCTGCCAATCCGCCGCCGATCACTGTTACGCGCTGGTTCATTGGGGCTTCTGTCCTTTAGAGCCGACTGATAATGATTGAGGCGTTTTGACCGCCCAGGCCAAAGCTGTTGGACATGATGGTATTGATGCCCGGGACTGCACGCGCGTGATTCGGTACATAGTCAAGGTCACATTCGGGATCCGGCCTTTCGTAGTTAATGGTCGGGTGCAAGAGTTCGTGCTTTAGGGACATCAAGCAGGCGGACAATTCCAGGGAGCCGCATCCGGCCATAGCATGCCCAATCATGCTTTTGGTCGAGCTTACGGGGATGCCGTAGGCGGATTCGCCGAAGACGCGCTTTATCGCCTTCGTTTCGATCAAATCGTTGGCGGCTGTCGATGAACCATGCGCATTGATGTACTCGATCTCCGTCGGCTCAACCCGAGCGTCGTCCAAGGCCCACTGCATGGCGCGCTGGGCCCCCGCGCCCTCAGGATTGGGTGCGGCAACATGATAGGCGTCGGACGAGGATGAATATCCCAGGACCTCGGCATAAATCGGCGCGGCGCGCTGTTGCGCATGTTCCAGGCTTTCGACAAGAAAGACGGCGCCGCCTTCTCCCAGCACAAACCCGGAGCGATCGGCATCAAAAGGACGGCTGGCGGCGGCTGGATTATCGTTGTACTCCCGGGTCAGGGCGCGCGTGGCGCTAAAGCCGGCGAGAATATAATCAAACATAACGGCGTCAACCGCGCCCGCAATCGCCACATCGCATCTGTCAAATTGAATCAGATCTGTCGCGGTTCCCACAGCTTGAACGCCTGTGGCACAGGCGACCGATGGCGTTATCAAGGGACCAACAGCGCCCATCATGCGGCTAACATAGTGAGAAGGCATATTGGGCAGCGCGTTGATAATGCTCATCGGATTGGCGCGCTTGTAATCGGAGTCGCGCCAGTCGCGGATGCCTGATTCGCCGATTTCGTAACTGCCGAGCGTTGTGCCTAGTATGGTCGCTACCCGGTTTCCTATCTCGGCAATATCCTCTACCTGGAATCCAGCGTCTTCTATCGCTTGGACAGCCGCCACGATGGCAAACTGCGACGCGCGGCCCATTCGGCGCGCTTGCTTGGGAGGAATATACTGGGACGAATCAAAGTTAAGAACTTCGGCGCCGATCTTGACATTAAGGTGTTCTGTCTCAACGTTTTGCAGGTGACGTATACCGGATTGACCCTGCGCTATGGCTTGCCAGAACTCGTTTTTTGCCCCCAACGGAGAAACAACGCCCAGTCCAGTGATTACGACCCGCCTGCGGTCATGTCGCGTCAATTGCATTTTGCGAGGCTCCGATAGAGGACGACTCCTGCGATATTCCGCTGCGGATTGCGCCAATGACGTTTTCTTGCACAGCAGTGCGCGCTTGCCTGATCGCGTTTTTGATGCCGGTCGCGGAGTTCTGCCCGTGTCCAATAATGACAACACCATTGACACCCAAAAGAGGCGCCCCTCCGATCTCGGAAGTATCGACCCGGCGACGGATGCGCTTGAAGGCTGGCCGCGCCAGAGCGCCGCCAAGCAAGGAAATCACGTCGCCGCGAATCTCCTGACGAATCAATGTTGCGACATAGTGCGTCGTCGCTTCAAACATCTTGAGCACGATGTTGCCGACGAATCCGTCCATCACGATGACGTCGGCGACGGAACCCATTAGCTGAACCGGTTCGACATTGCCAACGAAGTTCAGTTGGCTTCGCGTCAGGATATCCGAGGCTTCGCGAATGAGCAGGTTGCCCTTGGTATCTTCTGCGCCATTGGATAACAGGGCTATTCGCGGCTGTGGGTATTCGAGCACACGCTGCGCATAGATGCTGCCCATCATGGCGAACTGCGTAACCCACTCGGATTTAACATCAGTATTGGCCCCGACATCAAGAAAAATCATCCGATGATCCATGATAGGAAACAGGGCCGACAGCACCGGTCTTTTAATACCCGGGATCCGGCGCAACGTTTTCAAAGTTGCGATTGCGTGCACGGCGCCGGTATTGCCCATCGTAACAAAGGCATCGGCATCGCCTGCCTTGACAGCGTCAAGCGCAACATGAATCGAAGACCACCCTTTGGACTTAAGCACATCCGCCGGCTTCTCGTCCATGGCGATGTCATTGGGCGCATGCAGGATCTCTACATTGCCAGCGCTGACATCATGCTTTTTTAGCTCGTTTTCGACTGTGGTCTTGTCTCCCACGAGGACAATCGTATCGCCAAACTCGTTCGCGGCCATAACGCCACCGGCGACGTCCGCAATTGGACGAGTATCCGTACCCATCGCATCCACAGCAATGCGCATGTATCCAAGACTTTCTTTGGAATCAGCCAAATTCGACAACTGCTAATAATAAGACAGGAAGGGGGCTCGCTCAAGATCAATTAAGGATAATGGGGGAACTACGCAGAGGATTGACATTGCAGGCGAAAACCATATACTATTCGCTACAACTTGCCCTGATGGCGGAACTGGCAGACGCGCACGGTTGAGGGCCGTGTCCTTAACGGGGTGGAGGTTCGAGTCCTCTTCAGGGCATCTCGCATGGCTCGCCGCTGTTGGCGGGCTTTTTTGTTGCGCTCAATATGAAGCAGATGTAAACTGCCTTTGAAGAATCTGGCTCTTGACTAAGGACGCTTGCATGAGTGAATCCACTGATGCTATATTGCGCCGCGCTCACGAGCTGATCGAAAAAGATCAGCTTGAGCAAGCGGAAGAAGCGTTGGCGCCGTTGCTGGAGACTGAGGGTAATAATCCGGCGCTCTGGTGGGTGTATTCACATGCCGTCTCTGACAGCGTAATCGGTGTTGCCGCGCTTGATCGTGTTTTGCAGCTTGATCCAACGTATCCCGGGGCGCGTGAATTAAAAGCGGAGGTTCTTGCAGCGCAAGGTGTGTTGGCCGGCGATCTGGGTCCTGAACTGGATTTGGCAAGTGCGCAGTCATCACTTGTTGACGAAGATGATATTGATGACTGGGAATCGATAAAACCCGCGCTAGAAGACGCCTCTACGAACCCGCGCGCGGGTCGTGGTTTCGTGCTGATTATCGTAGCGCTTCTGATATTGGCATCTGGCGCCGTGCTCGTTCTCTCGGGAGCGATTGATATTAATGAGATCCTGTCGCTGTTTACCCAACCGACGAACGAGTCGATCATTGTCGTAGCCGTGCCCACCGGTGAAGCAACTGCGACTGATTTGCCCTCGCAGCCTGAATCGACCGTCGAACCGACGGTTGCGGCGTCCGCGATCTCGCCAACCGCGACCGGTGGAATCTCATCGGAACCGACAGTGGAGCCTACAGCCGAAACGGAAGCGGGGACGGAGCCCATGGTAGCGGCCACGTTGTCCACCACCGCAACGGCCGCGTTGTCCGCCACCGCAGCGCCCACGTTGCCTGCCAGCGCGGAACCCACCGTTATCATCACCGCAGCGCCCACGCTGTCCGCTACCGAATTGGCCACGATTATTGATCTCGTCGAGGAACAGATCAGCGATTTTCCGATTGATGCCGATCGCAGTTCCTCAAGAGTGACTCAACTTGGCATGACGCTTGATATCTTTATTTGCGCGGAGCCGGGACCGGAATTAACCGCTCGCCTCCAAGAGGTCATGGGTGCGGCAGCGCGCCTGTCCGATAGCTTCCCAACTGAAATCCAGGCTTTCGCCGTGAGCCTGCTGAATTGCGCAGATGCAAACGCCAGCCTGCGGACTATAGGCGTGGCGCGTAGAATCCTCGATGATTTTGCCGAGGACAAGATCGACGACAAGACTTTCCAGAGAGCTTGGCGCACCTTGGCATAACAGCATTTCTATCCTTACAGGGTGTTGGCGACGCCTTGCATCGCGGCTATCCTATTGTCCGCCAATGACTACAATATCCAGCAAGCGACCATCAATGTCTTGTCTGCTAGAGTGGGCAGATTCGGTGGCCTGCCGCTAACCATGGCCTGCAAATGATCAAGAGAAGCCCAATGACCGACGGACGAAAAGTCATCAGCAAGAATCGCAAGGCACATCGAGATTACTTGATCAAAGACCGCTATGATGCCGGTTTAGTGCTCCTGGGATCGGAGATTAAATCGATTCGCGCCCATCGCATCAACATCGGCGACGGATTCGTGCAAGAGAAGGGCCGCGAACTTTGGCTGATGAATACGCATATCGCGCCATATGAGCAGGCGCGACATTTCGGTCATACCGATCCGCAGCGACCTCGCAAGCTCCTGCTGCACCGACGCGAGATTAACCGGATCATCACTCATATTCGGGAGAACGGCATGACTGCCATTCCGCTGCAAATCTACCTGGAGCGTGGCCGGGCAAAAGTGGAGATCGGTATCGCAAAAGGCAAGAAGCAGTATGACAAGCGCGCCGACTTGGCAAAGCGCGACGCGAATCGTCAAATCGCCAGGGCGCTAAAGGAGCGCTACTCGACCGACTGAGTTACACGACGGTTGAATGGCGTCCCCGAGGATGTTAGAATCGCCGCACTTGAAAGAGCTTTTCAGAGACTAAACCAAACTATGGCAAATACCAAGAACAAGAAGCCCCGCGTATTGTCCGGGATCCAGCCATCAGGCAACTTGACCATCGGCAACTACCTTGGCGCTTTGAAGCAATGGGTGGAAGTGCAGCGGGACTATGACTGCTTTTACTGCGTGGTCGATCTCCACGCCATAACGGCCGGGCAGGATCCTGTCGAACTGCGGCAGAAAACCCGCGAAAGCGCAGCGATGTACATTGCGGCCGGGATCGACCCGGAAGTCTCCACGATCTTCGTACAGTCGCACATACCCGCGCACTCCGAATTGGCATGGATGTTGACCTGCATGGCGCCCCTGGGATGGCTGCAGCGCATGACGCAGTTCAAGGACAAGACCGGGAAGCAAAACCAGGAGTCGATTGGCGCCGGGCTGCTCAATTATCCTTCGCTGATGGCCGCGGATATTCTGCTATATCACGCCGATCTGGTGCCGGTTGGCGATGATCAAAACCAGCACCTGGAATTCACGCGCGATCTGGCGCAACGCTTCAATCATCTCTATGGCGAAACTTTCACCTTGCCCTCGGTGATGAATCCGCAAGCCGGCGCCCGCATCATGGGCTTGGACAACCCGACAGCCAAAATGTCCAAGAGCGAAACCTCGGAAAATCATGCCGTCTTTCTGCTCGATGACTTGTCGCGCGCCCGCAAGAAGATCATGCGCGCGGTTACTGATTCTCATCGCGACATACGCTTCAGCGACGAACCGGAACGCGCCGGCGTCAACAATCTCTTGACAATTTATCAAGCGATCAGGGATGAATCGCGCGAAGCAATCGAGACTGACTTTGCCGACAAGGGCTATGGAGACTTGAAGAAGGCTGTCGCGGAGGCCGTCGTCTCAACGCTTGAACCATTGCAAGCGCGCTACAATGAACTCATGAACGAGGCCGGATACTTGGATTCCGTGCTGAAGCTGGGTCGAGAAAAGGCGGGCGCCGTCGCCGAACCGACGCTGAAGCTGGCTCAGGATCGCATGGGTTTCCTGGCGCCATCTTGACCAGGACCGCAGGCTGATTTAGAATCTGTACGCAAGCCCCATTCGTCTAGTGGCCTAGGACGTGGCCCTCTCAAGGCCAAAACAGGAGTTCGAGTCTCCTATGGGGCATAATCGTCAACCCTCTGCCATCCCACGACTGTGGAGTGGTGCGCCTCCTTCTCTCAGTCTGACGAAGTTTAATCGTTCATGGCCACCCGCCACATTTGCCCAAACTTGATCCATGCCAGGCGCCAGGTCTTATCCTGGTCATACGCGCGCCGATTGACAATGGAAAATTGCAAGCATGAGTTAACTCTATAGAAACGGATGTATAAAGAGTTAAATTTGCGCCACAGTTCTAATCGACCAGTCTGGTAAACTTGGAGATCCTGAATTGACAACGAAAGACCATCGCGGATGACCTCCACCTACTTGATCCCGGCCGCACAGGTTCGAACAGAAATCGTCATCAAAAAATCGCGATTTATTTCCACCGCGCAACTGGCGGCATCGGTGCCAGAGGCGCGCGCTGTTATCGCTGGCCTGCGCGCGGAAATGCCGGATGCGAACCACCATGTTTATGCTTTTCGCGTCGGCTTTGGGAAGTCGGTGACGGAAGGCATGAGCGACGATGGCGAACCGACGGGCACCTCCGGCCCGCCTACTCTGGCGGTGGTCCGCGGTTCGGGCATCGGCGACATCGCCTTGGTGACGGCGCGCTACTTTGGCGGTACCAAGCTTGGGACGGGCGGATTGGTCCGCGCCTATACCGAGTCCGCGCAAGCAGCGCTGTCAATGTTGAAAACGGAATTTAAGGTCGAAAAGCGCGAACTAGGCTTGGAGATGCCCTATTCGCTTTACAATATTGTCAAAAGGCTAATCGCGACCTACCGTGGAGAAATCCAGGAGGAAGAATTTGCGGCCCAGGTTCTGATTATAGTGAGATTCGCCGTGGATGATTTGGCGGCCTTTTCCGCGGATCTGCAAGAGCGCACCTCGGCCCAGGTTTCAGTAGTTGACTTATCGCAGCTTTAGCTTGGCATGCTCGCAGCGATGAAGCGCCTCAATTGCATGAGCGCGCCATGTGATGGAGCGATACTTTCCGCCCGCTCGACAAACTGTTTCGCATCGTCTAGCTGATCATTCTCTATCAGATAGCTGGCAGTCTGCGCCAACAAGGAAACATCGTTTGGGAATTCGGCGATTCCGGTGTTCAGCGTCAAGATGGCTTCATCGCGCATCATGCGTGTCCACTGGATCTGCGCCATACCCAAGACGATCCGAGGATGATTCCCGGCTCGATTCTTTGCTTCGGTTAGTACCTCAATGGCGCTGTCATTATCCTGCCAGTTCAAATAGCAGCGCGACAATGTGACATAGAGATCTATCATTCGCGGTGCGATTTCAATGGCTTCTTCCAGCAGTTCCACATCGCTTTCGCGAATGGACCGCTTCGCATTTAGCAATACTTTGATCTCGGCGAAACTCCCCTCAAAACCCGGTCGATCTGCAGAAAGTTCCAGCCTCTGCAATTCCAGTTCCAATTCCTCATCAACAATTTCTGTTATGCGCCGGCATTCTTGCAGTTGTTGCTTGGCCATTTGATAGTTGCCGTCGACAATGGCTAGCTGCGCCAGATTAGCATATAGGTAAGGATTTCTAACGGACTCGACAATCGCGTTCTGCAAAATCTCATATGCCGGCGTCAATGATTCGGTATCGGCTAACCTTTCGATGATTTCGCCTAGGTATGCAGAATTCTCATCACGCTTGACCAATTGCTCGAAGTAGTCCCACAGCTCAGGGTCTTCAACATCAATCATGTACATCAGCATCAGTTGCAGCGCCCCTAGATTGTTCGGCTGCGATTCCAACAATGTCTTTAACGCGCCAATAATTTCGCAGGGAATCTGTTCGCTTTCGTCGATGTCGTCGGGGTCAATCAGCAGCACATCTTCGATCAACCAGTTGTTCGCCTCGGATATAATTAAGAGCTCGGCATATTTCCAGTACAGCGCAGGATGCTCAATGCCGGTTTCCAACGCTCGTTGGCAAGCGTCGATCGCCTCCGACGCGCGTCCGGCGCCGAGGCAAATCTCGATCAATGTATACCATACGCTTGGTTCCGGGCTGTTAGCCGCTAGCTCCTCAAGCGCACCGAGCGCGGGATCGACGTAACCCAGCCTGCTTAAGCCCAGCGCTGCTAGTGCCCGGCCTTGTGCGGCGGCGTCTCCGTCCCCAAAGGCACGGTCGATAAGAGGGACGATCGCCTCTCCCAACTCCTCCAGCCCCAATTGCATTATCTGTTGGCAGGTCATTCCAAGGCACCAAAAAGCGAAATCGCTTCCAATTTCGCGGCAGATCTCGGCGAGGGTCAGAAATTGTGACTCGATTTCTTCGGCTGGCCATTCGACGCCCCAGTGACTCAGGCAAAGGTCCAGATTCCAAGCGAACAGGTCTTCAAGCATGCTTTGAAGAAGGAGGGATTTCTCTTCGAACTTGGGATAATCAATCACCAGATGGAGCTGCTCTTGGTCAAACAGTTTCGACACAAGTTCCGCGGCAACTGTCGGCAATGCCCCTATGAGTTCCGGAACACTCTGATAATTGAATGCAAGAACAGAGTCTATTTCCGCGTTGACCATGCTCGTGTCGACGTGGAGTTGCAGTTGCGCTGTTGCCTCGTGAAAAGTTGCGGATCCGTACAGCACCAAATTGTCGTCAAGCCCATCCAGTTCCCAGTCAGTCGGTGAGAACTGGTAATCGTCGCTCGTGACGTCGCTATCATTTTCGTCCGCTTCGATCTTGACAAAACAACGATATACCTTGACGCCCGGCCACTGCTCCAGCAAGTAGCAGAGGCAGGATGCGATGCCCATCGCGAAGTCGGGCATCGCGTTGCTGACAATCGGATATACAGCGATGCGAAAGGGCTCTTCTGTATCGATGTTGTCGGACAAGATAGCAGTGCTGCCAAATATCGAGGAAGCCGAAGGACCGGGGGCAGCGCGCCTGCCGATCGATTTCATTCTCTCCGCTGCGTTCAACATATGTTATGCCCAAAGAAATGCACCCCACCGGATGATGGGGTGCATTCTATACTTACTTGTATATTTCAGCCAGAAGCGCCTAGTACTGGACGACAGATACCCGGCTGAAGTCGCCACGGAACACCACGTAATCGTTATTGAGCCAGCCCTGACCAAAACTGCCTTCGACCAAGTACCAATGCCGACCGCGAGAAAGCCCCAATACTGCCAATTGTGACCCGCCGGGAACGCTGGTGATAATGTCGTAATTGGCGCCCGGGCCCGTGCGAATGTTCAGCCGATGCGTGTTCACCACAGCGCGCGGGGTCGGTCCTGTCAGCGCGGGTGATGGCGGGTCGAGCAAGGTGCGGGAACGCAAACTTGCGAAATTGCCGCGGGTCACCGTGTAATACGAATTGACCCATCCCGGACCCGCCGGAGAGTTCACTTCGTACCACAAGTTGTCGCTGCCAATCGAGATGACCGGCAGTTTGGTGCCTCCAGCCACAGTCGTAATGATGCCGTGGCCAACGCCCGGACCGCTCCTGACATTCAGGTAACCGGTATTCACAACCAAATGCGGTGTGCTGCGATCGATCGTCGGCGCGTCAGTTGGCTTGCTAACTCTTGGAATGCCAGCGAATGCGCCGCGAGGGATGGTATAGTGAGAATTGACCCAGCCGCTCCCCAGGGGGCTGTTCACTTGATACCACAACCCGCCGCTATCAATTGCGACAATCGGCAACTTGGTACCCCCGGGCACATTGCCGATAGCTTGGTGACCTACGCCGGGACCGGTTCTTACATTTAGGTAGCCGGTATTAACGACCAAATGCGCTTGGCCCGGCGCGATCGCGGGTCCACTGGCCGTACTTGAATTGAGGATTGGGACGCCGGAGAAATTGCCCCGGTCAACCGCATAATGCGAATTGACCCAGCCAGTCCCTGCCGGGCTGGATACCTGGAACCAGAGTCTCCCGCTGTCTATACCCGTCACAGGCAACTCCGTGCCCCCCCTAACCGAAGTAATGATGTGATGGCCGACCCCTGGACCGCTACGAACATTAAGGCGGTGCGTGTTGACCACCAAATGTGGTGATTGCGCAAAGCCCGTTATCGGAAATGTCGCTAGCAAAAGCAAAACGACCAACAAGACCAAACCTAAGCGACAACTATAGCAGGATTTCATACCCCTCCCCCCATATACAATAAATTGTCCCAGTTGGACAAGATCGGCGAAATATTTCAGCGTGTTTAGCGATTTCAGTATATGTTCAGGGTTAATTTCGCGCAAACGAATAAACACTGAATTAAGGGGCAATTCCTCATGGCGTTAACTTTGGCGTTGGGAGTGTCGAAAATAATAGATCATAGAATACTTGCCGGACTCGCTAGTTCGCGGTGGCTGGCAGTTTTGAGGGAAGAGTCCGCCGCGACTGGTGAGAAAAACAGAACTGTATCCATCAAGATGGGCCTTCGGTTACTGTATCGAATTCGGTTGAAATTGAAATAATTCATTTCACTACAAATCCGCAAAGAACACGGAGAGCAACAATACCGTAAGATTTTTCTCGGTGCTCTCGGTGTCGAAGGGCTGTGTCTACGCGCCCCTCGGTGGTTAAAATTTCCTGTTTCAACCGAAATCGATACACTACCCGGCCTTCGCGAAATTGACACCTTATATGACCTATGTTAAACTGGCGACGGATCTGGTACAGAGAGAGGAAAGACCATGGCGCTTGCTCAGCAAACGCAGACAGCAGTTCAAGTGGACAGTTCCGTATTGACGGTAACGCCAGCGGCCGTCACCATCATAAAGGATTTGCTGGAACAGCGCGAGATTCCCGAGCACGCATTGCGCGTCTTCGTAACAGGCGGCGGTTGCTCGGGCATGCAATACGGCATGGCATTTCAGGAATCTGCTGAGGCTGGTGATACTGTGATATCAGCCGATGGTGTACGCCTGCTAGTAGATCCAACCAGCATGATGTATCTGCGTGGAGCGACAATCGATTACGTCGATACCTTGATCGGCGGGGGCTTTCGCATCGACAATCCTAACGCCGTTTCCAGTTGCGGCTGTGGACACTCTTTTAAGTCCTCTGATGACCAAAGCGGCGCAACCACCGAAGGTTGCGGCACCTGCAGCAGCTACTAGAATAGCCGCTGATTTTGCAATACTCTGTAAAACTTGCCCGCCATGCGGCGGAAGTATATTTTCTTGCCTGCAACTGAGATTCACTGACGGATCAAGTTGATTAGCAGCCCGACAAGGCCGAATCCAGCGAGCATCACGATCGGAAACAAGGGCGGGAATTCCGAGCGGCGATCGGTGTCTGTGCGGACTTCATTTTGAGTCGGCTGGTCACTTCTGCCGGTTGGGATGATAGGTGGCAGATCTGGAGGACGCGTAAAGGTTGGTAAGGGAGACGCCATTCTCTCGGTCTCTGAACGTCCTGCTGCCCCGTCTTCCGTGGAGATAACTAAAACGCGCGAATCGTCGCCCGATTCCCCAGCTGCCTCACCGCCCTCCGCTTCAAGGCTATTGTCGTCACCTGGAATGACGCTGATATCGGCAAAATTGTCCACAACTTGAATGTTATCTAGATCACCTGTTACCTCTACCAGTTCTCCGTAGACCCACGCTCTGCCGTTTGGAGAGGGCTCGTAGCGCAATTCGTACCACTGAAAATAGCGACGCAGGGCCGGATAGAGGGTGCCGAAGGAAATCGTCCCCAGTACTTCGCTTTCCAGATCAGGAGCAGCGCGAACGTTGATATTGCCGGCGGTCACGGGCGCCTGTAGGAAGGTCGGACCAGGCAATGTCGCTGTCGGTAGGCTGGTAACTGTTGGAGGGAAAGGCTGGACACCTGGTGGTGTTGCGGTCACAAGTCTGACGGTAATGGGTGTGGCGGTTCGTTGCGCCTGCGCGCCCACGACAACGTTCGGCGCCGCCAGGATCCAGATCACCGCTGTCGAGCTCAAGAACCAAAGCAATTCATACATTTTGAATAATCAGGTCCTTAGCTTGTTACCATGATATTTGATTAATATTTGTGTATCTACCCTGCTCGGCAATCACACTGCGATTATCCGCCGAGTGGACCATAAAACCCTGATATGGTTGATTCTTCAATCCGACCACTTGCCAGTCACTCATCGTGAAAGGCGGTATACGCAGCGAAATTGGGCAATTGACGCAGTCGGCGGGTATCCATTCTCCATTATAGCGGCGGGCAATATGTAGATGAGTCGCTGTTGAATAGCCGCCTTCGCACGAGGGGTAACCCAGGACCTCGCCCGCTTCCACAATCTGACCCATTTCCAATGACTCCGCATGAGAGGTATGCAAATACAAGATTGTCCAACCACTTCCCTCATTGCCGTCCAGATCGAGATCCAGAACTACAGCGCCTTCAGACAGCCTGGCAATTTTGCCGCGAGCGACCGCGGTAACCGGAAAACTGCTTGTATAACAATAAGATACCGGGCCCGCCTCTTTAGGCGGAGCGAAATCGACCGAAGCCCAAGCGCTGCCGTTTCCCCAGCCGCCGTGATACCCGCCCGTAAATCGCCAAACCTCGCCCGGACGAAACGGCAGGCTCAGCTTGGGCTGTCTCAAGGCGGTGGCATCTCCCTGCTCGTAATCTGCAAAAGGTTCGCCAAACAGGGTGCGATATACGAGATAGAAGCCCCCGTCGCCAACATCGTGCGCCCAACTCGCTCCGGAAGTCATTCTGGCGAATACATGCTGAATTGCGGCAGTGCCAGCGTTTAGATCTTGATGATAAAGCAGGCGGCTGCCGTCCGCGAAATCAATAATAGTGTCGCCGCGATACTTTTTGCCGTAGTATCCATCATTGAGTTGATCAGCTAACCAGATCAACTGGGCATATAGCCCGGGCCGGGCAATACCGCCTGACGCTTCTGGCGAGAATAAAGGATAAACCAACTGCTCGCCTTCGACATCAAGATTTGAAAGCAGCCCGGCCCGGTATTCCAGGAAGGCCAGCAAGACACGCGGATCGACACTGAAATCCAACGAGACCCGTTGCACGGTTTCGCTAGCCGACAGTGCGATATTGACGGTACTGCCGTCCGCTTGACGCGACACAACGGTGCCGCCCATTTTGCGCAATATGCCAGGTTGCGCATCAACATAACCCTGGACATCAAAGGATTGAGCGCCATAAGAACGCACTAGCCTCGTATCCGGCAGAATACGAAACGACGGTCCATTTGCTTCGGGCGGCGCCGGCAGCTTGATGATTTGTCCAACCTTCAGCAAGTCGGGGTTCGGCAAGTCGTTTATCGCCACCAGTGTTTCTATGGACAGCCCGTGAATTGAGGCGATCCTTGATAACGTATCGCCCCAGGCTACGACATACTCTGCAACATCGTTCAACGATTGCGGCTTGACTGTCGCGACGCCGGCGTCCCCGGTTGCATCGGCAAAACGGGATGCCAATTGCGGGGGAAGTGTCGCAGTAGCAACAACAGTGTCGCGCCTTTCTGTTTGCCGCAAATCGCCGGTGGGCGAAAGCTCTATCTGCGGTATTTGTAGCGTTGCTGTTACGAATGGCGCGCTCGTCGCTGTAGCTCCCACTTCAGAAACAGTTGTCGCGGCTTGCGCGGAAACTGAATTCTCCGTCGAGCCAAAAAACGTGCATCCTGAAGCAACAAAGAGAAGTAGCAAACTGGAAATGATAGACAGTCGCATTGTATATCTTCGTCTGGTACGGTTAGCCTAAGCTGCTCTTGGGCGGTTGCGGCAACAATTGTATACTAATCCAGGATTGAAATACGCGAAACGAGTCCAAGGAGTTTCTTATGGCTGCTGCCGACGAAGTCAAGAACATATTTCCGAACATGGCTGAGCGATTCCTGCCGGAAAAGGCCGACGGCATAGATGCAACCATCCTCTTTGATCTTAGCGGAGACAATGGCGGCATGTTTTGGTTCAAGATTAGCAGTGGATCGATCGAACACGGCGAAGGCGAAATCAACGAGCCGGCGATGACCTTGAAAGCTAGCGCTGACGACTGGCACGCGGTCTCCACCGGCCAACTGAATGCGATGCAAGCATTCATGACCGGAAAGCTCAAGATTCTTGGTGATATGAGCCTGGCGATGAAATTGCAAACGATGTTTGCCCAATAACCCGCTGTCGATCTGAGTTGCTGCGAGGATCTTGAGCGAGCCATACTCACTTCATGAGTGCTGCAGCGAGTTTCAAGTTCGACATAAACCTAGATGTTGTCGAACTCGAAGTCGAGCGATGACATGCTCAAGCTGAAACTTGCGGCATCGACGGCGTCTTCAACGGCTTCCAGGATTTCCCGGTCTTCAACGGTCTCCTCCAGATCGCATAGGATTTCGAATGCGCGCCTTCCACCGATCTCACCCAGAGCCCATATAGCCATTAACTGAATCTCTCGATCGTCGCCGGCGATTAAGTCCCCGATCAATCGAACGCTTTCTTCCAGTTGCAGCGCGCCACAGGCTTGAACCGATTCGTACACGATTTGATTGTCGCTGCTCTCCAATTCTTTGAGGACGGTATCGCGCCACATCTTGTCGCAGGTTCGGCCCATGGCATAAATCGCGCTGACCTTCAGCAAGTGATTGCCATCATCATATGCTTTCCGGATCAATGCCGCTGCTTCCGGATGACTTGAATTGGCAATTGCCTCCAGCGCCCGGCAGCGGATCTCTATCGGCGCATGATGATCCTTGACGGTAACAAGTGCCAACTCCTGCGCCTCGCGCGCGTCATTTGGCGGAATGTCCCCGTATTCTCCCAAAAGAACAAACCGACCCAAACCCGAAAACGCTTGGGCGCGCACATCATCAGACCTGTCGCTGCGTGCCAGGTCCATCAACTGCCGCATTGTCGCAACGGACTCATCAGACCAAAGCAACTCAATGGCCGCTGACCGAACCAGACTGCTTTTATCTGTCAGGTTTATATGAGCAAACGCGCCGTAATCCAATTCGAATACCGCTTCGCTGGTCTCGACCAATTGCTTGAGGATTCGGTGTTTGTAGGTCGCGGGCAAGCCCGCCCAAACTGACGCCAACCGACCCAATTCAAGTTCGGACAAATCGGATAATCCATAGATCACGGTAGACGAATGAGTTGATGAATCCGAATGGACCTCGCTTTGCAATGCCTTGATAACTTCAGTCAACTCAGGCTTTCTTAAACCCGGTTCTTCCAACGTAATCTCCGACTTTGTCATTCCTCTGCCTCGCAGTGCTAGGTTATGCTGGGCGGATCCAACAGATCGATGACCATTATGATCACTCCCAGCACCAGCAAAAGCAAGATTCCGATCTGGTGAATGCGCGCTTCAATCCTGGGGTTGATTGGCTTGCCACGCAATATCTCAAGCAAGACAAACACGATTCGGCCGCCATCTAGGGCCGGTATCGGCAGTAGATTGCTGATTCCCAGGAATATACTGATGAGCGCAATGAAATTGAGCATTAATCCAGGACCTTCTTGTAAGCTGCGCTGGAGAAATTCGCCGCCGATTTTGCTAATGCCAATAATGCTAATTGGACGCGCATCCCTGCCGCTCAGTGATCCATCAAGGAGACGTCCCGGAATCGAAGCGATAAGCTCGAAGGTCGTGCGGGTCGTTTGAAGGCTGTGAGAAATAGCTGCTGAAATGCTTTGAGGAATCAACTCCGTCCTGTAACCGGCATTTGCGAAACGAGTCTCGTCATTCAAACCGAACTGGGATCTTATTGCGACACCCAGCCGTCCTTCGCCTTCCGGCGGGTTTACGCGCGGTACAATTCGAATATCAAATTGAAGCCGCTCGCGATCGTCCAGGTCGCGCAAGAACGTCAAGTTCATGACGCGACCTTCATGTTCGCGCGTTATCTCCCGGAGTACTGCTACTGCGTCGCCTGTCGCCGGAATCAGCGCTGAATTAATGTGGGTAAGCAGGTCGCCCGGTTGGATACCTGCTTGGAATGCGGGCGATTCTTCCCGCACCCCAACGACCTGTACGAAGGCGCGTCGCCCTTCGAAACCCGGCCTGACCATAACCGTATACGGCTCGCCTGTCTCTTGTCGCAGCAGCGAAAACGTTATCGTATCTCTATCATACGATTCCAGAATCTCGTAAAACGCCTCGAAATCATCAAAGCGCTCGCCGTTTACCATTTCGATGGCGTCGCCGACCTTTGCAGGACTGTCAGCAAACAGCGAGCCATCCGGGATTGCCACCAATTGCGCCAAACCACCAACTTGAGTCGGCAAGCCAATCAGTGCGACAATGAAGAAAAGGATCATGGCCGTGGCGAAATTGGCAAGCGCGCCGGCCGCCATAAAGAATATCCGTGCCAGCGGCGGCGCTTCGTTTACCGACATCATTCGCTGCTCGTTGACGCCGCGCAAACGCAATTGTTCTCGCTCGGTCAAGCGCCCGCCATAATTGTCAAGCCGCTCTTCCAGAGTTTCGCGATCCCGCTTCAATTTATCGTCGACGGCCGGACCGATCATGTCCTCGCCTAGCGGACGCACAAACCCGCCAATAGGAAGCAAGTTGATGGTGAATTCGGTTTCCCCCCACATAAACAATCTGCCCAAGCGAGGCGGGAATCCAATGCCGAATTCCAAAACATTGATGCCGACCAGCTTGGCAGCAAAGAAGTGCCCCAATTCGTGAATGATGATGGCGGGGATCAAGATGATTCCAAACGCCAATACCGCCAATATGATGTCGTTGCCTGCAGCGGGGAAGATCATGAATTATCACCTTGTTCTGGCTTCAGCTTGCTTACATTATAGGACTTACGCCTGAAATAGCGCAAGCAAAACTAATCACTCCGGTCATTCACGTTCAATAGCTGCGCGCCTCCGCCAACGGATGAACGGATGACTTCAATATCCAAATCAAGTTCTTTCAGTCGGGCCGCGACCGCGGCTGCGTCCTCAGCGCCGCAAATGCAATGAACATTTGGACCGGCATCCAGTGTATAACACACTTGTAGACCTTGTCGCCGCCACTCTTGAACAGCGAGCATGATTCGCAAGGATTTCGGCAACCAATAGAATAGCGAGGGCTCGCCGGTCATCATGACAGCGTGCATCAAATTGCTATCTTTTTCTACTACGGGGGCCAAACCCTCAAAGTCGCGCGCTAGAATAGCATGTTTCGCGCTCTCGAGTCGAGCGGCCGCGGTTTCGACCCTCACCCTCTGCAAGATACTGGTATTGGCCGTGGCATGACCCGCTGTTGAACCGACATGTTTGTGATCTCGGCTGATAACCGCGATCACGTCTTCAAGCGGCCAATAATCTGGACTTGCAATAGACTCCGCATATGATTCCTTGTCCGCGCTGCCAGCGTGCCATTCAACAAAACCTACAGGAATCGAGCGCGCTGCCGAGCCGGATCCACGCCGCGCCAACACACTCAATTCGCGCTCGGAAAGCCGCATGCCGAGCGCAGTTGTTGCCGCTACAGTCAGTGCAGCGAAAGCGGACGCGGATGATGCAATACCAGCGCCCATGGGAAAATTGTTCTTCGAAGATACATCGGCGTGTAAGGTTGATCCCAGTTCTGCCCGCAAAATATCGAGATGCGCGCGGACTCTAAGCAACGCTGACAGCGCCGCGGGCTCTTCGTTAATCATCAAGCGGTCTTCTTCCAGCGCGTCAGACCAGATTACTCTGGTCGTCGAATGCAATGCTGCAAGATTCATGCTGAGCGACGAATTCGCCGGAAGCCGAATCCCGGAATCCTTGTTGCCCCAATACTTGATAAACGCAATATTTGAATGCGCCCTGGCCGTTGCAGTATATTCAGTGACCATAGTTCCAATTCGCAGACCAAGTTCTTGCTGTGGCAAATGCATCTGGCAAAGCTGGACGATAACACTAAACTAATAAACCTGTCTACTGTCTAAGCAGCGAGGCTCAGGTTGAGTACGTTTCGCGCGCTATTCCGATCCATGCGCCCTCAGCAATGGACCAAAAATATTCTTTTCGTTTTCCCCGCGATTCTGTTCGACGCCAAACTTCTGGAATTCGATTTGTTGATTCGGGTGATCGCCGCCGCTGGATTGCTCGTTCTTGTTTCGGGCAGCGTGTACATCATCAACGACCTGATGGACCGAGATCAGGACCGAGCGCATCCGAGCAAACGCCATCGTCCAATCGCCTCTGGCGTACTCTCTGCGACGGTCGCGAAGCTGGCATCAGCCATACTCGCTTTTCTCAGCTTGGGACTCGCCTATAGCTTGGACTTCGAGCTATTCCTTCTGCTCGCCTTATATCTGCTTGTTCAGATAGTTTATTCGCTTCGTCTGAAGCGCATCGCCTTGCTTGATGTACTCATCGTAGCAGCGGGCTTTGTTATTCGGGTTATGGTCGGTGGCGTGGTCATCGGCGTCGAAGTTTCACCCTGGTTATATGCCTTTACCGGTTTGCTCGCGTTGTTCCTGGTGGTTGGCAAGCGCCGGCAAGAACTCGTTATGCTAGGCGATCAAGCCGAGAACACGCGCCCAACATTCCGGCAATACAATCTTCCCCTGCTCGACGACATGCTGAGGATCGTCACTACTTCCACGCTCATTACCTACATTCTGTATACGATAGAAGTGGAAACGATGACCAAGCACGGAGCGAACTGGGGACTGATTACGGTCCCATTTGTGCTTTATGGCTTGTTGCGCTACTTATACTTGCTGCATGTCGAAGAAACTGCCAGCGCGCCTGAAGAAATCTTACTCTCCGACCGTCCGATCCAGATTACGGTCACGTTGGCTGGTATTGCCTATTTCATAATTCTCTATGTCTTGTAACAGACTCCCATTCAAATCGAGCGCGCCGGCGAAGATCATTCTCTTGGGAGAACATGCCGTTGTATATGGAATGCCGGCGATTGCTGCGCCGATACAGTCTTTACGCGCTTATGCTTGCGCCCAGCCCTCTGATTCGGTGCTCAGCATCCGGTCTATCGAGCTCGAAAAGAGCGTCGCAATTGACGCCCCTTTAGCCCATGATTCTGCGCGACCGATGCAACAATTGCTGCAGATTGCTTCTCGCTATTTCGGTGTTAGGGAACCGACCGGAGACCTTGTGATTAGATCGGATATTCCTTTCGCAGGCGGTTTGGGAAGTGGCGCAGCCGTATCTGCCGCTGCGATACGCGCTTTGGCGGCGCTGTTTGGTCGGCGGGTCCCGAATGAAGACCTGAATCAACTCGTATTCGAAATGGAAAAGATTCATCACGGTACACCGAGTGGAATAGACAATACTGTCGTGGTATACGAGCGCCCGGTCTACTTTGAACGAGGTAAAGACCTTGAACTGCTGACTGTCGAGCGTCCCTGCCACATTATGATTGCTGATACGGGACGCGCCACGATGACACGCGAGGCCGTTGGCCGCGTTCGCCAGCGCTACGACGAACGACAATCAGAGACTGAGGAGCTATTCCTGAGAATCGGCCAAGTTGTAAGCAGCGCTCGACACGCGCTTGAAAGCGGCAAACAGGAGCGATTGGGCGCCTTAATGAGCGAGAACCATCGTTTGCTTCGTCGTCTTGGCGTATCATCCCCAGAATTGGATGGGCTTGTTGACGCCAGCATTGCCGCAGGAGCTATGGGAGCCAAACTCTCCGGCGGCGGAATGGGAGGCAATATGATCGCCTTGGCAGACGGATCAACCGTCCAGGCAGTCAGGCGAGCCTTAAGCCTGGCGGGCGCCGTGACTGTCGTCGATTTTGTATTGAACTAAGACTGGTTTTCCCATGACTACTCTTATTAAGCTGGGTGGCTCGCTCATCACGGACAAGCACAAAGCGCGGGCATTTCGCCAAGACGCCACAAGAATAATCGCGAGCCAGATAAACGCAGTATGGAAAGCTGAGCCCGGCTTGCGACTGATCATTGGACATGGCAGCGGTTCTTTTGGTCATTATGCGGCGAAAATCCATCAAACAGCAACCGGCGTAAACTCGGCGGAACAGTGGCTCGGCTTCACCAAAGTTGCCGAGGCTGCTCTGGCGCTAAGCCACCTTGTTTTGCTCGAACTGTTGGAGCAAGGCTTGCCGGCGATGCGCTTTCAGCCATCGTCTTTCATCAAATCGGCTGACGGGCAAATCGTCGCAATGCAAACGAGCTTGATCGCTCAAGCTTTGGAATCCGGCATTGTTCCACTGGTGCACGGCGATGTTGCGCTTGATAGTCAACTTGGCGGCGCCATCATTTCAACGGAGCGGATATTTTCGCGTCTGGCTAAATCGTTGCCGGTGAAGCGGATAATTCTGCTAGGCGAAGTTGATGGCGTTTTGGATGCTGACGGACGCGTGATCCCGTCGGTCACACCCTCGAGTTTCGATTCGCTCAGATCTGTCATGGGACGCTCCTCCGGTGTTGACGTTACAGGTGGCATGTTGCAGAAGGTACAAGAGATGGTGGACTTGGTTGTTGAGGTTCCGAACCTGGAGGTCATCATTGCTAACGGCCGCCGACCAAATGTGTTGACTGATCTGATGAGTCAAGATCGGCGAACAGGCACTAGAATCACCCTGCGGCCGTAAATCAATTGCCGCCCAGTCGCATGTTGAATAACAATGGATAGAAACCGTAAGCGTCGAAACGCAGATCGCGCACGTTTGATCTCGCGAGACGCAGCCGTACATTCTCGCGGATTGGCAAAATTAGCGCGTTTGTCATCAGATATGCTTGAATTTCATAGTATTGGCTGCGCCGCGAAGACAGATCCTGTGTTTCCAATGCATTCAGCAACAGATCGTTAAGCGCTTCGTCTTCCATTCTGAAACGTGCATATATCTCTTGGTTGGAGAAAATATTACCCAGAATCGCGGGATCAAGCCCGTAATTCTCAACCGCGACCAAGTCGTTTTCACCCGTCCGGATTTTTTCGGCGAGCCGTCCAAAACCAGGTACAGAATCGATCTCAAGTTGCACGCCGATCTGCCGCCACTGTTCCCGAATGAATTCGGCAACTTCGGGCAACTGCCCCCAGGGCGGAATAACAATTGAAAGTCTTAGCGGCACGCCGTCACGCTCCAGGATTCCGTCCTCATCCAAGTCTTGATATCCGCTCTGCTTAAGTATCTCTTGAGCAACTCCCAGATCATACGCCAGTTCGTTGACAAACCCGGTGTGAGAATACCCTGTTGCTATTGATAGGGGCGCCCATGCCACAGGCGAGTAATTGGCATATATGTTGTTCGCGATCGCTACGCGATTGGTAGCGACAAGCAATGCCCTCCTGACATCAACCTCATTGATGTGCTCGCGCCTGGTATTGAACAGAAGCTGAACCGCCTGCCCGGGGATCTCAATTGGCAATACCTGGATTCGGCTGTTTCCAGCGAGGTTTGTGGCAGTCTTTGGCGGGACTTCGTCGAGGATGTCAAAAGCCTCGCTCAAAACTTGTTGCGAAGACGCGTTTTGTCCTTCCACTATATAAAATTCAACTCGTTCCACCTCTCCGCCACTTAAAGACGAATAGATTCCCGCGTTAGTTGCGTAGAGGTCGAAGCGCCGCAACACGATGCGGTCCCCGGGCAAGTACTTTTCCAGGACGAATGGCCCGCTACCGGACTGATGAAACTGATAGCGCAAGCTATCATACGAAGCAAGCGCATGTTCGCTTGCGATTCCCAGAAAAGGCTGAGCCAGGCTGTCAAGCAAGGGCGCAAACGGCGAATGTAGGTATAAACGAATCGTGCCCGTGTCAAGGATTTCATAGTGGCTAAAGGGACCAAGAAGGCTCCGGGCGCGGCGGGACACAGTGGCAGGATCCACAATCCGATCCAAATTGGCCGCCACGGACGCCGCTGAGAAGGCTGTACCGTCATGAAAGCGAACATCGCCGCGCAAATGAAACGTATAGACCAGTCCATCCGGCGATGTTTCCCAAGATTGAGCCAAACCGGGCAGAAACTCTTTAGTACGGGTATCGCGGTATACGAGCGTGTCATAAATCTGACGGAAGATCATGCCGGCTTCGGGAAGCTCGGCTATATGAGGATCCAGGATCGGGAAATCCGCGGTCAAGGCATAACGGGCGCAGCGGCTATCCTGCTCACACGGTACGCGGCTTCTGTTGCCCCCGCAGCCGGCGAGGTTGAGCGCGATGCAGACTGCCAACGCGACAGTACATAATCGATGCATATTGCCTTTGCCTTTGCTTGGAACGAGCATACCACATGCCTTGGAAAGACGTCCCATATCTCGACACTTGCGTAGACAAACGGCGACGCGCCTTTCCACTTTACAAGAGCGGCAAAGTTGCGTAGTTTTTAAGTATGATTGAACATCGGCGTTCCACGCCATTTTCGTGAATCTATGACCGAGGCCTTTCAAGAACTGGTTGCTTCCGGCGATGGCCAGCGCCATGAGACAGTGCCTGTCTGGCGAAACATGGTGATTCAGCTTGCCATGACAATCGCGCTTTGTCTCCTGTTCCTTGTCCTGTCAGAAGCGTTGTCGCTAAAACCGGAGGGCGACGTCAGCCGTGTTCTCACGGCTGTATTGCTTCTATTTGTGCCCGGGGTTTGGCTGGCAGTCGCGGTAGCGCCCGAAGCCCGCAGTACTCGGCCCAGGCGCCGCTTGATTGGCGTCGCCGTCCTCTCCGCTTTGTCGGCCGCGGCTATCGGTCTGCCACTTGTACAGGACTTTTTTCGTTTGGAAGAGTGGTTGCCTTTGGAGACGGTCTTCCGCCGCATTCTCGGCTTCGCCCTGACGGCTGGACTTGTCGATGCCGGCCTCAAGCTCCTGGTTCTTAGGTTCACCATTTATCCCAATGAACTGCGAATGCGAAGCGATGCGGTGGCATATTGCTTGGCGAGCGCAGTCGGCTACAGCTTTTATCTCAATATCGCAATAGTCTTGCAACTCCAGCCGTCCCTAGCAATTGCGGCCAACTATGTGCTTGCCAATCTTGCGATTCAGTTTGCATCGGCCATGTTCATCGCCTTGGGTATCGCAGAATCCTATTTCGGAAATGCCATTCCGCTTGTGCTGCCAACAAATGTAATCGCGGCGGCCGCAACCACCGGGCTCATCGCGCCGGTCTTTACCGGGATAATGAGCGGACCATTAGGCACGGCTGGAAACGTAGATCGGCCCTTGTTCGGCATACTATTTCTAATTGCCGCAATCTGTTTTGCAGGAGCGCTGACGTTTTTCTTGTACAATGCATCCGAGAGACGAGAACGCGAAGCCTTTGTAAGCAGCAGAGACAGTGATGGAATTTGATACGAGTCGTGCCGAGGCTGTCTTGTTGACGCCTCGGCAGCGCTGGTCGATGGTCTTCAGCTTTGTATTGATCGGGCTCGGCCTGGTCGCTGGCGCCAACCTGCGCGACAGCAGCCTCAACCGCTCCCTGATATACAGCAATGTCGAAGCCGGCATCACAGCGCGCTATCCACATCGCTGGCTGTTGAGTGAGGCCGAGGACTATGTCTTTCGCGTAGAGAACACAGCGCAACTGGGGTTCAACACGCTAATAGAGGTACGCACATTGCCCGTTGGACCCGACACAACCGAGCGCAATCTGTTGGACCGCTTGACGCTTCGGCGTTCCCAGACGCTCATTGACTACACGGTACTCGGTTATGATATCTATGTCCTGCCTGACGACACTGCAGCAGTGACGATGTCCTATTCCTATGTCTCCAGGGATGCGAGCCCATTCCTGGAAGGCGTGTCGGCAATTGTCGCGGGCCTGGACGTGCTCACGATCAGCCGTGGCCAAGCAGTCATCGTTTCCTTTCGTGCCGACGCCAGCATCTTTCAGCGTGAACGGGCAACTTTGGATCGATTCATCCAAAGCCTGGAGTTTTGATTGTAACGGTGAATAAGCTCTCGATATATGTTATTGGCGGGCTTTTGCTCTCGCTGTTTGCGCCTTCGTTTGCCCTCGCCCAAACGGATCTGGATGGCATCAAACGGGCGACAGTCTTCATATACCAAGTGCAAAGTCTGGCCAACGATCTGGTCGTAAAATGTGTCAGTACCGGCACAATCGTCAGCGCGGACGGCTTGATTGTTACCAACGCGCATAGCGTAGTGCCAAGCCAAACCTGCGACGGCGAAACGCTTATCGTTTCCATGAATGTCGACCTCAACGAACCTCCAGTGCCAAAATATCGTGCCGAGATCGCCAACGCCGACCAAGGTCTGGATATCGCGGTTTTGCGCATTACACGCGAATTGGATGGTCGTACAATTGCGGCCGGCGCGCTTCCAGTCTTGCCTTTCGTCGGGATCGGCGCGTCGGCGGATCTTGACATTGATGACAACATACTCGTGTCCGGATATCGGGACATAGGCAATCAAGCCGTGACCATCGCGCGAGGGACAATCACAGCTTTCATCTCGGAACCGCGCGGCGGTACCAGGGCATGGCTTAAGACCAGGGCTGAGCTACCGGGGACAATGTCCGGCGGAGGCGCATACGACAGTCTGGGACAATTGATCGGTATCCCTACCAGCGCAAAGTATGGTCGCCCTGTCACGGAAGATAGCTGTCGTTTCATTGAAGATACGACCGGCGATGGACTTATCAACAGCAGTGATCACTGTGTCCCCACTGGCGACTTCATCAGTACCATAAGGCCGATTCGTCTGGCGCAAAGCCTGATCAGGGGCGCCGCTCTTGATCTGCGCGTCCAAATCCATACAGTGCCTGCGAGGATGCTGTTGTCATCTGAACCTCCCACCGTTTCCCGACTTATTTTTTCCCCTTCGGTGGTAGATGGTTTGCCTTCGACAGTTGTTGGCGCGATGCCCGCCAACACCAACAGCCTCTATCTTTTTTTTGACTATCGCAACATGACTCCCGAAACCGTATATGAGCTAAGAGTCACACGGGACGGCATACCGGACGCCACTTTCAGCTTGCCACCTGTACACTGGAGTGGCGGACAGAATGGACTGTGGTATATCGGAAGTCGAGATCAGCCCTGGCCAAATGGCGCCTATCAGTTTACGTTGCTGCTCAACGGTCTTGCCGCGGCCAGCCAGCGAATCGTCGTCGGTGGCGGAGCGGACAATTCGCCCCGTTTCAGCAATATCGTCTTTGGCCTGCTGGACAATCAAGGCAACCTCATAGGCAACGGTTATATCTTGCCAATCGGTACAATTGCCTACGCGCGGTTTCTTTATGCGAATTTAAGAGATGGCGCATCCTGGAGCACGATCTGGTACTACGGCGGCGCAGAGGTTGGGCGCAGTAATGATATCTGGTCCCGAGGCGCGAATGGGTCGGACGTTGTTCAACTCCGCCCCCTGGGCGGATTGATACCGGGAAAGTATCGTCTGGAGCTTTACCTCGATCGCGTTCTATCCGCTACCTCGGATTTCGTCGTCGCTGGGAGTACAGGCGGCCCGCTTCCCGCTGTATTCTCTAACGGGCGCTATGTTTCTGCGTCAAGCGTCTTTGACGCCAGAGACTCGATTGCATCGTCAGCGTTTACAGAAGCTGTACCGTCTATTTTTGCCCTGTTCGATTGGCAGGAGATCGCGGCCGGCACGGACTGGACGGCCCGCTGGTTGGTTGACGATTTGCCGTTTTTCGAATCGACATATCCCTGGGTAACAGTAGAAAGCGGATCCGACTTTATGCTATCAGTTGACTCGCCTCCAGACGGCAAATATCAATTGCAATTGCTCGTGAATAATCTACAGATTTTGGCAATTGAAGGAACCGTAGGCATCGGGCAATTGCCGATTGATCGCCTGGCCGAATACGAAGGGACCTTGCTGCGCGGGACTGTGCTGGATGCCGCAACGTTGACCGGAATAGCAAACGTGACAATCGTCCTGATAAGTGAAGATTATTCGGCAAGCGAGTTTGAATGGAAAGAAGAGCAAGTCTTCGCCACTTCAATGACTGACCGTAACGGCGATTTTCAATTTGCCAGGCCACTGGCGGCAAATACGCCGTATAGCGTCATTGTTGCCGCGGACGGCTACCTGCCACTCGCCGCGGATAGCTTTCAATTCGAGCCCGATCAGCGCGCTGTCGATATCACGATGGAATTGGTTCGCGGTTACTTAAATGACTAACAAGCGAAGACTGGACGTGCTGCTCGTCGAACGGGAATTTGCCGATAGTCGCAATAAGGCTGCCGCCATGATTATGGCCGCCGAGGTAAGTGTTGATGGCAAACTCATAGACAAACCCGGCACTTTGGTTACCAGGGATGTATGCATTCGGCTCAAGGAGAAACAGCGCTATGTCAGTCGCGCCGGGCTCAAGCTGGAAGCGGCTCTGCGCGAATTCAAAATCGATGCCAGGGGGAAAGCTTGCGCTGATGTCGGCGCCAGCACGGGTGGCTTTACGGATTGCCTGCTGCAGGCGGGTGCAGCCCGAGTTCACGCTATAGATGTTGGCAGCGGCATACTCGACTACAGATTACGACAAGACGAGCGCGTACGCCTGCTGGAACGGACGAATGCCCGTAATCTGGATTCGCTTGGCGAACTCGTCGGATTGCTCGTCGTCGACGTTTCATTCATCTCCCTGCGGCATATCTTGCCTCCGGCCAAGGGATGGCTGTTGCCCCAGGCCGATCTTGTTGTCCTGGTCAAACCACAGTTCGAAGCCGGCAAATCGGATGTCGGCAAAGGCGGCATCATCAAAGATCCAGCCGTGCACAGGCGCGTCTTGCGAGAGATCGCGCTATACGCCACGTCGCACGGCTTCTCGGTCCTAGATCTGATGCGCTCGCCCATTACCGGCAAGAAGGGCAACGTAGAATTCTTGATGTGGCTTCGCAACAGTGGGGCAAGCTGTTCAGGCAGCGAGGTTCTCGCTATCATCCGGCGCCTGGTTGATTCCACGTCGTAGCTAGCCCTACTCCATTGATTGATAATCGATGATAATGACCGCAAAGAGGCTGGAACAAAGACAAACATGGAAATCGATCAAATCCGCAACTTCTGTATCATAGCCCATGTTGATCACGGCAAGAGCACCTTGGCGGATCGTTTGCTGGAACTGACCAATACAGTTGCCGCGCGCGAGATGCAAGAACAATTGCTGGACAGCATGGCGCTGGAACGCGAACGTGGCGTCACGATCAAGGCCTCTGCAGTGAGAATGCTCTACGCCGCCGACGACGGCAAGCAGTATACGATCAACCTGATAGACACCCCGGGGCATGTCGATTTCACATACGAAGTGAGCAGAGCATTGCAAGCCTGCGAGGGTGCGATTCTTGTCGTCGATGCCAGCCAGGGGATCGAAGCGCAAACGCTCTCTAATGTCTATTTGGCATTGGAACAAGACCTGGAGATCATTCCGGTCATCAACAAGATCGATTTGCCTGCGGCACAGCCGGGCGACGTGGCCGGTGATGTGGAAGAGCTGCTCGGTACGCCAGCGAAGGAAATGTCCTGCATTTCGGCTAAGAATGGCATCGGCGTGCGTGACCTGCTGGAAAAAGTGCTCGTCGAAGTGCCCCCGCCCTCAACCGATGCCGGGCAGCCATTCCGCGCCCTCGTCTTTGATTCGCACTACGATGCCTACAAAGGTGTCATTGCCTACGTGCGCGTGGTGGACGGCGCGATCAATCGCCGTCAAATGCTCAAGCTCGTCGCGACAGGCGCTCGCTTTGAGCCAGTGGAAATCGGCGTCTTCGACCCCATCATGCGCGCCGTTGACGACTTGCGCGCCGGAGAAGTAGGTTATATCGCCACCGGTCTGAAAACCGTCCGGGAATGCCGTGTCGGCGACACCGTTACCTTGGCGAACAAAGGCAGTCTGGTACCCTTGCCCGGCTACGAGATGGTCAAGCCGATGGTGTTTGCCGGTATCTACCCAACGAACAACGAAGACTACGCCGATTTGCGTGATGCGCTTGACAAGCTTCAGCTCAACGACGCTTCCCTGGTCTTTGAACCGGAAACATCCCAGGCCCTGAATTTCGGTTTTCGAGCGGGCTTCCTGGGATTGTTCCACATGGAGATCGTACAGGAGCGCCTGGAGCGCGAATACGACCTGGATATCCTGGCCACGGCGCCCAGCGTCGAATACCGCGTACTACAAAAAAATGGCGAGACAGCCCTGATAGACAGCCCGGCTTTGCTGCCTGACGAAAACGGGATCGTCGAAATCCAGGAACCCTGGATGAAGATCCAGATTTACGCGCCGCAAACATATATCGGAGCGGTCATGGATCTGGTAATCAACAAGCGCGGACTCTACGAAACGACCGAATACCTCGACGCGTCGCGGGTTATCTTGCATTTCTCCATACCGCTGTCGGAAATAATCATCGACTTCTATGACAAACTCAAAAGCGTGACCCAGGGTTATGCCAGTCTCGACTATCAGTTTGAAGAATATCGTACTGGCGACCTGGTCAAGATTGACGTCTTGGTCAATGGCGAGCCGGTCGATGCTCTGGCCATGATTTGCCATCGCGACGATGCCTATCACCGTGGCCAGCGTTTGATCACCAGGCTAAAGAAATTGATCCCGCGGCAGATGTTCACGGTGCCGGTGCAAGCCGCTGTCGGCAAACGGGTGATCTCGCGCGCAAATGTAAAAGCGCTCAGGAAAGATGTGCTGGCAAAGTGCTATGGCGGAGACGTCACGCGAAAAAAGAAACTGCTGGAAAAGCAAAAAAAAGGCAAGAAGCGCATGAAGATGATCGGCTCTGTAGAGCTGCCGCAAGAGGCCTTCATGGCGCTATTAAGCCTGGACGAATGATCGGTTAGTCCCACGTCTCAATCCCCATCCTTGAGCATTCGCCACAGGTTGGCCAACCCCCAGCGAGACAGCCAGTCCTGCGCCAGAGCCGAGCGCGCGCCGAACCCGTAGGCCCGATACGCGACTCCCTCGGCGGTTGCGACGGCGATTGCGCTACCCTGCTCAAGATCCGCGTTCTCGTCCAGATCGGGATAGCTCAGCGATACAACGCAGGCGTCAGACCCGTTTTCTCGTCGAGAACGCTGAACCGCATCCACTGCCAATTCTCTCAGCGTAGTATCCCGCGAATCCCGTCCCAGTTTGTTGAACAAGTCATCTGGATGAGCAAGCGCCTCGGAAGTAACAAAAGACAGGCCCGAATCAAGTCGCTCGCTTATGACGCCCGGCAAGCCAGCTTCCAATATGTGAATCGAGAGTTGGCGCGCCCCCAGCATCTGTGAAACTACGCCCTCCAATGTTGCCTCGTCAGTCCCAAAAATATGATCCCCGACTCGGTTAAAAAGCCTCTGCTGCATCGCGTCCAAAAGCGACTCCGCTTCGACTTTGCTCTTCGCCTTGGCAGTCAGACGGATATCGACGCAACCATGATGCGCCGCCAAACCGACGCTTGGATTGCGCTCATTGAGAATTTCCGCCCCGATCATGTCATCCAGCGAACTTTCGCCAATACCCGCGGTCCTCAACGTCCTGGCAACGATGATGCCAAGGTCAAACTTGCGAAGCAAATAGGGCACGACGGATGCGGTCAGCAGATATTTCATTTCTCGCGGGACCCCGGGCAGACAGATAATGATGCCCAGGTCCGACTCAACAATGAAGGCCGGCGCTGTGCCGACGGGGTTCTCTACCAATAGGGCCTCATGCGGCAAGTACGCTTGTTGCCGATTGTTTGCGGTCATGCGAACCCCAAATCCTTGGAACCTCTCGGCAATGCTGTCATATAACGATTGATGAAACTCGAGCGGTCTTTCAGTGGCGTCGGCAACGGCCTGCCGTGTCATATCGTCCACAGTTGGTCCCAGCCCGCCGCAAGTTATAACGATCTCCGCGCGGCTAAAGGCCGCCCTTATCGATTCGGCGATCCTGCCGAGGTTGTCGCCCACCGTCGTCATGAAGAAAATGTTCACTCCGATATTCCGCAACTGCCTGGCCATGAAGACCGAATTCGTATCGGTAATCTCGCCTAGAAGCAATTCCGTTCCAATTGCAATGATCTCTGCGTTTGGGTTGTCAGCCATGGCTTCTTCGTTCTCCGCTGGGAATTTACGGGAATTTTACATCAATTCGCCAAAATATTTGCAAAATCAGAAAAAACCGCTATAATGACCACTACAAAAGCATTTTACTGTCAAGTAAGCTCTTTGTGCAGTTTTAACAGTATTTTCGTCTATCTAGGTAATTGATCGGAGGCTCTCGTGGCTGGTGTTACATTCAATCATGTTTCAAAGGATTTTGGCGATCAACGTGTTGTATCGGATTTGAACATCGAGGTCGCCGACAAGGAATTTCTGGTTTTCGTCGGACCATCCGGATGCGGTAAATCGACGAGCTTGCGCATGCTTGCTGGTCTGGAAGAAATCACCGAGGGCGAGATTCTGATTGGCGATCGTGTTGTCAACAATGTCGCGCCTAAGGACCGGGATGTGGCTATGGTCTTCCAAAGTTACGCACTTTATCCGCATATGACCGTTTATGATAACATGGCTTTCGGTTTGAAGCTGCGCAAAACTCCCAAGAAAATCATTGACGAGCGCGTTCGCGAAGCCGCCAATGAATTGGGTATCGGTCACTTGCTGGATCGGCGTCCGCGCCAACTCTCCGGTGGTCAGCGTCAACGCGTCGCCGTCGGTCGTGCGATTGTACGCGAGCCAGCCGTCTTCTTGATGGACGAGCCTCTGTCCAATCTCGATGCCAAGTTGCGCGTCGAAGCTCGTTCCTTTATCAGCCGGCTGCACCAGCGTCTGGAAACGACCTTCATCTACGTAACGCATGACCAGGTCGAAGCCATGACCATGGGAACGCGGATCTGTGTACTCAACGAAGGCAGACTGCAGCAGATTGATTCCCCCTATAATCTGTATCACAATCCACGCAACATATTCGTGGCCGGTTTTATTGGCAGCCCGTCGATGAACTTCTTTGATGCGACGCTCAAACCGGATGGCGACAACATTGTTGTGGACCTAGGCTCTTTCTCGCTACGCATGCCCGCGAGCAAGACCGCAACCTACAGCAGCCATGTTGGCTCTGATATTGTTTGCGGCATCCGTCCGGAAGACATTCATGACTCGAATTACTTGCCGCAGGGCATCATCCCGGCCAACCTCGCGTCCAATGTTGAGGTTGTAGAGCAGATGGGCAACGAGGTGATCATCTACCTCGAAAGCGGCGGCAAGAACTTCATCGCTCGCACCGATCCTCGCACCGATGCGACCGTAGGTAGCGAAATGAGCGTGACCTTCAATCTGGACAACATCCACATCTTTGATGCCGACAGTGAAATCTCCCTGGCATACGATGAGAAGCGGAAGGTTGCCCAGAGCGTCTAGTCGGGTTTCTCACTTCACAGTAAATGACGAAAGCCGCTCATACGAGCGGCTTTCGTTTTAGTCTTCCGATGTCTCGGGATGACTCCGCTAAAGCGCCGGACGAAACTTGTATCCGTAGACAATCATTCCTTGAGACCCGTCAGTCGTAAGTTTGCGGGTCACCATCTCTACTCGATCCCCAATTTGCACGGATTCGTCAATGTCTGTCAATTGCGCTGTGACCAACCCGCCGTCATCCAGTTCCACCAACGCTAGGTAGTACGGCGCCTGCGATTCGTAGCCCAAAGGCGGCTCCTGTAATAGCGTATAACTGTAAACCGTGCCAACCATGGCGGATTGATAGCCTTTGACGCGCGAATACTGCGTTTCGGAATCCCGTGACTCTTGGTCAAGCATTAGGCTCTCTCTGCCTCTAGCGCTGCCTCGCGGCGCAGCGCGATTGGATGCCTGTCTTTGGACTGGCGCTTGACTTCCAGCCTTCGGCTGGCGCCTTCAGCGCTTCTGATCAAGCGATAGCGAAGTTTGTTGTTACGCCAGTATTTGGCTACCCGCATCATATCACCCCTTGCCCCCCAACTTTGATCTTCGCCATCACTTTACGGTTAGCCGCCTATCAAAAGCTATCGTGATAGCAATTGACACTGTCATAGCCTATCAAGCTTCGTCCGGCTGTCTCTGCAAGATATGCGTTACTACGGTGCTTCCCGGACCGGCGATATTTTGGATGAGCGCGCGCCGCGCGTCGGGAACTTGGTTCGAGCCCGCGAACTCGCGCAATTGCAGCGCCGATTCCACGGCTTGGTAGATGCCGGTGGCTCCCCCAGGATTACCCCGGCTCTTTAAGCCTCCGAAAGTGCTAATGGGAAGATCGCCCTCCAGAGCAATATTCGCTCCCTTGTCTGACGCCAGCGTCCAACCAGCGCCCGGCGGACAACATCCCATCGCTTCAAGCGCAAGCGCCGTCATAATTGTATAGGCGTCATGCAATTCAAATAGATCGATATCCTCGCGCCCGAGTCCGGCTTGTTCCAGCGCGCCAAAAAACGATTTTCCGATTGCTTCGAAATGAAGTGGATCGTCGCGGTCCTGCAACATAAATCGATCCGTCGCAACCGCGCTCGCGCAGATTTCCACTGGCTGCGGCACCATATCAGCCGCAAGATCTGACTCAACCAGTACGACGGCTGCGGCTCCGTCTCCATCCGGCGCGCAGTCAAACAGGCTGACCGGGTCGGCGATCATCGGCGCTTTGGCAAATGCGCCATCTCGCAGCCTGTTGCGATACATTGCGCAGGGATTGACAGCGCCATTTCTATGGGCGTTGATGCTGAACCCTTCAAAATGCGACAGAGTCAGATCGTTCTGATACATGTATCGCCGCATCAGCAGCGCGGCCAACGCGGTCATGGTCGCCCCGTTGACCGATTCCAGGTCGGCATCCAGGCTGATAGTTCGCGCGCCCACACGTGCGGGACCAACGATGTCAGTCGCCTTCTCAACACCGACGACTAGCGCCGACCTCACCAAACCGGACTCCACGGCCAGACAAGCGGTTCGCAGCGCGACGCCACCCGACGCATCGCCCGCTTCACATGTGAATGCCTCGATACCGTTCATCCCTAATTCGGCGCCGATCAAGCTGCCCAACTGAGTCTGTTGATTGAAAGTCGCGCCATAGGCATTGCCGACGTACAAGGCATCGACATGAGCGGTTCCTGCATCTTCGAGGGCTAATCGGGCTGCTTCTGCAGCCAGCTCGCGAATACCTTTAGACCAGTGCTCGCGCACCGGGATCATGCCTGCGCCGATGATTGATACATTCATGTCAGACTAATCCTTGAGTTTGTCGCGATAGCGAACGTACGTAGCGTAGTCAATTTCAATACGGCGATGAATGTAGTCCCGAGTGGACGGCAAATCTTTTGGCTTTTCGTCGATCCTGTCAGTAACGTACAGGTCAAACGCGTCCGATCCTGCGCCACTGCCATAGCTAACCATCAGAATCCGATCGCCGGGATTCGCTCGATCGAGAATCGCGGTCAATCCGATCATGCACGAGCCAGAGTAAACATTTCCAATATCGTTTGCGAGTAAGCCCCCCGAGATTTGTTCTGTCGTGAAGCCAAGTGACTTGGCGGCCCGTGCGGGAAACTTGACATTGGGCTGATGAAAAACGGCGTGCTGATAATCTTGGGCGCAACTGCCCATCATATCCATCAGCGCCGATGCCGCCGCGATGCTATGGGCGAAGTAGGCTGGTTCACCCGTGAATCGATCCCCATGGCTGGGATAAGTTTCCCCGGATCTGCGCCAGAAGTCGGGCGTATCCGTTACGTAGCTGTAACTCCCTTGATAGACGGCGTAACTTTCCTCCGCCGGTCCCAATATGAAAGCGGCCCCACCGGAACCAGCTGTAAACTCCAGCGCGTCGCCGGGTCTTCCTTGGGCTGTGTCCATGCCGATGCTCAATGTATAGCGCGCCATACCGCTGCCGACGATCCCAATCGACGCTTGCACGGCCTCGGTACCCGCTTTGCAGGCGAACTCCCAGTCTGCGGCCTGGATATTGGCTGAAGCGCCAATGCTTTCGGCGACGATCGTACTTGACGGCTTTACCGCGTAGGGATGGCTCTCGCTGCCAACCCAAACTGCGCGAATATCTTCTGCGGCAATCTCGGCGCAAGCAATAGCGTTGCGCGCCGCCTCAATCGACATCGTGATCACATCTTCGTCTATGCCCGCCACTGCCTTTTCCCGCACAGGCGCAGCGCCCTGCCCCTTCGTCCATATTCGCGAGATCTCGCGCCCGGGCAATCGGTAACACGGTATGTAAGCGCCATATCCGACAATGCCTACGCCTCGATCCGGCTTCATTAACCAGCGTGGTTCACTGTTCATGATCGTGACTTTCGTTGATTGACCAGTTCTCTTGCGCGCTCCAATCGAATCTTGCCCTCCTCTTTCATTTGTTGCGCGATAGCCAGGACGTCTTCTGTATGGGCTCCGGCGGCAATCGCTAGCTGGCGGGCGTGCATACGCATATGCCCGCTCTGAATGCCATCGGTGGACAGCGCGCGCATTGCCGCCAGGTTTTGCGCCAGACCAACCGCCGCCGCCACTTCCGCCAGTTGTCGAGCCGACTGAACCCCAAGAATCTTGAGCGCGGTCTGCGCCAGGCGCTGGACGCGCGTTGCCCCTCCCACAATGCCCACCGCCAGGGGCAATTCAATTCGCCCTCGCAAGTCGCCGCGTTCATCTTTCCACCAGCGGGAAAGGCTCGAATAGCGGCCGGCGCGCGCCGCATAGGCATGCGCGCCCGCTTCTACTGCCCGCCAGTCATTCCCGGTAGCGATCAGCAGCGCGTCAATACCGTTCATGATGCCCTTGTTGTGCGTGGCCGCGCGGTAAGGATCCAACTCGGCGAACAAGGCAGCCTCCAGAATGCCGTCGATAACTTCCGCCCCGCTCGCGTATTCCTTGCCGAGTGCGGAGGCGGGAATACTGCCTTCGGCCCATGCCCTTCTATCGTCGGACAGATTGCTTAGAATCCGCAGATTTGCCCGTGCGCCGGTGATCTTTTCGATGAATGGCGAGACCTGTTCCAGCGCCGTATTCACTGCGTTCGCGCCCATGGCATCACGCGCATCATAGAGCAGATGAACGACGATCATTTCCCCCATACTTGTATTCTTGAAAACGCGAGTCCGCAGGTCGACGGCTCCGCCCCCGCGTCCCTTGATGCTGCCCGCTGTTTCATTCGCCTTGTTAAGTATCTCCGCCTTATGCCGCTCGATAGCCCCGACAACGCGACCCCTGTCTTTGACATCAAGCAATTGAATTTGGCCCGTCATCAGTGAATCGTCGCTCGACGCCTGGAAGCCCCCACCCGCGCGAAACAGCTTGGCAGCAAAGCTGCAAGCGGCAACGACCGATGGCTCTTCAATCACCATTGGAATCAGGTAGTCGATGTCATTGATCAAGAAGTTCGTGGCGACGCCAAAAGGCAAGGAATATCGTCCGATGACATTTTCAATCATCAGATCGGCTTCATGCAAGGCCAAGCCGCCTTCTTCCAGGCTTTGCAGGTCCTTGGCCGAAAGATCGGCCCAATCGCGGGCGATCGCCTGCCTCTCGGCAAGTGACCGCTTATACAAGCCGGATATGGTTGATCGTCGTTTTCGCGTCATAATGCCATCTTACTCGTTGGCTGCTCGCAGAATCTATCATCGCTGTCGCGATAGCTATCAAATTGCATAGTGACAGAGCTTAGCCAAAGCTGATGAAGGGCTTCTGGCTAAAAACAAAAAAGCCCACTTTTGAGTGGACTTCGTCGCTGGGAATCAGGACTCGTTAATCTGGCAAAATGCGCGTGCCCATAAAGGCATCCAACCAGATGACGAAAACAAGACCGATTGGAATCGACGTGAAGAGATAATAGATCATCCCGTATTCTTCAATACTAACGCCCTGCGGCGTTTGCACTGCGCTAAAGAGCGGCAGCATATCGAAGCCCACTGTTATGGTCCCGTAACCGACGAGGAGACCCAGCACCATCGAGATCACCCAAACAACGATTCGGCGGATCGTTAGACTTGACATAACTCGCTCCCTGTTTATGTAAACCACATCGCTCATGTGACGAAACGGCTTGCTAATTTGCGTGAGCGCGACATTCCTGTGACCGATTCGCCGGTTACGCGCCGCGCGGCTATAGTGCTAGCTGAACGCCCGCTATTGTACGACGAATTGCCGGTCAAGCGCAAGTGAAGGATTGCACAAGTATGTTATTCCCTTGCCGATTGAATGTTGTTAATCGCTAGTCGCCCTGTTACACTCTTGAAAGTTCGAACTTGCTCCCAGACGTTCGTACCTTCGTTTCCACGCTTTTGTCACAAGACCGGGAGAGAATACTGTGGCTGATATATACGACAAGTTAGCGGGATTTACGGTCGCCAGGGAAGCCATGGAAATGGGCATTTACCCCTTCTTCCGCGCTCTGAGCGACTCCGAAGGCACGACAGCAACTTTCGAAGACAAAGACGTCGTCATGTTGGGCTCCAACAATTACTTGGGCCTGACAACCGACAGTCGCGTGCAAGCGGCGGCGATCGAAGCGACAAAGCGTTACGGCACTAGCGTCACTGGATCGCGATTTCTCAATGGCACGCTCGAACTTCACCTCGAGGCAGACCGGCGTCTGGCTCAGTTTGTGGGCAAAGAAGCGTCACTGGTTTTTTCCACAGGGTACCAGACGAACCTCGGGACTGTCTCCGCCTTAATCGGGAAGAACGATGTGGCGATCCTCGACAAGGACGTGCATGCTTCTGTTGTCGACGGGGTTTCCATGTCCCGCGGCATGATGAAACGCTTCAAACACAATGATGTTCTCGACCTCGAACGTGTCTTGAGCAGGATACCGGACGAACATGGCAAAATTGTTATGGTCGATGGGGTCTATAGCATGGGCGGCGACTTCGCCCTGTTGCCGCAGATTGTAGAAGTATGCAAAAAATATGACGCGCGTATTCTCGTTGACGACGCGCATGGCATTGGCGTCGCCGGGGGCGGCCGTGGGACGGCAGCGCACTTTGGCCTAACCGATCAGGTCGACCTCATCATGGGAACATTTAGCAAGAGCTTCGCTTCTATTGGGGGATTCATCGCCGGGTCGGCCGACGTTATTCATTATATACAGCATCATGCCCGATCGCTGATTTTTTCCGCCGCATTGCCCGCCCCGAACTTGGCGGCGGTCTTGGCGGCGCTGGACATCATCGAAAATGAACCGGAGCACGTCCAACAGGTTTGGAAGAACGCGGAATACATGCGCAAGGGTTTGATCGAGCTCGGATATGATACTTTCAATAGTCAGACGCCAATCATCCCAGTCAAGATTGGCGAACAGTTTCGCACAGGCCTTACCTGGATGGCGTTAATCGAAGAAGGCGTCTATACCAACCCGGTTGTGCCGCCCGCAACGCCGCCCAATCAAGCCCTCTTGCGCACAAGCTACATAGCTACGCATCGCCAGAAACACCTTGATCGCGCCTTGGTCGCTTTCGAGAGAGTAGGCAAAAACCTCGATCTGATCCCGTCTCGCGAGACCGTGTAAGCGCAAAAGCCAGGGCTTGTCTCGGAGGTTCTGGCCTCAGGTTAGGCGCCGTATACCATCAAGCGGCCCCTGCCGTCGATTACGTCCCCGATGATTACCGCATCGTCGCCGTTGCGGCGCAAATCGTCAAGCAAGTTTGCTGCGCTTTCCGCCGCCACCGACATCAATAATCCCCCCGATGTCTGCGGATCGAAAAGCAGCGCCTTGTTATTGGCGTCGCCCTTGTCCGGAAACGACAGCCAGCGCGAGAAGTATTCACGATTGCGTTCCATGCCACCCGGGAATATGCCGCGCTTCGCGTATGCAAATGTCCCCGGCAGCCAAGCGAGTGCTTCAAAGTTTAAGCGGAAATCAACCCCGCTTAAGCGAGCCATTTCATGCCCGTGCCCAGCCAAGCCGAATCCCGTAATGTCCGTCATCGCGCGGACGTTATGCCGTTGCGCGCATTGCGCCGCCACCCGATTGAGCCGAGACATCACGTTGACGGCGCTCTCGATATGCGCCGAGGACGCTAGCCCGCGCTTCAACGCGGTCGTTATGACGCCCGTGCCAAGCGGCTTGCTCAGGACAAGTTTGTCGCCCGGTCGCGCGCCGGCTTTGCGAATGATATCCTCCACCGAGACCACGCCGGTCACAGATAAACCGTATTTCGGCTCATCGTCACTAATTGAATGCCCGCCTGCGATGACCGCGCCGGACTCTCGCACCTTTTCCGCCCCACCCCGCAATATCTCTTGGAGGATATCGAGCCCGAGACCCTCCGGATAAGCGACCAGGTTAATCGCGAGCAATGGCTTGCCGCCCATCGCATAAACATCGCTGAGCGCATTCGCCGCGGCAATCGCGCCAAATTCATAGGGAGTATCTACGACAGGTGGGAAGAAATCCGTTGTGCTTATGATCGCGCGGCCGTCATCCAATCGATAAACCGCCGCATCATCTGGCTCGGACAAGCCCACCAGCACCTGCGGAAATTCCTCAGACTTAAAGTTGTCACTGAGTGGCTGCAAGACTTGCGCCAAATCGCCCGGATTGAGCTTGGACGCTCAACCGGCGCAGGTAGCCAAGCTCGTTAGCTTGATTTCAACTTCGCTCATTAATCGTCGCCTTCCAAGAAAAAGGCTCACTGCTGAAGTGAGCCCGTCGTACTCTGGTCGGGGTACCCGGATTCGAACCGGGGACCTCTTACACCCCATGCAAGCGCGCTAGCCGGACTGCGCCATACCCCGTACATAGCCTTATGATAACTTAGTTGTGAGAAACTGCCAACCCGCAATCGCTTGCGAACGCTTGGCGGAATGCTAGGTTCTGTTGACATTCTATCGCAACCATATCAGCGTGCCGACAAGGTGCAGAAATCCGAGACAAGATGTATCGAGTTTCTCAAATCGGGAAAAGACGCGCTGGCGGCCGCTAAGGAAAACGTTGACGCCATCCTTGCTCAGCCTGGCATCTAAATCCTTGCTGCCATGCCCGGGCGCAATGGCTGACGGATTGCCGTCATTACAGCGCAAGCGAGGCGCCGGCCAGATCTCTAGCTGGCTGGCGCCCGCATTCCGACATCCCATTTAAGCGAAATTGATTCTATAACGGAGGGTAGTTAGCCGTCATGGGTACTGGTCTAAAAGTCTACATTCATTTTGACATGGAGGGGGTCGCCGGGCTTAATTTTCCGACGGACCCGGTAAGCACGTCACCCTACAATACCTGGCATTCGCTCTGGCAACGCAAGATTAGTACGGGCGAAGCGAAAGCAGCTGTCGCCGGTGCGCTGGAAGCTGGCGCCGACACGATTTGGATCAAAAGGCGCAATGGACCCATCGACTCGCAACTGACCTACAGTTACGACGGCCTCGCCTAATGAGCGCCTTCGGTATCTTCTTGTTTCGGCAGATGATGGCAAATATCCCGGATGAACTCATTGACGTAGCGCGGATTGACGGCGCCGGCGAGGTCCGCATTTACTGGCAAATCGCCATGCCCTTAAGTAAACCTGCGATTACGTCACTGGCAATTTTGAGCTTCCAATGGACTTGGAATGACTTCCTGTGGCCGGTAATGATTCCCACCAGCGAAAAGACACGCACGATCGTCCTGGCGGTCAGCGTGATCCAGGGATCACAAGAATACGGTCAATCGCCCTTCAATGAGTTGATGGCGGCCGCCACTATCGCCCTGCTGCCTCTCATCTTGGTCTTTATCGTGGGGCAACGATATTTTGTCAGCGGGATTGCCAGTTCAGAGATCAAGGGTTAGATCAAATCGAGTCAATGCTTTCCAGCGGAGATCGGAGCTTTCAAAGCACAGCTATCCTTGGCATTCCCTCAAAATTGAAAGGACAGGCTCATGACCGAGACCGCCCTTTTTGAAAATGTGATTTCACATCAAGCCGTGTTAGAATCTTGGTTGCATCGTTCAACTATCTAGAATTGGAGATAAACACATGAGAAGCCAACCATTTATCATGCTATTACTTGCGCTTTTGGTACTGGGATTGCTTGCGCCAATGGCTGCCGCCCAGGATACCCAAACCCTGACCGTCTCTATCTGGGGCTTTAACCTGGATGTGCTCGAAGAGAATGTCTTTGCGCCGTTTGAGGAAATGCATAACGTTGACATCGTGCTGGATACCGGCAACAACTCGGATCGCTTGGCGCGACTGCAAGCCGAGGGCGAAAACACCGATATTGACGTGGTGCATTTTGCCACACAGTTCACATATATAGCCAGTCAAGAAGACTTGCTCCAGCCCTACAACCCCGACGGACTCGAAAACCTGGACGAATTGTACGATTGGGCGCAAGACCCGCTGGGCAATCAGGCCGGGGTCGGCTACACAGTTAATAGCCTCAGTCTGATCTACCGCTCCGACCTGATTGAAGCAGGCATTACATCCTGGGCCGATCTGCTGCGCGACGATGTGGCCGGCTTTGTCAGTATTCCAGAGATGTCCACCACCTTTGGCCCAGCCACGCTCATCATGATTGACCGCGCGCTTGCGATGGGTGAAATGGATGAGGGTGAGGAGCCGGCGGAAATCAACTACGATGCCGATTTGGCTTGGGAAGCCTTGCCCCAACTGGCCGACAATCTGGTGACAACCTATATTCGCAGTTCAGCACTGACGACCCTGGTGCAGGAAGAGGAAGTGTGGGTTGCGCCCTACGCCAGCTTTGCCATTGGCAACCTGATGAATACCGGTCATGACCTGAGCACTGTCGTTCCTGAAGAAGGCGCGGTTGGCCAGACGAACATGATTAGCCTTACGGCCGCCACCGATCAAGTGGAACTGGCGCATGCCTATATCGACTGGTTCATTTCGCACGATGTCCAGCTAGCCGAAGCGCTCGACCTGATTGATTCGCCCGTCAACGCCACTGTCGAGTTGCCGGAAGACATTTGCGCTCTGCTTACCTGCGGCGAGATGCTCGATACCATGATTGTGCTGGATCAGGCCGAAGTGTCGGATCGCCTGGAAGATTGGTTAGAGCGTTGGAATGAAGTCATGGTGCGCTGACACAACAGGTCAGAATCTTGACTACTTTGTGCTAGGGGGCGTTCGCGCCCCCTATTTTGAACCATGATACGACGACCCAACCAGACCCGTACTATCATCTTGCTGGTCTCTCCAGCATTTATTTTTGTAATAGTGTTCTTCATCTTGCCTCTGATTTTCCTGCTCTCACAAAGTGTCCTGCCGGAAGATGGCGACTTTACGCTGAGGGGCTATCTCGACTTTTTCCAGAGTCGCGTGTCGTGGATTGTCTACCTGCGCACACTCAAGCTCGGTCTCATCGTCACGGGTATTTGCGTGCTGATGAGCTACCCGGCTGCCTTTGTGCTGGCGCGGATGCCCTCCCGCCGTCGGTCATTCTTGATGTCGCTGGTGATTCTCCCCTTGATGACCAACGCGGTGGCGCGCACCTTCGCCTGGCTGATTATTCTGGGGCGGCGCGGCATGATTAACCAAACGCTCCTGTCGTTGGACCTGATCGAGAACCCGGTGCGCTTTATTTTCACCGAAACTGCGATCGTGCTGGGTCTGACACAATTATTTCTGCCGCTGATGGTGTTGCCGCTGGTGAGCGCGATGGAAAATATCCCGGATGATGTGCTGGAAGCGGCGCGCAGTCTTGGCGCGAACCGGCTCACTACATTCCTGCGAATCGTCGTGCCCTTGTCATCGGATGGCCTCGTACTGGGCGCGACGCTCGTATTTACCGGCTCGGTAACCGCCTTTGTGACTCCGGCTATTCTCGGCGGTCCGCGTTTATTGCTGATGTCTACACTGTTGCGGCAAGAGGCTGTGATTCTCTTTGACCATCATGCGGCTGCCGTGGTCGCGGTTGTGATGATTTTGACGACCCTGGCGGTTAATCTGCTGCTGCGCGTCCTGCGCGTGCAGCAGAGCTAGGAGCGAGTCGGATGGTTTCACGCTGGATGTATGTCAGCCTGGTCATTCTCTACAGCTTCTTGCTGGGCCCGTTTATCATCATTTTCATGGCGAGCTTCGGCGCCAATGCAAATCTGGCCTTTCCGCCACAGGGTTTCACGCTGGATTGGTTTGCGAATGTATTCGAGACATCCCAATTCATTGACAGCTTCTGGATCAGCCTGCACTTGGCTCTGTTATCCACCGTCGTCTCGCTGGTCATGGGGATGCCTGTCGCCTATGCGCTAACGCGTTTTCAATTTGCCGGGTCTGGCATGGTAGAAACCGTCTTTTCAGCGCCGATACTCGTTCCGGGTCTGGTTATCGGCTTTGCCATGCTGAACTTCTTCGTTCTCCTGGGAGATATGCACGTCATGACGGGCTTGTTCATTGGCCATACCGCGATACTGTTTCCCTACAGCGTGCGCGTCATTTCTGCCAGTCTGCGTAACCTTGCCCCCTATGTAGAAGATGCCGCCGTCAGTCTGGGCGCGAACCGCCTGCGCGGATTTCTGCTGGTCGTGCTGCCCAATATGCAGGCCGGAATTGCGGCTGCCTTTGTGTTAGGCTTCATCACATCTTTTAACAATGTCCCGGTTTCGCTTTTCCTGAGCGGTCCCGGTGTGACCACGCTGCCTGTTTCCATGCTCAGTTACCTCGAATATTATTTTGACCCGACCATTGCCGCCCTCTCGACGCTGCTCGTCATTTTTACCGTCGTGCTCGTTCAGACAGCGGAACGCGTACTTGGTCTATCACAGTTTGTGTAGCTTATGCCTTATTTGGAAATCCGTGATCTAACCGTTTCTTACGATAAGAACCAGCCAACTCTGGAGCGGTTCAGCTTGAACGTTGAACAAGGGGAATTGCTATCGTTGCTGGGTCCAAGCGGCTGTGGCAAGACGACGACCCTGCGCAGCGTAGCCGGCTTCATTCGACCGGATGCCGGACAGATTGTCATCAATGACCATGATTATACGCGCTTGCCTCCCAATCAGCGCGATATTGGTCTGGTTTTCCAGAGCTATGCCCTGTTTCCGCATCTGACGGTCTTCTACAATGTCGCCTTTGGCTTGCGGATGCGCCGTATTCCGAAGAAGGAGGTCAAGGAGCGAGTGACCAATGCCCTGAAAATGGTGGGATTGGAAGCCTTTGCAAACCGCCGTCCGGCACAGCTTTCGGGCGGCCAGCAACAGCGCGTCGCTCTCGCCCGCGCCACAGTGATTGAACCGCAAGTTCTGCTCTTGGACGAACCCTTGAGCAATCTGGATGCGCGGCTGCGCGTGGATATGCGGCAGGAGATTCGGCGCTTGCAGCAGCAACTCGGTATCACAACCCTCTATGTGACCCACGATCAAGTGGAGGCGATGAGTATCTCCGACCGCGTGGTGGTGATGAATCAAGGCGAAATTGAGCAGATCGGCACGCCGGAGGACATCTTCGCGGCGCCCGAAACTGTATTTGTAGCTGATTTCATGGGTTTCGACAATCACTTCAACGCGGCAGTCGAATCGGTGCAGGATAGCAAGTTAACGGTGACATGGGGCGGCGCTCCCATCGAACTGCGTTGGCACTCCAAGTTCGGATCGCCTCCAAGCGGCGCCCGGGCTGAGATCTTTTTTCGCGCCGATAGCGCCAGTCTGTTAGCGGGAACGGAAGCCAGCGGTCTTGCGGGGGAAGTCATCCTGCATACCTTTCATGGCAACGAGGTGCAATACCTGGTAGAAACTGACTTGGGCGAATTCAGTATCATGCAAGACAGCGATAGCGAACGCTTCGCGCCCGGCGCGGCGGTGACAGTGCAAGCGCATACGCAAAAGTGGATCGCCATCTTGGAAGAAACGGCCGCTCGGCGCGTAACCGGCGAAAAGAATGACCGCGCTCAGGCAAAATATTAGACTCGCTTGGCTAACGCAGCCAGCGGTTTGACAAAAAAGAGGAATACGCATGACAGGCTCGCAAAAAGTTGAAGTCCAAAAGCATATTCGTTGCGTTCCGGGAGATGTCGCCCGCAGCGTGCTGCTGCCGGGCGACCCGGCCCGCGCCCGGCGCATTGCCGACCAGCTTGACGAAGCCCGCTTGATTGCTGAAAACCGTGAATATGTGGTGTTTACCGGGACCACGAACGGGGTCCCCCTCAGCGTGTGTTCGACCGGGATAGGCGGTTCATCGGCGGCCATCGCCCTGGAAGAATTGCGCAATGTCGGCGCGGAAGTGTTTATTCGCGTCGGTTCCGCTGGCGGGCGGCGTAAAGATATACCGATTGGCTCCCTCGTAGTGGTGACGGCGGCCTATCGCGGCGACGGCGTATCGGACGAGTATTTGCCGTTGGGCTTTCCCGCAGTCGCGCACCTTGACGTGAACAATGCCTTGATCCAGGCGGCAGAGGAATTAGGGTTTAGCGCCTTCACGGGTATTGGGACAACGCGCAGCGCCTATTATGCGCGCCACCCCGAACTCAACGAAGTTTTGCGGCAGGCCGGTGTAGTCGCGGCAGAAATGGAAGCGTCAACCCTGTTTATTGTCGGCGCGCACCGCGGGGCAAAAGTCGGCTGCGTGGTCGCCACCGATTCCAATATCTACCTGGAAAAGCAACCCACGCTTGCGGAAAAGGAGGCGCTCTATATGCGGGGCGAAGGGATGACCATCCGTACCGCGCTGCGAGCGGTGCAATTGCTGGAGGCAAGATCCTGATGGAATTCGACCTGCTTCTGGTTAACGCCCGAATTGCCGATGTCTTTCGTTACCGGCTGTTCAAGGGCTGGGTTGGCATCCGCGACGGGCGCTTTATCACGGTTGAAGCGGGCAGCGCGCCGGGTGGTATCCAGGCTACAGAGACCCAGGACCTTGCCGGGCGTATCGTCATGCCCGGCTTGATAGATTCGCATCTGCACATCGAGTCCAGCTTGTTGACGCCGCGCCGCTTTGCCGAAGCCGTGTTGCCCTTCGGCACGACGACCATCCTCAGTGACCCGCATGAAGTCGGCAATGTTGCGGGCGAGGACGGCGTGAAATGGATGATTGCCGCATCTCAGGATTTGCCGCTGCGGATTTATCATTCGATACCGAGTTGTGTTCCCGCCACCTCACCGGAAATTGAATGGACGTATGAGGTCTTTGATGCCGCTACTATTCGGCGCTTGGCGAGGCAACCTTCGGTCATCGCATTGGGCGAAGTTATGGATTATCGCGGTTTACTGGGGCCGAACGAACGCTTGCGGGCGATTGTGGGGGCAGCCAGAGAAAACAATCTGCTGATTGAAGGGCATATCCCCACGCTGGCGGGAACCGAACTCTCGCAATACCTCGCTCATGGGATTAGCTCCGACCACACGCTGACCTTCGCGGCCAAAATTCAGGAGCAAATCTCAAAAGGTCTGGCTGTCATGCTGCAAACCAAGTCGGTGACGCCGGAGAATGTGGCGGCAGTCGCGGGTTTGCCGGATCGTTCGCAGATCATCCTCATCACCGATGACATCGAACCCTCGCTGCTTACAGATGGTCATTTGTCGCGCATTGTGGCGCTGGCAATCGAATGTGGAATGCCGCCGCTGGAAGCGATTGCAGCCGCGACCATTCGTCCGGCACGGTATCTTGGTCTACGAGATCACGGTGCGATTGCCCCCGGTTTTCTGGCTGATTTCCTTGTTATGGACGACATCACCGCCTTCCCGCCGGCGCAAGTCTTTGTAGGCGGAGAACTTGTGGCGGGCGCGGGCGCAATGGCCGCGCCTATCACGCGCGAAAATCCAGCCCAACCGGACTATCCGGGCATACCCGGTTCCTTCACTGCTGCTGATTTCAAGCTGGATAGCAACGGCGGAGGCGGTAGCGTGGGGGCGCAGGTTGTCGCTCTGCTAAACAGGCATTCGACCCTGACTAAATTGGAACAGATGGCTGTGTCTTTGCAGGATGGGCAGGTGCAATTCCAGGAGGATGACGGATTGGCGCTGGCATCCGTTATTGCGCGGGATGAGTCAGCGCGGACGGTGGGTCTCATCGCCAATACCGGGCTGAGACAGGGCGCATGGGCCAGCAGCGTCGCGCATGATTGCCATAATTTGCTTGTGATTGGCCGCAGCCCGGAAGCGATGGCACAGGCCGCCAATGCGGTGCATGCCATGGGGGGCGGTGTCGCCGTAGCTACACGCGCAGGCCTTGAAGCCTCCTTGCGGCTGCCTTGCTTCGGCTTGCTGAGTGATGAGCCGGTCGCTGGGGTCGCGCATGGGCTGGTGGCTGTGGAAGACGCGATGCGCCGTATCGGAGCGCATCAAACACGCCCCTTCCTGACATTTTCAATCATGAGTTTGAGCGTCAGCCCCTACGCGAAATTTACCGATAGAGGACTTGTTGATACCGAATCACGCCAATTGATTCCCCCCTTTTATCCGGCAGACCAGTCGGAAGTGTAAGGTAAGGCCGGTTCTTCAAATGGTCGGAGCGCCCGCGCCCTACTCGGCCTTTATTGACTATCCAATTAGAACCGTTACACGGTCTATGAATGTCGTATCGGGGAACGACAGATGAAAACCTACACCGTAAAAAACGCTCAAAATAGCCTGAACGAACTGCTTTCGGATGCGCATAAAGTCAAGACGGTCGTAATCACCGCAGAAAATGGTTGGGCGGTAAAGCTCGTTCCGACTCCCCAAAAGGCGAAAAAACCGCGCAAAGCCGGTAGCGCCCGCGGCCAGGTATGCATGTCCGACGACTTTGATGATTCCCTGGAAGACTTCGCCGACTATATGGAATGAGTTTCCTGCTCGACGCGCGCGCCTGCCTTTGGTTCGTCAACGACCAGCTCGCTCAGCCCAACAGTGAAAGACATCATTGAAGATCAACAGAGCTTCGTCTATCTAAGTGCTGCCAACATCTGGGAGATGGCAATAAAACCCAGCTTGCGGAAGCTTGCCTTACCCGCGTCTCTTCAGCAATTCGTCGAAACTCATATGGCTTTCAATCAAGCTATCCACAAAATCTTGAGACGCATAGCCCCGATCCGCGATAACCCGCTGAAAGACAAAGCTTTCCAGCAAACTTTGCGCTTGGCCTATGTCGTGAGCCTGCCCAGGGCTCAAACGGAAACGCAAAGGATTACCCAAACCATCTGTCGTCACATGGATTTTGCTGCTAAAACCACCACGACTACGACCCAAAGCTTGCTTCTCATTTTTTTTGGGCGCCGGCAGCACAGGGATGTGCCCGAACAATCGTACTGTCAATTATCCCGTTTTCCATATCCGGGTCATCGGCAAGAACTTCCATCATGCGTTGCCAAATCCCAACTGCAGCCCGGCGCGCAAAGCGTTTGTAAACTGAATTCCATTTTTTCTGTATTCGCTTGGGAGCAAGCGCCACTGCGGCCTATCCCTACCACTGCTTCAACGAATCGGCGGCATTCCCCCTCGTTGCCCAGATAAACATTCGGCTCTTGAGCCAGAAATTCCCGAAGTTTCGTCCATTGTTCGTCAATTAGTCTTATCGATGTCATAAGACTAATTGACGCATTTATGAAAATGCCAATGTCTAAATGTCAACAGAACCTAGTCATCAATCGGCAAAACGCCGTATGTGCATGAGTCATAATCTTGACCGACAATGACCTCATAATCATATTCCCGCGCCGGGTCTGCTTGTGCCTCCACTTGCCTGTTCTTCATGTTTAAGGCCTTGGTGATACCCGGTACCAGACTTCCTTTGCTCGCGGCCACATAGTCAATCAGCCTGCTCGATTCTACAATCTCGCCCTTTGCCAAAGGCCCAAGCGCCACGGCGTTGTACCCGTCCCAGCGCAATCGCTCGCTCGCGACCAGATCCCAGTCTTCGTTACCGGAGCCGTTGTAAACAGCGATGGAAGGGCCCGACAAACCCACTTGATTTGCCGATGGCGGCGTGTAGAAGTCTCGCATGAGCTCCATGACAGTTTCATAAACCGGCAAAAGGACAGAGTCCCCGCTAGGGGTCCGCCAGTTTTGTGTATGGTAGATGCGCCGAAAAGTGAAGTTCTGAATGCGGTCAAGATCAAGCTCGAGTATATGTGGCAGCAGGCCCAGCATGGCGTTAAAGGGCAAATTGGTATCGATTACCTCTTCCAGTTCGCCCCAGATCGCCGGCACTGTGCTTATCAACCCGTTGCTGCGCGCTTTGCGCCACATTGCGCGAAGCAGCAACTGTTGGCGGCGTCCGCGGTCCAGATCGTCCGTGTAACGACGAGTACGCGCATACCACAATGCGTCAAAGCCGTCGAATGTATAGTAGCCAACGTCCAGTGTCCGCCAGTCGTAAGCGCTGCCTTCGGCAACGCCAGTTTCCGTCCGCGTGACCGGATACAAGTCCCGGTACGTGCAATCGACCGCGATGTCTACGCCGCCTAGACGATCAATGATGGACTTGAAACCGGAAAAATTGGCTCGCGCATAGTAATGCACGTTGATCCCGAAATTGTAAAAGATGGTCTGTCGCAAGAGACCGAATCCGCCGCCGGGTTCCCAGCCGATATTTTTGCCGATTCCGAACGCTGTGTTGAGCCGTCCCATCTTTCCACTGGGAATATAAACGAAAAGATCACGAGGCAGATTGATCATGGAAACCGTACCGGTTTCTGTGTTCAAAGACACGATGATCATGGTATCAGTCCGTACGGACTGATCCTCCGTCAATTCGTCGTCGCCGCCCAAAAGTATGATATTGATCAAATCGTAGTCACGGGGAATGAATGGGACGCGTGTGGGCACAGCGGTGCCGGAAAGCTCAAGTCCCGCTTTTGGATCGGGGGGAAGGAAGAGTCTAGGCAGATCTACAGGTTGGGGCGTAGCGAGAACCGCAGTCGCAGTCGCTTTGGGTGAAGGCGTCTGTGGACTCGGGGTACTGGTCACGAATACCTGTTGCATCAACACAATCTGCGATTCGTCGCGCAGGCTGGCGCCGGATGCTTCCGTTGCCAGAGCCGTGCCTGTCGCCCGATAGCTCTCTTGGCGGGCATTGCTAGTCGTACTGTATTGTCGTTGATCACTCCAGAGACGCAGTACCTGCGTCGCCGTCCAAAGAGTCGCCAGAAGCAGAAGTGTCATTGTCAGATAAACAACGAGCTTGAGCGATAGCCGCAACATTGTTCGAAGAGTACGCATGATGACTCCATTGCGTTGAAAGAAGGTATGCGAGCGCGATTCCAGAATTCACTTGCATCAACGAAGTATTTGATCAAGGCGCCGCAAAAACGACCGGTACGTCGCAAATTGCGTCTTTCGACATCGCGCCGTGTTCATCCACGATGCTCAAGCGCAGCCTGTGCAATCCAATACCGAATACTTCGCTATTGATTAAACCGATGACATCATTAGTAACGGAATCGTACCCCTCAATATACCGGGAGTATTTGTCCGACCAAGCAGGACGGACGTCAAGCCTAAACTCGGAATCTTCAGGCAAGCTAACCGAGCCGATGACCTGGATTATCCCGCGTATCTCTTGCATGGCAACCGGTGAAAGGATTCGCGACGATTCCGATTCACAACCGATCATTCTTGGTGGAACCGAGGCATCCGGAAATACCGGTACAGTTGTTGCTGGCGGCAAGCTAGGTATTGCCGGTAACAACAGGGTCTCCCCCGCCAGTACACCGCGGATCGGTTCAAAGCAATTGCCTTTCTGAATCTCGACAATACTTGTATCTATACTTTCTGCAATGGCAAGCAGATTGTCGCCTTCAGCAACCTGGTAAGGCTCCCAATCAATTGCTACTTCGCAGGATTCCATATCCGCAGCTGGGACGAATCCAAGCGCAGTAGGCGTTGGCACCAATCTAGAATAGACCAATGGTAGCATTGAAGCAGTAGCGCTTGCTTGAAGCGTAGGTGTAGCGGTGGGTTGATATACGGGATCGACAGCCGTTTCCGTATCCCCTACTGAAACAGTCCTCGTCGCCGTTGCGGATTTAGTTGAGCGTTCATCTGCCGTCGGCGTTAGTGCCAGGCTCACCGGCAAAACTTTCGTAGCAATCACCGGGACTCCGGTTACGGTTTCAGAGATTCCAGTCGCTACAAACATATCAGGAGTTGCCGTTGTTGTCTCCGCAATCTTGTCAGTCGCCGTCGGACTGGAAACATCCGTCGTGGTAGCCGTTGGCGTGGAAGTAGCAGTTGCCGTTGCCGTCCGCTTCACTAGAGCCGTTCGGCTGGCAGGAATATCAGGCGCTACGCTTGTCGCTGTCTCCGCGATCTTGTCGGTTGCCGTCGGGCTCGCAACATCCGTCGTGGTAGAAGAGGCGGTTCCCGTTGCCGTCCGTTTCACCAGGGCCGTTCGGCTGGCGCGGATATCACGCTCGACGCTTGTCGCTGTCTCCACAATCTTGTCGGTCGCCGTCGGGCTTGAAACATCCGTCGCGGTAAATGTGGCGGTTGCAGTATCAGTTGCCGTCCGCTTCACCAGAGCCGTTCGGCCAGCGCGGATATCACGCTCGACGCTAGCTTCTATCTCCGCGATCTTGTCAGTCGCTGTCGGGCTTGGGTCATCCGTAGAGGTAGCCGTTAGCGTGGAAGTAGCGGTTGCCGTTGCCGTCCGCTTCACTAGAGCCGTTCGGCTGGCAGGAATATCACGCTCGACGCTTTTCTCTGTCTCCGTGATCTTGTCAGTCGCCGTCGGGCTCGCAACATCCGTAGTCGTAGCTGTTGGCGTGGAAGTAGCAGTTGCCGTCGCCGTCCGCTCCACCAGAGCCGTTCGACTAGCGCGGATACCACGCTCTACGCTTGTCGCTGACTCCGCAGTCCTCTCAGTCTCCGTCGGGCTGGAAACATCCGTCGTGGTAGCCGTTGCAGTTGCCGTCTCCGTCCGCTCCACCAGAGCCGTGCGGCTGGCGCGGATATCACGCTCTACGCTTTTCTCTGTCTCCACGATCTCCTCAGTCGCCGTCGGGCTCGCAACATCCGTCGTGGTAGCAGTGGCGGTTGCCGTCCGTTTCACCAGGGCCGTTCGACCCGCGCGGATATCACGCTCTTCGCTTGTCGCCGTCTCCGCAGTCCTCTCAGTCGCCGTCGGGCTGGAAACATCCGTCGTGGTAGCAGTGGCGGTTGCCGTCCGTTTCACCAGGGCCGTTCGGCTGGCGCGGATATCACGCTCTACGCTTGTCGCTGACTCCGCAATCTCCTCAGTCGCCGTCGGGCTGGAAACATCCGTCGTGGTAGCCGTTGGCGTGGCAGTAGCTGTGGCTGTAGCCGTCCGCTTCAGCAAAGTCGTTCGGCTTGCGCGGATACCACGCTCTTCGCTTGTCGCCGTCTCCGCAGTCCTCTCAGTCGCCGTCGGACTGGAAACATCCGTCGTGGTAGCAGTGGCGGTTGCCGTCCGTTTCACCAGGGCCGTTCGGCTGGCGCGGATATCACGCTCTTCGCTTGTCGCAGTCTCAACAATCTTGTCAGTCGCCGTCGGGCTGGAAACATCCGTCGTGGTAGCAGTGGCGGTTGCTGCCCGCTCCACCAGAGCCGTTCGACCCGCGCGGATATCACGCTCGACGCTTGTCGCTGTCTCCGCAGTCCTCTCAGTCTCCGTCGGGCTGGAAACATCCGTCGTGGTAGCCGTTGGCGTGAAAGTAGCGGTTGCCGTCGCCGTCCGCTCCACCAGAGCCGTTCGGCCCGCGCGGATATCACGCTGAACGCTTGGCGCAGTCTCCGCAGTCCTCTCAGTCGCCGTCGGGCTCGCAACATCCGAAGCCGTTGGCGTGGAAGTAGCGGTTGCCGTCGCCGTCCGCTTCAGCAAAGTCGTTCGGCTTGCGCGGATACCACGCTCGACACTTATCGCCGTCTCCGCAGTCCTCTCAGTCGCTGTCGGGCTTGAAACATCCGTCGTGGTAGAAGTGGCGGTTGCTGTCCGCTTCACTAGAGCCGTTCGACCCGCGCGGATATCACGCTCTACGCTCGTCGCTGTCTCCACAATCTTGTCAGTCGCAGTCGGGCTTGAAACATCCGTCGTGGTAAATGTAGCAGTTGCCGTCGCCGTCCGCTCCACCAGAGCCGTTCGGCTAGCGCGGATATCACGCTCGACGCTAGCTTCTGTCTCCGCGATCTTGTCAGTCGCCGTCGGGCTTGAAACATCCGTCGTGGTAGCCGTTGGCGTGAAAGTAGCTGTGGCTGTAGCCGTCCGCTCCACCAGAGCCGTGCGGCTAGCGCGGATATCACGCTCTACGCGTGTCGCTGCCTCCGCGATCCTGTCAGTCGCCGTCGGGCTTAAAACATCCGTCGTGGTAGCCGTTGCAGTTGCCGTCGCCGTCCGCTTCAGCAAAGCCGTCCGGCTCGCGCGGATACCACGCTCTACGCTTGTCGCTGTCTCGGCGATCTCGTCAGTCGCTGTCGGGCTTGGGTCATCCGAAGCCGTTGGCGTGGAAGTAGCGGTTGCCGTTGCCGTCCGCTTCAGCAAAGTCGTTCGGCTCGCGCGGATATCACGCTCTACGCTCGTCGCTGTCTCCGCAATCTTGTCAGTCGCCGTCGAGATCGAAACATCCGAAGCCGTCGTGGTAGAAGTAGCAGTGGCGGTTGCTGTCTGCTTCACCAGAGCCGTGCGACTGGCGCGGATATCACGCTCTACGCTTGTCGCCGTCTCCGCAATCTTGTCAGTCGCCGTCGAGATCGCAACATCCGAAGCTGTTGGCGTGGAAGTAGCAGTTGTCGTCGCTGTCCGCTTCCCCAGAGCTGTTCTGCTGGCGCGGCTATCAGGCTCGACGCTTGTCGCTGACTCCGCAATCTCCTCAGTCGCCGTCGGGCTTGAAACATCCGTCGTGGTAGCCGTTGCAGTTGCTGTCCGCTTCACTAGAGCCGTGCGGCTCGCGCGGATATCACGCTCTACGCTTGTCGCTGACTCCGCAATCTTGTCAGTCGCCGTCGAGCTGGAAACATCCGTCGTCGTAGCCGTTGGCGTGGAAGTAGCCGTTGTCGTCGCTGTCCGCTTCACTGGCGTCACTCGACCCGCGCGGATATCAGGCTCTGCGCTTGTCGCTGTCTCCGCGATCTCCTCAGTCGCCATCGGGCTCGGAACATCCGTCGTGGTAGGCGTTGCAGTTGCCGTTGCCGTCCGCTTCACTAGAGCCGTTCTGCTGGCAGGAATATCACGCTCTTCGCTTGTCGCTGACTCCGCAGTCTCCTCAGTCTCCGTCAGGCTCGCAACATCCGTCGTCGTAGCCGTTGGCGTGAAAGTAGCGGTTGCAGTTGCCGCCCGCTCCACCAGAGCCGTTCGACTCGCGCGGATATCACGCTCTACGCTCGTCGCTGTCTCCACGATCTTGTCAGTCTCCGTCGAGATCGAAACATCCGAAGCCGTCGTGGTAGAAGTAGCAGTCGCAGTTGCCGTCCGCTTCACCAGAGCCGTTCGGCTGGCGCGGATATCATGCTCTTCGCTTGTCGCCGTCTCCGCAATCTTGTCAGTCGCCGTCGGGCTCGCAACATCCGTCGTGGTAGCAGTGGCGGTTGCTGTCCGCTCCACCAGAGCCGTTCGGCTGGCGCGGATATCAGGCTCGACACTTGTCGCTGACTCCGCAATCTCCTCAGTCGCCGTCGGGCTTGAAACATCCGTCGCGGTAAATGTGGCGGTTGCTGCCCGCTCCACCAGAGCCGTTCGGCTGGCGCGGATATCAGGCTCGACGCTTGTCGCTGACTCCGCAATCTCCTCAGTCGCCGTCGGGCTGGAAACATCCGTCGTGGTAGCAGTTGCAGTATCAGTTGCCGTCCGCTGCACTAGAGCCGTTCGACCCGCGCGGATATCGCGCTCTACGCTTGTCGTGTCAGTCGCCGTCGGGATCGCAACATCCGTAGTCGTAGCCGCTGGCGTGGAAGTAGCAGTTGCCGTCGCCGTCCGCTCCACCAGAGCCGTGCGGCTCGCGCGGATATCACGCTCGACGCTTGTCGTGTCGGTTGCCGTCGGGCTCGCAACATCCGTCGTGGTAGCAGTGGCGGTTGCTGCCCGCTCCACCAGAGCCGTGCGGCTCGCGCGGATATCATGCTCTACGCTTGTCGCTGACTCCGCAATCTCCTCAGTCGCCGTCGGGCTTGAAACATCCGCCGTCGTAGCTGTTGGCGTGGAAGTAGCAGTTGCCGTCGCCGTCCGCTCCACCAGAGCCGTGCGGCTCGCGCGGATATCACGCTCTACGCTTGTCGCTGTCTCCGCAGTCCTGTCAGTCGCTGTCGGGCTTGAAACATCCGTCGTGGTAGCAGTGGCGGTTGCTGCCCGCTCCACCAGAGCCGTTTGGCTGGCGCGGATATCACGCTCTACGCTTGTCGCTGTCTCCGCGATCTTGTCGGTTGCCGTCGGGCTCGCAACATCCGTCGTGGTAGAAGAGGCGGTTCCCGTTGCCGTCCGTTTCACCAGGGCCGTTCGGCTGGCGCGGATATCACGCTCGACGCTTGTCGCTGTCTCCACAATCTTGTCGGTCGCCGTCGGGCTTGAAACATCCGTCGCGGTAAATGTGGCGGTTGCAGTATCAGTTGCCGTCCGCTTCACTAGAGCCGTTCGACCCGCGCGGATATCACGCTGAACGCTTGTCGTGTCGGTTGCAGTCGGGCTTGAAACATCCGTCGCGGTAAATGTGGCGGTTGCTGTCCGCTTCACAAGAGCCGTTCGGCTGGCAGGAATATCACGCTCGACGCTTATCGCCGTCTCCGCAGTCCTCTCAGTCGCCGTCGGGCTGGAAACATCCGTCGTGGTGGCAGTTGCAGTATCAGTTGCCGTCCGCTCCACCAGAGCCGTTCGACCCGCGCGGATATCACGCTCGACGCTTGTCGCTGTCTCCGCGATCTTGTCAGTCGCCGTCGGGCTTGGAACATCCGAAGCCGTTGGCGTAGCGGTTGCCGTTGCCGTCCGCTTCACTAGAGCCGTGCGGCTAGCGCGGATATCACGCTCGACACTTATCGCCGTCTCCGCAGTCCTCTCAGTCGCCGTCGGGCTCGCAACATCCGAAGCCGTTGGCGTGGAAGTAGCAGTTGCCGTCGCCGTCCGCTTCACTAGAGCCGTTCGACCCGCGCGGATATCACGCTCGACGCTTGGCGCTGCCTCCGCGATCCTGTCAGTCTCCGTCGGGCTGGAAACATCCGTCGTCGTAGCCGCTGGCGTGGAAGTAGCAGTTGCCGTCGCCGTCCGCTCCACCAGAGCCGTTCGACTAGCGCGGATATCACGCTCTACGCTTGTCGTGTCGGTTGCCGTCGGGATCGCAACATCCGTAGGGGCAGCAGTGGCGGTTGCCGTCCGTTTCAATAGAGCCGTTCGGCTGGCAGGAATATCAGGCTCGACGCTTATCGCCGTCTCCACAATCTTGTCGGTCGCAGTCGGGCTGGAAACATCCGTCGTGGTAGCCGTTGGCGTGGAAGTAGCTGTTGTCGTTGCAGTCCGCTTCACCAGAGCTGTTCTGCTGGCGCGGATATCACGCTCGACGCTTGTCGCCGTCTCTACAATCTTGTCAGTCGCCGTCGAAATCGGAACATCCGTCGTGGTAGCAGTGGCGGTTGCCGTCCGCTTTACTAGAGCTGTTCGGCTCGCGCGGATATCACGCTCTTCGCTCGCCTCTGTCTCCGCAATCCCGTCGGTGTCCGTCGGACTGGAAACATCCGTCGCCTTCGGTTTAACAACCGGTGTCCGTCTGATAGGCGACGCAGTGCCAGTGATCACGGCGGGCGCTGGCGCGTCGGGCGTTTCAAGTGGCGTCAGTTCGACGTCCAGAACTTCTTCCGTCGTTTCAATACGGGTAGCCGGTGCAAAGTCGGCAGGCGTTTCTTTTCTTGCTTCTTCTGTTGCAAGGGGCCTGGGGCTCGCGCTTGCGGTGGCGGAAGCGACCGCAGATGGGCTCGCAAACATGGGTTCTGTGGCAGGTGGCAAGTCAGTCGCGCTTGGCGTAATTGTTATGGTTGCTGCGGTTTCGGCGACTGTCGCTTCTGGCGATAAGGAGGTGCTTGTTTCGGCAATAGCCGTCGGGGAGGAAAGCGTGGTTGGGACATGCGTAGGCCTTGGCGGGGCTACGCCGCGCGTAGCGGTCGAAAGTACGATGGCGAATGCCAATGCGAACAAGAGAGCCGCCAATGCAAAAAGCGCGACAACAAGCTCATTACCAATGTTGCGTTGCATGGCTATTCCCCGACTGATGGCATCAGTCGCGTCGGCAAATCGAGGTGAAAGACGCTGCCTTCGCCCGCCTTGCTGTCGATCCATAGATCGCCAGCATGTGCGCGGGCAAACGCTCTGGCAACTGTCATACCAACACCGGTATCACTGAGTCCTTCAATCTTGGGGTTTTCGGGCAGATATTTGCGGGCGAAGACACGAGGAAGATCCTTTGACGAGATGCCGCCGCCTTTGTCTTCAACGCTAATGCGAATCGCTTCAACCGGCTGTTCATTAGCAGGGGATCGCGTCGACGCCAATGCCGCGGTAACGAGTAAAGGCGCTCCTTCGTCAGACACGTCACAGGCATTCTGAAGCAGATGACGCAAGACCTGCTTTATACAATTGGAATCAACCGTGATCTTCGGGAGCCCATCATCCACAGACAACTCTAGCGCCAGTTGCTTTTGGCGTATATCTGACGAAAGCGAAGTGATTGTCTCGTCCAACAGGTCCACAATGTCAATTTCCGCATACGCCAGGACAAAACGATCATGTTCATCGCGACCGAGGTTCATCAGGTCTTCCAGCAATGCTGTGAGCCGCCCCAGATTAACCGAGACGCGCTGCAAGACCTCGAGTTGAGCCGCGCCAAGAATGCCTATCGACTCCTTCAAGAGAATATCTGTGCAATCCGATATTGCGCTTACGGGAACCCCAATCTCGCGAACAAGTTCAAGCGTCTGTTCCACTTCGACAAGTCGGCTAGCCGCAGTCGCCCCTTCGCTTGATTCTGCTCGCTCCGCTTGGCCCAGGCTAGCAGCGGCCAGCGCAGTTTTCGCGTCGCTAAGCTCCAGCGCTAGCTTCTCCCGCTGCTCGTTCAGCGTAGAAACTGTGTCCTGCAGTTCTTGCAGCCGCGCCCGCAGCAGGGGCTCGGCCGACGCCTCCCTAGAGACGGGCAAACTGTCGGCCAGCCGTGCAGTCAATTGATCGCGGATGCGCAAGAGATTTTCTCTTTCGCCGGACAGTTCGACGATGTCCCGCTCCAAATCATTTCGCTTCTCCCCGCCGATCTCTAGTTGACCCTGTAATTCTCGAATTCGGTCCTGTAGCGCGCGATTGTCCTTATCCCGAGATTCAAAGCGATCCAAGAGATCTTGGTAATCTCGCCGCATCTCCTCACGCAGGTTTATAAGTGATTCATGATCGGCGCTCAAGCGCTTGAGTTGATTCCGCAGTTCATCTGTTTTGCTGCCATTGCCGTCGACAAGCTTGGCCTGTTCCCGCGCAAGGATGTCACGCTCATGCTGGACCGCAGCGGCCTCCCGCTTTGACGCTCGTCGTTCGGCATAAAGTTGGATGAGAACCTGTGTCATACTGGTCATCTCTGCTTCTATGCCCAGCTTCCGTAGTTTTGACGTAATAGCAGTAAGACGCCGCCCCAATTGCTCGCGCTCCAATTCCAGTTGGCGAACCTCGCCGGATAGCGGTTCCAATATCGCTTGCGGATCAATCGAGTCGATAGCCTCGTTTTGGGCGCGCAGCCTGGTGATAAGATCTCGCAATCGGACGCTCGTATTCAATAACAGATTATGGGTCTTATGCGCGTATTCATGAATCACTTGCGCCAGGGAATCGTCGCTCTCGGCAGTGCAAATTTGCAATACGGTTTCGGCATCCAAGACCTGTTTGGATTGCGCCTCACACCGTTCCATTAGTCGAGCTCGCTCATCAAACACTTGCGATACAGCAAGGCCATCGTCGCTATCGCTTACTCTGTTCAACAGCGTGATCCGCTCGTCATGCAACTGCGCGCGCAAGTCGGCAATTTGGGGGCGCAGCCTCGCTATCTGGCCTGTGTTTTCTTGCAAGCTTGCTTCCAATTCACTGCGTGCCTTGTCGCGTATCTCTCTGCCTTCATCCTGCGCGGCTATTGGGTCGCGTATGGAATTTATGGCCTGCTTTTCCGCCAAAAACGTCGCCGCCTCGGTGTCAAAACTCCAAGCCAGGATATAACCCGCCATTTGGCCTATATCGTCCAAAAGCGCTCGCTGGTCACGAGAAAGCTCACCTTGTCGATACGGCATGGCGGCCAGCAATACTGCCAAGACTTCGTTTTCAAAGGATATCGGCTGAATGTAAACCGCCCCAATGGCGTCGATCTTCAGAACACGGAACAACGCTTCAACTTCCTGTTTCTGTTGATCAGCCGCCAGGGATCGCTGCTCACGGCGTAGCCTTGCATCAACTATTGTCGGCTGACTCTCCAGGCTAAATGACATGCCCTCCAGGCTTTGGCCCTTCACATTGTCTTGGCCCGCGATGATATTGGCGTAGACTTCGTCTTCCATCCGGAGCAACAGACAGATTTCAGCATCTAGCAATTCAAGCGCGGTTGCAACGACCTGCTGCGGAATTCCAGATTCTTCGCGCCTGTCCATCATCATGCCCAAGGCCCGCAACAGTTGGCTGTTTTCAAGGGCAACTGTCGATTCGGCCGGGCGCCTTGGCGGGATAGGCTCTTCGCTTGTTCGCGCCGCTATTTCCTGCTCGCGCGGGACAACGCTCTCATCTTCTATCCGTCGTTCACCACTTGGCGCTTCACCTTCAGCCAGGCGACGATACAGCGATGCGACAATAAGCCGATGAATAACTACAGGCGCCAGGGCCAACGCGGCAAGATATGCCCAACGGGCGCCGCCTAGATAACTGCCTGACAACTCGGAATCCGCAAACTGCCAGCTATCCCAGCCGTTGCCCAGGACAATTAGAATAAAGAAGAGACATTTCAAGGGCGCGTCGACGATTCGACTGTAACTGAATGCAACACCGAAAAAACCTGATAATCCGATGGCCAAGGGCAAAATGGACCACATAGGCGCCAATTCGCTCCTATTGAACATGGCGCCTGTTTCAAACTCGCCGAACCACTCGCTGGCAGTGTACAGGTACAGGAGCAGGATCAGGACGATGGTTCCGCTTAACCAAAGGTTCGCGCGCCTGCCCCGCTGCGCGCTATCCCCGCTCAGGAACGCCCAGGACATGAACACGAGCGAGAGCGACATGCCCAATCTCTCCAGCGGAGGCATGAGCATTGACGCTTCAAAGGATGTCAGTAGCGAGAATAAAGCAACCCCCATCAGGACCAGCCAGATGCTTACCAAAGCAATCGCTGCCGGGACATATCGATATGTCGCTTGTTCAGTCTCGAAGTGAGAGCGTAAGCCAAAGGCGAGGAATAGAGTGGCTTGACTCAATCCAAATACAAGCAGAAAAAAAATCAGGTCGCCGGGTGATTCAATTAACAGGTCAAGAAAATCGAGTGGAATCTGCGGCAACTGGCACCATCCAAACGCGCGCTAAGATTTTCGCGACAAAGCCACATGTTCATTCGGCCAGGGAACACAAACAATCGCACACACAATACCCCCATCTGTATGCGCTTGGCGGCAATTCATTTGACTAACAAGTATAGCACAACGCGCATATGCGGCATGGACTTGGCGCTGTCAAAAACGCTCTCGAATGACACTCTTCAAGGCCGGGCTACCGTGCTTTTATACCGCCGAATATCCCTCTCTTTTAGCAAAACCCTCCCTCCCTCGCGGAAGGAGAAGGCTTGTTATTTTCTGTGAGCGCGACAGACCTTTCCGCCGGTTATGCCCCGAGCGGCTGTGACTATCTTGCACTGCCATGTTTGCTGTTGACGATACACCTGCGCCCCGCTAGACTCGTCCTCAATCCAGTCCTACGAGATCTAGTTACGTGTCCCGTCAATTCGCGACCTTGATCCGCCGCTTTCCCGCCTTGATTCGCCTCCCCTTTCTGATATTTCGCAGACTGCAATCTCGCTACACGATCGGCGTGGCCGGCGTTATCCTTAATGAGCAAGGCCGAGTGTTGATTGTGGAGCATGCCTACCACCCTCGATATCCCTGGGGGCTGCCGGGCGGCTGGATTGGTGAAGATGAAGATCCGGCGGACGCGATCTTGCGCGAACTCCGCGAGGAACTCCAACTCGCCGCCGAAGTTTCCACAGTCCTGCATACTTCGAAGCCGTTCAAGAACCATATTGATATGTCTTTTCTATGCAATTCACTCGGCCCCGTCGGCAAGCTAAGCATGGAATTGCTCGACTTTCGCTGGGCCGATCCGGACAATTTGCCAGATCTTCACGAGTTTCACCGTCAGTCGATCAAGATAGCTGTCGGTTGCGGCGCGCGAGGGGACAAATGGGAGCGCAACTGACCTCCCGTCGTCGCCAAGGTGGATTGTCGCTTCTGTTTTCTTTTTCTCTGCTCTTGCTCCTCGCTGCCAGCGCCATTCTTGTCTACGAACTTGTGGCATTCAGTCGGCGCGAAGAGCTTTTGCCCTCCGGGATCATTGTTGCCGGAGTAAACGTCAGCGGCTTGAGCGGTCGTGACGCGGTCTCTCGTTGGGAAAGCGCCTACGCGGAGCCCCTGGTCTTGCTTTACCCGGATGCCCTCGGTGGACAGCCACATCCGATTCGCTTGCACCCCGACCAAATTGGCTGGAGAATAAGCAGTGATCCTATGCTCGCCGGCGCTTTGGCATCGGGCGAGACCGACGGCGGCTTCTGGCGACGCTTTCTGGACTATCTGCTGGGCAACGAATTAATCGTCTCCAGAGAGCTTTCCCTCGTTGCCGACTATCAGAGTTACGCCCTGGAGGCATTCCTGCAGGACCTCGCTCTGCGATACGACAATCGGCCCGGCTCGCCAGGATACGACTTGCAAACATTGACCGTCTATGCGGGCGAAAGCGGCTACGCCCTCGATATCGCCGCCGCGATGGATGTCATAGACAGCTCTTTGCGTTCCGCAAAGTCCCGCACAGTGGGTTTGCCGGTTAATGCAATAAACAGCGAGTTGCCCACATTGGACACCTTACGTGAATTGATCATTGATTACCTGGATGAAATTGGCTTCATTTTCGACGGCCAAAGGACAGTAGCCTCGATCTTTATACTTGACTTGATCAGCGGCGAAGAGCTGAACATTCTCGGTGACGTCGCGTATTCCGCAGCCAGCACCATCAAGTTGCCGATCATGATTGATTACTTCCGCGCGCGGACAGACGCGCCATCACAGGATGAAGCCTGGCTGCTAGCCAATTCACTCTTGTGCAGCAACAACGCATCGTCAAATCTGCTGATGGAAATCGTTGGCGGCGGAGACATATTTGCGGGCATTCAGAGCATCACTGCTACTCTGAAAAGAGCGGGCGCCCTCAATTCCTTCATTACGGCGCCGTTTTACCTCGGCGTAGAAGGTCAACGACTCGGTTCGATTCAAGCGCCGGAGACAGCGCCAAACCAGACCTACGTTACCGGCGCCGACCCATTTAATCAAACGACTGCCGAGGACATGGCTACGCTATTCAATCTGCTTTACGATTGCGCGGAGTTCGGCTCGGGCCTGGTCACTGTGTTTTCAGAAGGTCAGATCACCCGGCAAGAATGCCGCCAAATGCTGGAACTAACCAGCGCCAATGACCTTGAACGCTTGCTGCAGGGCGGCATTCCCCCGGGTGTGCGCATCTCACATAAGAATGGCTGGATATTCGACACCGTTGGCGACGCTGGTATCGTTTATTCGCCCAACGGCCATCACTATGTCATTTCAGTTTATCTCTGGGAAGAAACAGAATTTCAGGACTATGAAAAACTCTGGCCACTCCTTGAAGAGATCTCACGCGCCGCATGGAATTTCTTCAATCCGGAAAATGCCCTGCTCGTTCCTCGCGCCAATCTGCCCCCCACCGCGCAAGAGTGTGAAGGGAACTATCTGCCACCGGGGCCGGAATACGTCAACCTCGAAAACATCAATAGTTGGAAGCGTAGATAAGCTTTTGCTCCTGACTTCAAAATGGTCTCCCGCTCTCAACCGCAGGCCGCGCTTTCATCGGAATCCGACTGTCACGCCGAGAAGCTGGCGATCGCCGCTTGCGACGACTCGAAGATTGTGAAGATCTCATCCAGTCTTGAAGCCTGCAATGACTCGAGAGCCGGGTCAGACGGCTCCGCCAGGCGCATATCGCCACCAGCCCGACGAACTCTCTTCAGTCCCGCATTTAGTCCGCGCAGACCATCAATATCCAGTGTGCTTATGCCGGACAAGTCGACCACAAGAGTTCGCATCTCCGCCTCAAGCGCCTCCTCGATCACTTGAGAAAGCGCCGAGACACTTGTGGAATCTAACTCCCCGGCGATTTCGACCACGCCGACCTTGCCGTAGCTGGACAAATTGACGCTTATCAACCTGTTTCCACCGATTATCCGCTCATGCTACAATGATACTGCATTGCCTGCGCTTGGGATATGAAATTGGGAATCGATCAAACCAGATCATTATGACGGAGGCCGCTAACTGACATGGACTTGAATTACCTGGCTTTGATATCCGTCCTGGTCACACTGCTTCTTATCATGATACAGCGCGCGGAACCGGCGCGTCGGCGACTGGTGGCCGGATTCGTGCTTGTCTGCCTGCTGATTATCCGTCACAACGCCTTTATCAAGGACGACCTGCACGACGAGACATTGCTGGCTTTTGTCTTGGGACTGATTCTAAGCGCCTTGTTTTGGTTGCTTGTCGGCAAGTATAACCCGCCTGGCAACAGCGACGAAATCCGCGTCATCGGCATGGACGACTAGCCCGCTTGATCGATCTCAGTCGATAATGTTGATTGGCACTACATCGGCGCCCTGTAACATCGCCACACTGATGCGCGCGGCAACGCGCTCGGAAAGTTGACGAAAGACCCTGCCCGACTCCGAATCGAGGTCATGGATCGCTACTGGGCGCCCAAGATCCCCAGCCTCGCGAACTTCACTTGCCAGCGGAACGCGTCCCAAAAACGGAATCTCGCGCTGATTGGCGAAGGCCTCTCCGCCACCGCTCCCAAAGAACTCGCCCGACATATTCTCAATGACCCCCAAAACCGGCACGTTCAACTGGTCAAACATTGCGGCCGCGCGCACAGCATCCGCAACCGCGACCGCCTGCGGCTGCGTCACAATGATGCTGCCCGTCAACGGGAAGGACTGCGCCAGCGAGAGCGGCGCATCGCCCGTGCCTGGCGGCAGGTCCACGATCATATAGTCCAGCCTGCCCCAGTCTACATCCGTGAAAAACTGACGAATCGCGCTATGCAGCATCGGTCCGCGCATGATCATCGGTTTCTCCGGTGTGGTCAGGAAACCGGTGCTAATGAGCTTGACGCCATAGACCTCCAGCGGCTGCATCTTCTTGTTGCTGATCTTCGGCCGACCGCTGCCCAAGCCGAACATCTGCGGAATGTTGGGGTTGAGAATATCCGCATCAATTAATCCCACGCTAGCCCCGGCATCCGCCAGGGATACGGCGAGGTTCGTCGCCACGGTGCTTTTCCCGACGCCTCCCTTGCCGCTCGCTATAGCGACAATCGAATTCATCGGAACGTCCAGACGGCCATGTATGCGACGATCCATCGGCACTTGCGCGTCCCATTTGATGCGCACCTCGCTGATCCCTTCGACTACACCGATCAACGCGGTGTTACAACGTTCCACAAACACGTCTTTCAGCGGACACGCGGGCGTTGTCAGGACGATAGTAAACTCCGCGACGCCATTCTCTACCTGGAGGTTCCGTACCATATCGAGTGTCACGATATCCTGGTTCAATTCGGGCTCGATTACCGTACGCAAAGCCCCCATTACTCGATCTTCGACTGATTTCATGCTTAACCTCGGGAATCCGATTCCGACTTCGACGTACTATACCATTCTTCTGGCCATTGACGAATGCAAGTCGCCTTGACCACCAACTTCGCGTATGTAAGGGAATATAGCGAAAATTACAGCACGGGCTCGCGCAGTTGGGTCAAACCTGCGATTGTAGTTGAGGAATTCCGTTACCCGCCGCTCCTGGCGGCGCGCTTCGCTTTGCGTTCGAGGGCTTTCCGCCGACGCTCTTCGCGTTTGGCTTCGTCTTCGCTCCAGGGCGTCGCGCCTTCTGCGGTTGTGGATGGGGCGGGCGCTGCCGCTGCCTCAGCGCTTGTCGAAACCGCGGCCGGGGCAGCCTCAGCTTGCGTAGCCGGCGCGCGAGAACTACTGCGGGGGCTGGCAGCGCCTCGCCGCGCCTCCTTGGCGGCATCTTTATGTTCCCAAGTGCCGCGGACCAACATCTCTTCATAAGCGCGCGTCGGAGCAATGTCGCGCCAATATGAAGCGGGTTTGGACAGCTTTTCTTTATCGTGAATGTGGTGGCTGGTACGATCGTAACTGGCTAATTCGTAGTCGTGGTCCATCTTTATCGCGTCGAAGGGGCAATACTCGGCGCAATAACCGCAGTTCATGCAGATGTCGATATCGATGAAAAACGCCTCGGGTTCCGGCACCGGTCGTCCGGTATCCGGGTCATTTCCGCGCACGATCCAAATGCACTGCGGCGGGCAAACTTTGGCGCAAATGCCACAACTGGTGCACCAGTCTTTTCCGCTCCGGGTTGGATGATCTTCGTCCTCAACAATCAGGAAGGGCACAAAGCGAAAGCGTTCCGGCACCGCCACCTTCTCATCGGGATACTGGACCGTGATGACACCCTTTGCTTCAGTCCCTTGTCGGAGGCCGAAATTGTCGGTCGCGTGCGAATACTTCCGCAAGCCATAGCGCAGGTCATCGACGAATGAGTCGATGAAATGTCGCAAGGTCAGCATCAGTCCTTTTGCCAAACCCGTTCCGTACATGTTCTCTCCTAGACTTGCCTTGTTCGCTGCTCTTTGCGGCATCCGGTTTCTGATGCCGAGATCTCTCTAGCGATCGGTTTCCCCAAGTACGATATCAATGCTGCCCAGAATGCCGACGATATCCGCCACCTTGTACCCGCTACTCATCAAACCCATAGGCGTCAAATTGATGAAACTGGGCGCTCGCACATGATAGCGCCAGGGATTGGATGACCCGCCCCGGCCCCCGGCCGACACCAGGTAATAGCCCAACTCGCCTTTTCCGTTCTCGACCCGCCCATAGGACTCGCCGAAGGGAACGCGAGGCGCATATGCCCCCGGCTTTCCGTCCGCCCAAATGGACTCGCCGCTTGTCGCCTCCAGGCGCGGCAAAATCTGCTTGAGAATGCGCACGCTTTCCCGCAATTCGGTGACCCGCACTCGGTAGCGGGCGTACATGTCGCCGTCTTCTTCCACCGCGACATCAAAGTCCAGTTCCGGGTAGATGCTATAGGGATCGGCGCGGCGAACATCGTAGGCAACGCCGCTACCGCGCAACAATGGACCCGCCGCGCTGTAATTGATGGCGTCATCCCCGCTCAGGATGCCCACGCCAATGGAGCGCTCCAGCAGAATCTCGTTCTGCGTCAAGAGCTGTTCCAACTCGTCAATCGTGCGCGGGATGCGTTCATTGACCATTTCGGTCAGGAACTGCATGGTATTGTAATCGCGAACGCGATCGTTAGTCAGGTTGCTGACGCTCTTGATGCGCTCGGGCAAATCACCAAATAGCCCGCCGAAACGCATGTAATTGCACATCATGCGGCTGCCCGCCACCGCTTCGAAGAAATCAAGAATTCGTTCGCGTTCCTGTATGAAATACAGAACGGGCGTGAAGAAGGCGCCAATGTCATTCAACCAGAAGCCGATCGCCCACAAATGATTCACAATACGGCTTAGCTCTACCATCATCACGCGAATCGCCTCACAGCGATAAGTCGGCGGATTGTACTTCCTGCCCAGGCTCATCAACTGTTCCACGGCGAGCACATAGCCGTGGTTATTGCCCATGCTCGAGATGTAATCAAGTCGATCGGTAAAGGGAATATTGTGCAGATAAGTATTGCGCTCGCCGATCTTTTCGTGGTTCCGATGCAAGTAACCCATGACCGGTTCCAACGAAGTCACGGTTTCGCCATCAACCGTCAGCACCATACGAAAGACGCCATGCGTACTGGGGTGATGCGGACCCATGTTAACGACGAGTTCGTTTGTCTCGAAGCCATCCTTGTCCAGTATGCGCTCGACATCGACTCCCAAACCAAGCGAAGCGTATACCTCGCTCTCGGAAGTATCCATCAAACGATTGAGGTCGATATCAGGTGGATAGGTCACATTCTTGCCGAAGACGTTCTTTTCTTCGGACCGGTGAACATGCCCGCCCGGCCAGCGGTTGTCAAATGGCTTCTGTTCTTCTTCGTAATAAGCTTCGCGCCAATCCTTGCGCATCGGATGACCCTGGAAACCCTCCCACATCAGAATCCGGCGCAGATTCGGGTGGCCGGGAAACTTGATGCCATATAGATCCCAGGCCTCGCGCTCTTGAAAATCCGCTCCGCGCCACACGGGTACCAACGAAGGAATCTCGGGCTTTTCACGTTCCGTCTGCGCTTTGAAGACCAGCGCGCCGCCGCCGCTCGTGCGGTAGGCGTGGTAAACCATCTCCATGTGATCGCCTGCGCCCAGGTAATCGACCGCGGTAGCGCTGGAAAGATAGTCGAAGCCAAGATCATCCCGTATCGCGCTAGCTACCTTGAGCAGCTCGCTCGCTTGCACAACGACCCCCGAATATCCTTCGCGCTCGTCATCAGTGACCGCGTCGGGATGCTTTGACTTCAGATAAGCAATTGAGTCTTCAATTGACAGGGCCGTGACAACATCATCCGGGGCTAAAACAGGACTCACCATATTGCGCTATTCCTCTTCTGCTTCCGCCGCCCTGCGCGAAGCGCGAACCGCTTTTCTTGCCAGAGCGCGCAGGCGTCGCTTTTCACGAATCTCTTCGGCTTCGGTCCAGGGATTCCCGCCGGTCGGCAAGACAAAACTGAGAGCGTCATCCGAAACCGCCGTGCTTGCTGCGCCTGTAGCCTCCACAGTTGCCACCTTCGCCGCCACCAGTTGCGTCGCGCTGGGCAATTCACGTTGCCCTACCTCGGCCATATCTTCAGCCGCCGCTTCCGCTTGACGCCGGATCATATCCATCTGACGCGGATCAATGATGTCGGGACCCAATACCGGCACGGGAGTCGGTTCGGCAGGTCCTATGCCATACCAAGGCACGTCATCGCCATTGGCGATGCTCTGACCGTCGATTTTCCGCTGCAGAGCTATCATGCCAAAGAGCAGCGCCTGGGGCGTAGGCGGGCACCCGGGCACATAGACATCGACCGGCAGGTATTTGTCAATGCCGGAAACAACGTTGTAGCCTTCCTTGAAAGGGCCTCCCCCGCTCGCGCAGGCGCCCATCGCCAAAACATATTTCGGTTCCGGCATCTGGTTATACAAGCGCACAATCGGCACTACCATCTTTTTGGTTACCGTGCCGGAAACGATCATCAGATCAGCTTGACGAGGGGTCGCCCGCATCACCTCGAAACCAAATCGGGAGAAGTCGAAGCGAGAAGACGCCGTGGCGATCATTTCGATTGCGCAGCAAGCCAAGCCAAACAGCATCGGCCACATGGAATTGCGCCGGCCCCAATTATACAGTTGGCTGAGACTGGTGATCGCGATATTGTTTTCCAATTCGGCCGGAACGGGAAACTCGGTTCTCTCTAACTCTTGCAGGTTCAAGTCCATCTAGTCACCGATCTCCTCGTACCATTCTCGCAGAATCGCTCGCAAAATCGCGTCATTGACCAACTCGGGGTCATCAGAAAAACCGGGCAGCCCGAGGATGCGCGCGTTCAGATCATCCAACGACAAATCTTCCAAGACTGTATTTGGATAAAGATCCCTCAATGCCAAAACGATTTCATAGGTCGAATCCCAATCCAGGCGCTGGCGGCTCATGATCAACCTATTCTAACACGGCAGCGCGCTTGCGCTCCCTTAAGGACGCTCCAAATGCAGAACCTGTCAAGAGTTCGGCAAGCCCTTTGCCCATCATTGACTTTCATGCCGATTCACCGCATTGTGCAGCAAGTATAAAGAGCGCGGCCGAGATTGTCAAGAATTTCACAATCGCCTCCATGCCAAGTCATTCGGCCTGAATTACAATGGAACCGCGGCGGTCCACCCGGGTGGATAGCGCCCGGGATTCAAGTTCTCTGTCGCTGTAGACCTTCTTCATGGCGCCGGCAACCTTTTCCGCCACTGACTTCGCATCGCAGAGCGCGCAGAGTGTCGGTCCGGCGCCTCCGATGAAGACGGCTAAGGCGCCGCACCCTTTCGCCGCCTTGCGCACTGCCTGCAAATGCGGCATCAGGCTGGCGCGCGCCGGTTCAGCAACGAGATCGTTTTCCATCGCTTCGGCCATCGCCGGCAAATCGCCGCGGTGTAAAGCATCAATCAGACGCGCCACTTTGCCGGTCTGGTGGATGAGCGTCGGCAAACTGACATGCGAGGGCATCACAGCGCGGGCTTCGGCAGTCGGAATCGCGATCTCTGGCGTAACCAAAGCCAGATGCAAGTTATCTGGGATCGGCAATGGCTGGATGGCCTCAACTGTAATCCCGGCAACCAGAGTGATGCCCCCCAGCAGGCAAGGCGCCACGTTGTCCGCATGATAGCCGCTGACCAGCGCTTCGCCTTCCAAACAGAATGGCAGCAGTTGCTCGCGGCGAAATGGTTCGCCATATAGCTTGTTTAATGCGACAACCGTGACTACAGCGCTTGCGGCGCTGCTCCCAACGCCGCTGGATAGCGGCAAGCCCTTAAAGAGCTCAATGCGCAGGCCGCGCTTTTCACCCATATGTTCAAGGAAAGCCCTGGCGGAAACGGATGCGACATTCTTTTCGGGATCGCGCGGCAGCCTGCCGCCGTCTCCTTCGATCTTGCTAATGAGGATCTTGGATGACTCTTGGAATTCGACGATGGCGCGGTCGCCCATGCCTTCTAAGGCCAGTCCCAGGATATCGAAACCGACGCCGAGGTTCGCAACGGTGGCCGGCGCAAAGGCTTCGGCTCTGGAAAATGACATGAAGGATCGCTATCCTTATCTTATTTGACAAACCCTCTTGCTCATGCAAGCAGAAGGCTTGTTATTTTCTGTGAACGCGACATTCTTGGGACCCTTTCGCCGGTTACGCGCCGAGCGGCTTTTTGATAAACCGCGTCGCTCATGCGGCGAGGAGGCTTATTATTTTCTGTGAGCGCGTCAGACTTTTTCGCTATTGCCGAGCGGCTGCGGTTTCGTAACGAGAGGCCGACCGAATGCCAAGCATACTACAATGTATCGATTGCGGGGGACAATACCCAATCGACCGAGTCATTTACGACTGCGAGCGTTGCGGGGGCTTGCTTGATGTCAGGCATGATTTCCGCGAATCCACTGCGGAACTGACACGAGCGTTCTTTGACAACAGACTGGGAACGCTCAAATTTCCTTACAATAGCGGCGTATGGCGGTTTAAGGAAATGATTTATCCCGGCATCGACGACGAGCGCATCGTCAGCCGGGCGGAAGGCAACACCAACCTGTACCACTTGCCGCGCCTGGCCTCGTATATCGGCGTCGATACGCTCTATCTCAAGCACGAAGGCGAGAATCCAACCGGCTCCTTTAAGGACCGCGGCATGACAACCGGTGTTACGCAAGCCAGGATTCTTGGCATGGATCGCGTCGCTTGCGCCTCGACCGGCAACACCTCCGCGTCCATGGCGTCTTATGCCGCGCGCGCAAACATGCAAGGTATCGTGTTCCTGCAGAATCAGCAGATTGCCTTGGGAAAGCTGGCGCAAGGCATCGCCTATGGCGCGACATGTTTACAAATCAATGCCGATTTCGACCGTAATATGGCGCTCGTCCGCGAAGTCGCCGAGCGCTTGCGAATCTATATTCTAAACTCCGTGAATCCCTTTCGGCTCGAAGGGCAGAAATCGATCATGTTCGAGACACTGCAACAGTTGCGCTGGCAGGCGCCCGACTGGATTGTCGTGCCAGGCGGCAATTTAGGCAACAGTTCCGCCTTCGGCAAAGGACTGCTGGAAATGCTGGATCTCGGCCTGATCGACCGGATGCCGCGCCTGGCCATTATTCAAGCGGAAGGGGCGAATCCTTTATATCGGCATTTCGCTGGCGGGTTCAAGGACTTCCAGGCGGTCGAGGCGCGGACGATCGCGACCGCGATTAAGATAGGCAATCCCGTGAACCTGCAGAAGGCGATCCGCACGCTGGAATGGACGGGGGGCGTCGTGGAGCAAGTTAGCGATCAGCAAATCATGGATGCCAAAGCCATCGTCGACGGCGTCGGCATCGGCTGCGAACCTGCCTCTGCCTGCTCCGTCGCCGGCGCCAAGAAGCTGGTTGAGAGCGGCGTCATATCACCCGGAGACACCGTGGTCGGCGTCTTGACCGGTCATGTGCTCAAAGATCCGGAAGCAACTATGGGCTACCACGCCAACAACCTGAATTCCATAGATCCCGCTTTCCAAAACGCGACCTTGCAAACTGAAGATGACCTTCAGCAGATCATCGACTTGCTCAAAGACCGGACTATAACGAGCTTGCCTCTTGATTGTTAAACCGCCGTATGCGGGGTGTTGTATCCTTTTCCGTTGAAACGCTTTACCAGTCCACGCCACGAGGTCGTTATTCCAAGACACCAGCGACCTCGTAGGTGCGACCAATCTGGTCACCCGCAGCCGCTTTCGCAATTGTTGAAGCGGCTGCGCTAAGCGTTCGCCCCTACTGTTGAACCCGCCGCCCGAACACGGCAAAATCGCCAGCTCAAACTGCTCTGTCGCTCATTAAGGACGGCTGAAACATAAGAAGAGCTTCTAAATTGTTGCTCTTCTCGGTGTTCTCGGCGCCCTCGGTGGTTAAAACCAATTCCAGTTTCAAATCATGCCGGTCGCCGCCAGTTTGAAGCGATTGCCCCGATTACGAGGAGGCTACTTTGGACAGCGACTGATCGAGATCGGCTATGATATCTTCGGCGTCTTCGATGCCCAGCGCGAGACGAACGAGATTGTCCTCAATGCCAATCGCTCGCCGTTCCTCGGCGCTCAGGTCGTAATAGCTCACATACGCGGGCTGCTCGATCAGGCTTTCCGTGCCGCCCAGGCTTGGCGCGATATACGGTATGCGCAAGCGATCAATGAAGCCGCTAGCGTCGTCCAAGCCCCCCGCTACCTGAAAACTCACCACCCCGCCAAATCCGCTCATTTGCCTCTTGGCAATCTCATAGTCGGGATGAGATGCCAATCCGGGATAGAACACGCGCTCGATTCTCGGGTGCTGCTCCAGAAACCGCGCTACCGCAAGCCCAGTTTCATTTTGATGCCGCACGCGTACCGCCAGTGTCTTCAAGCCGCGCTCTATCAGAAAGGCTTGATGAGGGTCAATCACGTTGCCGAGCACGCCACGGGCATCCTTCAGGGCTTTGATCCGCGCCTCGCTGCCAGCGATAACCCCGGCCAACACATCGTTATGACCCCCGAAATACTTGGTCGCGCTATGCAGAACAAAATCAACGCCGTATTCCAGCGGCCGCAAGTTGACTGGCGTGGCAAAAGTCGTATCCAAAAGTGTCATCGCCCGGGAGCGCTTGCCAATCGCCGCCAGTCGATCCAGGTCCGCCACGCGCAAATAGGGGTTGGTAGGCGTTTCAGTGAAAATGAAACGCGTCTTCCTCGGAACGATCGCCGCCTCCAGCGCCTCATAATCCCCCATAGGAACAACAGTGGTGGCGACCCCAAACTTCCGTAACGTCGTATCGCAAAACTGCCGCGTCCTTCGATAACAATCATCTGTCATGATGATATGGGTATCCGGACGAAGCACCGTCAGGAAGAGCGACGTAACAGCCGACATGCCCGAGGGATAAATGGCCGCGTCTTCAGCGCCTTCCAGTTCGGCAATGCGATTCTCCACCGACCAGACGGACGGATTGCCGTAACGCCCGTACTCTTCGCGATCCAGATCGCCGCCATATACCTTCGCGTCGAGAAACTCAATCAGCTTCGCCGTGTTCTCAAATGTATAGGTGGCGGACTGTACAATGGGCGTAGTAAGAGAATGGAAGCCCTTCACCCGCGGCGCGCCTCCGTGGACGGATTGTGTGCTGGCGCCCTCAAAACTCGCTACACGCTGTTCGTTCGATGATTTCATCGTTTTGCCTCACCCAATCAAAAAAGCCCAAACGGCGGCTTCACTTACGCCAGTTTGGGCTTCCGTTAGTTGACAAAAACAGTGACTGCGGCACAGTCTACGGAATAACCTGCATGCTTCTCAGGCGTTTACCCTCATCTTCCAGAAAAATCTGCCGAATTTAGCACCTTCCCATTGCCATCTGGGGGTTGCTGTGGCTTCGTAGAGTCGGTCTCTCCACCACCTCTGGATAAGCGTAAAACTTAGTCTTCAATTGTTAACGGTACGGATCATAACACATAGGGGCTAGGACTGCAACAACTCCTCCTCTCGTTACAGGGCAATCGCTTCAAAATCAATAACCGTCGAATGTCGCATAAATCTAAGGAAACGTAGGGGCGACCAATCTGGTCGCCCGATGCTACAGGGCTTTGCGCTTTCGGGCGACATGGTATGTCGCCCCTGCATCGCCTCCATTTTGACAGGCTCGCGGTTAAATCTCGGTGTTCTCGGTGTCCTCGGTGGTTAAAATAATTTGATGCGATTGCCCTGAACAACTCCCCCTCTCGTTATCAATTCACAAACAATTGTGCTATGCTTATCCAATAACGAGCGCCAAGATCGGGAGGGTCTCCAGATCATGAACTCTTCAGCTTTCCGCGTAGTGGGTGGAAAGCCCTTGCGCGGCACGGTTCAAGTGCAAAGGGCGAAGAACGCGATCCTCGCAATGATAGCGGCTTCCATCGTCGCCGAAGACGGCGAAACTGTATTGCATGGCGTCCCCAACATTGAAGACGTACAGCGCGCGTTTGAACTCCTGCGCTCGGTCGGCGCGGCAGTTGATCACGACCAACTGAACGGGACTGTCCGTATCGACGCCGCCCGCGTGACTACCGGCATCCTCCCGCAGGAAATTGCCTCCAAGTTTCGTGGCTCGGTGCTTTTTTTGGCGCCGCTGCAGATTCGCCTCGGTTACGTAGAATTGCCGGGCAGCGGCGGCTGCGATATCGGCACGCGCAAGATCGACTTTCATCATCGCGGTTTCGCGCGCCTTGGCGCAAGGGTTCAATACTTCGAGGACGGTCGCACAGTTATTGATCTCGAGAACCGTCGCTTCACCGGTACGTCGCTCTATCTTGACTTGCCTAGCCACACCGGTACCGAGAATCTGATGTTAGCCGCAGCCATGGCTGACGGGCAGACCGTCTTGGAAAACGCATCGGTCGAACCCGAAGTGCTCGACTTTGGCAATTTTCTGATCGGGATGGGCGCCGACATACGCGGTCTGGGCACGCATACGCTCCTCATCAATGGCGTTAAGAAACTCCGAGCCATCGAATATACCCCGATGCCGGATCGCCTGGTGACGGGAACAGTCATGGTGGCCACTGCCATAACCGGCGGCGACGTCACAATCCACGATGTCGAACCGGATCATCTGCGCATTGTCATCGCGAAATTGGAGCAAATGGGAGTAGGCATAGAAGTCAATGGCAAGTCCATTCGCGTCTTTCGTCCGCGGAATCGGGATCTGAATCCGATCAATATTCAGACGGACTTCTACCCCGGTTTTCCGACGGATCTACAGCCCTGCTTTGCAGCCTTGTCCAGCGTGGCCAGGGGTACAAGCTATATCCGAGAACGCATATTCGACAGCCGCTACGATTATGTGGACGCGTTACTGCAAATGGGAGCCGATATTATCATCAGTCAAAACGATGTCTGCATTATCAAGGGTGTCAACAAACTGCGTCCGGCGCGTATCAGGGCGGAAAGCATCCGCGCTGGCGCTACGGTCCTCTTGGCCACTCTTGCCGCAACTGGTGAGAGCACCATAGAAAACGTCTATCAAATTGACCGTGGATACGAAGACGTCGAGTATCTGCTGAATCAACTCGGCGCTGATATCACCCGCATCGAAACCCAGCCCGCCCCGGCTATCGCCTGGTGAAATCCGCCAGCGCCGGCGAAACGCACACTATAAGGCTTGTCCGCTACTGCAAATCATACGTATAGATAACAGGCATAGTACCGAAACAATACTAAAAAGGTGGCGATCATTGCGAAATTCAACAAATTATTACGATATCCGCCGATTTTAGCTCCCCTTCCCTGATGCTTGATACTGTTGGCGAACCGCTTAGGCAGTTGCCAGCGCTGCAAAGCGGGAAGTTCTGGTCTTGGCAAAAGGCAGTTCATTGAGCCAGTGAATGAAACGCAAGATATTTGTTGCTGTGGCGCAGGCGATATTTTGCAGATGCGTTTTTGCCATCCCGATATAGCGGCTTTGTCGCAAGCCAGTGTTACGAATCATCTGCGAGAAAGTGCCTTCAACGCCACTGCGCTGCTTGTAGATGGCTTTGAAGGCAGCCGTTTCTTGATACTGTCGCGCTTTTATGAGGCTCTCAAAGCGTTCCGGAGGATAGCGTAAAGTCATCCGCCGTCCCGTCTTCTTGGCGCGTGTACAGATTTGGCGCTTTTCACAAGCAAAACAGGTCTGCTTGTCAAAGGCAATTGTGAGAACAGGCTTGCCGGCAGCATCGCTTGCGATCAGCCAATCTCGGTTCCTTTGCCCCTGTGGGCAAATAACAACTTCTTGCTCCCAATCAATGTCGAAAAGAGAGGCATCATAGGCTTGCGCTGTTTGCGCTTGCCAACTGGTATCCTTAGCGATGGGACCTATCAACTCAATTTGGTGATCTTTCCTGCTCTCTATAAACTGATCAACCCCTGTGTAGCCAGCATCAACGATATGTTGTTTGGGCAAGAGGCGCTTCTCAGCCAATTGCTGCTGGATAGGTCTCAATGCCTGTCGGTCTGGCTGAATGGCGGGCGCCGTTTCCACCTGTGTAATGAAATGGGGCTGATCGGAATCGCAGACTTCGGTGATATGGAGTTTGTAACCGACCCAACTCCATGTGCGCTTGCGCCCATAGCCGGCTTCGGGGTCATAGGGAGAGCGTATCCACTCCCCGCCCGGCGGCATCTCATCCGCGCTGCGACTCTTGAGCTTGCCATCATCCACCCAATACTGCTGAAGCCAAACTTGCCGCAGTATCTCTACTGCCGGAATCGAGCCTAAGCAAGGCAGACCCTGCGCATGGTAGACTGCTGTATACAGTTGATAACCATCCTCTCCGATCACTTTGATTAAGTCTGATCGCTCTTTTTTGCTCTTGGGCAAACGATATTCTTCAAAACGTTCACTGTAACGCTCGTACCAAGCCGAAGGCGCTTGCTCTTTCAGCCATTCTGGCGCGACAGCAGCCAGGCTATTCAAGACGTAACGCATCGTCTCCCCCACTATTTCCAGTTGATTCAAGGCTCTTACCGAAGCTAGAACCGCCACCGAGTCCGTCCGTTGTTTACCGCGTTGCTTGAGCAACTCCCCTGCTACCAATTGCTCCAGCAGAGCATCCAGTAAAATCTCTCCGCTCTCACTCCTAACCAGCCGAGTCCGAAACTCACTCAATATCGAATAATCAAAACCTGCATCGCCCACATCCAAACTCAGAGCATATTTCCAATCAATGCGTGACCGAACCGCATTCGCCGCTTGACGATCCGTCAAATTCTCAGCAAACTGCATCACGATCACTAAGGCTAAACGCCAAGGACTGTATGCGGGTTGACCATCAAGCGGATACAAATGCTCGAATTGATCATCCCGATATATGCTATCCAAAGTATCGCGCATCTGCAGGTAGACATTGCCTTTCGGAAATGATCGTTTGGCGACCTGGACGGTTGACTCTGGGACTGGCGGAATCGGCGCAGGTTTTAAGCTCATCATTGGCTCCTCATATCTCTGATAGACTCATTATAAAATGAATCCCTTGATACCGAGTTCGCCAACAGTATCATGCTTGGGGCCGGGGGATGGGGTAGAAAAGCGCGTCAGCATGACCCAGTACCGGGCAAGCCTTATAACTTGGCGATTACCGCTTCAGCGAATTCCTCAGTGGAGACCGCCCTGCCCTCTTCCCCGGCTATATCGGCAGTGCGCAATCCAGCAGCCAGCACGGCATCGATAGCTGCCTCAATAGACGAGGCTTCCGCTTCCAGGCGCAGGCTGTAACGCAACAGCATGGCGGCGCTCAAGAACATGCCAATGGGATTGGCTCTGCCTTGCCCGGCGATATCCGGGGCAGACCCGTGTACCGGCTCGTACAAGCCAAATTGATCCGACCGCAGCGAAGCCGAAGGCAACATCCCCAGGCTGCCAGCCAAAACGGAGGCTTCATCGCTGAGAATATCGCCGAACATATTGCCCGCTACAATCACATCAAAGCTGCCTGGACGCGTGAGCAAGTGCATGGTCGCGGCATCAACCAGCAAATGCTCCAATTCCACATCCGCGTAATCTTCAGAAACATCGACAACCGTGCGCCGCCACAGGCGCATCGACGCCAACACATTGGCTTTGTCTACCGAGCACAACTTTTTGCGGCGACCTTGCGCGGCGCGAAAGGCGACGTTCGCCACCTGTTCAACTTCAGCGCGCGTGTAACGCATGGTATCGTGAGATTCCTCCCCGCTTCCCTGCTCTTGCCGGTCGCCAAAATAAATGCCGCTGACCAGTTCACGCACGAAAAGAATGTCGACATCTCGCAGGAGCTCTGCCCGCAAGGGCGCATGTTCCAGCAAAGCCGGATAAGTCTTCACCGGGCGTAAATTAGCGAATAGCCCGAAGTGCTGGCGCAGCTCGAGCAGCCCGCGTTCCGGTTGCACGCTCGCCGTCGGATCCGACCATTTGGGTCCGCCAACCGCCCCTAGCAATATCGCATCGGCCTCTTCGCAGATTTTGATCGTCTCTTCCGGCAGCGGATCGCCGGTTTCGTCGATGGCGATGCCGCCGATCATCCCTTCAACAAAGGTGAAATCATGACCGCCCTTGTCGGCTATGACCGACAACAATCGCATTGCATGACCTACGACTTCGGGACCAATACCATCGCCCGGCAACACGGCAATCTTTGCCTTCATATCAATTACACTCCATGAGACGCGCTGTGGCGCAAAAGCGGATCGCACAGCGCAAATGAATAAAGTCTGTCCTAGTCACTCATCATCAAGGACGGTTGATCTTTCTTCTCGTCGGCCACTGACAAGCCATACTCGACACTATCGACCAGCGCCAGCCAACTGGCGCAAATGATGTCGGTCCCCGCCCCAACGGTACTCCAGCGTTCGCTGCCATTATACGAATCAATCAAAACCCGTGTCATAGCGCCGGTTGCGTTCTCACTGTCCAGAATACGCACTTTGTAATCTACCAACTGTATGTCTCGCAGCGCTGGATACTGCGGCAACAAGGCCTTCCGCAGCGCAAGGTCTAACGCGTTTACAGGCCCGTTGCCTTCGGCAGCCGTATGCACAATGTCGCCATCCACATCGAGTTTGACCATCGCTTCCGCCAATTGCCCGCGACCACGACGATCCTCAACAATTACTGTGAAGTCGATCAAGTTGAAAAGCGGCTGATAGTTCGGGCGCGCCCGTCGCAGCCGCACCGCCACCGATGCCTCCGCCCCTTCAAATACGAAACCGGCGTTCTCCAGGTGCTTGATGTCATTAAGGACCTGTACTGCCTCGTCCTTGGAGACATCAAGGCCGAGTTCTTCCGCCTTGCTCAACAGATTGCCGCGGCCCGACAAGTCAGAAACTAACACGCGCGTTTGGTTGCCGACCTTCGTTGGTTCGATGTGCTGATAGCTGTCAACATTGCGCCGCATGGCCGCCACATGGATGCCGCCTTTATGCGCGAACGCGCTCTTGCCCACGTAAGGCAAATGCGTATCCGGCGCCAAATTGGCGATCTCGGCCACCGCCCGCGACAGATGCGTCAGGGTAGCGAGATTGCCATCTTCCGCCAAACAGGGAATACCCATCTTGAGAATCAGATCCGGTATGATGCTGCAGAGATTGGCGTTGCCACAGCGTTCGCCATAACCGTTGATAGTGCCTTGTACATGCATGGCCCCTGCGCGCACCGCCGCCAATGAATTGGCAACCGCGAGTTCGCTGTCGTTGTGCGTATGAATTCCGAAATCCATCTCCGGAAACAACTCGCGCGCCTTGTACATGAATTCCGCTACTTCCCAAGGTGTCGAGCCGCCGTTGGTATCACAGAGCACAATCACGTCGGCCCCGCCTTCGCTGGCCGCGGCCAAGGTATCGAATCCGTATTCCATGTCCAGCTTGGCGCCGTCGAAGAAATGTTCCGCATCATAAATCACTTCTTTGCCCAGGCTCTTGAGATAGGCCAGACTGTCGGCGATCATGTTCAGGTTTTCCTCCGCGGTGGTCTGCAATACATCGGTAACGTGCAGCATGGAGGTCTTGCCCACAACCGTAACCACGGGCGTATTCGCGTCTACCAGCGCGCGAATATTCGCGTCTTCACCCGGCGCGACGCCTTTTCGTCGAGTCGAACCGAAGGCGGTGATCATAGAGTGCCGCAGGTCCAGCTCGCGCGCCTGTTCGAAGTAAGCGACATCTTTGGGGTTGGAACCGGGCCAACCTCCTTCGATATACTTCACGCCCAATTCGTCCAGCAGCCGCGTGATGTGAAGCTTGTCCGCGACCGAGAAGGAAATGCCCTCTCGCTGGCTGCCATCGCGCAAGGTCGTATCGTAGATGGTCACACTCTGCTTCAATTCAAACCTCCCCTACCCGTGCTGAGGACATGACAGTTTCTAGCAACACCCTCAATCCCCGACGATCAATGTCTACGTGATCCCAAAGCAATTGGGGGGAGCCAGTCAAAACGTGCTGGGCTCCCCCTCCCTGATGCTTCGGGGAGGGGGCCGGGGGGTGGGGTAGAACTTGGAATCGTGCCATTTGCCAACCTGTCATGTCCTCAGCCTACCCACGGGACCTCCCGTTCAACCTCAATCAGGCGGTCGTCTCAACGCGCTGCGGATTGCGCGCTTCAAAATCGCGTACTTCGTCATCCAGGTTGAGCAAATACCCCAATTGATCCACACCGTTCAACAGGCAGTACTTGGAAAATCCATCCAAAGGAAACTGGATTTGGCGACCATCTGGCAGTGTCAAGCGCTGCGCTTCTACATCAACGCTTACCGATGTAGCGGGATCTTCGTCGGCCAAGCTGAATAACTGCTGTTGCGTTTCTTCATCAACAATGATCGGGAGCAAGCCATTCTTGAGCGCGTTATTCCGGAAGATATCGGCGAACTCAGTGCTGATGACCGCCTTGAAACCAGTGCCGATCAGCGCCCAGGGCGCATGCTCGCGGGAGCTGCCGCAGCCGAAGTTATTACCGGCTATCAAAACTGATGCGCCGGAATAGGCTGGATTGTTCAAAATGAAGTCCGGATTTGGCGTCGTGCCGTCTTCCAGATAGCGCCAGTCGCAGAAAGCCGCTTTGCCCAAGCCATCCTTGTCCGTCACTTTGAGGAAGCGCGCCGGAATGATCTGGTCTGTATCAATGTCGTTGACCGGAATGGCGACGATCGTCCCTTGGATATGTTTTACTTTTTCCATTCTTTTCTCCTAAGCAAGTTAGCGACTAAAGCATGGCGCGCGGATCGCTGACGACACCGGCAACGGCGGAAGCGGCCGCGGTCAAGGGACTGGCCAGGAAGGTGCGCCCTCCTTTGCCCTGCCGCCCTTCGAAATTGCGATTGCTGGTCGAAACCGCGTATTGACCGGGCTCCAGTTGATCGCCGTTCATCGCGATGCACATCGAACAGCCCGCTTCTCGCCATTCCGCGCCCGCCGCGCGGAACACCGCGTCCAGCCCTTCGGATTCGGCTTGTCTCTTGACCTGCTGAGAGCCCGGCACAACCATCATGCGCACGCTTTCAGCCACTTGGCGCCCTTTGATGAATTTGGCAGCCTGCCGCAAATCGCTTATCCGCGAATTCGTACAACTGCCGATAAAGACCACGTCGATCGGCTTTCCCAGCAACTGTTGTCCAGGTTGCAGGTCCATATAAGCCAGCGCTTTATCAAGCGCTATCTTCTTGTTGTAGTCCCGTTCGTCGTCGGGGACGGGAACTGCGGCGGTGATCGGCATGCCCATGCCGGGATTCGTTCCGTATGTAATCATCGGGATTAACTCGTCCGCCCGCAGCGTGATTTCCTGGTCGAATGTCGCTTCATCGTCAGTCGGCAGTCGGCGCCAATTGGCCAGCGCGGCCTCCCAGTCGGCGCCGGATGGCGCATGTTCTCGCCCGCTGATGTACTCAAAAGTGGTATCGTCGGGGGCGACCATGCCCGCGCGAGCGCCACCCTCAATCGACATATTGCAAACGGTCATCCGCCCTTCCATGCCTAGACCCCGAATGGCCTCTCCGCGGTATTCAAAGACAAGTCCCGTTCCCCCTCCGATACCAATACGGGCGATTATCGCCAGGATAATATCCTTTGCGGTCACCCCTTCTTCCAGCTTGCCTTCGACATTGACGGCCATGGTCTTGGGCTTGTTCTGCAAAAGCGTCTGCGTAGCCAGCACGTGACCGACCTCGCTGGTGCCGATGCCGAAGGCCAATGCCCCGAAGGCGCCATGCGTGCTGGTGTGGCTGTCGCCGCAGACAATGGTCATGCCAGGTTGCGTTAGACCTTTTTCCGGGCCAATCACGTGTACAATACCTTGGTGTTCGTCCCCCAAGGCGTACATGGGAATACCGAAATCGCCACAATTCTGCGTGAACGTATCGAGTTGCTTGGCCGCCATCGCATCGGCGACTGGAATGATGCCCAACTCGTTTCGAGGCGTGGTCGGCGTGCTATGATCCATCGTGCCAATCGTTAGATCGGGACGTCGTACCGTCAGTCCACGTTCACGCAACATCGAAAAGGCTTGCGGAGACGTGACTTCGTGCACCAGGTGCAAGTCAATATAAAGCACTGCGGGGCTGTCTTCGCTCTGATCTCTAACTGTATGTGAATCCCATACCTTCTCGAAAAGGGTCCGGGCTCTCCCATTAGTCGTCATGTTATGTTCCTCTTGCAAATCATAGGCTGAATACTGCGCTTCGCGCTTAGGAAGTGGATGTCAATCCCACCGTCGCCGCTTCGCCTTCCGGCGTGACGTCCCCGATGCCCAGGCTGGATATCATGCGGTTCAAAGCCGCGACATAGGCTTTGACGCTGGAAACAATGATATCGCTGTCAGCGCCATAGCCGCCAAAGGTCCGATTGCTGTTTTCCGGCGAGATGCGCACGGTCACTTCACCCAGCGCGTCGATGCCTTCGGTCACGCTGTGCACGTTGAATTCCAGCAAGACGTTGGGCGCTTGTATGATCTCGTCGATGGCGCGGTAAGACGCGTCTACAGGACCGGTGCCTACAGCAGCGACAATGAATTCCGCGCCATCTTGATTGGCCATCTTGACCGTCGCTGTTGGCAGACCCATCGTGCCGCAAGCGACCTGAATATCGACCAGGCGAAAATGATCCTCCGGCTTTTGAGCGGCTTCATCCGCGACCAAAGCTTCCAAATCGGCATCGGTGACGGTTTTCTTGACGTCCGCCAGATCCTTGAAGCGCTTGAAGATCTCGATTAGTTCTTCGCCATCAATCTCGTATCCCAGTTCGCGCAGGCGTACGCGTAGCGCGTGCCTGCCGCTCAGCTTGCCCAATACCAGCTTGCTCTGGGTCAAACCGACATCTTCCGGCATCATGATCTCGAAGGTTTCGGCGTTTTTGAGCACACCGTCCTGATGTATGCCGGATTCATGCGCGAAGGCGTTGGCGCCGACGATTGCCTTGTTGGCTTGCACCGGCATACCCATATAGTTGCGCACCATGCGGCTTGTCTTCATAATCTGCGTCGAGTCGATATTGGTTCGCAGGCCGTAATAAGCCTTGCGCGTCTGGATGGACATCACCACTTCTTCCAGGCTGGTATTGCCCGCCCGCTCCCCAATCCCGTTGATGGTCACCTCGACCTGGCGCACGCCTTTCTTCAAGCCGGCCAAAGTATTGGCGGTCGCCAGTCCCAAATCGTTATGGCAATGCACCGACCAGATCACCCCGCTGCCGGGTCCGGCGCCGGGTGTCTCGTTAATCAGCATCTCCAGCGTTTCCGCCCATTCAGTCGGCATCACATAGCCGACTGTATCCGGGATGTTCAAGGTGGTGGCGCCGGCTTCGACAGCGACAGCGCAAGCCTGAATCAGGTATTCCGTATCGGTCCGTCCCGCGTCCATCGGACTGAATTCGACATCATCGCAGAGGCTCTTGGCCAGGGTGACAGCCTCGCGAATGCGTTGCAGGCCCTCCTCCTTGTCGATGCGCAGCATCGCCAAATGGCTTGGTGACGTGCCAAGGAAAGTATGAATCCGCGGTTTGGCAGCCTCGCGCACGCCTTCCCAGGCCGCCAAAATATCGCCTTCCAGCGCCCGCGACAGCCCCGCGATCGTCGGCCCATCGGGACTTCCAACTTCGCGGGCAATCCGCTGTACAGCTCTCAGATCGTCCGGGGACGCGGCCGGGAATCCGGCTTCTATCACATCGACGCCGAGGCGCGACAACTGCCGGGCAATTTCCAGCTTTTCGGCGCTGGACAAGGTCGCGCCCGGGCTTTGCTCCCCGTCGCGCAGCGTCGTGTCAAAGACGATGACAGTGTTTTCGTCGTAAGTTCGCTTTACCATTGAGAGGTGTTCCTTTCGTCATTCGAATCCAGTCAAGTACGGTCATCAATCGTCGTCTAAGATCAACGAGACCATCTTCTGACATGTCAACACCTCCTTTCCGTCTGCGCGTTCCGGGAACAGCGGCTTTGCTATCCCGCTAGTCGCTTTGCTTGATATTCTTGGCATCGAGGAAAGGCATCATCTGCCGCAGATCCGCCCCGACCTTCTCGATTAGCAGATCATGTTCGCGTTGGCGGCGGGCGTTGAAATTGGGACGGCCCTGGCGGTTTTCATCGATCCAGTCACGCGCGAATTCGCCGTTTTGGATCCGCTGCAAGACGCCCGCCATTTCTTCCTTGACCGTATCTTCAAATTGGTCGCCGATGACATAGCCGCCATGTTCCGCCGTATTGCTGACGCTATACCACATGTAGCTCAGACCGCCTTCATATAGCAAGTCCACAATTAGCTTCAACTCGTGCAAGCACTCAAAATACGCCACCTCCGGTTGATAGCCGGCTTTGACCAAGGTCTCGAAGCTGGCGCGAATCAAAGCGGTTACGCCACCGCATAAGACAACTTGCTCGCCAAAAAGATCGGTCTCGGTTTCTTCTTTGAAAGTCGTCTCGATAACGCCCGCGCGTGTACAGCCGATGGCCTTCGCGTATGCCAGCGCCAGCGCCGTCGCATTGCCGCTGGCATCCTGTTCAATCGCGACCAACCCGGGCGTCCCCGCGCCCTCGGTGAATACTTCCCGGACGCGATGCCCCGGCGCCTTGGGCGCGACCATCGCCACGTCAACGCTTTCAGGGGGCACGATTTCTTTGAAGTGTATATTGAAGCCGTGCGCGAACATCAACATGGCGCCGTCTTTCAAATTGGGCGCGATATGTTCCTCATACACAGCCGCCTGCCTGGTATCGGGAATCAAGATCATGACCACATCGGCGCGTTTGCTCGCTTCCGCAACCGTGAATACTTGCAGTCCGTCAGCCTCGGCTTTTGCTTTGCTCTGGCTGCCCTCGTGCAGGCCGATAATCACATCCTGACCATTGTCCCGCGCGTTCAGCGCATGGGCATGCCCCTGGCTGCCGTAGCCGATCACCGCAATGGTCTTGCCCTCAAGCAGTTGCAGATCCGCGTCCTGGTCGTAATAGAGTTTCGCCATTGATGGATATTCTCCCTTTTCAAAAGATCGCTAAGAAAGATGCCGCGGCCCAGAGCCAACAGCCGCAAACGAACATGTTAAATCACATTGCCATTGCCGCCGGCCGACAATTCTTCCTGAATCTTGGCAAGATCGCGGCGCGTGAAGTTGGTGTCGTGAATCCGCGTGCCGCGCCCCATCGACACCACGCCCGTCCGAATCATTTCCACAATGCCGGTCGGCCGCACTTCATCTATGAATTCTTCCAGTATTTCTTCAGTACCGACCATCTCAATGATGGCTACTTTGGGACCGACATCGACGATGCGCGCCGGGTAGCGGTCGCAGATCTCGGTGATCGTGTTGCGTGAGTCGGCATCGTCATTGCGCACCTTGATCAGCGCCAGGTCGCGTTCGACATGCGGTTCGTTGTCCAGCACGCGCACGTCGATGACGTTAACCAGTTTCTGCAAATTGGTCGCGATCTTCCTGGCATACTCCGGACCCGCAACGACGCGAATGGTCATGCGCGAGATATGCGGCTTATGCGTGCGCCCGACAGTCAAGCTGTCGATATTGAAAGCGCGCCGGCGGAAGAGACTGGCGATCCGGTTCAATACCCCGGGTTCATTCTCCACCAAAGCGACGACGGTTACCTTGTTGATGTCTACTTGGCTGGTCATCATCCCTCCCCTGGCTTGGGACGGCGCTTCATGTCATGCAAGTCCGCGCCGGCCGGTACCATCGGATAAACCATCTCTTCTTTTTCAACTACGAATTCGATCAACGTGGGACCATCAATATCGCGGGCGAACTGAACGGCATCCGCAATCTCATCCCGTTCTGTCACCCGGCGATTGGGGATTCTATAGGCATCCGCCAACTTGCAAAAGTCCGGATTAAACAGTGGAGTCGCTTCGTAGCGCTTCTCATAGAATAATTCCTGCCACTGCCGCACCATGCCCAGGAAGAAATTGTTGATGATCGCGATATTGACATTGACGTTTTCCTGCGCGGCTGTCGCCAGTTCGCACAGCGTCATCTGGAAACCACCGTCCCCGACGATCGCCCAGACCTCCTCGTCGGGCTTCCCGAACTTGGCGCCGATCGCCGCCGGGAAGCCAAAACCCATCGTCCCGAGCCCGCCACTGGTCAACAAAGTCGCTGGGCGCTGATGCGGATAATACTGCGCCTCCAACATCTGGTGCTGCCCGACATCGGTGACAGTGATGGCTTCGCCTTGCGTGTGCTGCCAGATATCGTTGATAACTTGCGCCGTCAAAAGCCGACCGGGCGTTTCGTAGTTGAGAATGTCGCGCTCGCTGGAGTCTTCCAGCCAGTCACGGATTCTTCCGATCCACTCCGGATGAGATTGCGGCTTCAATTTAGGCAGCATCTGTGTCAGCACGGTCTTCAAGTCCCCCGCGATGCCGACGTCAGCTTTCACATTTTTGTTGATTTCCGATCGATCAATATCGACATGGATTTTGCGCGCGTTCAAAGCATAGGTCTTTAGGTTGCCCGTAACGCGATCATCGAAGCGCATACCCAGGGCGATGAGCAGATCGGCTTCTTGGATGGCCAGGTTCGCGGAGGCTTCGCCGTGCATGCCCATCATGCCGATCACCAGCGGGTGGTCTTCCGGCATGCCCCCCTTGCCCAGCAAGGTCAGGGCCACGGGAATCTGCGCCCGCTCGGACAATTCCCGCAGTTCTTGCATGGCGCCGGACATCATGATGCCGTGCCCGGCCAGGATGATCGGACGCTCCGCCTCTTCGATCAACCGCAGGGCATCGTTGACCTCGTATTCCTCGGCGGATGAGGGCGGATGATAACCCGGCAGCACGATCTCGCCCTGCGGATATTCGAATTCGGTCTGGGCCAACTGCACGTCTTTGGGAACATCAACCAGCACCGGTCCCGGACGTCCCGTACGCGCGATATGAAACGCCTCTTTCATCGTGTAGGCCAGGTCCCGTACATCGGTAACCAGATAATTGTGCTTGGTGATCGGCAGCGTCACGCCCGTGACATCCGTCTCTTGAAAGGCATCGGATCCGATGGCTGGAATTGGCACCTGGCCCGTGATCGCCAAAATCGGAGAAGAATCCATCATTGCCGTAGCCAAACCGGTGACCAGGTTCGTTGCGCCTGGTCCGCTGGTGGCGATGCAAACGCCGACCTCACCGGTGGCGCGCGCATAACCATCCGCCATATGCGATGCGCCCTGCTCGTGCCGCACCAAGACATGATGAAGTCGGTCGTCATACTTGGCTATGGCGTCGTACGTTGGCAATATCGCGCCGCCAGGATAACCGAACATGACGTGAACGCCTTCTTGCAACAGGCATTCCATGATGATTTCCGAACCTGTAAGTTTCATCATCGCCTCCCCAGCGAGCTCATCTCGCCCCAAAACGGTGGCCATATCATCCCTTGACGAATGTCAGCCAGTTATACTTGTCCGGCTTTTCCCCGGATGTAATAGCGAAAAACTCGTTCTGAACCGCCTCTGTGACCGGACCACGCGCCCCACAGCCAATCTGAATTCTGTCAACCGACCTCACCGGCGTGACCTCGGCAGCCGTGCCCGTGAAGAATATCTCATCGGCCATATACAGCATCTCGCGCGCAACCGGCTGAAAGCGAATCTCAACGCCCTGCGATTGCAGAATTCGCAAAGCGCTGTCGCGTGTGATGCCCATCAATATCGACGACCAGGCGCCAGGCGTGTAAACCACCCCATCCAGGATGACGAAGATATTCTCCCCTGCGCCCTCGCTGACATAGCCGTTGACATCCAGGGCGATCCCTTCCTCGAATCCATTGTCATGCGCTTCCATGCTGACAAATTGGCTGTTGACATAATTGCCGCCAGCTTTGACCAGCGCCATATGCGTATCCGGCGCCATGCGGCGGAATGAACTGATCTGTACGTCAACCCCTTGTTCAATGGCTTCCGCGCCCAGGTAGCGCCCCAATTCGATAGTGAAAATAACCGTTTCCGTCTCGGTACGGCCCCGCCCTTCCAAACCAATGGCCCCGCTGCCACGGAAGATTATCGGGCGAATGTAGCAGGATTCATGGCCATTCCTGCGAATTGTTTCGATAATTGCGCTGTCAAGTGAATCGGGATCGTACTCGTGGTCGATCCTCATGACGCGAGCGCCTTGCATCAGCCGCTCGGTATGCTCGCGCAAACGGAAGACTGCTGGACCCTTGGGCGTGTCATAAGCGCGGATGCCTTCAAAGACGCTGGAACCATAATGCAAGGCATGAGCGCTGACATGTACCGTCGCATCATCCCATTTTACAAATTCGCCGTTGCGCCAAACCCATTCAGCAGTCATCTACTTTCCCCTTGCTAGCCATTAATTAAACACGCCTGCCGCAGATCAAATCACTTGACAGAGACAGGCGCGCTTCCACGAAACCGTAGTTTCGGATTGCCGTAACGACAATTCCTAAATCGCTGCGCATCGCTTGACCTTGTGTAGCGCCGCTTTCCTTGTCTCATGTCAGCCTATGTCCGCCTGCCTTTTACATTGTGAACTAAAAAGCCTCCCGTGGCTTGGGAGGCTGTTGTCTTTTGCTTACTGTCGCGGTTCCTGCCCAAGCCCTTAAAATCCACTGATAATCAAGAGGACAATGACAAGGATGAGGAGGCTAATTACAGGTGTCGCGGAATTGCTCTGCATCTGTTACGCGGTCTCCCTAGTAACGAATACGCGTTACAATAGCGAACTTTCTCGCATCTGTCAAGGAATTTGAACAGATTCCCTTTTCTAGAGGATGGAGAGTGGTGAGTTTCGAGGATATGAAATATCTGTTTACCCTCATAAACTCGCAAACAAACTCCCCTCTACTTCGGATGCTTTGGGGAGGGGCTGGGGGAGGGGTTAGAAAAGGCGATATCCACTATACCAGCGCACGGGCGTTTCATAGACACCCGGTGCATACTACCCAACTAGCTCGTCAATCGCGTCTTGGCCAGGGCGATCTGCTTTCTAACTGCATCAGGCGCGGTCCCTCCGTATGTCTTGCGTTGCGCCACCGCCCGGGCGAAATCAAATACCTCCGCGACATCAGCGCCGAACAGCGGGGAAATAGCTTGCAGGCTGGCAAGTGGCAGAGCCGACAAGTCCGTCTGCCCTTCGCTTGCGCGGCGCACAACTTCGCCGACGATATGATGCGCCTGACGGAAAGGCGCGCCCTTGCGCACCAGGTAATCGGCCAAATCTGTCGCGAGAAGTTCCTCTGTCAAAGAGGCCTTCATTTCTTCGGCGTTCACCTGGAGGCTGGCGACAATCGCTGTCATCACCGGCAACAACTGATGCATGGTATCGCAAGAATCAAATAGCGCTTCCTTGTCCTCTTGCAAGTCCTTGTTGTAGCCGCTGGGCAATCCCTTTAATGTAGTCAAGAAGCCGGCCAGATTGCCGACGAGACGGCCCGCCTTGCCGCGCATCAACTCCATAGGATCGGCATTGCGCTTTTGCGGCATCAAACTGGAACCGGTGCTATAACGATCATCCAGGGTGATGAAGCCAAAGGAAGGATTGGAATAAATGAGAATGTCCTCTGCCAAGCGACTCAGATGACTCGCGCACAAAGCGATCGCGTATAACAGATCGGCGACGAAATCCCGGTCGCTGACGGCATCCAGGCTGTTCTGGCTCGGCGCGTCAAAACCCAGGTCAGCGGCGATTTGCTGGCGATCCAGACAAAAGGGGTTGCCGGCCAGCGCGCCCGACCCAAGCGGGCAAATCGACATCCGCTGCCGGGCGGATCCCAAGCGATCCTGGTCACGCTCCAGCATCCAGAAAAAGCTCATCAACCAGTGAGCCGCCGTGATCGGCTGCGCCGGTTGCAGGTGCGTGTAACCCGGCATCAATGTATCTATCTGGCCTTCGCTTGTCTCGACGATCGCGGCCTGCAGATCCCGCAACTCGCTTGCCAGGCGGTCGGCTGCGCGTACGCTCCACAGACGAAAATCCGTCGCCACTTGATCATTGCGGCTGCGACCTGTGTGCAGCTTGCCACCGACATCGCCGATGATTTCGATCAGACGTCGTTCGACGGCGCTATGCACATCTTCATCTGCTTCCTGTAGCTCGAAGTCGCCAGTCTCGAATTCCTGCAAGACTTCGCGCAATCCCGCAACGATCACCTGCGCTTCGTCAGACCGAATGACTTCAGCATCCGCAAGCGCCAGAGCATAGACGATGCTGCCTTCGATGTCTTCCCGGTAAAAGCGAATATCAAAGCCTATGCTATCGTTTAGCGCCCGCAAGTCTTGATCGCTTGCTTCGGAGAACCGTCCGCCCCAAAGGCTCATACCTTCATCCTTGCACTCTTGTTTAATACTCCGCGATCTGCGCTAGCCGAGCAGATTCTTTGCTCAGTAGCACCGACTAAGTTATGCAACTCCAATATAACAGTCGTCCGTAGGGGTGACCCTGCGGGTCTCCCGCATTACACACGCTTCCCTTGGTTTTTCTCTGTGCCCTCAGTAAGTGCGACTAAGTCATGCAAATTCTGCGAGACCTTCCAAAATCAATATCGAGTCACCCTTCCCCGTTGATACGCTGAGGACACGACAGGTTTAGGGACGAATCGATTTGCGGTAAATTGCATGTAAT
>WTGF01000080.1 GCA_011525385.1 Chloroflexota bacterium | reverse complement strand
ATCTCGAATGCCAACCGGTTGACAAACCGGGTTTTGGGATTTCCGCCCCCCGCTTAGCGGGGGGAACGAGGGGGGACCGGGCGGCTACCACAACGACGGCGACTTCTGGAAAGAAGAGCGCTTCCAGCGTCGCGGGTTTTTCTAGAACACAAACCAACCACAATCTCGAATGCCAACCGGTTGACAAACCGGGTTTTGGGATTTCCGCCCCCCGCTTAGCGGGGGGACCGAGGGGGGACCGGGCGGCTACCATAACGAGGGCGACTTCTGGAAAGAAGAGCGCTTCCAACGCCGCGGCTTTTTTAAACAGGTAAGTCATGCAAATTCCGACGTCGAACTGTAGGGGCGAGCCTTGGCTCGCCCACCGTTCTGGTTAGGTTTTGCGGGCGACCCGGCGGGTCGCCCCTACCGCCGACTATTGTTTTGAAGTTGCATGACTCTGTTAGTTCTAGTTAGAACTCCAAGAACTTCGAAAGCGCAACTTATTCATGCGCATAGATCGCGCAACTCGTATTGTTATCCCATACTCGCCATCGTCGAATCCGTGTAGGGGCGACCTATCAGTCGCTGTTGAAATACATCCCTCATCCCCCGGCCCCTTCTCCCACAAGGGGAGAAGGGGAGTCTTGTGACCCGTATTGAGCCCTTTAAGCCCCTCTCCCTTTATGGGAGAGGGGCTTGGGGTGAGGGTCTAGGCAGTTCTTCAACAGACTCTGATAGGTCGCCCCTACCGGCGACTTATATTTTGGAGTTGCATGATTTTCTTGGTCCTGCTGAGTGCACAGAGAAAGCCTTGGTAGATATTTTTATTTTTCGGGCGACCGGCAGACGCGCGTAGGTCGCGTAGAGACTGACCGCCGACACAGCGGGTTGGCCGCCCCTAGCGACGGCAGTTATTTTGGAGTTTCATAACTTAGTTGTTCCTATTGAGAGATTCCATATATGCTTTATGTCCCTTGTGTTTTTGTGGTTGGTCAGGCTATTGGCCGGGCAAGAAACGCTTGACTTGGCGACAATCTGAAATACAGCGCATGCGGCTCATAAACTTGCCAAACGACGACGGTCTGTTATAAAGTGGAATTTAGCGTCCATTTGTCGGTGGTCTGGTTCCGTGATACAAGACCGAGGCGCGGGCGCGCGTTTCACTAGTTGAGGATTAGACAAATGGCAGCCAACGAAGGATCGTCCCACGATGTGGGATTGGTACGCAACCTGGGATTATTTGACATAACGATGATCGGTGTCGGGGCGATGATCGGCGCCGGCATCTTTGTTTTGACGGGCATCGCTGCGGGCACGGCGGGTCCTGCGCTTATTCTGGCTTTCGCTATGAACGGCGTCATCACGGTGTTGACGGCGATGGTGTATGCCGAGTTAGGATCGGCGATACCGGAAGCGGGCGGCGGCTATTTATGGGTCAAAGAAGGCTTGCCGGGGCCCAATGGATTCCTGGCGGGCTGGATGAGTTGGTTCGCGCATGCGGTGGCCGGCAGCCTCTACGGGGTCGGCTTTGGCGGGTTCATTTACGAGTTGATGCGGATACTCTTTCTTGATCCGGAGGCGCATCATGCGGAGGGGGTGGGCGTCTTTTTGTCGGGTCCCTTGCACTTGCCTTTTGGATTGGAATTGACCGAAGCCGAGTTGGTGCAAAAGGGCTTCGCCGTATTGATCATCTTGCTCTTTTTGTACATCAATTACCGAGGCACGTCCGAGACGGGAGCGGTTGGCAATATCGTAACCGTGTTGAAGGTGATCATCATTTTGATTTTCATCGTGAGCGGCTTGTTCGTCATTTTTGGCGATCCGATCCGCTTCGAGGCTTTCAATCCCTTCGCCCCGGGCGAGGGCATGTCGGGTATCATCGGCATTGTCAGCGCGATGGGTCTGACCTTCATTGCCTTTGAAGGCTACGAGATTATCGTGCAGGCCGGCGAGGAAGTCCGTAATCCGCGCAAGAATATCCCCCGCGCCGTTTTTCTGTCACTGGCTATCGTCGTGCCGATTTATATGCTGGTGGCTTTTGTCATCATTGGCGCGGTGGATCCGCCGGAAGGCAGGCTCATCCACGAGTGGCTGGGCGATCTGGGCGAGATCGGCATCGCCCGCGCCGCCGCGCAGTTCATGCCCTTTGGCACGTTCCTGATCATGTTGGGGGCCTTGCTTTCGACCATGAGCGCGCTCAACGCGACAACCTTCTCTTCGACGCGCGTTTCCTTCGCCATGGGGCGCGACCGCGCCTTGCCCGACAGTTTCTCCAATGTCAGTTCCAAGACGCGCACGCCGAATATCGCATTGGGCTGGTCGGGCGTATTGATCTTGTTCGTGGCCTTGACGCTGCCGATCGAGGATGTGGCGGCATCGGCGGATATCATGTTCATCTTGCTCTTTTTGCAGGTGAACCTGGCTGTGATCACAATACGCAGCAAATACGGCAAGGACCTCAAGTACGGCTTCCTGCTGCCGTTTTTCCCCATCTTGCCCATGATCGCCATTGGGATGCAGTTTTTGCTGGTGCTGTCGCTCTTCGGGGTATCGGTGATTGCCTGGGTATACGCGGCGGTCTGGATCGGCGGCGGCTTCCTGATCTATTACTTCTATGCGCGGCCGCGGCAAGAACGCGCGCACAGGACGGCGGTATTGCAACAGACGGAATTGATGAAACCCAAGGCGGACGCGCCCTATCGCGTACTGGTGCCCGTTTCCAATCCTGAGACGCTATCGACCTTGCTGCCGCCGGCGATTCACGCCGCCGAACAAAACGACGGCAAGGTCACGCTGCTGCACATTGTCACCGTACCGTCGCCGACGCCCTTGTCCTCGGGCTATCGCTACTTGGAAGCCAGCGATTCGCTGCGCGAGAAAGCGATTGCGATGGTGCGCAACGAAGGCGTGGCGGTGGAATATATCGTGCGGGTCGCGCGGCGCGTGGCCCCGGCCATTATCGACACGGCGCATGAGCAACGCGCGGACCTAGTAGTAATCGGCTGGCAGGGCGTCCGTGACCGGCAGGGCAGGACGGTGGTCGGTTCCAATATCGACCAGGTTTTAGGCGAGATCAATTGTGATGTGATGATGTTGCAGCCCGGCAATACCAGCGAAGTCAAGCGGGTTCTGATGCCGATCGCGGATCCGCGGCAGGTGGGCTATTCCTTGCAACTCATTCAGTTGTTCGCCAGCACACCGGATATGGTTTTGGACTTGTTGCATGTCTTTTCCACCGATACACCGGCGGCGGAGCGAGAGCGCTTTACCCGTACTTTGCAGCGGCAGATCGAGGCGATGAAAGTTGAGGGCCGGCAGGTCAATCTGCTGACTGACGTCAGCGCCGACCGGATTGACGCCATCGTGCGAGCCGCGCGCGACTATGATTACGTGGCTTTGGGCGAGACCCGTGATACGCGGGTGAAGCAGCGGCTCTTCGGCAATACGTCCATGCGAATCGCGGAACGGACGGGGGCGCCGGTTGTGCTGCTGCATCCGGAAAAGAGCCCATTGCAATTCGGGATGCAACAAGCCTTCGATTATGTGCGCGGCGGCTATGCGACGGTGGATCCGGAATCTCGTGAGCGCTTGGAAGAGCAGGGTTACATCGTGGAAGGCGAGCCGGAAACGGATAGCAAACTCAAGTCATCGGTCAGCCAACCCTTGATGCTGTTTATCGGCGTGCTGACAGTGATGTCGGCCATCATGATGTTCGCCGGCAATGGCGAGACCCTGACCTGGATCGGCGCGCTGATCTATTTCGGCAGTTTGCTGGTATTCACCTTCGTCTCGGTGAGAGCTGCGCGATCGTCCGTTTAGCGTCCGCACATAGCGCGCATTGACTACCGCAAGCGGGATATTGCGGCGGTTTGGCGGCCGTCGGCAGGTGGCGCTGCGGTGGATCCGCGCGCGATCAGTTCCACTGGCATCACCTCTTGCAGAGGCTTGGCATGGGGAGACGTGATCCGCCGGTGAATGAGGTCCATTATTCGCCCCCCGATGATGTCGAAAGGCTGCGCTACGGTGCTGATATGCGGGATGGTCATAAAGCCCGCGCGCAAACCATCGAAACCCATCACCGAAATGTCCTCTGGTACCTTCAGTCCAATATCCTGGAAGACACGTATCATGTCGACCGCGACCAGGTCATGGAAGGCGCGCACCGCCGTCGGGGGCCGGCGCAGTCCCATTAATTGCTGCGCCGGTTTAATCCCGCTGCCGGGCTCCAAGCGCGTTTCCAGGATCAGTTCGTCGGCGGGGGGGATGCCCGCGTCTCTCAGCGCGTCGAGGTGCCCCTTCAAATGGGCGTCGTTGGCTGTGGACAGTTCCGGGCGGGCCGTGAAGGCGATGCGACGGTGCCCCAGATCGGTCAAGTGCTGTGTCGCGCGGTAGGAACCAGCGTAGTAATCGGGCACGAGATAGGACACGCGCTGGTCAGGGATTTCTCTGCCGAGAACCACAAAGGGAAAGCGGTCATCCAACAGGGCGTCGATAGTTTCGCCTTCATAGTGCGTGGAAAAGAGAATGACGCCGTCGATCTCACCAGTGCGACAAACATTAAGCAGATGGTCTTGGTCCTTGTCGACGATAGTGTAGATAACCAGATTTTTGTTGAAGTCAGCCGCGGTTTGCACGGCGCCGGGCAGGATGCCCGAGAGATAGTCCACCACGTACTCGAGCGAGGTGTTCAGAAAGAGACCAATCTTGTCCGTTTGTCCGCGCCGCAGGTTGCGGGCGCTGGCGCTAGGTTGGTAGCCCAGTTCCAGCGCCGTTTTCGTCACCAGTTCTCGGGTGGCGGGGGCGACGTCGGCATAGCCGTTCAGGGCTTTGGAAACGGTCGAGTTGGACAGGCTCAGGGTCTCGGCGATATCGCGAATGGAAACGGACACGGTCAAGGATTCTCCGTAGAGCAGATCTGATAGACGACAATAATAGTGCAGCCCGGACGATTGGCAAAGCTCATTTTCGGCGAAGCGGGGCGGAACGACCTTGTACCTGAGGAGGAAACTGCGCGCTTGGCGAAGGCGACTCACGCGAATATTTGTCTTTGGCTTTCAGTCTGGTTATACTTTTGGCAGAGAGGACTTGGCGAAAGCAGGGACAATCACAATCATTGTGAGCCTGTGGGCATTAGCGCGACTCTCGCAAAGGCAGCGTGATCGAGAGCGAAAGGAGGGACTGATACGTTCTTGAGTACGAACACAAGCAAAATTAGGTTTTAGGAGAGAGAGAAATGTCGAAACGACTATTGGTTTTAGGTATTCTGCTGCTGAGTTTCGTGATGCTGGTCGTACCAGCCCAAACGCAGGACGCGGTCGAAGGCGGCGAGCTGATCATGATGCAGTCGGCGGATGTGATTGCCTGGGATCAGACCAGAACCACCTGGCCCAGCATTCGCAACGTGCGGCCGCTCTATGACACCTTGCTGACGGTGGATGACAACGACAATCTGCTGCCATTCCTGGCCACGGACTGGGAGATTTCCGAGGATGGCCTGGAATACACTTTCCATCTGCGCGACGACGTGATGTTCCATGATGGCACGCCCTGGAACGCCGATGCGGTGATCTTCAATATCCAACGCCAGTTGGATGATCCCGATGCGCGCGGCCACGTGCGTTTGAGCAAGATTCAGCGGATGGAAGCCGTCGATGATCACACGGTCAAGATCTGGATCGACAAACCCAACGGCGACTTCATCTATATCGTGGCGGTGGGCACGGATGCCTATCAGATCAGCCCGACGGCCTGGGGCGAAGATGGATCGACCTTCCACGAGAATCCGGTCGGCACCGGGGCCTTCATGTTCGAGGCGCACGAGCCGCAGAGCGAGATTCGCTATGTGAAGAACCCGAATTACTGGCAGGGCGCGCCGCTGTTGGATCGTCTCACCATTCGCGTTCATGGCGATACCACGGTGCGCTTGATTGAGGTGGAATCGGAGAACGTGCATTATGTCGATGGCATTGAGCCGGAAGACGCGGTGCGCTTGCAGGGCGAAGGCAAATTTGTGGTGAACACGCCTGTGGGACCCGGCGTGACCATGATCAGCGTCAATACATCGCGTTATCCGATGACTGAACTGTCCTTGCGTCAAGCGCTGGCGCACGCGATCGATTTCGATGCGATCATTGAGGAGGTTCTCTTCGGATTGCCACAGCGCTCGCGCGGTGGTGTATCGCCCAACTCGCCCTATTGGACCGATGATCTGCCGCCGATTGCGCCCTACGATCCGGATATGGCCGGCCAGATCCTGGACGAAGCGGGCTGGCTGCTGGCCGATGACGGCTTCCGCTATCGCGAATGCGATATGAACGAAGAAGACCCGCCCGAATTCAAGGAATGCGTCGACGGGCGCGAGAAGCTGGTGGTCAACATCATCTCGGCCGATTTCGCGCTCTGGGGCCTGTTCAACGAGATCTATCAGCAGTATCTGACGGATATCGGCATTGATGCCCCGATCAAGACGGCGGAATGGAACGCTATGCTGGATGAATGGCGGGAGAACCAGGGCAACTGGACCTTCGGCCACCATTCGCAGGGTTCCTTCTTCGCGGTGACATCGGCGATTGAAGCGGCCTGGGCGCCCGACGCCTTCTGGTCGATATACCAGATCGACGACGCGACCGTACCCTATCTGGTTGACGTAGCGGCAGAACTGCAGGAAACATTTGACGCCTTCTCGGCAACGACCGAACTGGAAGAGCGCAAGCGGCTTTCACACAGAGCGCAGACAATCTTCCTGGAGCAGCAGTTGACGATATGGGGTTGGCATTCGCCCTGGATCAATGTCATCAACCCGGCGGTTGAGGGCATCGTCTGGGAGCTGGGCGGGCGCATCCCGCTCTTCCACAAGGCCTGGCTCAACGAGTAAATCGCAACCCCAACACAAAGTCCCTCCCTCGTCTTGCGGGAGGGACACTTCACGCCTTCCTCATTTTGGGGAAGGGGATGGGGCGACAAGGAACACTAGCTGATGCGCAAATATATCGTACGGCGTCTGTTGCTGGCGATACCGACCATTCTGGGCGCGATCACGGCAGTGTGGTTCGCCATGCAATTGGCGCCGGGCGATCCTGCCTTGATGTTCGTGCCGCCGGATTTTCAGGGTGAGGAGGCGGCAGAATACCTGGCGAAGGTCAACGAGTTATACGGTTTCAACGATCCGCTGCCGCAGCAGTATTTGCGTTACATGGGCAATACGCTGCAGTTCGATTTTGGCAACTCGCTGCGCACGCTGCGTCCGGTGTCGGAGGATCTGCTGCGCCGCATCCCCAACACGATTCGCCTGGGCGTGTCGGCTTTCCTGCTGTCAACGGCCATGGGCATTGCCTTGGGCGTATTGGCGGCCATCAAGCGCGGCACCTGGGTGGACAGCGCTCTGATGGTCTTCGCTTTGGTGGGCGTCTCCATGCCCAATTTTTGGTTTGCTTATGTGGTGATTCTGTTTTTCGGCTTGTATTTGCGTGTTTTGCCGCCATCGGGGCTGGGCGGCGTCAAGCACATGATCTTGCCCACCATCGTCCTGGGTTATACCAGCGCCGGTTATCTGACTCGCTATGTGCGTTCCAGCATGCTCGAGGTGATCAACCACGATTATGTGCGGACGGCGCGAGCCAAGGGCGTCTCCGAGCGCAACGTCATGATCAAACACGCCTTGCGCAACGGGCTGCTGCCGGTCGTGAATGTGCTGGGGATAAACGTGGCTTTCATTCTGGCGGGTTCGGTCATCATTGAAACGGTTTTCGCCTGGCCGGGCGTCGGCTTGTATCTGATTGATGGCGTGGTCGGGCGCGATTTTCCGGTGGTGCAGGGAGCGGTAATGCTGATTGCCACGTCGGTTGTTTTGGTCAATCTGCTCACTGATGTGATGCTCGTCTATGTAGATCCGCGCATACGATATGATTAGGGGCGCTTGCTCGGCAGGGAGCTGAAATAATGACGGTGCATCAGTTGGATGGTGTTGGTGATGTCGCCAAGCTCGACAATCAGGAATTCCGGCGTCTGTCTGGATCCAAGCGAGCCTGGCTGGAATTCCGCCGCAACCGTTTTGCCCTGGTTGGCGCGGCGTTCATGGTTTTCATCGCCTTCATGGCTGTGTTCGCGCCGATCGTGTCGACGCATGATCCTTACGCGCAATCGCTGCGCAAGCGCATGAAACCCCCGACAGCGGAGCATTGGCTGGGCACCGATGAAGTGGGACGAGATGTCTATTCGCGCCTGGTTTATGGCGCGCGCATTTCACTCTTTGTCGGCATCGTGGGCACGGCAGCCGGGGTCGTCTGTGGCACGATCGTTGGCTTGATTTCAGGGTTCTTTGGGGGTTGGGTCGACACACTCGTCATGCGCGTGATCGATATCATGTATTCATTCCCCGGCATTGTGCTGGCTATCCTGCTAATTTCGGTGCTGGGACCGAGCATATTCAATTTGATCCTGGTGCTGGCGATCTGGGCCGTGCCGTCGCTGTCGCGGATTGTGCGGGGCAATGTCTTGTCGCTAAAGGAACAAGATTATGCCGAAGCGGCGCGCGCTCTTGGCGCCGGTCGCGTACGCATCATGTTTGTGCATCTACTGCCCAATTCGCTGGCGCCGATCATCGTTTACGCCACCCTCGGCGTCGCCGGCGCGATTTTGACGACAGCGGCGCTGGGCTTTCTGGGATTGGGCGTACAGCCGCCGCAAGCGGAATGGGGCAATATGCTCAGCAATGGCCGCCAATATTTGCGTCGTGCGCCGCTGCTGATGGTCTTCCCGGGCGCGCTGATCTCCATGACTGTGATCTCGATCAACCTGATCGGCGATGCGCTGCGCGATGCGCTGGACCCTTATATTCAGTGATCCTTTGCGCGGCAAAACGCGACCATCCGCTCATTTCGGCGCTTTCGTTTTGGCGCATATGAAATGTGTAATCAATGTACCTGTTGAACAAGACTGATTATTGCGAGGACTTAAGATGGAATTACAGATGAAGCTGGCGCGCGAAGGCGAGCCCCGGGCCGGGACAGGCATGCGGCAGCGTTACGCGCGAGCGGAGCGGCTGCTGCCGGGTAATGCGACCAAGCTGAGCTCCGATCTGACAATCAGACCCCGCTGGATCGAGGGGTCTGATCGCTTTTGGTATCGATGGAAATCACTGGCGGGCGTTGAGTTTATGCTGGTCGATCCGGCCAGTGGCGAAGTAAAAGCCGCCTTCGATCATCAACGATTGGCTGCCGCGCTCAGTCAAGCGACGGGCAGGCCCTGCCAGGCCGGGCAATTGCCCTTTAGCGAAATCGAGTATAGCAACAATGGTCAGAGCGTCGTCTTTGACATTGATGTGGCGGGAGCCAGTGGACGCTGGTCCTGTGAATTGAGCACGTATGACTGTATGCGCCTGGGCGATGTGCCGAATCCGCCGAAGGACAAAGTGCTTTCGCCCGATGGACAGTGGGAAGCCTATACACGCGATCATAATGTATGGGTTCGCTCCGTGTACAGCGGGGAAGAACGCGCGATCACCGACGATGGCGAAGCGAAAAACGACTATGGCGAGCCGCTGCTTTCGCCGCTGACAACGGGTGGCATTGAAGATGCGCCGCCGCCGGCGATTCGCTGGTCGCCGGATAGCAACCGGCTGCTGTTCTGCCGCGTCGATCAGCGGGAAGCGCCGCAGTTTCATCTGGTGCAATCGGTGACGCAAGACGGCAGCGTTCGACCGCATGTGCATTCCTATGCCTATCCCTTGCCCGGCGATGAGATGGTGCCTTTGGCCACGCTGGTCTGCGCGGATCTGAACGACGGTTCGACGACCCGCATTGATCTGGAAGCGAAGGAAGTACAGTATCACGGTCCGCCGATTAACGACGATTGTTTGTGGTGGTCGGAAGACTCGAGCGCGATCTATTTCCTGCGGCAGGGTCGCGGCTATTTTCAAATGGATTTGATCATTATCGATGCGGAGACGGGCGCGGCGCGCAGCGCCATTTCGGAAGAGTGCAGCACCGGCATTGATCCCTCGATTTGGCGCGGCAATTCAAGCGTGCGGGTTTTCGCCGGGGGCAGTCGCGTCATTTGGTATTCGCAGCGGGATGGTTGGGGGCATCTGTATTTGTATGACGCGGAAAGCGGATCCTTGATTCGTCAGCTTACATCGGGCGCTTATGAGGTGAGCCAGGTGAAATATGTGGATGAAGACGGCGGCATGGTCTATTTCACGGCTGTCGGGCGGGAAGCCGATCGCGATCCCTATTTCAGCCATTTGTATCGCGTCAGCCTGGAGGGTAGCGAGCCGGAGTTGCTCACGCCGGAAGATGCCGACCACACAGTCGCCTTTGCGCCGGGCGGCAGCTGTTTTATCGACAATTATTCGACGGTTGATCAAGCGCCGGTGATCTTGTTACGCAGCGCGGATGGCAAGTTGATACGTGAACTTGAGGTGGCGAACATTAGCGAACTGGAAGCGACGTGCTGGCGGAAGCCGGAGCGATTCAAAGCCAAAGCGCGCGATGGCAGCACGGACATATATGGCGTGATCTACCGCCCCTCGGATTTGGACGAGGGGGCGGCATACCCGGTGATTGATTACATTTACGGGGGCCCGCAAGCGATCCAGGCGCCGGCGGCATTTGCCGATGCTGTTCGCGAGCGCGAAAGCAATTTTTGGCAGGCGCAGGCGCTGGCGGAGTTGGGATTCGTGGTGGTGATGATCGATGGCCTGGGCATGCCGGGCCGCTCCAAGGCGCATCACGATCACAGTTATCGCAACCTGCCGGACAATGGATTACCCGATCATATCGCCGCCATTCGACAGCTTGCCGACCGTTTCGACTACCTGGATATTTCGCGCGTTGGCATCTTCGGGCATTCGGCCGGCGGTTATGCGTCGTGTCGGGCGATGTTCGCCTATCCGGACTTCTACAAGGTTGCGGTGTCGTCGGCGGGCAATCATGATCACCGGCTGGACAAAGCCACCTGGGTCGAGCGTTATATGGGGCTGCCGGTGGCCGAGCACTATGTGTTTTCCGCGAACCAAAACCACGCGCATAATCTTCAAGGCAAGCTGTTACTGATACACGGTGATATGGACGAGAATGTACATGTGGCGTCAACCCTGGTGGTGGTGGACGCGCTGATCAAAGCCAACAAGGACTTTGATCTGCTGATCATGCCTAATCAACCGCACGCTTGCACCACGCATCCTTACTTTGTGCGGCGTCGCTGGGATTATTTTGTACAGCACCTGCTGGGCGTCGATCCGCCGGCGGGATATCAAATCCAGTGAAAGAGCGTATGGCGCGCATTTCTTGGCGCCTGAGTGGCATATAGAGTTTTGTTTATCTGAAAAGGATGTAGATATGTTTGGAAAACTCGGTTATCCCGAAACGCGCAAGGTCGATGTCGTCGACGATTTCTTTGGCACTATGGTGGCCGATCCTTATCGCTGGCTGGAAGACGCCGAAGATCCGGAAGTGCTGGAGTGGACGGGGAAGCAGCACGACCTGGCGATGGAAGTGTTAACCGGCCTGGAAGGGCGTGACACCTTTAAGCGGCGACTGCGCGAGGTATGGGATTACCCCAAATTCGAGATTCCGCGCAAGCGCGGCGACAAGCTCTTCTACATGCGGAACGATGGCTTGCAGCAACAGCCCGTCCTCTATGTGCAAGAGGGAGACGCTCCCGAGCGGGTGCTGGTTGACCCGAACACTCTTAGCGACGACGGCACGGTGGCGATCTTTGACTGGCAGCCGACGGGCGACGGACGGCTGGTGATGTACGCCGTTTCGGACGGTGGTCTGGACTGGGTCAAGTTTCGCTTGCGGGATGTGGAAAGCGGCGCGGATCTGGATGACGATTTGGAAGAGTTGAAATTCTCGTCGGTGGCTTGGCGTAAGGATGGCTCCGGCTTTTATTACAGCCGATATACGGACGGCGCGCCAGACGAAGGCCCCGCCAATCCAGAAGTGTCTTATCAGGTGTACTACCACAAACTTGGGACGCAACAAGCTGAGGACAAACTGATCTACGATGATCCGGGGCGCAAGGGCATTCAGTTAAGCGCCTCGGTCAGCTCGGATGATCGATTTCTGATTCTCGATATCACTTGGGAATCGCGGATTGCCAATCGCCTGTATTACAGGCCGATCGACGATGAAGGCGACTTCGTCCGACTCTTTGATGAATTGGACGACGAATACCGTTTTGTCGGCAACGATGGCGATATCTTTTACATCCTGACAAGCAACGGCGCGCTGAACTGGCGCGTAGTCGCGGTGGATATCAATAATCCGGCGAGCGAAAACTGGGTGGATGTGGTGCCGGAAAGTGAAGAAGCCATCGCCGGCGTCGCGATCGTCAATCAGCAGTTTGTGGTAACTGCAATGCGCCTCTGCCGACATGTGATCAAGATCTACAATAAAGACGGCTCACTTGACCGCGAGCTGCTGCCGCCCGGGATGGGAGCCGTGGCCGAGCGGGAGCATGCCGGCGCCTTTGGGGGGGCCAAAGATGATAAGATGTTCATCGCCTGGACCTCGTTTTTGCAACCGACACAAATACTGCAATATGACTTCGCGACTGGCGAAACGCAGCCGGTTTTCGAAGCGACGGCGCCCTCGTTTGATCCCGACCGATACGAAACGAGACAGGCATTTTGTCCATCTGCAGATGGCACGAAGGTTCCAATCTTCATCACCTGCAAGAAGGGACTGGACCTGAATGGCGACAATCCGGCCATCATGTATGCCTACGGCGGTTACAGCTTCAGTCAAACGCCGAGATACCGCGAATGGTTGCCGGTCTGGTTGGAAAACGGGGGGATATTCGTCGTTGCCAATATCCGTGGCGGGGGTGAATACGGCGAAGCCTGGCATCGCGCCGGTATGTTCGCTGGCCGGCAGAAGACCTACGATGACATTCACGCGGCGGCGGAATGGCTGATCGAGAACAAATATACCTCGAACCGGAAGCTGGCGATTGAGGGCAGGAGCAATGGCGGCTTGCTGGTGGCGGTCTGCATGACGCAGCGCCCGGACTTATACGGCGCGATTTTGTGTCATGTGCCGACTATCGACATGCTTCGCTTCAAATACTTTACCTCGGGACGCTATTGGACCACCGAGTATGGCGATGCCGAAAGCAGCAAGGAGCATTTCGATTTTCTTGTAGCGTACGGTCCGCTGCACAATATCAGTGCCGGGCAGGAATATCCGCCGATCCTGATCCTGACGGCGGATCACGACGATCGGGTGGTGCCGATGCACTCCAAGAAGCTCGCCGCCGCCCTGCAAGCCGCCAATGAGAGTGACAACGTTATTCTGTTGCGCGTCCTGACCAGAGCCGGACATGCCTTGGGAAAAGCGACTTCGAAGTTGATCGAAGAGCAGGTGGATATCTTCGCCTTTCTCAATCGCGTTTTCGACATGGGCGTGGAGTAGGGAAGGGACAAATCCGACTGTTTCCTTGGCTGCCGAACACATTACAGGTACTTCACAACAGAGGGCACAGAAGTAGGACAAACAAAGTCATGCAACTCGAAAATAACAATCGGCGGTAGGGGCGACCCGGCGGGTCGCCCGCAAAACCTAGCCGGAGCGGTGGGCGAGCCAAGGCTCGCCCCTACAGTCACCTTGCATTTTATTGCATTATTTTCTTGGAATTACTGAGAAATACAAACCTAGACAGATTCGGGTCAGGTACAATCATTTGTTGCAACATGGGCTGTCCTAATAACCGGGATAAAGACCGGGATTTTTGCGGAATGGAAGGTGTGTAAATGGATGGAGCAAGTCAAGACCCTATACAGAGCGTACGACAGCAATTGCTTGATAATCTTGAATTTCGCTGCATTGGACCGCATCGCGGCGGACGCGTGGTGGCGGTCGCGGGCGATGTGTCGGATCCCATGACATTTTATTTCGGGGCATGCGCCGGCGGTGTTTGGAAGACGACCGACGGAGGGCAGTATTGGCGCAATGTCTCGGATGGTTATTTCAATACGGCCGCGATCGGCGCCCTGACGGTGTCGACAGCGGATCCCAACGTCATCTACGCCGGTACCGGGGAGACATCGATCCGCGGCAATGTGTCGCACGGGGATGGCATTTACAAGTCGGTTGACGCCGGCTTGAGTTGGCGGCACATGGGTTTGAGCGACACGCGGCATATCGGCAAGATTCAGGTTCATCCGCGCGATCCCGATATCGTCTACGCCGCGGCGCTGGGCCATGCCTTTGGACCGAATAACGAACGCGGCGTGTTTCGCTCGCGGGATGGCGGAGAGAACTGGGAAAAGGTGCTTTACAAGAGCGATACCGCCGGCTCGCACGATGTGTCGATGGACGTCAATAATCCGCGGATTCTGTTCGCGGCGATTTGGCAGGCGCAGCGCTACCCGCATCGTCTGGAGAGCGGCGGTCCGGAGTGCGGATTGTGGCGCAGCATGGATGGCGGCGACAATTGGGAAGAGGTCTCGCGCAGGCCCGGTTTGCCGCAGGGCGTTTTGGGCAAGATCGGCGTGGCCATATCACCGGCGCAAGCCGGGCGCGTTTGGGCGGTGATCGAAGCGAATGATGGCGCTGTCTTTCGCTCGGATGATTATGGTGAGACCTGGATTCGCCTCAGCGAACAGTCGCTGTTGCGGACCCGACCCTGGTATTACATGCATATCACGGCCGATACGCAAGATCCGGACACGGTCTATGTACAGAATTACAGCTTCTGGAAATCGATCGACGGGGGCGCTTCGTTTGAGGCGATTCCGATTCCACACGGCGACGATCACGCGCTGTGGATCGACCCAGGTAATAATCGGCGCATGATTGACGGCAACGATGGCGGCGCTTGCGTTTCCTTCAACGGCGGTATGAGTTGGTCCTCCATCTATAACCAGCCGACGGCACAGTTATATCACGTCTGTACGGACGATCAGTTTCCTTATCGAGTCTACGGATCGCAGCAGGACAACAGCGCCATTACCGTACCGAGCGCGACGATTGACGGCGCCATCCACGAACGGGACTGGTACGCGCCGGGCGGCGGCGAGAGCGGCTATATCGCCATCAAACCGGATGATCCAGCGTATGTTGTCGCCTCGGGACCGCAGGGCCAACGCGCTTACAACGACATCATGTCGCTTTACAATCATCGCAGCGGTCAGGTTTGGGATATCACCGTTTGGCCCGAGTTGTATGGCTGGGGCGTGGGCAGCGAAGGTTTGAAATATCGTTTTCAGTGGACCTTTCCCATCATGTTTTCGCGGCACAATCCCGACCTGCTTTATGTCGCGAGCAATCGCCTGCATCTGTCGACGGATTTGGGGGCAAGCTTCGAAACGCTCAGTCCCGATCTGACGCGCGACGATCCCGACAAGCTGCGGGCCTCCGGCGGTCCGATCACGCGGGATAATACCGGCGCCGAAGTCTATTGCACCATTTTCGCATTGGCGGAATCGCACCACGAAGCCGGCGTGCTTTGGGCGGGCACGGATGATGGTTTGGTACATATATCGGACGATGGCGGGCGCGAATGGGAAGAGATCAGTCCGCCGGATCTGCCGGAATGGGCGCTGATCAGCATCATTGAGGCCTCGCCACACGAAGCGGGCGCCGCGTATCTGGCTGCCACGCGCTACAAACTGGACGATACGCGCCCTTATTTGTACAAGACGACTGATTATGGCAAGACCTGGAGGCCGATCACGAATGGCATCCCGGATGACGAATTCACGCGGGTCATTCGCGAGGATCCCAATCGGCGCGGTTTGCTTTACGCAGGGACGGAGACGGGTTTGTATATATCCTTTGATGACGGCGAAAACTGGCAGCGTATGATTGGCAATTTGCCGGTTTGTCCGATACACGATCTGGTGATCAAGGATCAGGACTTGGTGGTGGCGACGCATGGCCGCTCGTTTTGGATACTCGATGATCTGGCGCCTTTGCATCAGGCGGCGGCTGATTTGCCTGCGGCGGGCGCGCATTTGTTCGCGCCGGCGCCAAAAACGCGCATGCGCGATTACGGCCGTTTCGGCAGTTGGTATGGGGCGCAGGATAGCAACAAGCTGAATTTCGGGCGCATCGGCACAAGCGTCGCGGCGCTGGAATATCGCGACGATTCGGACTTGCCGCAGTTCCTGAACGCGGGGCAGAATCCGCGCCCGGGCGTGGTCTTCTGTTACTATTTGGCGGGGGCAGGCGATGCGCCCGTCGAGTTGCATATCCGCGACCTGGATGGCGCTTTGATCCGGTCTTACAGCAGCGCTTCCGAGGCGGATGGCTTTCCGGGGGAGGCCGGGCTGAATCGTTTTCACTGGAACCTGCGCTATCCGGGCGCGGTTGATGTCGATGAGTCGCTGGCTTCCTGGGAGCGGCCTGACGGTCCCTTGGTCGTGCCGGGCGAATATGTCGCGGAACTTGTCGTCGGCGCGGAGCGTTGCCGGCAGAACTTCGAAGTACACGCCGATCCGCGGCTGGAGACGACGGCGGAAGCCTTTGCGGCGCAGAAGGACCTGCTGCTGAGGATCCGCGATCGGCTGTCGCAGAACAATCAATTGCTCAACAAGCTGGTGGCGCTCAAGGGGCAGGTGGAGAGTTGGAGGGCGCGCTGCGATGACGGGGCTGTTTCCGCGGCGGCCGCGGCGATCCTTGCGGACGTGGACGCGCTGTTGCCGCTGTTGATCAATACTGGCATCAGCGAGTCGCAGTTGTATCCCAGCGGCTTGCACGAGAAGTTCAACGCGCTGTTTGAATCGGTGGATAGCGCCGATTATGCGCCGCCGCGGCAAGCGGTTGAGGTCTTTGAGCAGCTTTCGGCGCAACTGGATGGTCATATCGAGCGGGTGAATACGGATCTGGGCGAGAAGGTCGCGGCCTTTAACGAGACGATTCGCGGGCTGGGGCTGGGCGCTTTGGATGCGCTGTGATCACGGGAATCGAGTGATCAGCCGCGGACATCCGCGATCTGTGGCGCATTTCAATAACGCGACTCTCGTACCGGAGAAATGACAGGCTATTTCACCACCGAGGACACAGAAGCAGCACCAACAAAGTCATGCAACTCCAAAACAATAGTCGGCGGTAGGGCGGACCCGGCGGGTCGCCCGCAAAACCTAGCCGGAACGGTGGGCGAGCCAAGGCTCGCCCCTACGGCTCGACGTTGATGCGAAATTTGCATGACTTGCCTGGTTTTACTGACGGCACAGAGATTGTTCATCGGAGCCCTTGTGCGAGGGCTCCTTGCGTGCGGACGGGCAAGCTAGATCTCGCGCACCCAGAATTGGGCGCCCGCTTGCATTCTTCCCATCCCGCCTCCCTTCCACTGGAGTTTAAAGGTATGAGAACCGGGGTCCAAATCCTGAACTATGTAGGTGAAGCTCAGGTTCTGTGAGTAGGCCTGGTCAAGCGACATTCGTGCAAGACCGTTGTCGCCCCCTTGTCGATTTCCATCGACATCAATGTCAAACAACATATGCACTCGATCACTGTTGTCGTGACGATGCCCTGTAGCGAGGAGGTGAACCATCACATCACCACCTGTTGTGGTGATCGTCAAACTCAGATTTGCGCTGTCAACATCCACAAATGAACGGCTGCTGGATGTTGCAAAAATACTCTCTGTCGTTGTGTAGATCGCTGTCGCCTTTTGGTTATTCAGCGCCGCCAGGTTTTCTCCGATAGCGTTCATATCGTCAGCGGCAATCAGTTCTCCGGTTGTCCAGTCGGTTTTTGGCGCTGTCCAAGTCATTGTGTTTCTCCTTTTTTGAATTTGTTGAATTTATCATGTGATCGCGAATGGTCCTGCCAGGGGCAGGTGGGCGAAACTCCCGCGCGAACTTGTTCTGAGGCAAGCAGGTTGACACGACGGAAGGACTTCACTGCGTACGTTGATATATGATCAGGAATCTTCGCTTGATTTTCTCCTTTCATTTGCGGTAATGACGGAATATTAGCACATTTGTTCTGAAAACGCGGCGCTTTAGTCGCATTTTCGAGATTCGAATCAACACTTGACAGCGCAGTCGGCGCAACTGATTTTCCGTGGAGTAGGAGCCCTCAAGCGAGGGCTCGTTGATCATGTCGCTGGCCGCGGCCGGGCACCGGGAGGCGCTTGGCGCGCGCTCGCCGGCGTCCCGCTCAGTTTGCGCTTTGGGTTAGCGCGTGCGGACGGGAAGGCTAGATCTCGCGCACCCAGAATTGTGCGCCGGCAAATAGTCTCACGCTTCTCCCATTTTTCCACTGGAGCGAAAAGGTATGGGGTCCAGCGCTCAGATTTTGGATCAGACGGGTAAAACTTTGATTCAAGCGAGGGATCTGAACATGAGTGCGTGTAAGCCCATCTTCACTGCCTTGGCGATTCCCATCGACAGCGACGTCAAAACTGTTTTCTGTGTTGTTATGGCCATCTCCACGTTGTACGACACCATCGAAATGAACCAGCACATCCCCACCATTGGTGGTAATCGTCAGACTTAGATTGATGCTGTCCACATCCGTGAATACATTGTTTGTGGGATTGTTAATGTCTTCCGCAGTCGTATAGGCTGCGACTGCTGTCGAAGGATGTCTCAGCACCGCCAGGTTCTCGCCGATGGCGTTGATATCGGCGGCTGTAACCAATTCCCCGGTATTCCAGTCGGTTTTTGGTGTTGTCCAAGCCATTGTAGGTTCTCCTTTTTCGAATTCGGTCACGTTCTTGCCTTTACTCGAATTGTCCTGCCAGGGGCAGGTTGGCGAAACTGTCGCGCGAACTTGTCCTTTCACAGGCGCTTGGCGCGACGGAAGGGCTTAACTGCGTACTCTGAAATCCGCCGTCAGGAATCTTCCCTTGATCTTCTCCTTTCATTTGCTGAGGCGACGGGATATTAGCACAGGTGTTCTAAAAACGCGACCTTTTAGTCGCGTTTTCGAGATTCGAATCAAAGCTTTATGAGATTCGTACTTGTTACAAATAGTTGAACTGGTTGTTTCTTGAGGTCGTGCAAATGACGATGCAGTCGGCGCAACTGATTTTCCGTGGAGTAGGAGCCCTAAAGCGAGGGCTCGTTGATCATGTCGCCGGTAGCGAGCGGGCTAGATCTCGCGCACCCAGAATTGGGCGCCGGCGAAGAGTCTTACTCGGAACCAATTTCGCCACTGGAGCTTGAAGGTATGGGAGCCAGCGCTCAGATTCTGGAGCAAGCGAGTAAAGCTTTGCGCTCGGCGACGGTTGTATACTCCAAATCGTATCAGACCATCCTCACCGCCTTGCCGATTTCCGTCTAGAAGAATGTCAAGACAGTTGTCCGCGAACGAGTCGTTATCCGATGTGAACACGCCGTGAAAGTGAACGAGCACATCTCCACCTGTGGTGACAAGCGTTAGATTCAGGTTGTTGCTATCCACGTCCTCGAACAGTTCTTGATCGGTGTCTACAACAATATCCGCCTTCGTTGTGTAGGATACGACCGTTGAAAGTTGTTTCAGCGCCGCGAAGTTCTCGCCGATGGCGTTGATATGATCGGCTGTAACCAGTTCCCCGGTATTCCAGTCGGTTTTGGGTGTTGTCCAAGCCATTGTGTTTCTCCTTTTTTGGATATGTTCAATTGATCGTGTAGTCTCGAATGGTCCTGCCAGGAGCAGGTTGGCGACTCTGTCATGCCGACATGCTCTGTCACAAGCCAGTTAACATAACAGAACGGTTTTACTGCGCACTCTGAGATCGGTCAGTAGCAATCGTTGCTTGATCTTCTCCTTTGATTTTCTGACATGCAAGCAAGTTAGCATGTATGTTCGGGTGAAATGCGACTAAATAGTCGCGTTATTCGGATACGAACGAAATTCGTATGATATTTATACATATTACTAATACTTAGTGGACTTCTGAGCGTTTCCATTCAAAAGGAAGCGCAATCTGGATCACCCATCCGGAAGATCCCAGCACAGGGGCGAGATTATGCACCGGGAGTGTTTTCCGGCTGCGAGCCTGCGGCATGCCAGCTATTGCGGCTGGAAAAGCAGTTACACAGATGCGTGATTTTTCTGTTGAGGTTTTGGGATCGGTGTGATTACAACTCAGGCGAAGGGATCGTCCACCCAGGGGTATTTGTTGAGGTCGGCGCGCTGATAAGGGATTTCCCTGAAGAGCGGCGGAATGGCGCCGGGACCCGCCATATAGATGATCTCGTCGGCGATGGGGGAGAAGCCGGCGTAGAAATGCTGGGTCGATTTGACCACCAGCAGCCGCTTCGATTGAGGATCAATGCCGAAGTTCGAGAAGACCGTGGGACTGAAGACTTGTCCGCGCTGGCTATTGACGATGATGTCAATGCCCTGGCAGCGAAGGGCGACGGAATCTCCGCAGTCAATGGCAACCGGACCTTCGGTCTGCGTCCACTGCTGTTTCATATCGGGGATGATGCCGCTGACGGTCACGCGCAGGTCGAGTGGATCGCCCGACATGGGACCCATCTTGCCGCCGAGTCGCAGATCCAGGGTCGCGCCCGCGCCGGCGGACATGGCCACCTGGACGGCGACTGGATCCCAGATCATGCCCAGGGCGGCGTCGGTCGCGCCGCGCTCGAGCAGCGCCCGCAGCGCGAAGGTGGAATCGCTGGGCGCGCCGCCGCCGGCATTGTCCGATTGGTCGGCGATGACAACCAAGCCCGATTCGCGCGCCAGAGCCTTGTCGAGCGCTTGATCCAGCGGCAGCGAATTTGGATCAAGCTCGTGACGCATGGCGAAGAGTTTTTCGCCGAATTCACCCGCCAGTCGAGCCGCCAGATTGGGATCGTCATCGGTGATCGCCAGCATTTGCGTTCCGCAGGTGGGCACATCGCCCCAGGGGAAACAGTGCGCCAGCGAAAGCGAGAGCACAGCCGGTTCCTTTTCGCGCGCGATCATGGCGTCGACGAAAGCGCGCATGGGCTCGAAGGGCGTCAGGTAGAGGCCGATCATCTTGGGATCGAAGATGGCCATGGTCGGTTGGGTCTTGCCCTCGGCGGCATCGGCGATGATGCTGAAGAGTTCCTCGGCGCGATCGTTGATGTCGACATGCGGGTACTCCTTGAAGATGACGACAGCGTCCGTCATGTCGATCAGCGTTTGCGTGAGATCGCAGTGCAGGTCGAGTTCGACGCCGATCTTGGCATCGGGACCGACGATCCCCCGGACGCGGGTGACAATATCGGTTTCGCAGTCATCGTAACCTTCCGCGACCATCGCGCCATGTAGCGGGAGCAAGACGATATCGACCGGCATGGCCGCTTCCAGCGCGCTTAGCAGCTCATCGCGCAGGCTTTCGTAGACCCAGCGCACGGTTGTGCCGGCCGGTTGGGCAAAGGCGTAGAGACTGAATATGTAGTCCCAACCGCGTTCCTGGCAGCGACGGCGGAAGATATTGAAGGGCCCGCCAAAGCCGCCGAGATCCATGGTTTCGTCCAAGTCGGCGGCGCGGATGACCTCGAAGTCAGCCAGGCCGGTCGGCATAGGAGAAAAGGTGTTGGTCTCGGTTTCGATTCCGCCCGCGAAAACTCTCATTAGGGACCCTCCATTCGCTTGGATGCTGTCAAATATAGACTTTCGCCCGGCGATGCGCAAATTATTCTGCGTTAAGTTTTACAAGGGCAAGTCAGCTTGCTATAATTGATGGACTTTGCTCATGCGCCGCTGTCGCCGATGAGCGCCATGTCTTCATCTTTCCGAAGCACAGCCGAGGCGAAAAGGACGATGATTTGAAGCCGATAACGATAAAATCCGTTCAGTTGCACACGGTATTTTTGCCTTATCTTGCGCCATTTGAGACGAGCTTCGGCGCGGAAACGCACAAGGTAGCGGTGCTGGTGGAATTGACCACGGAGACTGGCGTGACAGGCTGGGGCGAATGCTCGATTGAGTTGTGGCCCGGCTATGGACAGGAGACCGCCGAGACGGCGACGCACATCTTGTCACAGTTCTTGGCCCCGGCGGTGATCGGCGAGACGCTGGATCACCCGACCGATTTTCCGGCGCTGATTCGACGCTTCCGCGGCAATCATCACGCGCGGGCCGGGCTGGAAGCGGCGGTTTGGGACGCCTTTGCCAAGCGAAACGATCTGCGGCTCACCGATTGTTTCGCTCATTACGCGCCCGACGGTCACGAAACGGAGGGGCGAGCGACGGTGGGCGTCAGCATCGGCATTCAGGAATCGCTGGATGCGACCCTGGCGGCGGTATCCGCGCGCCTGGATCAGGGTTATTGTCGCATCAAGCTGAAGATCAAGCGCGGCTGGGATATCGAGATAGCGCGAGCGGTGCGGGCGCGATTTCCCGATATTCTGCTGATGCTGGATGCCAACAGCGACTATAGTATCGGCGACGCCGAGCATTTGGCAACTTTGGATCAGTTCAACTTGCTGATGATAGAGCAGCCGCTGTCCCACGATGACATCTATCAGCACGGCGTTTTGCAGTCGCGCATGGCTACGCGGATTTGCCTGGACGAGAGCGTCAAGTCGGCGAGTGACTTGCTTGTGGCGCTGCAAGTGGGCGCGATAGGCATCCTGAACTTGAAGCCGGCGCGCGTGGGTGGCTTCAGCGAATGCCTGGAAATTTATCGCATCTGCGCCGAGAATGATCTGCCGCTTTGGATTGGCGGCATGTTGGAATGCGGCATTGGTCGCGCGGCCAACTTATCCTTTGCGGCATTGCCCGCGGTCAACTTGCCGTCGGATATCTCGGCGACCGACCGTTATTTTGATCCTGATCTGACGGAACCGCCATTTGTGCTGGGCGAGGAAAGCACGCTGGCCGTGGCGGATGGCGCGGGCATCGGTGTCCATGTGCAGCGGGACCGCCTTGAAGTCGCGAAGCAAGCCTGGCGCGACAACTATCCTTACGCGGGAGGAGCCTGACCATGAGCCTGGCCGAGACAATCGCGGGCATTGCAGAGGCGGATGACATTCACATCGGCGTGGCGGTCTGGCATATTGAATCGGGCCAGCAAGTCGACGTTAATGGCGACGAGCCCTTCCCGATGGCGAGCACCTTCAAAATTCCCATATTGGCGACCGCCTGCCGACAGCTCGCCGGGGGCGAGATAAGCCTCGATACGCGCCTTCCCCTCAGTGACGAGGACAAGAGCCTGGGCAGTGGCATCTTGCCTTATTTCGAGAGCGGTTTGCAGCCGACCGTGCGCGACTTGCTGACTTTGATGATCATCATCAGCGACAATACCGCGACCGACATGATGGTGGAGGCCCTCGGCGGGGCGGCGGTTATCGAAGGCTATATGCATGAGATCGGGCTGAGCGAAATTTACTTCAAGCACAATTGCAAGGAATTGCTGCGCTATTTGTTCCCCGACGAGGTCCTGGATTTGCCGCTGGAGGAGTTGATCGCCTGGAGTGCGAAGCATGATATTTTGCGCGATGGCCTGGCATTCAGCAAAGGACCGGAGAATAACGTCTGCACAGCCAATGCCATGAACGAGCTGCTGCACAAGATCCATAGCGGGGAACTCTTCGACGCCGATGTGAGAGAGATGGCGATCGATATCCTGCTCAAGCAGCAATTCAATGTGCGCTTGTCGCGCTTCTTGCCGCCCGGCGTCAAAGTCGCGCATAAAACGGGCACCATCGGCGGCATCCGCAATGACAGCGGCATCATCATGATTGGCGATAGGGATCATGTGATTTTGACGATTTTCACCGAGTGGGATGAGAGGCCTTACTGGGACAAGCCGGCGGCGCATCATCAACGTGTTTTCGAAGTCGAGAGCGCGATGGGCAAGATTGGCCGCGCTGTCTACGATCTGTTTCAATCGCAAGACTGACTGGATGAAGCCGCTCGCGGTCCGCGCGGGATATTCTGGCTGAGAACTATGAGCAAATCGCTTATTCAGAGAAGGGAGCCTTATCGGTAGACCTGAAGCGCAAGCTGCTTTTGATCGCATTGTCCATTTTAGGAGGAAGTAAACGTGTTTAAGTCAAGATTCGCTATTTTTGCTCTGCTGCTGGTCGCGCTCATGGCGCTGGGCGGGGCTGTTATGGCGCAAGACATGATGGAAGGCAAGGGTGGGCGCTTGGTCGTGGCCGATGCCAATTCCAATACCTCGCTTGATCCATTTGTATCGTCCTGGCATAGCTGGCCGCATTACGCCATTTATCCCACCTTGTTCGCGCGCGCCGAGGACATGAGTTATATCGGTTTCCTGGCGGATACCTGGGAAGTATCGGAAGATTCCAAGGCTTTGACCATCAACCTGATCGACTTCGCTACATTTACCGATGGCAGTCCGATTGACGCGGAAGCGATCAAATGGAATCTGGATCGATATGCCAATCCGGACACTGGCGCCTCGCAGGGTCGCGATTTGATCGGCTTGTTGGAGGAGGTCGAAATTAACGGCGACTACAGCTTTACCATGCACTTGTCCTCGCCCTATGCGCCGCTCTTCTTCGTGCTGTCGGGCTTGGAAATCGTTTCGCCAACGGCCTATGAAGCCCTGGGACCCGACGACTTCGGCACCAGCCCGGTCGGTGGCGGACCTTTCGTCTTCAAGGAATTGGTCACGGACAACTATGTGCTCTTCGAGCGCAATCCCGATTTCACCTGGGCGCCGGAAGAATTGTACGATCACCCGGGCCCGGTCTTCCTGGACGAATTGCAGATCTTGTTCATCGGCGAAGAGCAGACCGTTTTGGCAGCGCTGGAGACCGGCGAAGTGTCGCTGGCGGGCATCCCGACGCAGAACCTGGCGGATGCGCAAGCCAATCCTGATATCGATGTTCACATCGCGCAGTTGAACCAGATTCGTTATGTCGGCTTCAATACCTCTAAGGATCCTTGGACTAACCCGGATCTGCGGCGCGCCTTCGCTTATGCCACCAACCGTGAAGAATTCGTCACACTGGCCTGGGAAGATTTGGCGCAGCCGCTTTATCAGCCGCTGCCGCCGACTATCTGGGGCCACAACCCCGAGTTGGACGCGACCGCCCCCAGCTTTGACCCGGACAAGGCGAGCGAGCTGCTCGATTCGCTGGGCTATGTTGATGTCGATGGCGATGGCTTGCGCGAAGACCCCGACGGGGCTGCTTGGTCGGTTCCGCTAGCCACGGCCTCGCCGGACGAATGGCGCCGTCAGGCGGAAGTGCTGGAAGCGCAGTGGCGCGATATCGGTATCCCGCTGGAGATCCAGTTGCTGGAATTCTCGGCTTTGATCGACCTGACCACGACCGGCACACACGACCTGTTCCTATTGCTTTATGGCTACAGCGATCCCAGCATCCTGACTTACTTCTTCGATCCGGAACGCAAGGGCGGCAGCAACCGCGCCTGGTTCTCCACGGACGAGCTCACCGGGCTGTTGAGCGCGGCTGACACGCAATTGGATCCGGATCTACGTTACGAAGCGGTGACAGCGGTCAGCGAATACATCATAGAGGCTTCGCCCTGGGTCTATTTGGCGGTACCGCCGGCCTTGACCGGCGTGCGCGCCGAACTGGAAAACTGGCGCATCCATCCGGACTTGAGCTTTCTGTACTGGAATGCTTACTTCGAGACGGAGTAGCAAACCGTATTCCAGAGTTGGTGGATTTCACCCCCCTCTAAATCTCCCCCCATTGCAATGGGGGGAGACTTTGCCGACGCCTGTGTATCGTCTCGTGTTGGCAAAAATGCGACTTTTCGAGTTGCGTATTGCCAGGAGCTAGATGCGCTTTCGGAGCCATTTCCAAAACCAGGGATGAGAAGGCGCAGGCCAGGAGTCATGTAAAGGCGATCCGTCGGATCGCCTTCCTGTCTACCCAGATTGGAGAAATCGCAGCATTTGAGCAAGTATATCCTGCGCCGTATTCTGATCGCCTTTCCTCTGATCCTGGGTGTGACCACGGTCGTCTTTGTCATGCTGCGGGTGGCCTTGCCGGGCGACCCGGCCAAGGTGATGGCGGGTCCCCGCGCCACACCGGAATTGATCGAGCAGATCCGCCATAACCTGGGCCTGGATCGCCCGGTGTTCGAGCAATATCTGATCTTTCTACGCAACTTCGTTCAAGGCGATCTGGGACGCTCGGTCAAGTTTCGCGAGCCGGTCGTGGGTGTGATCGTCAAGGCATTTCCCTTCACAGCCACCTTGACCTTTCTCTGCGTTGGCATTGGCACAAGTTTGGGATTGGTCATCGGCGTGGTGACGGCAGTGTACCAGCGTACCTGGATTGACAACTTCGGCATTGTCGTGGCGGTGCTGTTCTACTCTATCCCGACCTTTTGGTTGGGCTTGATGTTGATCCTTATTTTCTCGGTTGGTCTGCGCATTTTGCCGGTACAAGGCGTCGGCACCTGGAAGCACTTCGTTCTGCCGGTGGCGACGCTGGGCGTGGGTCAAAGCGCCTTGATCGCGCGCTTGACGCGCTCGAGCATGATCGAGGTATTGAGCACCGATTACGTGCGCACGGCGCGCGCCAAGGGTCTGGCGCAGCGCCGCGTGCTGATCCGCCATGCGCTGCAGAATACGTTGATACCGGTGATCACGGTGGTCGGCCTTTCGGTCGGCGGCTTGCTGGGCGGCGCGGTGATCACGGAAAGCATTTTCCATCTGCCCGGTGTCGGAAGTCTGGCGATTGACGCCATTTCCAATCGGGATTATCCGATGATTCAGGGCGCGGTGATCTTGGTGGCAGCGTCCTTTGTTTTTGTGAATCTGCTGGTGGATATCATCTATGCCTTTGTCGATCCGCGCATCCGCTATGAATAGGCGTCGTCCATGAGCCAGTTGCAAGGCGCCGAATATCCAACCGGCTTATATGAACTAGCCATTCTGAAGTTTGTCAGAAATCGCGTGGCGGTGGCCGGTCTCATTTGCTTGGCGCTGATTGTGCTGGCGGTCCTTTTCGCGGATATTGTCACGCCTTACGATCCCATTAAGCGCAATACGCCGGAGCGCAATCTGGGACCTTCGCTGGCGCATCCCTTTGGCACCGACAAGTTGGGCCGCGATATCATGAGCCGCGTCTTGTATGGCGGGCGCGTGTCCTTGCAGGTCGGCTTCCTGTCGATCGCGCTGACCACCCTGGTCAGCGTGCCGCTGGGACTGGTCGGCGGTTTCGTCGGCGGCTTGGTCGATGACTTCATCATGCGCGTGATGGACTTGATCCTGGCGTTCCCGGGGTTGATCTTGGCGATTTGGCTGGTGAGCCTTTTGGGCTCTAACATGACGAACGTGATACTCGCTATCGCCTTCTTTTCCCTGCCGACTTATGCCCGTCTCATCCGAGGCGTCACCTTGTCCATCCGCGAGATGGAATATGTGATGGCGGCGCGCAGCATGGGGGCGGGCGCGCCCCGCATCATGTTCTTCCACGTACTGCCCGGGGTGCTGGGACCCTTGATCGTGCTGACGACCTTGGGCGTATCGGGCGCCATCGTCACGGGCGCCAGTTTGAGCTTTCTGGGTCTGGGCGTGAGCCCGCCGACGCCGGAATGGGGCGCGATGCTGGCCGACGGGCGCAATTATATGCGGACGCAGTGGTGGATCGCCGTTTTCCCCGGCATCACCATCACTCTGGTTGTGCTGATCTTGAACATCATCGGCGATGCCTTGCGCGACGCGCTTGATCCCAACGTGCGCGCATGAGCTTCAGTCATCTTCAATCATCGTCCGTGGTCAAAAGATTAAACTGCTTGTAGAGGTCTTCGAGGCTGTCGAGGCGGGCGCGCGTCTTCTCCGGATAGCGCAGTGACAAAGCGCCCAGGATGGCGTCGAGCAAGGCGAAGAGCGCGACGGTATTGCTATAGAGACGCAGGCGGAAGGGCACAATCAGCGCCAGATCGGCGCGTTTGGCGGCCGGCGAGACATGGCTGTCGGTGACGGTGACCACGGAGGCGCCGCGTTGCCTGCCAACTTCCATGACGGTCAAGGTCTCGCGCGTGTAACGCGCGAAGCAAAGCGAAAAGATCAGATCGCCTTCCTTGAGCGGCGTCAATTGCGCGGCGATTGGATCGATGCCCGGCGTGAGCACGGTGGTATACGGACGGATGTAGCGCAATACGATGCCGAAATTGAGCGCGAGCGGAAATGAAGCGCCCAAGCCAATAGTGTAAACGTGTTTGGCGCTGTCAACCAACTCGACGGCGCGGTCGAAAATATGGGTGGGCACGTGCTGCGGCAGATCAAGCAAGGTCTGGACCTCGTCGCGCAGTACTGTATTGAGCAGATGTTGATTCTCGGGCTGGCCGGAAGAGAGATCGTCGATCAGCTTTTGCGATCCGATTTGCATGCGTTGCGCGATCTTGGCCTGGTTGAGAAACTGGCTGCGCAAGACCGACTGCAATTCCGGGAAGCCGTCGAAACCGAGCGCTTGCGCTGTCCGCACGACTGTCGACGAATTGACCCCAACGGCGCTGGCGATCTCGGTGATAGTCAAGTGAATGACGTTGATGCCGCCTTTCAGCAGGAATTCAGCCACCTTCTGCTGGCTGGGGGAGAGGGACCCGTGGTTGGCGCGGATCCAGCGGACAATATCGTCGCGCGATTCATTTGTGTTCATGATTTCAATCCCAAAGATCTGTGCTCAAATATTTCAAGCCGGAATCGGGGAGCAAAATGGCGACGCGCTGACCCCGGTGGGCTACGCGCAGCAGTTGCAGCGCCGCCGCCAGGTTGGCGCCGGATGAATAACCGGCGAACAGGCCTTCTTCACGCGCGAGACGACGGGACATGAGCGCGGCTTCCTCGTCCCTGACGCGCAGGTAGCCATCGACCAGATCGCGATCGATCAAGGGAAGCTCGGCCATGGCGTAGCCGCCGCCCTGTATCTTGTGATTAGGTCTCGTGACCGGCTCCCCCGCATAGGCCGCCGCGCCTTCCGGTTCCACAATATAACATTGAACGGCGGGATCGCGCCCCTTAAAGTAGCCGGCGCAGCCGGCGAAGGATCCGCCGCTGCCGATAAAATCGCAGAAGGCGTCGATGCCGCCGGAAGCCCGCCAGATTTCGGGCGCGGTGTGCAGATAGTGCGCGCGGCGGTTGCCTTCGAGTTCGAATTGATCGGCGCGATAAGCGCCGCGCTCGACGACGATTTCGCGCGCCTTTTCTTCGACGCGGGCCAGGTCGGCGCCGGAGACTTGCCCCGGCTGCGAAGCCGGGCATTGATCGACCAAGACGACTTCCGCCCCCAGCGCGGCCATCATGCGGGCGCGTTCGGGGGAGTTGCCGCGGGACATCACCGCCACAAAGCGATAGCCCTTGGCGGCGCAAACGATGGCCAGGCCGGCGCCGGTATTGCCGCTGGTCAGTTCGACGACGGTATCGCCGGGGCGGAGCTCGCCCTCCGCCTCCGCATCTTCAATCATTTGCCGGGCGATGCGGTCCTTCTTGGAATAACCGGGGTTGAGATACTCGAGCTTGGCGAAGACAGTGCCGTCGAGCGATTCCGTGATGCGCGACAATTCCACCAGAGGCGTATTGCCGATTGTGTCCAGCACCGATGCGGCCAGATGCGGTTCCCGGGACATCCATTGTCTCTGTCTCGGCGAGCAATGCACTGATTATAGGGTGAGGCCGGTAGATTGCAAATGCGCTCGTGATGCTCCGAATTGCAGTTGCAGCATGAATCGAGCGCTCAATGAAGCGCATTACGTCCTCCAATCCTCGACAGTTGCCTCTCGTTTTCGAGCAACAGTATAGATACAGTATGTATACGGGGGAGGGGGATTCACCACAGAGGCGCAGAGCACAATGATCTTCACCCGAAGAGGTGGACACAGGTTTTGTCTAAACGATACTCAACTCGAACTCCACCGGATCGCCGCTACCTTAGCTGAATAAAGATGGATCCATTTAACGATATGCGGGGCTATTTGAGAAGAATCAGGGTACTTTATCCTTTTCGGTTGGATTACCTATATAGTTCTTGACATGAGATCCTAAGCCCAAAATAGCAACGATTTGGTAGGGGCGACTCGGTGGGTCGCGTAGACACTGACCGTCAGTCGCCCAATATTCATTCAGTTTCCACGCGTCGGGCGATCCAGCGGATCGCCCCTACCGGCTGCTAGGTGGTTGTTGATTTATATTTCAACCGAAAAGGATACACTCCCCCGGTTGGACGGGCCGCGTTTTGCCTTTTGCCGGGCGACTTGCTATTATTGCAGGCGTCCTGCCGCTAGCAATAGATGAGCCATGTCCAGAGACTTCGTCATCAGGGAACTCCATGCTATGCGAGATTTGATGGCTTTGGTCGACTTGCAGAAGCAGGTCTGGGGCATGCACGATCATGAATGCACCTCGCCTCATACCATGAAAGCGGCAACCGTGGCCGGCGGCAGCGTACTGGGCGCGGAAGCCGACGGGTGCCTGATCGGGTTCTGTTTTGGCATCGCGGCGAAACGGGGCGGGGATGTCTGGTTGTGGTCGCATATGACAGCGGTGCATCCCGAGTTTCAGAATGCGGGCATTGGCTTTACGCTCAAGCAAGCGCAGCGGGAATGGGCGCTGGCAAATGGCTATCGCGTGATGGCCTGGACCTTCGACCCGATGCAGGCGGGAAACGCCAATTTCAATCTGAAGCGGCTGGGGGCGACGGCGCGCGTGTACTATGTCAATCACTACGGGGCGATGCAAGACGACCTGAATGCCGGTCTCGCCAGCGATCGCTTGGAAGCGCAGTGGCATCTCGATAATCCTCGCGTACTTGCGTTGGCGCGGGGTGGTCGGACGGGACCGCGGACCGCCATCGCGGAAACGACCAAGCTGGTGTTCCTGGACGACCGCGGCGCCCTGCAGTTTGAACGGCCAGCATCGCCGGACAAGGCGCAGTATGCGATCGAGATCCCCGCCAGCATCGCGTTATTGAAGGCCGAAAACATGGAGCGCGCCCAGACTTGGCAGCTTCACGTGCGGGACGCGATTACCTCGCTGCTGGGGGCTGGGTATCATGTCAGCGATTTTGTCCGCGGCGACGGGGCGAATTGGTATGTGATGGAGCGCGGGCCGCCCAGAGCGTTGGGCTGAGGTGATTTTCGGGCGACCTGATAGGTCGCCCCTACAAGGCTTGATTGGTACTCGTTGATTCGCGTCCGCTTAAACCGGCAGGGTTTCTCCGGCGGCGCACAACTGTAACAATTGCGCGATATTTTCGATTGATTCCAGGTTCATACAGCGCTGGTAAATCTCGTCGACATGCTCGTCAGCGAAGAGATCGCGCGTTAAGACGGCGAATTTCTCGCGCATTTCATCCTGGCTCATGCGGAATTCCGGCTCGCCTTTCATATTTGGCAGGTAAGCTTGGCGGACCTCGCCAGTATCAAGTGTGATGCGCAGGCGGCAACCGTTGAGCTGCGGGTAATCGGCTTCGATCTCGCTATCAACCTGGACATCAATCAGATTGCGCAAGCGCCGCACTTCGGGGTCATCCCAGGACGTGAAGTCATGGGGCCAGGCGCTGCCTTGTTGCAGCGCTACCCCGGTCGAAACGCGAATGCTCAAGCCGGCGACCTCGCGGGAAGACGGGTTGGGATCGACGCGGAAGACGGGACGGGTGGCGTAGCCGTAGGTGCCAAGCTCGATCGACTCAATGGCCGAAATGTCAATGGGACCGTCTTGCAGAATCGCTTGCACGGCGTCGATGGCTTGGTGGGTATGCCGGCAGCCGCCGTGGGGCTTGAAGCCTGTGCCAAGGATCTCGAAATTGAGGCCGAGATCGGCGAATAGATCGGGCTCGTAACCATCGCCAAAAGCCTGGAAAAAACCGTATTCCCCGTCAAGGGCGCCGCGAGGACCATAGAAACCGGAAGCCGCAAGGCGCAAGGCGAATACGGCATTGCGGGCGGCGAAGCCGGCGATCAAGTCCTTGGTGTCGCAGAGTCCGCCTTCGTAGACATATTGCTCGGTGCCGGAAGCAAGGTCGGCCGCCAGCGCGACGCAATTGATCATCGTCTCGCGATCCAGGCGCGCGCAACGGGCAATTGCCAGCGCGGAAGAAATGGCGCCCAGCGTGCCTTTGAGATCGAGACCGCGCTCCCGCTGCATGGGGCGGACCAACCTGCCAACGCGGACGGCAAAGTCGTAGGCGGCGACGATAGCGGCGATCATCTCTTCGCCCGAGGTGTTCCAGGCTTCGCCGACAGCCAGCACGGCGGGAACCAATTGCGAGGCGATATGCCCGGCGGAGCGATGCGAATCGTCCATGCCCAGGATCTTGACCATCACGCCATTGGCGAAAGCCGCGCCTTCGATCGATACGCGCTGACCACTGCCGAGCAGCGCCGCGTCATCGCCGGCCATCATGCCTTCGGCATAGCGGACGGCTTTACGCCCCAATTCGCGTTGATAACCGCCGAGCCCGGTGCCAATGGAATCAAAGACGATTGTCTTGGCCAGGTCAACGGCTTCCGGCGGGATGTCTTCGTAACGCAGGTTGATGGCGTAATCGGCGATTTGTTCCAAAAGGTTTCTTGAATCGGACATGGTCATTTTCTCCTGCAATCTCATTTATCGTTGGTGGCGCCGAATTATCCATTGTTTAAGAGTTTTCGCGTCACTTCGATCATGTAATCAACATCGTCGCTTGTCAACTCCGGCGTGACCGGCAGGTTGACGATCTGCCGGGCCAGGCGCTCGGTTGTCGTCAGGCTTCCGCGCTCCGGGAACATGCCGGCGTAGACGTCATATTCGTAAATTGGCGGCGCATAGTGAATCACGGCTTCGATGCCAGCGGCGCGCAGTCCCTGATGAAGCTCTCCCTGGCGGTCTACAGCGATGGCGTAGGAGCGGAAGGTCGGCCGCGATTCGGCGCGGAAGCGCGGCAAAATGGCCGAGGTATCGGCGAGACCGGCTTCCAGCCTGCTGACAATGTCGCGGCGTTGCCTGGTCCATTCACCCAGGTATGGGAGCTTCACCAACAACAATGCGGCTTGCAAGCCATCAAGGGGCACATTGTAACCTTCGGCGATGTAGTTCTGGTAGCCGGGAGGCAGCGACCCCCATCCCCCGGCCCCTTCCCCCATAAAGAGGGAAGGGGTGTCAAGTCCCTCCCTCATTTTGGGGGAGGGACTCAGGGTGGGGGCGTGCCCGTAACTGACCAGAAGGCGCAGTTGATCCGCGAGCGAGTCGTCGCTGGTGACGAGCATGGCGCCGTTGCCGGCGCTGCCCAGGGGCTTAAAGGGCGCGAAGCTGAACATGGCGACATCGGCGAATGCGCCCACCGGCGCCCCGTGGTCGCAGGCGCCGCTTGCCAGGGCGGCGTCTTCCACAATTTTGAGGTCGTGGCGGTCGGCAAGGGGGCGCAGCGCTCTTACGTTCGCCGGGTGACCGTGCAGGTCCACCGGAAGGATGGCGCGGGTTTTGCCGGTGATTAGGTCTTCAACCAAGTCGACGTCGATGGTGTAGTCGCTGCGGGCGACATCGCATAGTACCGGTATGGCGCCGCATTGGCTGATGGCGCCGGTGGTTGAGATATCGGAATTACCGACGGTAATCACCTGGTCGCCGGGTCCGATGCCGCAGGCGCGCAACGCCAGCAAGAGGGCGATGGTGCCGGAGTGTGCAGCGACGGCATGGCGCTTACGCATTTCGGCGGCGAAGGCGGCTTCGAGTTCGGCGCGTATCGCGTAGCTGTTGCGGTAATCGTCGAAGAGGATAGGCTCAAGGGCCGCCATGATCTCGTCGCGCAGCATTTGATGCGTTTTGTTGGCGCGGGAACGCGGGACGCGGAATGTTTCCGGCATCAACTCGCCTCTACATCTCCACCCCATTGCAATGGGGGAGACTTTCCGTTTTTCGGCGCGCTTGGCATTTTGCAGATATCTCCGCGTCGCTTACTTGGAAAAACATCAGGCGCGGCCGCGGACATTGGGGTCGAGGAAGTCGCGCAGCCAATCGCCGAGGAAGACGACGCCGAGCACAGTGATGGTGATGGCGATGCCGGGGAAGGCGGTCATCCACCAGGCGCTGTTGATGTATTGCCTGCCGTCGGAGAGCATCAAGCCCCAGGTCACTGTAGGCGGCTTGACGCCCAAGCCGAGGAAGCTCAGCGACGATTCCGCCAGGATGGTAACGCCGACTTGCACCGCCGCCAGCACAATGGCGGAGTGGACGACATTGGGCAGGATATGCAGGAACATGACCTTGGGGCGGCTCTGCCCCAAGGCGTAAGCGGCGATGACATATTCCATTGCGCGCACTTTTAGCACCTCGCCGCGGATGACGCGAGCGTATGTCGTCCAGCCGGTGAATCCGAGGATGAGAATAAGCGTGGACAAACCTGCGCCGACGACGCCGGATATGGCGATGACCAGGATGATGAAGGGAATGGCAAGCAAGCCGTCAACGATGCGCATCATCACGCTGTCGACAATTCCGCCGACGAAGCCGCTGAAAAGGCCGTATATGACGCCGAGCGTACCCGCGATGAGGACGGACACGACGCCAACAAGCACGGAAACGCGGCTGCCGGCGATGATGCGACTGAAAATGTCGCGGCCCAGTTGGTCGTTGCCAAGCGAGTATAAGTTGCCGCTTTGGTCAACAAAACCCGGTGGCTTGAAGCGGTCGCGAATGTTCCTGTTCAAGGGGTCGTGAGGCGAAATCACCGGGCCGATAAAAGCCAATACCACCACGACTGTCACGATCAGGCTGCCGGCGACGCCGACCGGGCTCTGCGCGAGGATCGACAAGACACGCAAGGGCGCGCTGCGGGGGGCCGGTATGTTGGCAATTGCGTCCGCTTTGGATAGATGACTGCTCTGTGTGTCCATTGTCATTTTCTATTGGAACTTTATGCGCGGGTCAAGGATGATGTAGATCACATCAATGGCGTAGTTGATTAGAATAAAGGACAGGGCAAAAAATAATAGACCGGCTTGAACAACAGTATTATCACGGACGCTGATCGAGTCGATCATGAGCCGGCCCAGCCCGGGCCAGGAGAAGACGCTTTCGACCACGACCGAGCCGCCCAAGAGCCAGCCGAGTTGCAAGCCAAATACAGTGACGATTGGGATGAGGGCGTTGCGCAGGGCATGTCGCATAACGACCGTCTTTTGCATCAAACCTTTGCTGTGGGCGGTGCGGACATAATCTTGATTCAGCACCTCCAGCATGGCCGAGCGGGTCATGCGCGAAAGGCGCGCCGCCATGCCGACGCCGAGAGTCACTGAGGGTAAGATGATGGATTTAGGTTCCAAGGCGCCATAGGCTGGGAGGATGCGCAGGTGAACCGAAAATATGATAATGAGCATGAGACCGAGCCAAAAGCTGGGCATGGCTGTGCCCAAGGAAGACATTGAGGTAATGATCAGGTCAAACAAGCTGTTGCGCTTGAGAGCGGACAAGATACCGAGCGGCACGGCGACGGTCAGGCCGATGGCGGCGGAAGCCGCGGCCAAGAGCCACGAGTAACCCAGGCGTTCTATGATTAACTCCATCGCAGGACGTTTGGCCAAATAAGATTTGCCGAAGTCGCCAGTAATGGCTTTGCGCACAAAGGTGAGGTATTGCTCGCCCAGGGGTCGGTCAAAGCCCCAAAACTTGCGCATCTGGTCGATTTGCTCCTGGCTAAAAAAATCCGGCGCAACGACCAGGATGGGATCGCCGCTCAAGCGCAGGATGAAGAAGACGACCACGGAGATGATGAACATGGTCACGACCAATTGCGCTATTCGGCTGATGAAGAATCCGCGCAAGTTTACCCCCATCCCCCGGCCCCTTCCCCCATAAAGGGGGAAGGGGCGGAGCTTCTGTAAACGCTAGTTTACGAGAGGTGGATTACATATCCGCCGGCTTGACGTCGCGGAAGGTCATCCAACCATCTTTGCGTGGCGTGAAATCGAACTCGGCTGAATTCAACGCCATTACGTCAGTGATCTCAAAGAGCGTGATAGTCTGGGTCAAGTCGATGTAATATTCCCACCACTGTTCCCAGAGGGCGAGGCGCTCGTCGCGATCGATCGTCACCTGGATCGCGTCGGCAATAGCATCCCAGTCTTCGTCGCAAACGTTGTAGGCAACCGCCGTCCAATCGCATTGGTAGAAGAGCGGCAGCAGGGCGGGACCGCAGCCGAGCGCCGCCAGCATCAGTTCACGGTTGTTGCCGCTGCGCTGGACCTCGACAGCGAAGGCGGAGGCGTCGCGAACGGTCAGATCTACCGTGAAGCCGACTTCCTCGAGCAAGGCGGCGGCGACTTCAGCGACTTCTTTGGCGCTGCCGCCACGACCAACGACCGGAGAATCCAGGTGAAGGGTGGGACCTTCGCCCTCGGCATAGCCGGCTTTGGCCAGGTATTCCTTCGCCAAGTCGGGATCGTACCATTCGGCGATGACATCGGGATCAGCATATTTGTCGGCCATGCCTTCCGGATAGTAAGAGCAAACGCGAGCCAGGCGGGCGCTGGCCGAGCCGTGGACTTCCGCCAACAGATGCCTGTCCAGCGCGTGGGTGATGGCTTTGCGGACGTTGATATCCAGCGTGGCCGGCTGATAGTCGGGGAATGTTTCCGGGAAGGCGCCGCTCTCGGTATCGACGCGGGCATAGTAGTGGTACATTCTGTTCCCGCTTTCGGTGAGCAGGGAGATGCCGTCGGTGGCTTCGAGCGTGGCTCGGTCGGGCACGGGCACGCCTCGCATCAAGTCGATCTGGCCGGCGAGCAAGGCGGCGACCTGCGCTGACGGCTCGGGGATGACCTGGTAGACCACACGATCAACCGCTGGGCGGCCGCTGTGATAGTCGTCCCAAGCCTCGAAAACGTAGCGATCGTTCTCGCTGAGTTCGGCCAGCACGTAAGGACCGGAGCCGACGGGATTGCGGTTGAACTCTTCCTGGCCGACTTCTTCGAAGTAAGCAGGCGGGATCAACTCACAGCCGTTATAGCTGACATCATTCTCGAAGTAGGCGTGGGGCTCGTTGGTGTGGATATCGACAGTCAGGTCATCCACGACGACGACTTCTTTGACGAAGGCCCACTGCTGATAGAGCGGGATGTCGCCGATGGGATGGCGTACGCGGTCGATATTCCATTTGATGGCTGCGGCATCAACCGGCTCGCCATTGTGGAAGGTGGCGCCCTCGCGCAGGTGGAAGCGCCAGGTGGTGTCGTCGACGGTCTCCCAGCTGTGGGCGGCTTGCGGGACATATCCGCTGCCATCGGCGGCGCGCCAGATCAGGCAATCGTAATACAAGTTGAGCAAATGGTGGGTGGAGCCGTACCAATGCGAGTGCGGATCCATGGGACGGATGGGACCGCTATGGGCGTAGACGAATTCGGACATGTCGTCTTGTGCCGCGGCGGGCGCGAATGCCAGAGCGCCGATCATGGCGATCAGGCTGAGAAGTACAAAAAGTCTTGCTGTTTTCACGATTCACTCCTTTTGTGAATGTTCACTCCGATAGTAACTGATGAGTCATTTGTCCGCATTGGCGATATTCACCTCCTTTGTTGCCAACTTCATGTGGTATCCCCCCAACGCATCTCACTCCAACGAGGCGTAGTATGCCAGTTTATCTTCATCAATGGCTACACCCAAACCATTGCCTGGCGGCGGCTTCAGGATTTGACCATCCGGCGCGTAAGGCTCGGCCAGGATGGAATCGGTCATATCGGAGAAGCCGGCGGGCCATTTTGCGATCGGCGTCGCGACTGCCAGATGCGCTGCGGCCGCCGCGATTATATCGAAGTAGGGCGCGATGGAAATCTCCAATCCGGCCGCCTCGGCGACGGCTGACATCCGTTGCGCGGGCAATAGACCGCCATACCTGTGCAACTTGTAATGCAAGACATGCGCGGCGCGGCGCTCGGCAATTTCGTAAACGCTGCGCGAGCCGGCTGTCGCTTCGTCGGCCTGCAAGGGACTGCGCAAGCGCGTCGCCAAAATCGCCATCTCGTCCAGGTAGCGCACAGGCTGCTCGAACAAGGCGACGCGGCCCATTTCTTCCAATTGCGTCAAGGCGTTGACGGCATCGCCCAGAGTATAACCCGTATTGCCGTCCAATTGAAAACGAATCCCGTCGTCGACCCGGTTTAGCAGTTCGGCGTACCATGCCAAGTCCTCGTCGACGCTGAAGCCGATCTTGGTTTTGAACCAGGTCCAACCGTCCGCGGCAAGTTCCTTGATGCGCGCCGCCATCTTTTCCGGTTCTTCGCGCTCGACGAAACCGTGACAAAGCGCGCCGGGCATGCAACTGCCGCCGAGCAATTGATAAACCGGTAGGCCCAGGGCCTTGCCTTTGATATCCCAGAGCGCGAAGTCGATGGCGGTATAGGCGTTGTCCGCCTTGCGCAAGGCTTGTCGCATGCGCTGGTGCAGGCGCTCGATGTTGAAGGGGTCTTGGCCGAGAAGAGCCGGCTGAAGGTAGCGCTCGATCTGGAGTTTGATGACTTCGACCGGGTCGCCGCCCCAGGGCGCCGGGCCGACCGTCTGGCCGATACCGGTGATGCCTTCGTCGGTATGCACTTGCGCGACTACCGTGTTGGTGTCGGTCGAGACGCCGTAAGCCGTCGCCAGATCGCGGCTGCGCGAGATCCTGACGATGGTCGTGTCAATCTTTGTGATTTTCATCTTCTGCCCCTTCCCTAAACCCTTCTCCAAAGGTCTGTTTCTACGCGAGCTAAGCGACCTATATGAAGCGGGAAGGGCTTTTTGTCTCCCTGCTACGCTTCGGCAAGGGTCGGCATTGCCTGCGGAACCGTCAATCGCACGAGTTCGCCGACATCGTCAAGATGTTCCAAGCGATTGCAGCAGTCCAGCAGCTGACGTATTTGCGCGTCCGGCAGCAGATCGCCGACCAGATAAGTGAATTTGCTCTCGAATTCGGCGTCGGTCAGCATGTTTTCTGGCTCGCCCTTGGCATGTTCGACGCGTCCTTTGTATTGCGTTCCGTCTACGGTGGCGATGCGCACTTCGCAGCCGTTTTTCAGCGGATGTTCGGCCTGGATCGCTTCATCCAGCCCGACCTTGACCAAGTGACGGAGACGGCGGGCTTCGGGGTTGTCGTAGGTTTCGATGTCTTCGCGGAACCAGGCGCCGCGCGTCAAGATGACGGATGCCGTAACAGGCAAGCTGAAGCCGGCCTGACCGACAGTCTGCGGCTGGTAGTTGACGCGAAATGCGGGCGTGATCGCTTCGTGATAGGTGTCGATTTCGATGGCGGTGATGGCGTCGAGATCGGGTTGAGCGGATTTCAGCAATTCTTGCGTGGCGTCGACGCAGGAATGCACGTGGCGACAACCGGCATGCGGTTTGAAGCCGGTGCGCGCCAAAGCTTGGCTATCGAGTGCGTCGAGTATCGATCGGTCGTAGCCGGGGCCGAAGGCGTGGAAATAGCCGTAGGGTCCGTCAAGGGCGCCGGGTGGTCCGCGGAAGCCGAAGTCCGCCAGCGCAGCGCAATAGATGCCATTGCGGGCGCCGTAGCCCGCCAGCAAGTCTTTGGTATCGCAGGAACCGGCGTCCCAGACGTACTGCTCGGTGCCGCAAGCCAGGTCCATGGAGAGCGCCAGCGCGTGCGCGATTTTCTCCGCGGGCAAGCCCATGGCGACAGCCGCGGTGGCGGCGCTGGCGAGGGTGCCGGCTTGACTCTTGTGATCGAGCCCGCGTTCGCGCTGCCAGGCGTCGACGGCGGAATGCACCATATCCATCACGTCGTAACCGACCGCGAGCGCAGTGATGACCTGCCGCCCGCTGAGCTGGAGTTTTTCGGCCAGCGTCAGCGCGACCGGCACTAGCTGGCTGGCGACATGCCCAGCGGTGCTGTGCGAGTCGTCCATACCGAGGAATTTGCCCATCACGGCGTTGGCCCAGGCGGCGCCTTCGGTCGTGCTGCGGCGGCCGTCGCCGATGATCGAGGCGTCGTCGCCCGGCAGCATCCCCGCGGCATAGTCCGAAGCGAGTTGGCCGAGCTCCGTTTGATAGCCGCCGAGCATGGTGCCGATGAAGTCGAGCACAACTTGCCGGGCGCGCGTGACCGTTAGCTCGGACAGATCTTGGTATTTGCGAGCGGCAGCGTATTCGCCGATGAAGGAAACGGCGGTTTGCTCAGTCATGGTGGAACTCCTTTCACTGGCGGGCGACCCAAGGGTCGCCCCTACAGATTATTGGTGGTCGGCAGGGTCTATGCCTCCAACTGCATGTAATAGCGGTCGGCATGATGCGGCGAGAGACGGACGGCGCCTTCGGGCGTAACCAGGAAATTGTCCGAGATCAAGAAGCCGCGGTCGTTTTCCAGCACGGTGCCGGGATGATATGAGAGTACCATATTGGGCTGGAGCACAAAATCGGGCGCGCCGAGCGAGTTGGGACCGTCGCTGCCGTCCAGGCCGGTGCTGTGACAATCGGGTGTATGCTTGCCAGCGACCGGGAAGCCGCGATCGCTCAGGGCTTTGTCGTTGGCGTCGGAAATATCACGGAAGGTATTGCCGGCTTTTGCCACTGCCGAAGAGGCCTCCACCGCCGCCAGATAGCCGTCCAGGAGGGCTTGAACATCCGCCGGAAGCGGATCGAAGGAAAAGACGGCGGTCATCTCCAGCCAGTAGCCGTAGGGCGATTCGTAGACGATTTCGAAGTTGATGATGTCGTCGCGCCCCATGCGGAGGTCTTTGGGCGTTGGCACAGTGTAGGGCGTGCCGTCAAGCGCGAGCTTGGTGCGTCCCCAGAAGGCGCCGAAGGATTTGATATAGCCTTCGACGGCGGCGCAGGCGTCCCAATAGCGCTCGCCGACGCCGGCCATGTCGTTAAAGACATCCATGGCTGCATCAAGAATGGCGCCATTTTGCTGGATCGCTTCCAGCTCAAATGGCGATTTGATCTGGCGGATGGCATTGAAGGCATCGGTCACCTCGACCATTTCGTAGCCTTCGAGTTGGGCCGCGAAAGCGTTATAGGTGCCGAGGCTCATGAGCTTGCTCATATTGACCATGCCGATGCGCTTGCTGCCGGTGGCGTATTCCTTGGCGGTATCGGCGGTTGCCCGGACGATATCTTCGTAGGGCGAAAGCACCCGCTCTGGCAGTGTAGTTGTCTCGTTGCGGCTCCAGACCGCTTGATAAGAACTCCAGACTTGCAGCCAGGGATGGGGATCATCCGCTCCCAGGATGGCGTAGGCGACGCCACCCCATAAATGGGCATGGGTGATATAACGTATGGCGCCCATGCCGCCCGGCATGGCCTGCCCGGTGATAATCATGGCATCGAGATCATTTTCCTTCATCATCGCTTGCAGGCGCTTGACCCGCCGCGCTGTGTCCCGCTTGAGTGCGTCGTGAGTTAACATGTACTTCCGCTCCTTATAGTTCGTATTCGTATGGTTGATTAAAGGCAAATTGTGTGCCGACGCCACGTTCGATCGCAACGTCGTAAAGCCGCCGCGCCACGGACAGATCTTCGACGCCGGTGCCGCCGGAAAGGAAAAGCGTCCATCGGGTGTCGGATTCCCGCGCCGGGATCACCCCCGCGACCAGGGCGCCCAGGTCGCCGGCGACCTGCGACTCGTCGAGCAAGCCCGCTTCCATGGGAATGCGGAGTTCGCCGTTTTCGGCCAAGCCTTGCTGCCATTCATCGACGATGATGCGGCTGTTGAGAACGGTGTGATCATCCACCTCGCGCACCCAGGGATAGTGAGCGCCCAGGGCATTGATATGGACGGGTTTGTCCGGCAGGTCGACGCCATTGAATATCGGCCTGGGCGATGTCGTGATGGTGGTGACGATATCGGCGTTGTCCAGTGCGGCTCGGGGAGAATCAACCGGGATCACCTCAATGCCGAGTTCGGCGGAGATCTTAGAGCAGAAGGCGCGTCGTTTGTCGGCGTCCCGGCTGTAAGCCTGCACGACTTTGAGTTCCGCCACTTCCGCGATGGCGTAAAGCTGCGAACGGGCGTGTCGTCCGGTGCCAAACAAGGCCAGGACCGAGCTATCCGCCGGCGCCAGATATTTAGTCGCCAATGCGGAAACGGCCGCGGTCTTGAGCCAGTCGAAATAAAGCACTTCCATGACGGCGGCCAAAGCGCCGCTGTCCGTGTCGAAGAGGAAGAGCAAAGTTTCCAGGCCGCCCGGCAAACCGGCGGTGTAGGCGTTCAATCCGGCGGCGCTGAGGCCGGGCAAAAGCGCTCCTTTGAACTTGAAAGAGGCTTTGCTGCCTTGCGGAAGGTGCCCGCCACGGTGATCGTCGGTTTTGTCGCCTTTGATCCAGAGATTCTCGCGCGGGAAGGCTGCGCCCGCGCCAAGGCCGATTTCGCGATAGCCGTCTTCCACGGCGTCGATGTAATCGGAAAGATCCATGAGTCCGCGGATTTCGTGATTGCGCAATAAAAGAACCACTACAACCCCCATCCCCCAACCCCTACTC
>WTGF01000022.1 GCA_011525385.1 Chloroflexota bacterium | reverse complement strand
GCATTTACACGACACTGACCGGGATTGGCTGTAATTCGTGATTTTCAACAGAGTCTGATAGGTCGCCCCTACATTTTTTCCGCTCTGGCGGGCGACGTGGTAGGTCGCGTGGGCCGCGTGGGCCGCGTAGGTCGCGTAGGTCGCGTAGGTCGCGTAGACACTGACCGCCGACACTGACCGCCGACACTGACCGCCGACACTGACCGCCGACACTGACCTCCGACACAGCCCTTCGACACTGACCTCCGGGAAGGGCCGGGGCTGGGGTTGGCTTGGGCGCGAAGACAATATACGAAGCTGTCATGCCCTCAGAGCCTCGATCGAGACGCGCCGCCGTCAAGCTGCAGTTTGGCGTGTAGAGCGGCGCCGACCAGGCAGATATCTTCGGCGAAGGCGGCCGGGCGGATCAGTCCGTCATCATAAAAATCATCGTGCAAGATATGCTGGCGGATGATGGCGCGGGCGGGATCCAGGAGGAGGTCGCCCAGTTTGGAGGCGCTGCCGCCGATGACGATGGCGGCCGGATTGAAGAGGTGCAGAAGGTTGAGCAGACCCAGGCCCAGCCAGCGCCCGGCTTGCGCGACTATATCCAGGGCGAGCGCGTCGCCGGCCAGCGCCGCTGCGCCGACGGCGCTTCCATCGACATGTGGGAGATCCCGCAAGGACGAGGGGCTGTCGGTGGCGCGCAGGCGATGGCGCGCCCAGTCGCCCAGGGCCGTGCCGGAGACCAATTGCTCCCAACGGCGGTGGCTGCCATCGGGCAGGCTGAAGCGCATGTGGCCGGGTTCTATGGCGTGTGAACGCCAACCGGTGAAGAGCTGGCCATTGATGATGGCGCCGCCGCCGAGGCCGGTGCTGATGGTCAAGTAGATCAGCGGATCCGCGCCTTGCCCGGCGCCCAGGTGATACTCCGCCAAAGCGCCCAGATCAGCGTCGTTTTGCAGAAAAGTCGGTAGATTGTCAAAGGCGCCGCTGATCGTCTTGGCGAGCGGGACGTCCGGCCAAGCGGGCAGTGTGAGGGCTCGGAAAATGACGCCGGTCTCGGCGTCCAGGGGGCCGGGCGCGGCAATGCCAATGGAAGCCGGTTTGCTACCGGGCTCAATCACGGACTTGCCCAGATCGATCAGACGCTTTAAGCCCGCGTCCATGCCTTCTTCCACTTTGCTGGATGTTTCCGCCCGGCGCAACAGGCGCAGTTCGTCGTCGAAGAGCGCGGCTCGGCTGCGGGTGCCGCCAAAATCAATTGCCAGATGGGTCTTCATAAGCCGTTGACGAAGGCGTATTGCTGATAGTCGGGGGCGGGTTTACCGGCGGCGGTCGCCTCGCCCTCTCGCACTGCAAGCGCGCCGTCCCGGGAAACCACGATTCCCGCGCGCAGGCCCCGCTTCAAGGCGTCATAAGCGATGCGGCTCATGTCGACAGCGCTTTGGCGGTCAATGTGCGAGACTGCGGCGCCGCGCTGCGCATGCCCCAGGCGCGTCAGTCGAACGCGGATGCCGGTCATTTTTGGGATCTCGTCCGTCAAGCGCTCGGCTCCGGTCACGCCTTCGGAGAGCAGAACCAGCGCATATCCCCGCCGCGCCACTGTGGTCTTCAAGCGCTGAGCCAGCCAATCCATGCTGAAGTCGTATTCCGGCAGCAGCACGGCATCCGCGCCACAGGCGTAAGCAATGGCCAAAGCCAGATAGCCGCTGTCTCCCCCCAGGGTCTCGACCAGGAAGATGCGACCGGGCAAGGCGTTGGCTGTGGCGCGGATGCCTTCGATCGTTTGCCAGGCATAGTTGCAGGCGGAATCGTGACCGAGGGTGTAGTCCGTGCCCGGCACGTCGTTGTCAATCGTGGTGGGCAGGGCGATGCAGGAAAGGTCCCATGTTTGCAGGCGAGGGATGACAAACTTGATCGTGCCGTCCCCGCCGAAGAGCAGCAGGTTGTCAATTTTTTCTTGGGCCAGGACTCGGCTCAGCCGTTCTCCCGCATCGCGACGGGCAAGGGCCGGGGCGCGGCTGGAGGTCAACCAGGAGCCGCCCCGCCCCGAAAGCAAGTCGACGGCGGGCAGATCAATCTCGGTTAATTGTCCGGACAGCAGGCCGGCGAAGCCGTCATGGGCGCCGATGACGCGGTCGCCGTTTTGGCTTGCCAAGCGGGTATAGGCGGCGATAGCGGCGTTGATGCCCGGGGCGTCGCCGCCGCTGACGACGATTACGGTCTTCATGGGTCGCGGTCTCAGTTCCGTTTTGGCGCTTGTACAGAAGAATGATACCTGAATATGGCGGTTCAGTCTAAATGTCGCGAAGGTATGTATGCGCGCGGGTGGCGTCGGTAGCGGCTCGAGGCTGGAGTTGGCGGTAGTGTATCGAATTCGGTTGAAATTCATTTTAACCACCGAGGGCACCGAGAGCACCGAGAATAATCCTACAGTATTGTTGCTCTCCGTGTTCTTAGTAAGTGCAGGTAAGTCGTGAAACATTTTTTCACCACAGAGGCGCAGAGGGCACAGAGAAAAAGATCGATTTTTCGGGCGTTTCAGCGAAACGCCCGACAGTTCATTACTAATGTGGATTTTGCATTACTTTATTGGATCTACTTTTGCGCATTCACGGATCAGATTGATGTTTTGGGAGGAAGATGATGTTACGTCCAGAAATGACGCCCGTTGACGGAACTCCTAGTGGTGGCGGCAAGCCAAAGCCGAAGCCAAAACCGCAATCGCATTCCAATCCCTATGTTGCGGTACCGGGAGATTTTTTGAGCCCGGCGCCAGAGAGTCGGCCGAAACCTCCGGCAGCAAAGCCTCCGGCCAACCGCCCCGCTTACGGGCCGGAGAATCCGGCGCCGCCCAACTATGGCGGACCGCCGCCGGTGTACCCGGACATTATCAGCGCGCCGAAACCCCCATCATCATCCTCAAGTAGTGGGAAGAAGCCTGATCGGGAAAAAGAGACCCCGGGCAAGCCGCGGATCGCGGTCGCATCGGACTTTGTACAGCCAGAAACGACGCCGGATATCAGCGCGCTGGGTCTGGAGTTTGGCTGGTGGAGCGAGTTCGGGGGGCGTCAAGCGGAGGTGGGAAGCGATGACGAGTTGGTCGGCGCTGTGGCAAAGTCAGTGCAGAACGAAGGACTTTTCGAGCATTATTATGACGATCTAATAGCCTACCTGAAGAACTTCGCGTCCTATGGCTGGGACGAGGAGTCGGATCGGCGGGCGGAGGCGTATTTGCAGAAGTACAGGGAGGAGATGAAGCTGCATTACGCTGATCAGGTAAAACGCGAAGAGTGGCTTGAGTTGGCGGATTCGCCATCTGTGACAGCCTGGAAGCAGCATGCGGCCAAGTCTGCCATTGAACGCGTGCTCGTTCTGGATGCCAACACGCAAGCTATGTTGCACGACCAGCCCGGCGTGGTGGGCGACGACGGGCATCAGACGGCGGGATTGCAAGATTACGTTGTCGATGTTCTGCGGCAGTTCGAAACGATCTACATCCACAATCATCCGAACGGCACGGGCGCATCCGCGGCGGATTTGGAGAGCGCATTTGCGGCGGGCGCGGGCATGTTGATCGTGGTGACAGAGGGCGCATACGAAGAAGTGTATATTCGTGGAACGCTTGGCATGGAGCTATTGCGCGGTGGACCTGCCAGCTACGACGTGGGTCCATTGACGACGGACGAATTTGTGGCGCAGCATGCGCGGTCAGAGCGTCAGGCGCTGTTGGAAGCGGTCGATCCGGCGGAGTATGTATTCGAGCAGGAGGAGGAAGCTCCAATAGCATCGGATTACGTAGCGCAGCCGATCATTAGTCTGCCTGATGGTCCAAAGATCGATCAAAGCTTTGCTCGGCAAAAGAACGGAACTTTTCCTAATCCAATTGTCTCTATCTTTAGAGGGCTTATAGAGGATTCTGCCGAACGTGCCCAATCTAAGGGTCTAGCCAATGCCGGAACGATGTTACTTCACTGGTTAGGCGGTTCTGGCGAACCAATTGCTATAGATGTTGATGAAATGATCCATGAACTACCGGGGTTTCAGCAGCACATAACAAACGCCATTGGAGTTGATCTCGGCAAGAATCCTCCATCTACAAAGAATTCAGTTGATAGGCTTGACGAGTCTATACCGTACCAGTCTGAAAGGTATACGGTTTACGTCTATTCTCTCGATTGGAAGCAAGTTGGCAAGGGAATTGACCAGAATGACGATATCTATGGGTTTGATAGTGAATTGCAATACGAATATGGATATGGACCTAACTCGATTACAAATCTTCGAGAAGGAAAGGCTCCCGAAGGTGTACCCAAAGAACAGTATGATCATTATCTCGCGGTCAATAAGTTCTATTACTCCCTTCGTGTTGCCTTAGTATTGGACAAGGAAACTCAAGATGTCGAAGTCGCGCTGGTTGTTACGGTGAGAGATCACTACGCCTGGTATCAAAATGATAAAACCGGCACAATCGATCGCATAATGACTCGCCTGGAACATGGCGGCGATGGGCAAAACTTCCCAATTTATGGCCAGTCATCTGTCATCACTGGCAGATTTAACTTAAAGGTCAAAATGACCATACATGGTACACCATATTATCATGTGAGAGAAATTGATTGGGCTGCCAATGAGTAGAAGTTCGTAAGGCGCATCATGAAGCGTAAGCGGAATACGCAACCTGGAGATGATCGTTTGCAATTGATTCGATTCATCGCGATGCTTGCGTTCTTGTTCCTGGTATGTGTCGTTTGTTTCCTCGGAGCCGTAGTGATATTCCTTCTGTCGAATCCGTCAATCATTACTTTGCCTCCTCCACCAATAGAAGAGAGTATTGAAATCCCGCTAAACAGCCAGGGTCCCGTCTACACAGAAAATGAGTATTCGGAATGGGTTTCTATCTCCATCAGCGGCAGTGTCGAAAGAAATGGTGAGTTTTTCCACGATGCCATTTATCAGTATGTTGATGTACAGCAGGGGTCTCAGAACAGATTTCAAGGGTTTCTGATTGATGGAATATATGCTTTTGAATCTCGAGCGCCTGTCCCGAATTATCGAGATGATCACATTTACCGGTTTTCACACTCCGTGCATGGATTTCCACGCTCCACAGGATCAGATTCGCCCAAAACTATCGGGTTTCAAGTGATAAACGAAGCTGCGAGAGGACTGGACGGGGTGTTTACGGTTGAAATCTCGAGTGATTCTTTCAAACACAAGCCCGAAGCGCGCGGTCGCTAAAGGCATATTCGAGGGTCGAGTGAATAGAGGGCGGACCTGGAAGTCGCAGGTACCGGTAGAAACTTTGCGATATCCGGCGAATCCAGCGTAATAGAGTTCAGCTTCAACTTGAGCGACTTGGAGACGAACTACAAAAGCGTATTTGAAGATGGGATGACGCTGACTGGCACAACAAGATTGGCTGGAAAGACGATGAATAGCATGCCTTCCGCACAATGACAATGCGTAAACAAAAGCTCGGGCATACTAGCGCAGCTAATAGAACAGTTGCCGAGGGTTTCAAATTCGCCGTAACATTGAGCTTGATTCTGCTTGTTGTCATCAAGTTGTCTTCTCTCTTAACGGAATCAATCGTAGACGAAAGAAAGGTATCAACGGCGCGTCCTCTCGTAGTGGAGGCGATACGGGTGCCACTGAATGGCGATATACCTGTGTACACAGAAAATGAGTTTACGGAATGGGTTACCGTAACCGTTAGCGGGAGTGTGGAACGAGATGGAGAATTCTATCTGGATGGACTATTCCATTACGATGATAAGCAACAGTATGCCAAGACATTGTTCATCAATGGCGCCTGGGCATTTGAGCGGCAAAGCGTCGAAGGGCAGTTCCCGGATTATAGCGACGATCACTTCTATCGATTCATACATTGGGTTGATGCCGATTCATGGGAACAACTAGGGTTTCAATTCCTAGACGCCGATGCGACGGACTTGGAGGGCGTGTTCACAGTTGAAGTCGCGAATACCCCCTACTATGGCATGCCAGAATATGGCGGGCGCTAGCCATTCATCTGTACAGTTACGTATCATGCAATGCGCCAGATCGATTTTCGGAAACTTGTAATCCACTTCGGAAGCAACTGGCATTATTAGCCGCTGTAAGTCAAGAATGCAGGTGACGCTCAGCATTCCGCTTACGGATATAGGGCAGAAGCTGTTCAGGCATAAGCGAAACCCGACATCAGCGCGCTGGACTTGGAGTTTGGCTGGTGGAGCGAGTTCGGGGGGCGTCAAGCGGAGGTGGGAAGCGATGACGAGTTGGTCGGCGCTGTGGCAAAGTCAGTGCAGAACGAAGGACTTTTCGAGCATTATTATGACGATCTAATAGCCTACCTGAAGAACTTCGCGTCCTATGGCTGGGACGAGGAGTCGGATCGGCGGGCGGAGGCGTATTTGCAGAAGTACAGGGAGGAGATGAAGCTGCATCGGACTGAAGTTATCTTATCGGAGTGAATTTGGGACATGAAACGGCTCCTGGTTTCCATATTTTGGCTAATCGTCATCGTTCCGGCCGGCATGGCGCAAGACGCCGGGCCGGAAACAGAGCGCGAGGACTATAAGGAATATACAGTGATGTCGCTGGGCGACGACCCATTGCCCGATGCGGATGTGATTGTCTTGTTCGGTCCGCCGAACGAGTTTTATGAAGCGCAGAATTTCAGCGGGGACGGGGATTGGTACCACTCTTCAAATGGGGGGGGTACCTGGTCAGAATTGGAGAATCCGTCTCAAATCCAGACGCCGTCTTTTATTCCAAGCGAGCATGAGATATTTAGCGCTTTTGAAGGGGGGATTGCTGACTTGGGGCTCGGGGAATATGAGCCGGAAAGAGATAGCCATATTCATATTATAAGAGATGCGAACTTAGTCTATATCATGAATGAAAAGTTTTTGCATATCATCGATTTGTCGACTCATATCATCGCTTCTATAGACTATTACAATGGTTTGTACTGTACGCCCTGGGATGAGTTTACCATGGAAGCCGACTACCCGGAGAATGTGCTTTTGCGCTGTTTCGACCTCTTCTATTTTGAAGAAGCAACGAGGGTGAAAATACAGGAGATAAAGAAGCCAACGGATTTCGAGCTTGGCGTCTTGAAGATTCTTGATTCGTATAGCCCTTTCGACCACCAGCGCATAGAGCCAGACATAGCGTATTATCACAATCCGCCTGAGCTGTTGATCTTCCCTAAAGGGTGGGCGCGATGGTCGGATATTGACGAAAGAGGGCCCTATAGATTAGATGGCATCGCGCTCAATAAACGCCTGCTTCGGCACAATTTTGCTACGGGCGATTACGTGGATTTATCAAAAGGAAAGGCGCATTCCAGACGCGTAGCGCTAACTGTTTTATCGTCACTCCTGGCTTCGGACCTCGACTTGAACATACACTTGATGTCGCGAGACGGGTTTGCTCGCCAATATCTGATTTGGAATTTGTCCAACATTCATTGATTGTAGGTCACATCTCAGCAAGGGCTGTTCATCAAGCTCAAACAGTCTCCTCAATGATTTGCCGAGACTAGGGCCCCTGCCTAGCTCTCAACTACCCGTTCCCAAAGATCGTTTGCAGGCATGCGATGACTCGCTGACATCAGCGCGCTGGACCCGGAGTACGGCTGGCCGAGCGAGTTCGGGGCGCGTCAAGCGGAGGTGGGAACCGACGATGAACTGGTGCAAGCAGTGGCAGCCTCGCTGCGTCACGAAGGTCTTTTCGCGCATTATTATGATGATCTGATCGCCTACCTGAAGAACTTCGCGCCCTATGGCTGGGACGAGGAGTCGGATCGGCGGGCGGAGGAATCAATTAGAAATATTGAGAAATTAGTTGTTGACAGATAGAACATATGTATTATAATCGACATACATTCATAAAGCGAATGTTGCGCCGCGGGGGCTGGCTTGTGACAGGGCAAAGGCTTCCGGCGCATTCACAAACGAGTTTGATGATTTAGGAGGACAAGATGAATTTCGAAGAACTCTATTTGCAGTATTTACAAGGTAAGCCGAGAAAATCAAAGCCAAAGCCAAAGCCGAAACCGACCTATAGGCTGCCTTGGCTTATGCCGCAGCCAAAGCCGAAAAGGAAAGCGGCGTATAGACCGCCGTGGTCTGTAGGAAAGCCAAAGCCGAAAACGAAAGCAACGTATAGGTTGCCCTGGCTCGTACCTCAGCCAAAGCCGAAAAGGAAACCGGCGTATAGACCGCCGTGGTCTATAGCACAGCCGGCGCCGTCGAAGCGAACGCGCGCACCGCGCGTTTCGCAGACAGAAAGGACGATTGACTTTAGGGACAGTCTTCCGGTGAATCCTCGAACGATTGTGGATGATCTTCAGGATGTGCGGCCCGATATAAGCGATGATTTGAGTAGAAGCGTCGAAGCCGCGCTGAGCAACGAAGGGCTTCTGGCGCATGATTACGTGGAGCCGTCAGAGTTTGTGAGAAATAATTTTGCCGAGTCGGGTCTGGATGATGAATCGGATGAGCGAGCAGAAGAGCGTGTGCGGGATCATGTGGCGCGAGCGGAAGAGGTTGAGCTGCTGGGACAAGCTTTTCGCGACGTACAACATATGAAACTTCATGGATTGTTGTTGGGGCGCGCGTATTTTGACACTTCCGCTGAGTTATCTCGCTTGGCGCGAGGTGGTGTAATCAATGGTCGAAAGTCATATGGAACTGTTTTTGGGCAGAACGATCTAACTGAGGATGAATTCAACTTTGGTCGAGGGGGTCTTCGCGGCATATATTTTGATGATATGATGAACATTTCCGGGCGCGGGCGGTTGATCACCGCGCCCATAGTAGCGTCAAATGGGGGCGGCGGCGGCGATTCCGGCGATGAGGTAGAGGCAGTTGATCCGGAGAATGAGCCGGGTGTGGAGATACGAATTGAAGGACCTTTGGACATTTCCACCAGTCATGAACGACTTGTCTTGGATCAGAGTATAACTTTACATTTCAACGGACCGACCGAGTTCAGGGTATTAGGCAGATCACCATTCAATGCCTTCTTGGTTTTGGTTGAAACAGAAGCCGGACAAGAGCTGTGGATTGACCTCAAGGAACACAATGCCGAAGAGGAAGACAGTGCCAGATATGAGTTCATTGGCGCGGAAAACCTGGCCGATATTGCGTATATCGACGAGGGTGTGGTGATACCCGACAATCCATATGAAAATACATTAGAGGGTACCGTGGGAAATTTGCCGATTGCCCAGGAAGACATAGACCGAGTTATTAAGTTCGGAGCAACGGGCAATCTTGCTTGGGAAAGTACCGGCGGCTATCATCCCGGTTTTGATATTATGGCTGAGGCCGGTACTGAGGTCAGTGCAATGGCATCTGGAGAGGTCGTTGGCATTTTTGTTCCAGAAGTTGTTAATCTTGAACATGTCTACGGTCCTGCCGAGGGGAGTAATGTCGCTAAAGGAGAACTGGACGGTGAAATCTATGACCCGCAAACGGAAACAGTGCGTGCGCGTCAATGGTTCGCTGATGATTGGATCATAGAGAGAGACCACAGAGCTTATGTCATAGTCCGCAGCGGCAACGCCTACATCATATATGGTCATCTTGATCCGGACTCCATTCAAGTGGGAACACATGTTGTTGCAGGCCAGGTCATTGGGGCGGTGGGTGAAGATCCCATTGATAACAACGATCATTTGCATTTTGAAGTCAAAACCCATGGTCAGTCGTCGGTATTACTTGATGCAAACGACGAATATGTTCAAGGTAGTTTAGGCCATAGACCGCAGTTCTTTCTCAATCCGCTGTATCTGTTCAATGAAGAAGAGCGAGAAAGGATCATAATGGAATATGGACTTGATTCGCTTGACGATCAATTGCTGGCCATCCAAGGATCAACGGCTATTGATCACAGCGGTCATGGAGTAGGGTTTTATTGGCGGGATACGACACCCATATCGAGAGCCGGTGGATAGAAGTAGGCGTGAAGCGAATATTCATTGCCGTATTCAGCGTCTTGTTCTTCTCAGTAGCAGTTGCGGCGCAAACTGTATCTTGCTATACAGAACTTGAGACATGCCCCGAGAACTACCCGCCGGAGGCGGATGTCTTTTTGCACGGGCAGATCCTTTACTGGCATTTTACAGACATCTTTGAACGCGATGCGGTTTGGTATTTCTTCGACGATTCAAGCGAAGCCTGGTCTACATTAGAGGATGCGGAAATAGTTCCCTTCACGAAGGAGGCGTTTGATGAAGCCTTTGATGAACTGGGATGGGAAGCCTATCTGGCAGATGCTGACACCGCGATTGCAATGAGCGTGGATGGCAACGCCGTCTATGTGATGGATGAGGAGGAATTGCATCTGATTGACCTCTCGAAGAATCTGGTCTTTTCTATTCGCTATAGCGAGTATGCGACATACTGCACAGCGCCGGATGGCACAGCTTTTGATTTCCTTGAGGATGCGAAGATTTGGTATGAAGTGGTTGAAAAAGGCGCCACATGGGTCGCGCGCTGCAAATATGGATTCCGTCGGACCACTAGATACCAGGATAAATATATAGGAGCGCAATTGCGCACTATCAATGATCCAGGATTCATCAAAGCTGGTGTGCTGAAAGTTTTGGATCCATCCAGCCCGTTCTACGAAGAGAAGACGCGCTATAGCGTTGAATACCAACGGAATCCGCCTGAAATCTGGCTTTACGATTATTCCACGTATGGTCCTGGATTTGGCATCTATCTCAAACTGGATGGCGACTATGATGACGATTTGGAAAACGACACTATAGCAATGCGCAGCTTTGAAACAATAAACTTGCACGATCGGCTTGTTCAATGGGAACCTGCCTCACAGGACGTCCGCCGAGACTTTGGGGGGATAAAACGCAAAAGACAAGCGAGAAGCGCATTGGTCAATGTGTTGGAGCGGGCATTGACTTTGACGCCTGCAAAATGGCTGCTAAAGGTAGAGACGGGCGACGACAATGGGCTTTATTACAATTTGTCGAGTCTTTTCAAGTACGTGGGAAACTGATGTGTTAATCATGGTGGTTGTTGTCCCAAGGAAATGGATTGGCGACGTTCTTCTAGCGGAGAATTGACAAAAAATGCCACTGCTTTGAGGAATGCATTCCGCGAGGTATTGGGGGGATTCCTGCATCAACTAATCGAAGGTGATATGCATGAGTAGAATCATATCCATCGTCATCTTGTTTGCCGCGCTCTGGCAGGGCGCAGAAGCGTTTGGGCAGGACCGGGGCTGGGCGACAGCGATCGCCTGGCGCCCGGACGGCGAGATGATCGCCATCGCGTCAAGTATCGGGGTTTGGCTATTCGACGCCGAGTTCAATGAGCTGGGGCATGTGCATGTCAAGCAATCTGAGTCATTTGTGCCGTGGCTACCGCGAGTCAAGGAAAAGCGATTCGTCCCACCCATATTCTTGTCTTGGAATGCCGCAGGCGATCTGCTTGCTGTGGGGAATTTGCAGACTGTCGAAGCACCTATTCAAATTATTGATATCGACAAGCTTGAGGTCGTATCGGAGATGTCGACAAGGTTACTCGCGTGGACACCAATACAATGGCATCCAAAAGACAATCTCATCGTGGTTGGCACGTATGATGGCACAGTTCACATAGTTGACGCGCTCACGGGCGAAGAAGTTTTCTACTTTGTTGAGCGCAAAGAAAAAGTGAGAAACGAGATTAAGAACTCGATAGCCGGATTCTGTTGGTTTGACGAGGATATCATCGTCATCATATCCAGGCGTGAAATCTATTTTGTTAACATAGGCAAGGACGAGTTGCTGCGAACAATAATAGTTCCCGACACCGAATTCGATACGACAGACTGCAATCGCGAGCATCAACTCATAACGACAAGCGGAAGACTGTATGATATCAGAACCGGATCGCATATGCTCGTCTTCATATCATACGACTCTCACGTTGATGAATTGACTTTGACATTAGATGTGGCCTGGTCGCCGGATGGTCGGCGCTTTGTCGCCAGCACGGAATGGTGTCAGGTACGCGTATTTGATGGTCAAACTGGCGAATTGCTGGCGCGGCTATCGGGCGGGATTCATTTAGAGCAACTGGGAAATTCATTCTATGCAGGTTCGATTGCCTGGCATCCGGATGGGGGCCGATTTGCGGTGGTGGGCCAGTTCGGGGACATACGCGTCTGGGATGTTAAGACTTATGCGTTGTTAAGGCGCTTTGACGGTTTTGAGGTTTTCGATGCGCTTGAGGTTTTGCCCTATAAGACGCGTGAGGAATTCCTGGAGCATGAATGCCCGGAGTGACCGGGCTTGAAGCGCAAAGGACTGAGGATTAGAATCGTTGGCGTCAATGGGAAGTCTATTTCAAGCGATCGCTTCAATCCATCGCAGGCCAGCGCGGGCGCAGCAAGGGTCTCACTTCAAGCGCAGGACAAGCAGGGCGAAGCTAAGCGGCGGCACCGCCAACTGATCGTGGGGCAGCGTGCGATGTTCGATGGCGACGGTATCGGGCGCTTCAAAGGTGTTGGTCGCCAGCGGACTTTCGCTGGTTACGCAGTACATGTCGACATTGGTTTCGAGGTCGAGCCCGGGTAGCGACAGGCCCATGGGCTCGTCAAAGCCGCAATTGACCAGGGATAGAAATAGCGTTTTGCCGTCGGCGTCAAGGGTTGTGGCGGCGTTCATCAGGGGCACGTCGTCAAAAGCGGGCATGGTGCCTGCTGCCGGGCTGGCGAATATGCCGCAATTGACGGTTGTCTGCAGCGCTTGCCGCCCGCGGTGATGTGTCATCAATTCCAGAACCAGGGTCGCCGGCATCTTGATCACAGCCGGCGCTGCGGGATTGTCGCCGGTATCAACCGGCACCCAGCCGCCGCGCCGACCCAGATAGAGTTCTTCCCAATTGTAGAGGGGCGCTATCAGGTAGCAGCCCATAACGTTGGTCAAGTGATAGATGGCGCTGTAGTGGATGCGATCGGCGCGCCCCAAGCAGAGGTTCATGATTGACCCGGTATAGAGGGCGTCCGCCAGATTGTATTCTTCGATGAAATTGGGGCCTTTGGCATTCACGTAGGTATTCCACTCGTCAAAAGCGATCGGCAGCGGTTTCGGTGAATGCTGGTCCACTATCGCAAGCGTATCGTCCAGCATGCCTCTCACTTCGTGCCAGGCAGCCATTTTCGCCAGGAAGATCTCTTCTGGATCGGGCGTCACGGGCTGCTTTTCCGTGCGAACCGAATAATAGTGCAGGCTAAAGAGATCCATCTCCTGGCCGGCGATCGGCAGCACGGTCTCGTTCCAGTGGGCGTAGAGATCAACGGGCGTGCCGACGCCGATCAGCGTGAGTTCAGGGTCGGCGGCGCGCATGGCGCGGGCGAATTCGATGTAGCTTGCTGCATAGGTTTCGGCATCGACATGGCCCACTTGCCAGTTGCCGTATTGCTCGTTGCCCACGAACCAAACCTTGACGTTGTGCGGTTCCTCATAGCCGTTGGCTGCCCGCAGCGCGCCATACTTGGTCGAGGCATCTCCATTGCAGTATTCAACCCAGGCCCGCGCTTCTTCGGCTGTGCCATTGCCCATATTTGCTGTCAGCACCGGCTCGGCGCCGACCAAGCGGCACAAGTCGATGAATTCGTCGGTGCCGACGTCGTTCGATTCCCAAAGCCACCAGGCGGGGTCGAGATAGGCGGGGCGTTTGTCGCGATCGCCGACGCCGGTTTCCCAATGGTAAGCGGAGACGAAGTTGCCGCCGGGCCAGCGCAACTGCGTGGGCGACCAGTCGCGCATGGCAGCGATCACATCGGCGCGGAAGCCGCGAATATGGTCGCTGGGCATCAGCGAGGCACAGCCGATCCAGGCAGTGCCTTCCGTGATCGTCAATGCAAGCGCGCCTTTTGGATCGGCGCCCGCTTCAGTAAATGTGTGTTGAAAACTTTGCCAGTCGTGGCCCAGTTCGGCGATTTGCCAGCGTTCGTCGCCAAGCCGCACCTCAAGCGACTGTCCCTGACCCTTGAGAACCAGGCAAAGTTCATAGTCCCGTTCGCTCTCCAAATAGAGGCTGCCTTGCTTGATACCGCGGGCTTGGCCGTCGGCGCGGCGAATGGTGATACGCTGGGATTGGCGTCCGGTGTAAAAGGCGCTGTTATCGTGCGCATAGAGTACGGCTTGGTAATCTGGATTAGCTGCTTCCCAGGGGGCGACAATACCGATGCCGAGATGGACGTTGTACAGACCCTCGCTGGGCGCGGTGTACATGCGGTCGTTGCCGGCGAATTTGCGATCGCGCAGCATCTCGGCCCAGACGCCGCCGTAAATGGCTTGGCCGAGGTGCTCGAGGTTGGCGCCGTAGAGGTGGTCATGCGCCTCGCCGATGACATTGTCCAAGTTAATGTTGATTGTGGCCCGATTCATGGTCATCCCCAATCCTGGTTCTCAGTCGATCTTTCCGGTAACGCGCATTTCGGCTTGTGAGGAACGCGTCCTGGATGGCAATTGCTGTCTTGATGCGTCGCGGTCTCAATTTCGATTCGGCGCTTGCACATGTGAATGATACCTGAAAATGGCAGTTCCGCCTAAAACTCGCGACGGGCGGAAGTGTATCGAAGTCTGTTGAAGTTCATTTAACCACCGAGGGCACCGAGTACACAGAGAAAAGCAAGGCTGCGTACTTTATCCTCGGTGGTAAGGAATTTATCATTTCGGTTGAAATAAAGAGCTTAACCACCACGGACATCGAGAGCAGCGAGAATAGTTCTACAGTGTTGTTGCTCTCCGCGTTCTTTGGGCATTTGTAGTGAAATGAATTACTTTAATTTCAAGCGATTTCGATACAGTAGCCAATTGGTTGTTGACAAATAGAACATATATTCTATCATTGTCGACGTACATTCATATTAAAGCGAATGTAGCGCCGCGCGGGCTGGCTTGTGACAGGGCAAAGGCGCCCGGCGCATTCACAAATCAACTTGATGTTTTAGGAGGACGAAATGGATTTCAATGACTACTATATGCATATGCATTTGGGGATAAAACCCCCTTCCAACGACGAGCCGGAGGAGCCGGAAGAGGAGCAAGCGTCTACTAGCCCGCCGCCGCGACGAACTTCGTCGCCAAACGATCCGTTGATTGGGGTTCCGTCTTCGTACTATGGCATGAGTATGCCGCCGAGCTCTAGCGTACCGACTTATGGATCTGAAAACACGGCGCCACCGAAGAATGGTGAATCGCCGCCTGCGCACTATGGCACGAGTATGCCGCCGTCGAGGCACGATCCGCGTCTGGATGATTCGCGGAAGGGACGGCCGACTGATGATGGCGACCGTGATCGAACGCGTCCCGGGAGGATTGTGGAAGAGCTTCAAGACGAACGGCCGGACTATAGCGATGATTTGACTCAAGCTGTCGGTGCTGCATACGGGGATGTGAACGACATATATTTCCAACTTTACTATGGTCAATCAGCAGTGCGGATGAATGATTTTGCCGAGTCGGGTCTGGATGATGAATCGGATGAGCGCGCCGAGGAGCGGATACGGAGGCGTGTGGAGCGCGTCAGAAGAGAGACCATGACGGATCTGGCGGATGATCGCTGGGAAAGTATAGTCGCGATTGACACCAAGACTGGCGAGAAAGTATTTTGGCGTTATGGCAGCAGAAACTATACCTTCTTGCAGGAAGAACAGAGAAAAATGGTGGAGGGACGGGAAATCGCGCTCATCCACAATCACCCCAACAACACAGCGGCATCGCAAGCGGATCTGGAAGGGGCATTTTGGTTGGGCGCCAAGTCCTTGACGGTTGTGACGCCTTCCGGTTATCGCTATGTCTACATTCGTGGGGCAAAGGGCATGGAGCTGGCCGCCGTGATCAACGACCCCAATTATGTGGCGAACCCGTCCTGGCGGGAGGATGTGGAATCCAGCACGGCGTTTTGGACGCAGACTTTGGCGGAGAAGGGGAATCAACCGGAGTGGGTAATGGAGCAGGAGGAGCCGTTCTGGTGGCAACAAGATTACATAGTTGTTCCATATAAGGGTAACGAAACCATTGAAGAGGTATCCGCTCGGCTGATCAGTCCAAGACCTGTCAAGTTTCCAAATGACGATCCGTATTACAATCAGCTGTACCAGAGACATCTGATAGAATCTGAGGAGATACCGAGATTATTGAGAGAGTTAAACCCGCTCAATTCAGGGACCGACGCTGTAAACATACCAGTGCCGGGTTGGTATTTGGCTGCTGAATATGGGGGTTTCGTACATGATGGTCGAACGCTCGGTATACCTCTATTGAGCCCTCATCTCTTACGAGATTGGTGGGTAAGTTTGAGTGCGACAGAGCAAAAGATTGAAATGGCGTTGACAGCAACGGCAAATACCCGCCCCGGCAGTGCGAATTTTGACAACACTCGATCCTTTGATTCTGTAATGAGTTGGATTGCACGCAACGACGAGACTATAGGGGCTAATGCCATCAATGGATTGCCGAGAGAATTGCTAGAGCTTGTCATGGCATCGGAGTTACTTTTCGACTACGGTTCTATTGACCATTGGCAAGATGTCGGCATACGGTACAATGTTGTTCCAGACGAACGAGCTTGGAATAGTGTTGGTGCTGCAAATGTACACTACGCTACTCTATTTGAAGCATATTACTACACGCGGGACCGGCTTCCGGAGGGAGTTGAACATTCGTGGCATTCGATTCCCAACGCGCCTGATCTTTCAATTGTTGAGCAACTGATACCCGATGATTCAGCCTTGCAGGCGCATACTAGGAAGATTTACACACAAGATCGATTGCCCAAAGACGGTTTCCACGGTTTATCGCTAGAACAGCAAGAACGTGTAAGATTCTTGCTGTTCGAAGAAACGTATACCCGGGAACTGAAAAAGCATCCTGAGTTAAGAAGGCAGATAGCTCAACTGCTGGTCACGGATGAAGGTTCCATCCACGCAGCTAGTATGGTTACACGCATGTATATGGACGAATATATCAGGACAAATTGGGAGGATCCGCAAGACATTCTGCAGATCGCCGCAAACTTGTCACCAGAAGACATGGCAAGAATATGGGGGCGGTTCAGGTCAGCTTTAGAACTATTTGAGACGCATCCAGCCACGAACGGTAGGATGGGACCCAACGCGCTATTGGCCTTGCCGATCGCCGAATATTTAATGCAGGATCAATAATGTCCGGGAACAGAAAGAGGAAAAGGAAAGAAAGTAGCATAGGTCCGATACTGAAATCGCTTGCACGAGTAGTAGGCAAATGTCTGGTTTGGTCTATCATTCTTTATTGCCTATATGTCGCCGCAATGATCTTGATCATTTTCCTTGTCGTTCGGTGTCCCGACCCAACAATTATCGATACCATAAAGTTCTGCTGAGGGATACGCATTTACAACATGGCGCGTAATGAATGCTTCTCGAGGGCTGACATCCGGAATCAGTCCCTCGAGCAGAATTTATTGTGGTTTCGGAGCAATGCGGGATTAGACCTTCATTTGAAAAACATGTCCATAAGCCAGGTTTCATTACTTTTACTTACGACACGCCGTAGGAATCAAGCGTTTAAGCATTGATTCTGGCGACATCTTCCGGCATTCAGTATTCTTGCATGTGCGGAGTGCAGCAGAAATTCCGTCCTCTTGCAAGATGAACACAAGCGGATGCTGGAAGGGCGCGATATCGCGCTCATCCACAATCACCCCAACAACACAGCGGCATCGCAAGCGGATCTGGAAGGGGCATTTTGGTTGGGCGCCAAGTCCTTGACGGTTGTGACGCCTTCCGGTTATCGCTATGTCTACATTCGTGGGGCAAAGGGCATGGAGCTGGCCGCCGTGATCAACGACCCCAATTATGTGGCGAACCCGTCCTGGCGGGAGGATGTGGAATCCAGCACGGCGTTTTGGACGCAGACTTTGGCGGAGAAGGGGAATCAACCGGAGTGGGTGATGCGGCAGGAGGATGAGCTTAGGGAAACTGGATATGGGTTTTATAAATCTGTTGGCTTGACTGTTGAACAAGTCGACAAATTATATAATGACGATATTGAAGAAGATCGTCTAAATCGTATCAAACCATGGAGTCGTTATCTGATTTCTTACGAACAGGCATGGAAGAACAGGTGGATGGGACATCCAACCGGTTGGTATGATTATGATGCCATAGATACAGTAATGCCCACAATTAAAGACGTTGCGGAACGATGGAATCATCCCGCATTAGGAATGTCAGATGATGAAGTAGCTGCTTTAATAACAGCGAATCTGCACCGAGAAGCGCATTATCGACGAGTAAATCCATCCATTGATCGAATGCCAACAAACCGCATTTTGTGGAATTTCGGTGACATATTCATAAATTACGTCAAAAACCTCCTTAGTAGCGATCCTTCAGTGGGACCAGCCAACCTAAGAGTTACAGTAGCGGATGAAATACTTGGCGCCCGTAAAATACCGATGCCAGGTCAGGGCGAGACGGATTTCTACGATATGGGCCGCTTAGACGAATTGGAGCAAGAATGGCAAAATCTTGACGAGGCCGGCCGTCGCGATTTTCTTGAGGATGATATGAACGCCATTGAACTCATGGCAGCAAATCTCTATCGCGGCGCGGAACGTCTGTATCAACAATATCTTAAAGATCAAGAAGTCCTAGAGGATTATCTTCAGCATCAACGTCTCCTGGCGCAGGGCGCTGTAGAGCAATATCGTCAAGAGCGAGGAATTCCGCATCAGTTCATCGAGCAGGCAGGCCGCCAGCAACAGTATCTTGAACAATATCTGCAGCAAGCCGAGGATCGGGCAACGATGTTTAATCTGTCGGCCTGGTTGAACCAGGGGATTGCGGAATCCGAAGACCTAAGAAATGTGCTTGACAATGAAGCAGTTACTGCTGCAATAGACCACGCGCGTGAAACTTTGCCGTCCATAAGCGCAATACTTGAGAACGAGGCATTTGGGTTGACGGCTAGCGAGGACGGTTTTACTATGTTCAATGAGGATGATTTCCACGCCTATCTTCGCGACTAAGCAATGAAAGGCGAAGATGAAGCGGAAAAACCGGGTATCGCGTCGAGAACCGAATGGTTGCGGCAAGGTAATCTTGCTATTTTGCAAGATTCTGTTGCTGTTGATTGCGATAAGTTTTGTAATCGTTTTTGTGCCTGGGTTTTACAATTCTCCTGCGACACAAAGATTCATAGATGGCATAAAGCGCTACACTCATATTCCCGTCCCGGCAGAGAGACAATCGGACCTGATCGCATTTGCTTGCGATTCTAGTCGCCGGGTATATGCTATTGGCGCAAATCTCTACGGCACAGATCTTTACACTGTTAAACCAGATGGAAGTCGTTTGCGGCTGATCAAGAGCGCCAATGCCAAGATCTATTCCCAACTCAATTGGTCGCCCGATGGCAACTGGATTGCGTTGCAGGCGAAAGACCAGGGGTATTGGGATTGGGACAATTTCTGGTATTACGAAACACGCATGCCTGAGATATACGTGATTCGTTTTGACGGGTTGCTGTCAAGGCGTTTGACCTATAACCGAGTTGATGAGAAGCATCCCCGTTGGTCTAGTGATGGAGGGGCTATCTTCTTCACTTATGGGCACCGCGCATCTGTCCGGACCCACCAAATCTCGGCGGACGGCGGTGAAATCAAGCCAATCAATCAAGACGATCAATATTCTTATCGTCTATCTCCTCAGGGTCATTTGCATAAGGTTGAGCAGCCAAGGCAGCCAAAGAAAGGACATAGCATCGTTCATCGAGATGGCAGAGAGGGGATACACGTATTCGATACAGAATCGCTGCTGCGAAAGTCTTCCCTGCTCTGGAATGAAAGACTGGTAAAGTGGTCGCCAAATGGCAAGTGGCTCGCCATAATCAGCGCATACGATGGGCACTCGGCTGATGGTGAGTGGATCAAGATAAGCGAAGATGAAAATACCAGCTATACCTATCACCGTCACCTGTATTTGAAGGATGCCGACACAGGCCGGTTGGAAAGATTCGTCTGGGACATCCACCGCAGTAGCGTCGCGTGGTCGCCCGACAGCGAGTGGCTGGCGTTTGTATCGAATGCGCATAATGGCCAACTGTTCAAGATAAAGCGGGATGGCACAGCCTTGCAGCGACTGACGGATATGGATTGCTCGATAAGAGAAATAAGCTGGTCGCCGAAATAAATTCCGAAAAATCCCATCTTCTCAACAAATGACTGTCAACTTCTCCGCCCCGTGGTGGCTTCGCTGCGTCGCGAAGGGCTGATTGAAGCCTATCTCGACGATGCATCACAGGCGCAACGACGTGAAGCGCGAGTTTCCGTCCGCAAAATCGAGGACGGATCAGAGCGCTGAGGCCGAGCGCAAAAGCCCTGTGCCCTGGCGCACTCGATAGCAAGCGACTCCGCAAAGCAGCGCAGTCAAGAGAAAGATCATAGGCAGACGTCGCTCCGGCAAGTTTGACCGGGCCAGGGCAATCGCATCAAAATGAGGCGACTGACATGGTACGAAATTGGACTGATTATTAACCACCGAGGGCACCGAGAACACCGAGAAAAGCAAAGTTCATAGCTCATATCATATTTCAGGCTTGCTTCTCAGCCACAGATGAAGTTTCGCCGGCGGCTTTGCCGTATTCAGGTGGCGGAATTAGAAGGAAAGTCGACATACGATCCTAAACTCGGTGCGCTCGGTGTCCTCGGTGGTGAAAAAATGATTTGATGCGATTGCCCTGTTGACCGGGCGCGAATGTTTGCATCTCATTCCTTAATGCGCTAAGTTTATGTGCACCTGCGACGTTAAGTGTCGTAAGGGGATGTTTTGTTTCGAGTAGAAGGAGAATACCTGTGAAGAAATTTCTTGTAGCAGCAATGATAGCGCTATTTGTGATGAGCCTGGCAGCGGGCGTCATCGCGCAGGACGATGGCTATACCATCGCCTTTGTTCCGGGGGTCAATCCCGATCCCTTTTATATCACCATGAGCGCCGGAGTTAATCAGGCGGCCGAGGACTTGGGCTTGACCATCATCCAGCAAGATCCGGAGCGTTTTGACGTGGCGGTATCGGAACCGATCATCCGCGCTCTGATCGCGCGGGGCGACATTGACGCGCTGGTCACCGCGCCGAACGATAAAGAGCAGTCGATACCGGTGCTGCAGGACGCGCATGATGCCGGCATCGTTGTGCTGACGGTCGACACCTTCATCGGCGACGGCAATTACGCCGATGGCGAAGTGACCTTCCCGGTCACGTATATCGGTTCGGACAACACGCAAGGCGGTTACATCGCTTGTTCGGCATTGGCGGACAAGCTGGGCGCCGGGGCGAAGATCTATGTCACCAATACGCGCCCGGGCATCAGCACCACCGATCAGCGCGAGGAAGGCTGCCTGGCGGCAGCTGAGGACACCGGTTTGGTCGTGGCCCGCGTCGACTACAACGAGAACAGCGCCGATACAGCCCAGGCGCAGACGGCTGCGGTTTTGCAAGCCAATCCCGATATTGTCGGCATGTTCGCCACCAACACCTTTGGCGCTTTGGGCGCTGGCACGGCGATCCAGAACGCCGGTTTGCAAGGCGCTGTGGAAGTGGCGCTGTTTGACGCCAGCGAAGAGAATATCGGCTTCTTGAAAGACGGCATTGTTTCGCTGGTCATCGCGCAGAAACCGGCCGACATGGGTTACCTGGGCGTGGCTTTGGCGACCGCTTACATGGATGGCGTTGGCAGCATCCCGGCGCGCATTCCCACCGGATACGCGGTGATCAATATCGACAATGTCGACGATCCCGATGTGGCGCGTTTCATCTATACCAGCAATACCAGCGATCCGGCGCCGGCGCTCGATGACAGCTACAATCTGGCCTTTGTGCCGGGCGTGAACCCCGATCCCTTCTACATCACCATGTCGCGCGGCGTTTATGGCGCGGCCGGACGCCTGGGCATCAATGTCATCCAGCAAGATCCGGAACGCTTTGACGTGGCGGTATCGGAACCGATCATCCGCGCGCTGATCGCGCGGGGGGACATTAGCTCGCTGGTCACGGCGCCCAACGATAAAGAGCAGTCGATACCGGTGCTGCAGGATGCACACGATGCCGGCATTGCGGTCTTGACGGTGGACACCTTCATCGGCGACGGCAACTACGCCAGTGGCGAAGTTACCTTCCCGCTGACCTATATCGGGTCGGACAACGTGCAAGGCGGATACATCGCTTGTTCGTCACTGGCGGAGAAACTTGGCGAAGGCGCGAAGATCTATGTCACCAACACCCGCCCGGGCATCAGCACGACCGACCAGCGCGAAGAGGGCTGCCTGGCCGCGGCTGAGGCTGGCGGGCTGGTTGTCGCTCGCGTAGACTACAACGAGAACAGCGCTGATATGGCGCAGCAGCAGACGGCCGCCGTCCTGCAAGCCAATCCCGATATCGTCGGCATGTTCGCCACCAACACCTTCGGCGCCTTGGGCGCGGGCGCGGCGATCCAGAATGCCGGCCTGGAAGGCGCGGTCGAGGTCGCGCTGTTTGACGCCAGCGAAGAGAACATCGGCTACCTGCGCGATGGCATCGTTTCGCTCGTCATCGCTCAGAAACCTGCCGACATGGGCTACCTGGGCGTGATCGCGCAAGTCGCCAATTTGCGCGGCGTGACGTCCATGCCGGCGCGCGTGGGGACCGGCTATGCCGTCATCACGATTGACAATGTCGATGATCCGAACGTGGCTCGTTTCATCTATACGGCGGGCTAGCCCCCACCCTAAATCCCTCCCCCAAAATGAGGGAGGGACTTGACCGACAGGCTACAAGCATTTCCCCTTCCCTCTTCGTGGGGGAAGGGGCTCCGGCATGGGGGGAATGTCAAAAGGCAGCATCTATGGGAATAAAAGCGAAACTGGGTGACGCGCAGCGTCAAAGCCTGATTAATTCACGATACATTGATTTTCTGACGAAGAGTTGGTCTTATCTGTTCTTGCTGGCGTTGGTCGTTTATTTTTCGGTGACCGGCACCGGCTTTTTCTCCGTACGCAATTTCTCCTCGATTCTGACGACCAGCACCTTGATCATGCTGATGTCGATTGGTCAGACTTATGTCGTGATCACCGCCGGTATTGATCTGTCCATTGGTTGGACCGTGGGCTTGTCATCGGTGACGACGGCGCGGGTGATGCGCGATCTGGCCGACAGCGGCAACGATGTCGCCTACGCTATGTTGGCCGGGGTTTTTGCCGGTCTCTTGGTAGCCTTGATTCCGGGCTTGATCAATGGCTTGCTGGTAGCGAGGGTCAAAGTCCCGCCTTTCATCGCGACCCTGGGCATGTTTGGGATTGTGCGCGGCGCGGCCTTTCTGCTCACGGATGGGCAGCAGGTGGTGCGCGGGCTCTCGTCGGAACTGCGCGAATCACTGCGCATGATCGGCAATGGCAGCTTACTCTACTATATACCCGACGATGGCTTCCACTGGTTTGCGCTGCCGCCCGACCTGGAACCGCAGCAACTGCGCGTCGTGTCGCAATTGTTGCCTTATCCCGTCATTATTACGGCCTTGGTCGTCGTCGTCTTCGCCTTCATTTTGGCGCGCACAAAATTCGGCCGCCATACTTACGTCATCGGCGGCAGCGAAGAAGCGGCGCGCCGTTCCGGCATCAATGTCGATCGCCACCTGGTGATCATCTATGTGATCTGCGGATTCACCGCCGGTATTGCCGGTGTCTTGCATCTCTTCCGTTTTACCGCGGGGGCGCCGCAGGCGGGGGAAGCGGCGCTGTTGTCGTCGGTAGCGGCGGTGGTCATCGGCGGCACCAATCTTTTCGGTGGCGAAGGGGATATCATGGGCGCCGTGATTGGCTCGCTGATTATCGCGGTGCTGCAAACGGGCCTGGTGATCTTGAATATCGACTCGATCTGGCAGTTTATCGTTGTCGGGATTGTGATCATCATCGCGGTGCTGGTGAATCAACTGCAGAATGCGCTGGAGAGGATGCAAGCCAATGTCTGAACCCATTCTGACCGCAACCGGCATGAGCAAGTATTTCGGCGGTTTGACGGCTGTCGACAGTGTAGACTTCGCCGTCTACCCGGGCGAGGTGGTGGCGCTGCTCGGCGACAACGGGGCGGGCAAATCGACCTTGATCAAGTGCATTTCTGGCGTATACCGGCCGGAACACGGTCGGGTCACCTTTAATGGCGAGGACATCACGAGCCATGCGCCCGCCGATATTCGCAGTCGCGGCATCGAGACGATATACCAGGATTTGGCGCTGGCGGAGAACCTGGATGTGGGGGCCAACGTATTCCTGGGCAAGGAGAAGACGCGCCGGCTCTTCGGGTTGATCCCGGTGACAGATGACAACTATATGCGCGAAGAAGCTTCCAGCGCGCTTGATGAATTGGACATCCATATCCCGTCGCTCAAGCAACGTCTGGTCAACCTCTCCGGCGGACAACGACAGGCGGTTGCCATCGCGCGGGCTATGTATTGGAACGCCAAACTGGTCATCATGGACGAGCCGACGGCGGCGCTGGGCGTGCCGGAACAGCGCAAAGTGCTGGCGCTGATTCGCTCCCTGCGCGAACAGAACATACCGGTGATCCTGATCAGCCATACCATGCATGACGTGATGGCGGTGGCGGACCGGATGGTGGTGATGCGCCGAGGCAGGATCGTCGCCAATATCCAGCGCGCCGACGCCAGCGAAGAGTTGATCGTCAAACATATCGTTGGCACGGCGGACAACGGCGGCAACGCGGTGATGATTTAGGGTGGCGGGAGGCGAGATTGTCGTCGGGGCAGCAGTAAGCGCAAGTCGGTTATGGGACGATAATTCACCACAGAGGCACGGAGTGCACAGAGGAAAACCAAGGGAAGAGTAGGATTTGCGGGCGTTTCGGCGAAGCGCGCCTACAGCCGCCCTATTGCCAGGAGTTGCATGACTTACTTGTACTTGCTGAGGGCACAGAGAAAGCCTTGGCAGATGTTTTGATTTGCGGGCGACCTGATAGGTCGCCCCTACAGGCGACTATTATTTTGGAGTTTCATGACTTTGCTGGTCCTACTGAGGAAAAGCAAGGGAGAAGATTGTTTGGCGGGCGTTTCGGCGGGTCGCGTAGGTCGCGTAGACACTGACCGCCGACACTGACCGTCAAAAGCCCCTGCTGACGACAATTATTGAGAAATACATTTTGCGCAGCGGCGGCCGCGAGTTGATTTAAGGTTGACGAGGGGAAATCCATGAGGCAAGAATTGACGCCCGGGCGCTACCGCGGATTGAAGTCCAGCAGTCTGTCCGGTCAGGATGTTTTCGGCATTGTTGCCTTCGATCAGCGCGGCAGCTACCGGCGCATGATGCCGCCCGATAGCAGCTATGGTGATCTGGTGCGGTTCAAGAATGAAGTCATCGGCGCGCTATCGTGCGAGGCGAGCGCTATCTTGACCGACCCGATGTACGGGCTGGGCGCGGCCATGGGGATGAACGGGGCATCGGGGCTGCTGCTGGCCTTGGAAAAAAGCGGCTACAGCGGTGATTCCAGTTACCGCAAGACCGATCTGATCCCGGGCTGGACCGCCGAGAAGATCCGCAAGGTGGGCGCGAACGCCGTCAAGTTCATGGTCTATTACAACCCGCAAAGCGAGGCGCTGGCGGCCGAATTGGAAGCCATGATTCGGCGGGTAGTCGACGAGTGCCATCGCTGGGATCTGCCGGTATTCCTGGAGCCGATGTCTTACAGCGTCGATCCGGACATCGCTAAAGAAAGCGCGGCATACGCCGCTGTACGGGACGAGATCGTCATTGAAACCGCGCGCCGTCTGTCGCGGAGCGGCGCTGATGTGCTGAAGATGGAGTTCCCGCTGGATATCCAATATGATCGGGATCAGGCGAGCTGGCGCCGTGCCTGCGCCAAGCTGAGCGAGGCCTCGGCTGTGCCTTGGGTTTTGCTGAGCGCTGGCGTCGACTTCGAGCAATTCAAGCCTCAGGCGCAAATCGCCTGTGAATGTGGCGCGAGCGGCTTCCTGGCCGGGCGCGCCATTTGGAAGGAAGCGGCGACCATGGCGGCGGGGGAGCGTTGCGCTTTCCTGCGCGGGGCCGCCACGGAAAGACTCAAACAGTTGCTGGCGATTGCCGGGGCCGAAGCGCGACCGTGGAGCGAATTCTATGCGCCGCCGCAGCCGACTGAAACCTGGTACGAGGGTTACGACTGAGGATGGTGTATGCGTTTCGCAGGTAAGTCATGCAACGATAATTCACCGCAGAGGCACAGAAGTAAGACCAGGTAAGTCATGCAAATTCCGAATCCCGCTTTTCCAACCCCTCCCCCGGCCCCTCCCCAATGCATTGGGGAGGGGAGTTTAGTCGCCAAACAATGAGATTCTTTTGCATGACTTACTTGCACTTACTGAGGGCACAGAAGCAAAAGCAATAAAGTAATGCAAATTCCCAAAAAAGTAACGAATTGTAGGGGCGACCTTGTAGGTCGCCTCTGCCGACGACTGTAATTTTGGAGTTGCATAAATAGTTGGCCCTGCTGATGGCGCAGGGTATTTTTTACCAGCGAGGACTGGGCGGTCTGGAATTTGCGTTTGGGCCGCCTATTAAATTAGAGCCGCCAGTTTGCGGAAGAAGTCGCGGTAGATGGCATCGCGGTTGATATCGAGGGCTTCGCGCATGAGATGGCGGGGCTGACCCTGTCGATACCAACGGCAGTCGGCGCTCAGGCAGGGCGCGTCGGTCAGGAAAGACGGAACCCAGGCCGGGTTGATCAACCAGGCGAAGTTAATCAGGTCCCACATAATCCAGCTACGGGCGAAGTGGTCGACAAAGCCCTGTCGGGTATGATGCGGGTTGTTGATATAGAGCCAGTGCAGATAATCGCCGATTTCGCCCTTGCCCCGGACCCAGGACTCCACCTCCGGCAATGACAAACTCAGTTGCGCGCCGACATGGAAGCCGGGCAGATAGACCAGGGGCGCGCCGCTGTCAAATAGCAGTTGCGATGCTGGCAGGTCCTGTTCCATGTTGAAGGAGGGCTGCACGATGTCCATGACGGTTGTGGGATAGCCTGCTGTCCAGGACACCACGACAGTTTCGATGATCTCCGGCGCCAGGAGCAACGCGGCGGCGACGTTGGTGGCGGCTCCGATGGCGACTACTTGCAGCGGGTCGTCGACCGAGGCCGTTTTCGCGGTCGCGATCAGATGCTCAACCGCTTCGCTTTCGACCGGCTCATCGGGGCTCTCCAGATAGCAATCGGATCCGCGGAAGACCCGGTCAGAGAAGTCGATATCAAGCTTGTCGCAGACCTTGAGGATCTCTTGGTAGCTGAGTTCCATGCCCTGGCCGGGCGAGACCAGCACGGTGCCCTGCGGATCCAGTTGGCGGTCGTCGTTTACATTGATGCCGGCTTGGTCGAGCTGCTGCAGGAGAGCGATGTGTCGCGCTAACAGGGCGGCGTCGGCGGCGGATGTCGCCCCTCGCTGCCGTATGCGGTCGGCCTCCCGCTGCTCTTTAATTCGTTCTTGAAAGGAATAGGGCGCGGCATACAGGCCTTCTATCTCCAGCTTGTCGCGCGAGAGAAAAGCCCAGGCCAGGGCATATTGATCATCGATTTCGTTGCGGGTATCGGTGTCGATCACGCAGCGCACGGGTCCAGCAGGTTCTCGGAGAATGCGTTTGTAGTGATCGACGCTCAGTTTTGGGAAGCGGGCCAGTTGGGTCATGCGAGCACCCCCTCGGCGCGCAGTCCCGCGATATCGGCCGGGCTGTAGCCGAGCTCGGCAGCGACTTCGTCGCTGTGCTCGCCCAGGCGCGGCGGGTGCCGGCGATAGCTGAGCGGCGTATCCGACATGTGCACCGGCGTCGCCAGGGATTTGACGATGCCCAACGCGGGGTGTTCCAACTCGACGATGAAGCCGCGCTCGATGATGTGCGGGTCGGTCAGCGCCTCGGCCACGGTGTTGATGCGACCGCAGGGCACGCCGGCCTGGCGCAGTTCCCTCAGCCATTGATCGCAGGGCTTGCCGCGGATGATCTCGCGCACGGTCGGCAAGAGCGCTTCATAGTTGGCAATGCGATCGGCATTACTCGAAAAGCGCGGATCCGCCGCCAGATCGTCGCGCCCGACGTGCCGGCAAAAGGCGGCCCAGACATTGTCCGAGCCCACGCCCAGAATGAACCAGTCGCCATCGCTGGCTTGGACCGCTTCGTAGGGCACGACTTGGGGATGCTGGTTGCCGCGACGCGGCGGATCACCCCCGTCGGCGAAATACTCGCCGGCATAGTTCTCGAGCCAAGTCATCTGGCCCTCTTGCAGGGACATGTCAATGAACTGGCCTACCCCGCTGGATTGGCGCGCTTGCAATGCCGAGAGGATTCCTATGACGGTGAAGAGGCCGCAGGTCATGTCGGCGATGGGGGTCGGGAAGCGCATCGGGGCGCCGTCAACCTCGCCGGTCAGCGCCATGGTGCCCGATTCGGCCTGCGATACCAGGTCGTAGCCGGGCTGTCCCGCGCGGGGACCGCTACGCCCGTATCCGCTGATCGAGGCATAAATCAACTTTTGATTCAGCGCGCTTAGCGTCTCGTAGTCAATGCCGTAGCGCTCCAGAGAGGCAGTCGTCGCCAGGTTGGTCAAAAAGACATCGGCATCGGCAACTAATTTGTGAATGATCTCGCGCCCGGCATCAGCGCGGATGTTGAGCGCGATGCCGCGTTTGTTGCGGTTGACCGCCAGGTAGTAGCAGCCTTGATCGCCGATATAAGGCGGGGCCCAATGTCTCGATTGATCGCCGACGCCCGGACGCTCGATCTTGATCACGTCCGCGCCCAGGTCGCCCAGGATCATCGTGCAGTAGGGTCCCGCCAGCGCCTGCGTCTGGTCGACCACTTTGATGCCGCTCAGCGGCGCTTGTTCGGTCATGGGTTCCTCTCTAATCCGGCTTTAAGCGATTCCACGAAGGTAATGATAATTCTGAACGTACAATGTTATGTCCTAGTATCGGGCGACTCACAGAAGTAAGTCATGCAAGGACAATTCACCACAGAGGCACAGAGAGCACAGAGAAAGCTTTGGTTGATTTTTCCATGTTGCGGGCGACCTGATAGGTCGCCCCTACCGTTTTCGACCGTTACGATGTTAAAGGTTAACCTATTATGCGGGCTGGCGGGAGTCCGGTGATTCCCGCTCGGGGGTTTTGTCCTCCTCGTGTCGGCGGCGCCAAATCAGAAGGGCGGCCAGCAGCAGGAGGGCGCCCCACAGCCCGAAGACTGCGGCCCAACCGCTGAACTCCACCAGACCGCCGATCACGAAACCGGCCGTCCCGCCGATCAAGGTCGCCATCATGTTGACTGTCCCGGCGATGGACGAGGCGCGTCCCCGCGGCGATCGCATCAAGGGGATTGACGTTATCGCCAGACCATAAGCGCCGTTGAGCATCATCAGCGCGAGCGCCAAGACCAAAATCGCGACCAGACCACTCATTTGAGACAAAAGAAGAAAGCCAAGGCCGGCAGCGCAAGACATTAGAACGGCGGTCATAAATACCTGGTCACTGCTTTCCACGCGGTAACGCGCCAGAAGCAAGCCCAGGAGCGCGACAACCTGCGTTAGGGCCGCAACCATGCCCACCAGGTTCCCGGCGATCAATTCGGTATCCAGAATATAGGTGGGTAGCCAGATAAGCGAACCGTTGCGGACGAAGCCGACCAGGGCCGCGACAACCATAACGAAGGCGATGCTCCGCGCTTGGATCACAATGGTCGATAGCCGGAAGCGGCGCGATTTTGTCTTGGGCGCGTCTATGCCCGCTTTCCACCAGAACGCGAGAACCATCAGTAGCAGCAGCCCAGGGAGCCAAAAAGCGACGCGCCAGTTCTCGCCCGCCGATACCGCTCCGACCAGTGTCCAGGTGACGGCCGTGCCGATGACGTATCCGAAGGGCATCAGCGTCGAGGCGCTTTTGATGCGCCGAGGCTCCAGCCGCTCCGCCAAAATGCGCGCCATCGGCGACCAGCCGCACGATTGCGCCATGCCGTTCATGCCCCATAGTATCAGCATGGCGATCAAGGATGTCTGCAATGAGAAGGCGAGATTCACGATCGCAGTCGCCAGCAGACCGAGGCTGACGATGCGAAAAGGACTGACATGATTGCCGATCTCGCCGCTGATAAATTGAAAGATGCCGTAAACCCAAAAGAAGACTGTGCCTAAAGCGCCGACTTCCGCCAGGCTGAGGTTGAGGTCGAGCGCGATGATGGGCAAGACGACGCTGATATTGGCCCGCCCCAGATAAAACAGCCCATAGGTAGTGGACAGGGCGCCAACCATGAGATCCTGATGCTTGGCAAGTGATGCTCGCACGCTGGTCATGCTCTCCTGGATAAACGCGGGGAGCGAACAGGGCTGGTAAAATTATGCTGTTTAATGCGCAATGCGAGGCCTAGGCCGGGACGACCCAGATACGGTCAGCCGGGAAGTGCACATCGACCTCGTCGCCGACGCCGATGGCGCCCGGCAGATCGGCGCTGCGTATGGCCTCGATGTCGTGGTCGCCGAGGGTAATCTTGTAACGCGTATAGGTGCCGACATAAATGCGCTCGCGAATGCGACCCTTTACCAGATTGTTTTCCGCGCTGTCGTTGAGTCTTATCTGCTCCGGTCGGATCGTCATCACCGCGGCTCCGGAGGGCGCGCGATCGCCTTCTTGCGCGGCAAAGTGGAAATCGCCGATGTTGGTTCTCACTATGCCGTTTTCACGCCGGGCGGGGATGAAGTTGACGCCGCCGAAGAAACGCGCCGCCCGCTCGCTGATGGGCCGCTGGTAGAACTCGGCCGGCGAGGCGTATTGCAGTAATAATCCATCAAACATCAAGGCGATTTGATCCGCCAAGAGTACCGCCTCTTCCTGGTCGTGCGTGACGAAGACCGTGGTCACCGCCAGGTCGCGTTGAATCGACAAGATCAGATCGCGCATCTCATCGCGCAGGTGAGCGTCGAGATTGCTCAGCGGTTCATCCAGCAACAGGACGCGCGGCTCGGTGATAAGGGCTCGCGCCAGGGCCACCCGCTGCTGCTGCCCGCCGGAAAGCTGGGCAGGCCGGCGTTTGGCGATATCAGGCAGTTTGACCAAGGCGAGCATTTCCGCCACTCTTTCCGTGATGACGCGCTTGCTGACACCGCGCATCTTCAACCCGAAGCCGACATTGTCGCCGACTGACATGTAGGGAAAGAGGAGATAATTCTGGAAGACCATCACCGCCCCGCGCTTCTCGGCCGGGATGGGCAAAACATCCTCGCCGTCAAAAAGAATGCGACCGGTAGTCGGCTGGATCAATCCCGCGATCATCTTCAATGTGGTGGTCTTGCCGCAGCCGGAGGGACCCAGAAAGGCCACCAGTTTTCCGGTGGGTATCTCCAGCGAAAAGTCGTCAACCGCTGCGACATCGCCGCCGCTGTAGACTTTCTGGATTTTGTCGAGGATGACCTGGGTCATTCCCCCTCCCTAATTTCCTCGAAGTTAGAAGGAGCTGAGGAGCGGATTCCTTTTTATCGGGCGGGATAGCGCCGGAAGACCTGAAATATTTCGGTGATTTTCGGGCGACCTGATAGGTCGCCCCTACGGCTTCGCTTGGATTGAAGCTTGCGGGGGTCAGCCCTCGGCTGACCCTTACAGATTCCAATCGAGCCAGCTTAATTCCGCAGTACGTTGGCTTCCCAGTCGGCCTCAACCAGCGCTTGGTATTCCGCGGCGATATCGGAGACGAGCGCGGCGGCCAAACGGGCCTGATCAGCCGATGCCTCGCCGAGGCTGTTGGCTGCTTCTTCCAGCGCCGCGAGATGAGCTTCGTCTGTAACCCGGTTGGTATCGATGCTCAAGCCCCCGCCCATTCCGTATTCGGGGACGGTCTGACGCGCTTGACGATCCGGCCGAACAATCAGATTCGCCAGTATCAATGCGGCTGCTTTGTTGGGCGCGTTGTAGGGAATCGCGACATAATTGAAGTCGCCCACCATATTCTCGTCGAAGGAGAAGGCGCGGCTTGTCGGCGGTATCAGCCCAGCATTGATATCCGGCCCAGCGCCAGCCTTGCGCTGCGTGATCGTGATGTCGATTTCGCCGTTGGCGAAGAGTTCATGCAACTCACCGATGTTGGCGGGATAGGTCTCGCCGCCACGCCAGAGGTTCTCTTCCCAACTATTGAGCAAGTCCCAAAGCGCCGGCGTATGCTCGTCGTAGAGCTCTTGATTGAAGTCGCCCACCCATTGGCTTTGGCCGCCGCTGATTTCGAAGAGCACCTGCTTGACGAAACGCGTGCCCTGGAATGCGCCTGGTCCTGGCGCGATATAGGTGAAGCGTCCGGGGTTCATCGCGATCCAGTCGGTCAACTCAGCATAGCTGCGCGGCAGATCCTCTTCCGACATGCGCGCCGAGTCGTAGATGTAGTGGAACTGCGCACCCGTCCAGGGACTCTCGTAGCCATCAACCGGGCGGCCAAAGTCCTGATTCAAAGCCGGATTATCCCAGTTGACGAAGACGCTGTTGGGAATGTTCTGCGCCCAGGGGCCATAGAGCAGCTCGGCCTGCTTGAGCGTGTAGAAGTTTTCGCCGTTGATCCAGATCAGGTCAATGGTGCCGCCGTCGCCCTCGATGCCGGCTTCCGCTTCACTGAGGACTTGATTAACGGCGTCGACCGTATCCGCCAGCGGAACGCGATTCAGCGTGACGTTGTATTCTTCCAGCAGCGGGATGCCGTAGGTCTCATCGACAAAGTTGTTGATCGAGTCGGAGCCGCCCCACATGTACCAGTTGACAGTGGCGCCGTCAGCCGCGGCGACAACGTCGTCCCAGCTATCGAATCCCGGCGGGGCGTCCATCATGTCTTGCGCCAGGGTTGTTCCAAATGCGCTCAACAGCAGCGCGATGAGCAAGAAAACACTGAATAGTACGTTTCTGCGAAACATCATCTTTCCTTTACATAAACTAGATGAACAGAATTGCCACACTCCCGGACTGCGGGAGAACGTTGCCGATTATACATTAAGGCCTTCCAATTGTAGATATGCCGCTTCCGGCACGTGTTCAATCAAGCGCATGCCCTTCCAGGCGGCGAATTCCATGAGTTCGTCGGTGACATCGCCCTGGCCGACGGCGAAGTGGTGCTCGTGCCCGCGCACGGTCAAGGTGTTGATCAGGTCCATCAGCGAAACCGGCTTCTTGTTTAGCTCGAATTCGGCGAACCAGCCGCGGGTGCCGTCAAAGCCTTTCTTGGCGTGTTCGATGATATCGGCGCGGATGACCAGCAGGCTGCTCCCGTCATCGCCGATGTAACTGACTGTCGTCTCTTGCGGGGCGAAGACCTGGTCGCCGGCGACGCCATAGGGTCCGTCATCGCCCTTGCGCCCCAGGGTGACATGATCGACCCATTTGATGCCGTCGTCATTGGCGAAGTGCCGGGGCGAGACGCCGCAATGCCACATGAGCATGGCATTGGTGGCCGGGTCAAGGGCGGTCATATCGAGCAAGGTCGCCGAGCCTTCGCGCCCAGTCAAGACATTGAGCAAGTACATGCTGGCGGCGCCCAGGACATCGCCTTCGCAAGAGACAGCCATGCCGTCTTCGCTGCCCAGCCAGCTGTAAGCCATGCAGGGCGCAACCTGATAATAGCTTTGGATGTTCGACCAGCATTGCATGGCCAGAGCGTCATAGTCAAACTCGCTGGCCAAGTCGCGCAGGGCGAGATAGAGGCGCGTGACGCGGTCGAAGGCGCTGTTTTCGCTCACGGTGATGGCGCTGGCGGCCGATTTGATTTCCTTGACTGTCGCGCGGACCGGCGCCGGATCGTAGGCTTTGGCGCGCTCCACCAGCTCGCCCAATTCATGCGGCAGCACGGCGATGCCCAGGCGGCTGCGCAGCAGGCGTTCGTCGAAGATCATATCGTGGAAGCCGGGCGACAAATTGCCGATCCAGCCGATGCGCGCGCTCTCGATGTTTTTGACCGCGGTCAAGGCGCGGATGGTCACGGCGAAGCGATCCCGAAACTGCTCGGTTTCCACATGGCCATAAAACCACTTGAAAGGGATATTCTCGTGTTTGAGGTATCGTTTCAAAATCGAGGCGAAGTGACTCAAAGACACCAGCGAATGAAGCTTGATCTCGCCATCTTGCTCGGGATCAGGCGTCGCCCAAAGTCCCAGGCGCGGCGCGGCTTTTACGAGCGGCAGCAACTGCTCGCCCATGCTGCAGGCGGCGGTCTGCAAGAGCAAATAGTCGATCTGTTGCTCGCGCAGGTAGGCGGCGGCGCGGATCGATCCCTCTTCGGTCATCACTTGGTCATGTACGGCGATCAACTCAAAATCCAGTTCCTGCGACAGTTTTTCCAAGCCGGCGATAGCACGCGGTCGCTGATTGTATTCACCCGCGAAATAAGACGAGATCGAGGTGCCGATATAACCGACGCGCAGTTTATGTTTTGCCATTCGTCATTTCCCTCCAATAGCTGTCCAGGGCCTCAAACATCAGCGCGATGGTCGTCGCGCCCGGATCTTGATGGCCAATGCCGCGTTCGCCCAGGTACTTGGCCCGACCTTGGCGCGCGATCAGTTCTACCGTTGATTCAGCGCCATTGCTCGCTGCTTCCGCAGCCGCAGCCCAGGCATCCGCGATATTGTCATTGGCGGCAAAGGCCAGCACTGCCGGCTCCAGGGCGTCCACCATGGTTTTATCGCCGATCTCCGCCTTGCCGCGCGCTTTGACGCCGGCCAAACTCGCAGCCCACAATTTGTTCAGATCAGCTTTGACCAGGCGCTCTTTGCCGTGGATGGCCGCGACGCCTTTCAGGAAGAGCGTACCAAAAAGGGCGCCCGATGCCCCGCCCATGCCGTTCATCAAGGACTGCGCCGTCGTCAACCAGATCTCGCTTGGCTTGGGGGCGCGCAAGTCCGCGACTTGAGCAACCGCCTTTGCGAATGCGGCGCTGATGCTGGCGCCATGATCGCCGTCGCCCAGGGCGGCGTCCAGACGATTCAACTGCTCTCGACTATCGGCAATGCGTCCGGCAATGGCCAGCAGCATGGCCTTCAAGTTGTCGGATCCGATTTCGCTCATAGTTGTTTCATATAGGCGCCGTTGGCCGGCGCATCCCACAAGGCTTTCAGTTGGTCGTCGACGCGGCAGAGCGAGAGCGCGAAACCGGCCATTTCCTGCGTGGTGGCATAGGGACCGATCCAGGATTTGTAGACGTTGATGCCGGCTTCCGCCAGTTTTTCAGCGACGCGCTTGTACAAGATGAAGAGCTCCATCAGGGTCATGCTGCCACTGTTGTTGAGCAGCACGAGCACTTCGTCTCCCGCTTGGAACGGCAGGTCTTCCAGGATGGGCGGCAGCATCAGGTCGATGGTCTCGCGGGCGCCCAAGGCCTTTTGCCGTCCCATACCCATTTCGCCATGTAGGCCCATGCCGATTTCCATCTCGTCTTCGGGCATCTCGAACATGACTTGGCCGGTGACCGGGCTGGCACAGGAACTCAATGACATGGCCAGGCTGCGCGTGTTGTCACGGACTTTTTCCGCCAGGGCTTTCGCGGCAGCCAGATCGCCATCTCCCTCGCAGAAGGCGCCCAGCATCTTCCAGACAAAAAAGAGCCCGGCGGTGCCGCGGCGTTCCGGCTCCCGTCCTTTGGGCGCGCTGGAGATATCGTCATAAAGCACTACCATATCGACATTTGACAGGCCTTCCATCTGGCAGAGTTCCAGCGCCAGCTCGGCATTGAGCAAGTCCCCGGCGTGGTGTGAAACGCAAACCAACACGCCAGCGCCGCGATCGGCTGCCTTGATGCCCTGCACGATGCGATCGGGTCCTGGCGCGGTGAAGATCTCGCCCGCGATATTGACGTCGAACAGGCCCTCGCCGATCCAGCCGATCATTGCCGGCTCGTGGCCGCTGCCACAGCCGATGACCAAGGCGACCTTGCCCGGCGCTTTGGGCGTGGCTCGCGCTACCAAGCCTTCGTCGGTCAAGCGCAGGATATCGCCGTAAGCGGCGCAGAAGCCGTCGAGCATGTCGCTGACGATATTTTCCGGCTGATTGATTAATTTACGCACCCGCGCGCTCATCGCCTTTCCCTTTCCACGACTGGAACAAAATACATCAGATGAATGGGATGATGCACCGGTTCGTCACTGTAGGCCACTCTTACGCGCAATCCCGAATGCACTTGATCCGGCGGCGCCTTCAGCAAGTGCGGGAAGAGCGTGTCGGCGCCATCAAGCAGAACATAAGCCAGGACATAAGGTGTTTCCAGCGCCTCTACATCATCGTTGCTGCCGGGCGAAAAGTGCAAGACAGAATAGGTCTTCACGACCCCTTGGCCCGATAATTCTACCCAGTCCGCAACCGACAGACAATTCGGGCATAGCGGACGGGGGGGCGTGTAAACCTTGCCACAGTCATCACAGCGCGTGGCCAAAAAACGCCCATTCTCCAATTCCATAAAGAAGCGCGAAACCTTGCCCAGGCTGTATTTGTAGCTTTGCGTCAGCTCCATGGTGATGCGCTCAACCCCCCGGAACTGCGCCCAGACGTCGCCCCCAGCTGCGCTCTGCGGCAGGCGGATATCGATTTTGCTTGTTACTTTACTTGGCGTGGTCAAGATTCAGTCTCCGAAGGTAAGTAGTTCCGAGTACATAATGAGAATGCGGAGATGTCGCCATTCTACCCCAACCCCGGCCCTTGCCCCCCTCGGTCCCCCCGCTAAGCGGGGGGCGGAAACCCCGAAGCATCGGGGAAGGGTGACTCGTCGTCGCAGTTGGTATTCTTGCATGACTTCCTTGATTATATTGAAACGCTCGGCGGCAGCGAAGCGGTTTGTCCTGCTCACGCAAAATCGTAGGCGTTTTCGTCGGATGAGCGACGCGCTATACGTAAACAGCGCACAGAGAATATACATAGCGTATTGTTGCTCTACGTGTTCTTTAGTAAGTCCAAATAAGTGATGAGCAATTTGGAAGCGCCGGCTTTTTCCGCCAATGCCCGACAGCCAGCGTCGACGGAGACGGCGCAGGGCATGGCGGCATGCTCAATCCCGCCGCTCGAATATGTTAACGACGCTGATGCTGGCGATGCCGGCATGAGTATCGGTCAAACCACGCCGCGCCTTGGCCACCTGTCGCCGCGGATCAACCGCAGTCCAAAGCTGCTGTATCACTTCAATCGCCTGCAAGATGCCGGTGGCGCCGACCGGCGCGCCCCGACCCAGCAAGCCGCCGCTGGTGTTTACGGGCAATTCACCATCAAGGTCGAAGATGCCTCCGGCGACGCTCGGTCCACCTTGACCGCGCTTGACGAATCCCAGGTCTTCCACCGCCTGGATCTCGACGCCGCTGTAGCTGTCGTATAGTTCGGCGACATCGATTTCTCGCATGGGATCGCTGATATTGGCCATGGCATAAGCCTGCGCCGCCGCCCTTCGTTTAGCGCGGAAGTTAGTGAGTTCGGGATAGCGGTCGCCCAAGCGCATGGTATCGCTGCCACAGCCTGTGGCCACAAAATAGATCGGCGCTCGCCTGTCAAATGCCGGGCAGTGCTTCTGCGCCCATTCTTCTGTAGAAAGCAAAATGCAAGCGGCGCCGTCGCTCAGCAGACTACAGTCGAATAGTTTGTATGGTTCGGCGACCGGACGCGAATTCATGACATCGTTGATTGAGATGTCCATGGGCTTTTGCGCGATGGGATTGAAGCCTGCGTTATGCCGATTGCGCACGGCGACATGGGCAAACTGCTCTTCGCTTGTGCCAAAGGCCTCCATGTGGGCGCGGATCATGGCGGCATAAAAGCCGGTATAGCTGCCGCCAACCATCATCTCCCAATCAACGTCGGCCGAGAGCGCGAAGAGTTGATTCGCCGTTCGCGACGAGACGCCGCGTCCGTTTTTCTCGCAGCCATAAACCAGGATGGAGTCACATAAGCCACTCTGAATATGAGCCCAGGCCGCGCGCAGCGCCAGCGCGCCGGTGGCGCCGCCGCCTTCGATACGGACATTGGGTTTGGGGATCATGCCGATGGTATCGTGCAGGATGGCGCCGAGCGTCATCCCCAAGTTGAAGTGATCGCTCTCGTAGCTGGTCAAGCCGTGTTCGACCGCCGACAGATCGTCCATGCCGGCGTCGGCGAGGCAATCAAGCACGGCTTCCGCCATCAAGTCGCGCAGGTTGCAGCCGCGATGTTCGGATGCGACTGGCGTGGCGCCGACTGCTGCGACCACTGGTACATTCGACATCAGCTATTCAATCGATCGGGTTCGGACATGGTCTGGTTTGTGCGCGGTTGCAGGTGTATTAGAGCCAATTCCGCTCCAAGTCGGTGGCTGAGACCGGGCTTGAGGATAGCCAATAAGCGTCTTGAAGTCAAACAGAGCTGATACTGGGGCAGGGCAATCGCTGCAAATTATTTTAACCACCGAGGACACCGAGAACACCGAGATTTAACCGCGAGCCTGTCAAAATGGAGGCGATGCAGGGCGACATACCATGTCGCCCGAAAGCGCAAAGCCCTGTAGCATCGGGCGACCAGATTGGTCGCCCCTACGTTTCCTTAGATTTATGCGACATTCGACGGTTATTGATTTTGAAGCGATTGCCCTGGATTCTGGGGGTGTATCCATTTCGGTTGAAACGGAAAGCTTAACCACCGAGGACACCGAGAGCACCGAGATTTGCTTGCGAAATAGTCCTTTTCCTTATGTCCTTCGTGCCTTTGTGGTGTAACTGAATGCGGCTGATTTGGATTTCAAGCGAAGTCGGTACATTGACTGGTTTTGGTAGACCGGGTTTAGGTATTATCTTCATTTGCTATAGCATGAGGTATAAGCGCGCCGACTTGTTCGCGAGCATTACGTGAGCAATAGACGAGTAGAGAAGAGAGGTGACCATATGCCAAGGTTCTCGCGGGATAGAAGCACTGGTTTGTCGCGACGCCAGGTTTTGCAGATCTTTTCGGCAGGTGTGGCGGGCGCGGTGGGTACCGTAACGCTGGATCGCGCGCCAAGGTTGAACCCAGCCAGCGCCAGCGATGGCGGCAGTTTGCGGATAGCCTGGTTGACGCCGGCGCAGCTTGATCCGCGTTCCGTATCCGGGATGAGTGAAATCGCCGTGCTGAACGCGCTTTATGACTACTTGTTTGAGACGGACAGCGCGTCGAAGCTGGCGCCCTGCCTGGCCTCTGCCTGGGAACGGTCGAAGGATGGCAGACAGTATACGCTGCAACTGGTGGAGGGCGCGGTCTTTCATGACGGCAGTCCAATGACCGCGCGCGATGTGGTATGGACGATGGAGTGGCAGTTGGATGCGGGCGGCACGATGGCTGATGTCCTGGCGGCGATAGAGTCGGTTGAAGCCCTGGGCGATCATACGGTGGTCTTTAGTCTCGAAGCGCCCGACCCCGATTTTCTTTATCGACTGACGGAGTACAAGCTGGTGATACTCAAGGCGGGCGCGCAAAACACCGGCGAAGTATTCAACGGCACCGGTCCTTTCATTATGGACGAGCTGATAGCGGGCGACCGCGCGGTCATGAGGGCCAATGAGCATTATTGGCGGGGCGCGCCGGCGATAGACTGGCTGGAGTTCATATTCTTTGATGACCAGCAGGCGGCGATTGCCGCCGTACAGGGTGGCACAGCGGATGGCATCTTGCGGCTGGATAATTTTAGCTTCCTCAATTTCACGGGAGATTTTCGCTTTAATACGCTGGACATACCGACGAACGCGCATCACATGACGCGGATCCGGGCCGATCGTCCGCCCGGCGATGATATACGCGTGCGCAAAGCCTTCAAGCTGGCGACGGACCGGCGCGCGGTTTGGGAGCGGGTGCAACTGGGATTTGGCGCGCTGGGTAAAGATTCGCCGATTGGCCCGTCCTTCGCGCGCTATTTCCTGGAAGAGGCGCAGCCGCCCGCGCGCGATCCGGCCGCGGCCGCCGCCTTGTTGGCGGAAGCCGGTTATCCCGATGGGCTGGATATGATTTTGCACGTGCCCAACAGCGGCGGCATGCCGGATTTCGCGCAGGCGATGGCTGCTCAATGGGAGGAGGCGGGCATACGCGTGGAGATACAATTGGAGGAAGAGAACACTTACTGGGTGCAGAAATGGCTGGACGTGGATCTGGGCGTCACCTGGTGGGGCGACCGAGTAGTGCCGCAGATTTACCTGGACCTGGCCTATCGATCCGACGCGACCTGGAACGAATCGCATTGGCAGGATGAGCGACTCGATGCGCTGATCGATTTCACGCGTTCCGCCCTGGATGAAGAGGCGCGCGCGGCCGCCTACAAGGAGATACAGCGGCTGTTCCTTGATGAGGGACCGATCATCGTGCCCTATTTCTACGCCTCGTTCATGGTGATGGCGAGCCATGTGTCGGGCGTGGAACTGCATCCTTTTTCGGGCCGCACCAACTTCCATCGCGCTGTTGTCAACTGAGTCGATTGCGGTCTGGGAGATGCTGTTCGGTTGAAACAGACGATCCTAGCCATAGATACACAGAAGTAAAACGTCGTGTGTCTGGCAAGGATAATTCACCACAGAGGCACAGAGGACACAGAGGAAAACCAAGGGAGGAGCATGTTTTGCGGGCGCTTCGGCGAAACGTCCCTACCGACGACTATTATATTGGATTTGCATAACTTAGTTGGTCCTACTGAGAAGTAATCTGGGGTTTAGTTGGTCTCCATGTTTTTTGTGCATTTGTGGCGAAATGTGTCGACCTAATATCAAGCGAATTCGATTCTGTGCCGCAGTATACCTTGTTGGGTAGGAAAGCAAATGCGCCTTTTATGAACCGGACGCATGTCCAGTGATAGTTTAGGTCTACCGCGGGTTCGGCGCAGAAATTTTCGCAATTGACTCTTTGTTTTTTCTATTGCAGCCGACCCCAAGGCACTACTCCTTAGAGCCGCAAGTCCGCAATCTGGCAGGCGGCCATGATATAATAGTGTAGTATGGTAAAATAGAAATAAAGGTATGGGAGTAGCGTCATGTTCAAATTGCTTCTGATGTTGTTAAGTTTGCTGTTGATGGCGGGCGTAGCCGTGGGGCATGACGAGGACAAGCCCACCATCGCCATGTTGCGCTTCGGTTCGTTCTTTTCATTCACCTACATGGAAAATGCCGTTGTAGATACCTTATTCGCCTCCGGGCTTGTCACTGAAGCGGAGCACGCCATGCTCCATGCGAGAGAGAACCTCGAGGGCGAGAACATCAACGTTTATTGGAACGACGCCAACTTTGATTTTGCCGCCGTCAACCCGATCGTAGAAGATGCTTTGGATCGGGGCGCGGACGCCCTGATTGTGTTGTCGACGCCGACGGCGCAAGCGGCCGTGAATATAACGAAGGACATGGATGACCCGCCGGTGGTGCTGTTCACTGCGGTATTCAATCCCTTCGAAGCGGGCATCGCGGAAGCGCCTTGCATCAAGCCGGCGCATGTTTCTGGCATTGAGACGGTAACGCTATATGAAGATATAGTGCCGCTGCTGCTGTTGCAGGATCCGGATCTCAAAGTGTTCGGGACGATATACAGTTCGTCGGAAGCGAGCGGACGACTTGGGGCGGAAGCGATCGTGGCGGCGGGCGAAGCGCAGGGCTTGACCGTGGAAGTTGCCGCCGTCTCCAGCATTTCGGATTTGATAATTGCAAGTCAAGCTTTGGTGGACAAAGGCGTGGAAGCCTTTCTTCTGCCATCAGATCTTCTCACCATGAGCGGCTTGCCAGCGATCATGCAGATCGCGACCGAGAACGGTTTGCCCGTGTTTCATTCGACATCGAACACGATCATTCTAGGCGCGACTGTTAGCGCGGGGGCCGGGCATAACTCGCTGCAAGGCAGCTTGCTCGGCGCCATGCTAGTCGGACATTTGAATGGCGAGTTGGATATCGCCAGCACGGGAATCGGCCTGATCGACCTGCTGAGCATCGGTGTCAACCTGGATGCGGCGGCGGAGCAGGGCATCGAGTTCACGCCGGCGCTGATGGAGCGGGCTCATCTGCTGCTGCGGGACGGTGGCATGTCGGGTCGGGCTTTAGTTGTGTTCCTGGAGTCGCTGGGCATGGATGAAGAAACGGTGCAACTGGTACTCAAGGCAATTGCGGAAGCCCAAGCCGGTGGCGGTGAGTTGGACTTGGACTTGCCCGAGGAGATTTTGGCGGCGCTTACGGCTGGCATCGCCTCGCAAAGACGGACAGAAGATGTAGGCGCGATTCTGGATAGCTTGCACTGCACGCCGGAGATGATTGCCGAGCAGCAGGCGGCGCTGGACGAAGCAGGTTAGCATAGGCTGCGCGGTGTCAGCGAGCCGGGAGGAAGCGATTGCTGGCTCGTCGAAAGCCGGTTTTGCGCGTGGCGGCGTATTCGTGTCTGTTCATTTGAGTTTCAAGCAGTTGTGATACCGTGTCTGAAGCAGAGCGCAGGGCCGCCTAGAAAAGGCTTGTCCTGTGCTCCGACCAAATGCCGCCTTTTCTACCCCCATCCCCCGGCCCCTTCCCCCAATGC
>WTGF01000031.1 GCA_011525385.1 Chloroflexota bacterium | reverse complement strand
CTCCCAATTAAGCGCAAATCAATTTGCTACCCAAAACCTGTCGCCTCCTCAGCGCTCAACGGGGGGCAGAAACCCCAAAGCATCCGAAGTAGAGGGGTGCTTAGTCAGTCGTTATGAGCCATTATGGTCATAAGGTTTTATGCGACAGTGACAGGGCTTGGACGAAATCTTGATTTTCAACAGAGTCCGCCGGGTCGCCCCTACCGGTTTGTCAGGTGGTTGTTATTCTTTATTGCAGCGGACTTCGGTACACTAGCCCTTGGCTTGGGCGGAAGACATCTCTTGATTGGCCGGCGAGGCGCTGATAGAATAGTTTTGTTGAGCGCCACCCTAGCTCAATTGGCAGAGCGATCGCTTCGTAAGCGATAGGTTATGGGTTCAAGTCCCATGGGTGGCTATTGTGGAAGTCATGCGTCGCCGGACTTAACATTCGAATATTATAAAACGATGATCGGGAGGAGTAGACAAGCTCCTTCGTACTAGAGAACGCGGGTCATAGTCTGGAAGCCCGCCTGCGAAACCTTGTCGAAAGTCGCCCGGGAGTTGCCCGAGAGAAGGCATCCGCCAGTAGATTCGGGACGGTTCACGCCCGTTACAGCGTTTTGAGCGCAGCGGAGTTATGTCCGCTGAAACAAGGTGGTACCGCGAAGCTGAGCCTTTCGTCCTTGTGCAGGGCGGGAGGCTTTTTTATTTCTGTTGTGAGGAGGACAGGAGCCATGAAAGCGAGCGCCGAAAGGGATATGCCGCGCAACTTCGACTATGCCGATGCCGAGCCACGTCTGTATGCCTGGTGGGAGCGAAATGGTTGGTTCAAACCCGAGGTCGCTGGACCCGAAGCCGAGCCCTTTGTCGTCAGCATGCCGCCGCCCAATGTCACGGGCAGCCTGCATCTGGGGCACGCGCTTTTCGGCGCGCTGGAAGATTTGATGGTTCGTTACGAGCGCATGCGCGGCAAAGCGGCGCTTTGGGTGCCGGGGACCGATCACGCGGGCATCGCAACGCAGTTGCAGGTCGAGAACATGCTGCGCGAAGAAGGCAGCAGCCGCGAGGAAGCGGGCTATGAAGAATTCTTGCACCGGACCTGGCAGTGGAAAGAAGAACACGGCGGCACGATCACGCGGCAGTTGCGGCGGCTGGGCGCCAGCTGCGACTGGGATCGGGAACGCTTCACGCTGGACGACGGATTGTCGACAGCGGTCATGCAGGCATTTTTGACCCTGTGGGAACAGGGATTGATCTACCGCGGACCGCGCCTGGTCAATTGGAGCCCGGGTTTGCAGACAGCCGTTTCCGACCTGGAAGTCGAAAGCTCGGAAGAAGAAGCGACGCTCTATTATTTCAAGTATCCGCTTGACGATGGCGAACACATACCGGTGGCGACGACCCGTCCCGAGACCATCCTGGGCGATACGGCGGTTGCGGTCAACCCCGCAGACGCGCGTTACGCGGGATTCATCGGCAAACGGGCTTACGTGCCAATCCTGGGGCGGGAGATCCCGGTTATCGGCGATGACAGTGTGGACATGGAATTTGGCACGGGCGCTCTCAAAGTCACGCCCGCGCATGACTTCAACGACTACGAAATTGGTCAACGGCACAAGCTCGCGCTGGTTAACGTACTCAACAAAGACGCCAGCATGAACGCGAAGGCCGGCAAGTACGCGGGGGCGGATCGTTATGACTGTCGCGAGCGCTTGTGGCGCGATATGGAAGCGGCGGGCTTGACGATCAAGACCGAAGCTTACAGCACGCGCATTCCGCGCAGCCAACGCGGCGGAGAAGTCGTCGAACCGATGATGAGCACACAGTGGTACGTGCGCATCCAGCCCCTGGCGGAAAAGGCGGTGGCAGCCGTTCGGGACGGCGAGATCAAAATCGTGCCGGAACGATACGAAAAGGTATATTTTCACTGGCTGGAGAACATTCAGGACTGGTGCATCAGCCGTCAATTGTGGTGGGGGCATCGCATACCGGCCTGGTATCGAGAAAAAGACGACGATCCGGAGGGTGAGATCCACGTCGGGCGGGAGGCGCCGCCGGGCGAGGGCTGGGTGATGGAAGAGGATGTGCTGGATACCTGGTTCAGCAGCGGGCTATGGCCATTCAGCACCCTGGGCTGGCCGAGCGAAAGCGACGACCTGGAGCGCTACTATCCGACGCAAGTCATGGAGACCGGTCACGACATACTGTTTTTCTGGGTGGCGCGCATGGTCATGATGGGTCTGTGGTTCACCGACAAGCCTCCCTTCCACACCGTTTATCTTCACGGCCTGGTTCGGGACAGGCATGGCAAGAAGTTCAGCAAGTCCCTGGGCAACGTCATTGATCCGCTGACCGTTGTCGACAAGCTGGGGGCGGATCCCTTGCGCTTCACGCTTATCACCAGCGGGACGCCGGGCAACGATGTCAATCTGGACGAAACGCGGGTCGACCATACCTTCCGTTTCATCAACAAAGTGTGGCAAATCACGTCATTTATCAACATGAACCTGGAAGGCGCGCTCGAGCTAGGTCCCCCACCGGTCGAGGAACTTGATCTGCCAGCGCGCTGGATTCTCAGCAGGCTGCATCGTCTGATCGCCAACGTGCAGCACTTGTTCGACATTTATCAATTCGGCGAAGCGGGCAGCCAGATTCTCGCGTTCATGTGGGAGGAATTCGCGCCTTACTACCTCGAAATCAGCAAACATGCCATGTATTCAGGAAATGACGGCGAGAAAATTGCGACGCGGCGCGTTCTGGTAGCGGTGCAAGACACATGTCTGCGCTTGTTGCACCCTTTCATGCCTTTTATGACGGAAGAAGCCTGGCGCTACATCCCGCACGATGGCGAAGCGCTCATCATTGCGGATTGGCCAAGCGCGAATGAGGCTCTCATCGACGACGAGATCGAGTCTCGCATGAATGTCTTGCTCGAGTTGGTTCGAGAGCTGCGCAATACACGCGGCGAATACAAGGTCGATCCCGGCAAGCGCATCAAAGCGCTGGCAAGGGCCGGCGCCGCCGCGGGAGATCTGGCCGCGCATGATTATGTCTTCAGACGGCTTTGCAACGTGGAAGAACTGCAACTGCTGGCCGCGGAGGATCCGATACCGGCGAATTCCGCCAGCATCGTCGTCAGCGATATCACGCTTTATCTGCCACTGGAAGGCATGCTCGATCTTGAGGCGGAAAGGGGGCGTCTGGAGGGCGAAGCAATCCGTTTGACCGAGCAGATCGCTAAAACGCAGAAGATGCTGGGCAACGGCAATTTCGTGAGCAAGGCGCCGGAAGCGATCGTTCAGCGGGAACGCGACCGGCTGGCTGATCTGGAATCGGCATACAGACAAGTGTCAGAACGCTTGTCCAGCCTGTCGCGCTAGTACAATCCGGCAGCGGATCGTATCGGCATTTGCCGCCGCACGATAGGCCTACGTCATCCGGCAATTCTCGAATACCGCCCTCGCTATCCGTTATAATGGGTCTGCAAGGGAGGAATTCGCTTGTCCGAGTCATACAAACGCTGCCCGATCTGTGAAGCGCGGAACCATCGCAATGCCAGCACGTGTTCTACTTGCGGAACGGCGATAGAGGATGTCGAGGCGCAAGCGCTCTCGGATGAAAGCAATCTGGCCCCGAGGGACTATGACTATCGTCATGGCGAGGCCGACCTGTATGAGGGGGCGCTGAATGACACCGCGCGCGGGCTCTTTGCCGGCATCGCGGTCTTGGGGATCGCGCTGCTCGCGGTCATCGCCCTGGCAATTGTCAGCAATCTATCAGGACGCGAAGATGTCCCGCTGGGCGAATTGTCGCCGAGCGCGGCGCCCACGCGTCCGAGTTATGCGACAGTGACGCCGGGCTTCCCGAGCGCAGTTCCCAGTCCAACGCCCGCGCCTACGCTGGTACCGAGCGAAACCTCGACGCCGTCGCCGTGCATCCATCGAGTCGCCGCGGGGGACTCATTAATCAGCATCATCGCGGGTTGCGGGTACCGCAGACTGGATATCTTGCCAACGGTGAAAGCGATTAACGGAATCGTTGATGAGACGCGCATTCAGATCGGCCAGGACATCGTCGTGCCGTTGCCCAGCGCCACGACCGATCCGCTTTCGGCGTCAGTTCCTCAATTGAACGCTTCCGCGAGCCTGGAAGATACCCCAGCTTCGGAGGGATTGGCATTGCTTTCCTTCGATCCATTCGCGCCGACGGAGACGGCGACGATATTGCCGGGGCTGACGTGGCATACGGTTGCTGCCGGAGACAGCATGATCGCGATCGCCGCGCAATACGATACCGACGCCAAGCAACTTTCCGACCTGAATCCGGAAGTGGCATTTGCCTTGTGCGATTTTAGCTTGCCCTACGGCGGCGGCGAGTGCATTGTCGAATTGATCGAAGGACAGACCTTGCGCGTACCCGCGCCCACCGCGACAGTAAGTCCTGTGCCGACTCTTTCCGGCAGCGAAACACCGGTACCGTCGGCCACGGCTACGGTCAACGCGCCTTTCGCTGTTGGCCCGCCTGATCGCGCGTTTTTCGGGGCGGGCGACCAGATCACGCTGCGTTGGGTAGCCACGGGGACGCTGGCAGCGGATGAGATTTTCCGGGTCGCTATTTCCGAGGTGGACACAGTCAACAGGTTCACGGCCGAAACGCGCGATCTTTTTTTCATATTGCCACGGCGATGGCAGGCGGACGATGACCAACGCCACACATATCTGTGGCAAGTATCCATTGTTAACCAAACTAGCGACACCTCGTCTCAGGCGACGGGCATACGGACTTTGGTTTGGGAGGGCTCTGGAGGCAGTGCATCGTGAAACATGGCCGGGCCTTTCGCACTCTTATGACAGCTTTTCTTTTCATCATGTCGGCCTGCAACATAGGGAATCCCGCGGCCACCATGACGCCGACAATTGAGCAGGAAGAGATCGCAACAGCCAAACCGCCGCTGGTAGCCACAGCCAAAGCGCTGCCTTCCGCGACAGATACGCGCATGCCTACTTTGGAAATCGCGACGGCGACCGCCACAGACACAGCAGTGCCGCCGACGCCGACCGAGATAGCCACAGCGACATCAGCATTCTTCGAGTACGTGGTCCAGGAAGATGACACGCTGTTTTACATCATTCAACTGCCTCAGCATGGATTTGGCTACGACCTGGAGGTTGCGGCGACCGTGGTTGCGCTCAACGAGAACATCAGTCACATTGACCTGCTGCCGCCGGTCGGCAATACGATATTCATACCCCGACCGACCTCAACTGCTACCGCTGTCGGCGCCAGCGCCACGGAGGAAATTTTGGCTACGATCGGCGTGAATCAGGATACGGGGGCGCTACTTCAATCCGGTTCGAGCGTGGGCTGTTACGAAGTTGAAGCGGGGGACTCGATCGTGGCGATCGCCGAACGATACAGCACGACCCTGGAAGTGCTTAGCCAGTTGAACAAGGAAATTCAGTTTTTCGGCTGCGCCTTCACCGAACCAAGCGGCGGGCCCGACTGCAGACCGAATATTCAGATCGGTCAGTGCGTCTTCGTGCCCTTGCCAACGCCGCTGCCAAGCAAAACGCCGACGCCGACCGGCGACGAAACGGCAACGCCGACTGCCACCTATCTGCCGCCACGCCTGATATTCCCGGCCGAGGGTTCACTGGTCCGGGCGAGTGAACTGCGACTGCAATGGGTCGGCATCAGCGGCATAAGCGACGGGGATGAGTACCTGGTCGAACTGATTGACCAGACTGCCAATACATCTTTGCCATTGGTCAGCAAAGCGAATGACCTGATTGTACCCTCGGGGTTTGCGCCCGCTGATGGCTTATCTCATGTTATGCAATGGCGAGTGAGCGTCGCGCGGAGGGACGATCAAGGCGTTTACAGCATCGTCGGCGCGCCGGGTATCTGGCGCAGTTTTGAGTGGGCGGGCCGGTAAGAAAGAGTTCAAAGCGGCGATTATCGGGCGACCTGACAGGTCATGTGGACATGGCCCGTTGCGGGTTCAGTACGGGGATTCACCACGGAGGCACAGAAGTAGTTCCAGTTAGTAATGAGAATTTGCAATGTCGCTTTTCTAACCCCTCCCCCGGCCCCTCCCCATTGCAATG
>WTGF01000059.1 GCA_011525385.1 Chloroflexota bacterium | reverse complement strand
CGGGATTGGCTGTAATTCATGATTTTCAACAGAGTCTGATAGGTCGCCCCTACAAGGCTCGTCCGATACTCTATAGCGCGTTTTTTCTACCCCATCCCCCGGCCAGGCGCCCCCTCGGTCCCCCGCCTCACGGGGGAAGTATCCCGTATCAACGGAGAAGGGGAGCTAATGTAGTACAAGTTCGCTTGAAAACAACAATAATCGACACTGTCATCATCAGAAGTACGTGTCAATACAAGGTCGAAACATGCTTCCCCCCATTGATATGGGGGGATTGAGGGGGGTAGACCAAAGGCAGTCGCGGGTCTGCGAGTACCGGACAAGCCTTATAATTCGTCCCTGTTCTTGATTCTCATTACATACTTGCACTTACTTCTGATCGTAGGTCCGTCCGCTTAGGACATTGATCGCAGGATCCGGCTTTCTTCGGCCTTTAATTCGCGGCGGATGATCGTTTTTTCCAGTTCAACGGCGAAGAGCACGACGGACGCGGCAAGGAAACTGACGGTTATCTGGGTCATGGTCAGCGCGCTGGTATCGAAGAGATCTTGGACGAAAGGCAGATAAACCACTATCAGTTGCAAGAGGAATGTGGACAGCACCGCCCAGAACAAGAGCCGATTGCCTTTGAACCCAGTGCGGAAAAACGAGCTGCGGTCGCCGGCATGAATGGCCATGACCTCGAACATCTGTGTGAATGCCAGCACTGTGAAGGCGATGGTCCGGGGGATCCGCTCGACGCGGTTTAGCAATTCGCGGCCCGGATCGCCCCCGTCGAGATGTGCCTGGTCTTCCAGGAATTGCGAGCCAGCCGCGCTGTCGCGCCCCGCGAGGAAGGCGATTTGCGCCTCGTCTTCCCAGGCATCCCATTGTTCCGGCACGTATGCTTCTCCGGCGAGGGCGACAATGTCCGAGCGCTGCAGTTTCTCCAGACCCAATGAGGGACTGCGGGCATCCAAGCCGATGGTCGCGTATCCCCAGACATAGCTGCCTAAAGTCAAGATCGCTATCAAGATGCCGACCCAGATAATGTGCCGTCCCGTGCCACCCGCGAAAATGCTCTCGTTGATTGGGCGCGGTCGCCGCTGCATAACGCCAGCTTCGGCCGGTTCAAAACCCAGTGCGATGGCTGGCAATCCGTCCGTGACCAGGTTGATCCAGAGTATCTGGATGGCGAGCAGGGGAATGGGCAAATTGATCAAAAGCGCGACGAACATCACCAGTATCTCGCCGACATTGGAACTCAGGAGATATTTGATGAATTTCTTGATATTGTCGTAGATGGCGCGGCCTTCCTCGACCGCGGAGACGATGGAACGGAAGTTGTCGTCAGTCAGTATCATTTCCGCGGCGCCTTTGCTGACGTCGGCGCCGGTGATACCCATGGCGACGCCGATATCCGCCTGTTTTAGCGCGGGGGCGTCGTTGACGCCGTCGCCGGTCATGGCCACGATATTGCCGGTTCGCTGCAGCGATTGCACCAGCGTGAGTTTGTGCACCGGCGAAACGCGCGCGAAGCAAGTCGCGCTTTGAAGGGCTAACGCCAGGTCGTCCCTGCTCATCGCATCCAGTTGCGCGCCAGTGATGGCCTTTTGATCCGCGCTCAGGATGCCCAGATCTCTGGCGATAGCTTCCGCGGTCAAGACGTGGTCGCCGGTGATCATGATCGTGCGGATGCCCGCTTCTTTGGCATGTCGAACTGCTTCGGGCGCTTCCGGACGCGCGGGATCGAGGATGCCAACCAAGCCAAGCAGCGTGAGCTCGCGTTCGATATCCCAGGTCACATCCTTGGGAATCTCGTCCAAGGATCGGCAGGCGACTCCCAAAACACGCAGTCCATCATTCGCCATGCGGTCGACGCGCCGCTGCCATCCCCGGCGACGATCTTCGTCCATGGGCTTGGGACCGTCAGGCGTTTGTTCGGCCTGCGCCCACTCGATCAAGTTATCGGGGGCTCCCTTGGTGATCGCCAGGCAAGTCGCGCCGGGGAACAGTTGCGCTGCCGAGTCACCCGAAACTTGGTGTATCGTCGTCATGGCTTTGCGGTCGCTGCTGAAGGGCAACTCCGCCACGCGCGGCAGGTCCTGCTCCAGGCGCTGGCGTGTCAAGCCGGCTTTTTGCGCCGCCACAAGCAAGGCTGCTTCGGTGTTGTCTCCTACAACTTTGACTCGGTTTCCCGAGGATTCAGCTTCCAGATAAGCATTGGTGGACAGGGCCATGGCCCGGAGCATGCGGGCGACCAGCTCGTCCCGGTCGATGTCTACAGCCGTAGCCCGCCGGTCGGGGTCTCGCGTACCCAAATAGGTCAATTCCCCTTCGGGCCGGTAACCGGATCCGTGAATCTTTATCTCGTCGTGATCCGGCAAGACCAGGAATGTCGCGGTCATTTCATTCCTGGTGAGGGTGCCGGTTTTGTCCGAACAGATGACGGAAACCGAACCCAAGGTCTCGACGGCCGGCAGCCTGCGAATGAGCGCGTCGCGCTTGACCATGCGATTGGCGCCGAGCGACAGGCCGATTGTGACCAGGGCGGGCAATCCTTCGGGCACTGCGGCGACGGCCAGGCTGATGGCGATCAAAAACATCTGGTCGGCGGGTATGCCTTGTACGGCGAACCCTACCGCGAAGACGATGGCGACGACGATCAGGGCGCCAGTTGCCAGCACGCGACCGAGTTGATTCAAGCGCCGCTGAAGAGGCGTGACACCTTCTTCGACTTGCAGCAGCATGGCGGCAATGTTGCCGATTTCGGTGCGCAATCCGGTGCTGGTGACGACCATTTCCCCGCGACCATAATTGACCGCGGTGCCCATGAATGCCATATTGCTTCGGTCGCCAAGCGCTACATTGTCCGAGGCGATGGGAGCTGTATCCTTGCTGACCGGCAGCGATTCGCCGGTGAGCACCGCTTCTTCAATTTCCAGGTTGATGGTCTCGATGAGTCTGCCGTCTGCCGGAATGCGGTCCCCTTCGGCAATGAGCACGATGTCGCCGGGAACGAGTTCTTCGGCGCTGATCTCGCGCACTTGGCCAGCGCGCCGAACCCGGACTCGAGGCACTTGCAGTCGGCTTAGGGCAGCGAGCGCCTGTTCCGCCTGGTATTCCTGATATATCCCGAGCATGGCGTTCAAAGCAACGATTGCCAGGATGACAATGACGTCGGTTGCCTCGCCCAGGAAGGCCGAAATCGCCGCCGCGAGAATGAGAATGACGACCATGATATCGGCGAACTGCGCGAGTATGAGCTTGAACCAGTTGACGCCTTCGTCGGCGGGAAGGGCGTTGTTGCCATATCTACTTTGGCGTGACAGGACTTCAGCAAAATCAAGCCCTGCGGTCTTGTCAACGCCCAGCGCGTCCAAGGTCTGGTCTAGTGCTTGTTGATAGACTTCGGTCATCGACGGCTCCCAGCGGCAAAGCGAATGCTTATGACCAAGAATATCAGCGGCTGCACTCAATGATATGTTACCGGACTCGGGCGCTGCACTCCAATAATTCGGGTGAAGTTTCCGCACAGGCGCCAAGCAGAGCCGGGCGGCGCGTGAGGGGAAAATCGTCTTCCCGCACTCAGTAGTAATAACAGTTCTGGTCACATGCGCGATGAAAGTAGCTAATTGTCGCCACTCGGTGTCAGCGAGCAGGCGGGCCGCGCTCTCGCAAATAATAATAAGTCTTTTGGGTTCAAAAGCGACGCCGATCAGAGAAGCAGAGGGCATTTTTCACCACAAAAGACACGAAGAACACAAAGGTTTTTTGACCAGCGAGGGGCGCGTTGGGCGCGTAGACACAGCCCGCCGGCACTGACCGACAGCACAGAAGCAAGTGCAAGCAAGTCATCCAAGAGAATCTGAACACAGAGCACGCAGAGGGTCGCGTAGACACTGACCGACAGCGCAGAGAAAAAGCAACAGATGAATATATCTTGCGGGCGACTCTTATGTTGGAGTTGCATGACTCTGCCGGTTCTACTTCTGCGCCTCCGCGGTGAATAAATGATTTGATGCGACTGCCCTGGGCGCTGATGCTGCGGGCAAAGAGGCTATTCTCGTTTGTATTTTTCAACTGAAAAAGACGGGCCGCCGCGTTGCGCAACAAATTTTGCATGCCGTTATACTAATCAGATATATGTAGCAAATCTCAGGAGTTGAAAATGAATTCACACTTCTCCATAGGCCTATTCCAGAAAAATACCTGCAATCGAGAGAGAGGGGCGATAGCGATCAGGCGCCTTCGAGCACTTCTGCTGTGTCTTGGCCTTTGCGCAATCGTGGCCGGTCTGCCGGCACAAGCGCAAAGCGCGCCCGCCGCGCCGACCAATTACGCGGTCGCCGTCAGCACTGGCGTAGCCACCTGGACAAAATCCAGCGGCGCCTCCAATTACGATCTGGAACTTCGGCCAGGCGATGCGACTGACCTCGATGACCACGGCGATGCAGTGACTTTGAGGCCCGGCGATGTGGCTACGGTGGATTTTCGCACCGCCCCCAACGCCCGCAACTGCTGCCTGAACGGCGAGAGCTACCACAGCCGAATCCGCGCCGTCGGCAGCAACGGCAATTCGGCCTGGACGAGTTGGAGCGCGTTCACCTTCAGCGGTACAAGCTCGATACCCGCCGCGCCGACCAATTACGCGGTCGCCGCCAGCACTGGCGTAGCCACCTGGACAAAATCCAGCAGCGCCTCCAATTACGATCTGGAACTTCGGCCAGGCGATGCGTCTGATCTCGATGACCATGGCGATGCAGTGGCCTTGCTGCCCGGCGATGTGGCTACGGTGGGTTTTCGCACCGCCCCCAACGCCCGCAACTGCTGCCTGAACGGCAAGAGCTACCACAGCCGAATCCGCGCCGTCGGCAGCAACGGCTTTTCTCCCTGGACGAGCTGGAGCGCATTCACCTTCAGCGGGACTAGCTCGATACCCAACACGCCGACAGGTCTTAGCGTTGCGTCCGAAACGGGGATAGCGTCCTGGAGTGCCCCTACGGGCGCGACGGGCTATGATCTCGAGTTGCAGGTCGGTACCGATGGCACGACCACCACGCTGATGACCGGCAATTTCGTCGAGGAGGATTTGACCAGCGCCACCAATTGCTGCGTAGATCAAGAAAGTTACAGGACAAGAATCCGCGCCACTGGCGCGAACGGCTTTTCTCCCTGGTCGACGTGGACAACTTTCGTCTTCGGCGGGACCAGTTCAATCGCGGATTCGCCGCCGGGGCAAAGAGATACGGGTGACCGGGATTCAGGCGGATCGTCCGGGTCGCGACGGCAGTCAGAGGCGAAACCGACCCCGAAGCCGGGCGTGGACCACCTGCCTTACCCGACGCAGGACCATTCGCGGCTGCCGGTCGGCGCTGTTGTGAAGAGCGACAGCCCCTGGATTCAGTTTCGCGAGATAAAAGTCGCCTACCTTGGCTACCAGTCGGTGATCGACGCCGGCGCCAGAGCGGCGATTGATGTTTGGAGTCCGCTGAGGTTGGAGGCCGAGGTCTGTTTGGAGGGCACGGGTTCGCTGCTCTTTCTCGATGCCAGCACGAGTCCACGCGCCCAGACGACGCTGGAGTCTTACGCGCGCGCCGGCAAGACTTGCGCCCAAATTGATCGCGCAGGCACGGTTGTGCTGATGCCGGGCCAGCCCACCTATGAGATCGCGCCGACAGCGACAGCGACGGCGACCGCGATCGCGACTTCGGATCCTTACTTGATCGCCGACAGTCTGGATAGCATGAGGCCGTTGGCAAACTGCCGGATCGGCAGCAATGAATTGCTCAATTTGCGGGAGCGCCCGGCCGGGCAAATCCTGGGCTGGTATCGCGGTGATTACACAGCCGCGCTGGCGCGGACGACTAATTGGTTCCAGATCGATTACAATGGCCTGGTGGGTTGGGTCAGCGCCGGTTACGTCGTGGCAACCGGCAATTGCGGCTGACATACAGCCCTGATCTCCCGGCCGTTTGCCCTGCGGCAACTACACTAGAATAGGGCAAGAAACTGCAGAGTCAATGTATGGGCGGGTCGCCCACCGATCGGGGTTGGACTCGCGGGGGTCCCGGCGGTGACTGTGGAAATTCTACCCCAGCCCCGGGCCTTTCGACCCTCTCAATCTCGCCGCTAGACGGGACAAGTTCAGGGCGGGAATTCCACAAGGGGCGAAGGGGAGCCTCTCGACTTTCGCGACTTGACGGCTGGCGCCCAGGCGTTCTGTGGCGGACAAAGCCATTCGAAGCGATTGCCCTGATTCATTGGCTATTGCCATAGCTGTTCTTACTGACTAGTATCTGAGCAGATGCTTTGGGCAACAGGCGGGCGTTTTTCTATATGAAAACAATAGATCTGAGAAGTGATACAGTTTCGCATCCGACCGCGGAAATGCGGGAGGCGATGGCGAATGCGGTTGTTGGCGATGACGTATACCACGACGATCCCACAGTCAATCAGTTGGAAGCCGACGCGGCCGCAATGCTGGGCAAGGAAGCGGCTGTTTTTGTAACCAGCGGCACGCAGGGCAACCTCTGCGCTTTATTGGCGCACTGCCAGCGAGGCGATTCGATAATCGTGGGCGATACGTCGCATATCTTCCGCTTTGAGCAAGGGGGCGTCGCGCAGATCGGCGGCATCCTGCCGCATACTATCCCCGTGCAGGCGGACGCTACATTGCGCTTGCGGGACATTGAAAACGCGATTCAGCCAGACGATGAGCATAAACCGATTACGCGACTCGTGGCCCTGGAAAATACGCATAACGCGGCTGGCGGCATACCCTTGTCCGCCGAGTACACGGCCCAGGTTGCCAGACTGGCGCAGGAACGCGGCTTGCTACTGCATATCGACGGCGCGAGGATCTTTAACGCGGCCGCGGCCTTCAATGTTGATGTAAAAGAGCTTGTGGCGGGCGCCGATTCCGTCACTTTCTGTCTTTCCAAGGGATTATGCGCGCCAGCGGGATCAGTATTGCTGGGCTCACCGGATTTCATTAGGCGAGCGCGCCGCGCGCGCAAGGCGCTCGGCGGCAGCTTGCGACAGGCGGGCGTCCTGGCGGCGGCCGGATTGATCGCTTTGCACAAGATGAAAGATCGCTTGCGCGAGGACCACAGGAACGCGGGCTTGTTGGCCGAAGGGCTGAGCGAGATAGCGCAAGTAATCGTTGAGCAGCAGAGCACCAACTTCGTCTATTTTTCGCTGGCGGAAGACGCTGGCATGACTTCAGAGCAATTTGTCCACTTGTTGCGTCAAGAATATAATGTCTTCATGTCGCCATATGGGGGCGAAAAGGGCTCAATTCGACTGCGCACCCATTACTGGATTGACCAGCAAGCGATTGATACGGTACTTGCAGCGGTGAGAACCATCCTGACATGATAGAAGAGTCTCCGCGGGATCTCGCAAACGCCCCCCCTGACATAGAATCAAGGGGCGATGACGCCATTGAAACGCCGCAAGTTGAGAGCGCTTCGCCCGCGCAATATCGCGGCGCCGCGAGCGATCCGATTTTCGGGTTCATGATTGCGGCGGCGCTCAGCGTTGGTCTAAGTCCATTGTTGCCGGATAATGCCGATTTGCGCTACACGCTTGCCTGGGGCGCGCTTTCCGGGGTAAGCATTTTATCCTGGTTGTTAGGCAACATGGAGCGCATCGGGCAGGAACGGCCGGAGAACATCGGCTGGGGGCTGCTCTATGGATTGCTGCTGGGCATACCCTTCATGGTATTTTTGCGTCAACCAATCCTGGAACCGGCGACAGCGCAAATGTTCCCGGGGATGACCGCAGGCAGCCTGCTGGCGTTTCTGGTGTTTGTGATGCCAATCTCGGAGACTTTGTTTTTCCGCGGTTTGCTGCAAAAGCAGCTGCCCTTCTGGGTAGTGGGCGCCTTGGCGACGCTCTGGAATGTGGTTCTTTTTTTTCCCGTTATGTGGCAGACGGTGATACGGTTACACACTGTAACGGCGGTTATCGTCATTATCTTGCTTTTGATGAATATGGTCTTTGTCTACGTTCGCGAGCGAAACGGTTTGGCGGCCGCCTGGGTTTGCCAGATTGTCGCCAATCTGGTCATCCTGTACGTGCCGTTTCTCTAGGCGCTCGCGGGCGCGCCGACAGAAAATAACGCGCCATCCGCTTGCAATGAGCGAGGGAGACAGGATTTTCAACCCCAGCCCCCGGCCCCCTCGCCGAAGCATCAGGGAGGGGAAGCGCCAGCACGGACCAAGGTATTTCATCTGTGCAATTGCGAGACCTCGCCGGCTAGGCCAGAATTTCATTAATGATCCATTGCAATGTGTCGCGTGGGCACTGACCGTCAACGCCGCAGGCCAGTCGCCCCTAGAGATTTCGGCGTGACTGTAGATGGATTTTGGCAGGTCTGTTAAATCAGAGACCTATCGTCGGTCTGTCGGGATCACTCGGCCAGGTGTTCCAGTGGATCGGGCTTGGGGGCCGGCTTGAAGAACCCGGCGAAGAACATCAAGGCGAAGCCGGCAATGAATCCGCCAATATGCGCCCAGTGGGCAACATCGGTTTCGACGCCGATCCATCCCACTTGTTGCAGAATGTCGGTCAAGAACCAATAGCCCAGGAAAAGAAAAGCAGGCACGTTGACCGACCAAACAAAGGGACGGAAGAAACCCAGCATCGTCTTGACTTTGGCGCCCGGACGCAAATAGAGGAACCCACCCATGACACCGGCTATGGCGCCGCTGGCGCCAATCACGACACCGGTATCGGCGACTGTGCAAATGGTATTGCCAAGGATAACGTGCGCGATCGTGGCCATGACCCCAAATGTCAGGTAGGCGGCGACAAACTTAATACTGCCGAGGTAGCGCTCCACGAGACCGCCAAAGAGGAAGAGGAACCACATATTGCCCAGCACATGGGCGACGCTGGCGTGCAGGAACATGCTGCGGAATGAATCGAGCGTCGTCGTCCCGAAGGATTGTTCGCCGATTTTGCAGACTTCCAGGCCGTAATTTTGCAAGGCAGCCTTCAAGAAGCCTTCGCCCTGGGCATCCACTGACAGTTCCCAGAGAAAGACCAGGATATTGATGACGATCAGCGCAATGGTGGCTTTGGGAAGTTTCTTGTCTCGTCCGACTACCGTTAAAGGAAACATGGCCGCGCCCTCTTGCTTGCCCTAACTTATTTACGTTATCACAGTATTTTGGTTTCGCGCAAGTCAGCTATGTATTGGAGCGTGGCGATCGCAGCAAATTATTTTTCACCACAAAGACACGAAGGACACAAAGTTTAAGTTTTAAAGGGCAAAGCTCCTCTAAATCCGCGCCAAAAAGTTACGAGCACAACTTTTGACCTGCCACCAAATCTGATTTGCAACAACTGTACTCTCAGTAGTTCAAGCAAGTCGTGCAAGAAAATCTGAACACAGAGGACACAGAGCGCACAGAGAAAAACCAACAGAAGAAACTATGTTGCGGGCGAGCCAAGGCTCGCCCCTACGACCAACTTTTATTTTGGAGTTGCATGACTTTGTGGGTCCTAGTGAGAAAAGCCTTTCAGTATCAAGGGAGGTGTTCTGGACGCTAGCATGAGGCCGGTTTCATTCGTTTGCTGAATGGCGGCTTGCGTTCATTGGCGGGGCGATGAAGAAGGAGATGACAAAGATGAGCGCCAGCCCGGTGAAGAATCCGCCAACATGGCCCCAATGCACATTGATTCGCGGCGCCACTGAACCAACTTCGTAGAAGAACTGCATGAACAGCCAGTAGACCAGATAGACCCAGGCGGGGGCATTCACGTCGTATCCGAAAATCTTGAGAAAAATGATCTTGGACCTGATGCGCGCGGTGGGGAAAAGGAAGAGGAAGGCGCCGATGATGCCCGAGATCGCGCCGCTGGATCCGATCAGGTATTGCGGTTCGCTACAGAGCGCGCCATCGAAGAAAATGTGTCCAAAATGCCCGCCGAAACCGACAATGAGATAAAAGGCGAGGAACTTCCAGTGTCCCAGATGCTCTTCGATGCGAGCGCCGAATACGTAAAAGATGATGATGTTGGAAGTAAGGTGCACAAAGCTCATGTGGAGAAAGATGCTTCGTAAACCGTCGATCAGTGTCTCGAGCGGGCTCTGCCGGCTTAGGGCGCATATGTTCAAGACATAACTGCTATATACCTCTTCAAGCGACAATCCGCCGAAAAAGGCATATAAGAGGACGTAGACGAAGGCCAAGACATTAGTGACTGTGACAAAGAAGGCCACGTAGGGTCGAAAGTCCGATTTGCCGACAATCTTGTAGGGGATCATGCCGCCGATTCCTAAGCAAGCGCTGGAATCAGCTTAGCATAAAAAATTGGTCATAGGCAAATCGGTGTGGGCTGCTGGCAGGGCAATCGCATCAAATGATTATTTCACCACCGAGGACACCGAGAGCACCGAGTTTAACTTTTTCCGGGCAGAGCAGCTCTGGAATGATGTATAAATGGGTAAAATTGCTTGTCGCGGAATCCAAAATTGAAGTGAGATTTCACGTTTCCTAAGAAATGAAAGATTTTCTCTGTGCTGTCGGTCAGTGCCCCAGTAAGCGCCAGTAAGTTATGCAACGAAAGCGAGCCTTGTGGGGCGACCAATCCGGTAGCCTGCTGTCGCTGCGACTTGCGGTTTCGGGCGACCCGGCGGGTCGCCCCTACCAACGACTATTATTTTGGAGTTGCACGACTCACTTGAATTTACTTCTGTGTCTCTGTGGCGACATTTAAGTTTGTATCGTGTTCATTGCAGTGCATGTTCATTTTGATGCAATTGCCCTGGGGGCTGCTGGTAGTGTATCCATTTCAGTTGAAACCAAAAGCTTAACCACCGAGGACACCGAGAACAATTCTACAGTATTGTTGCTCTCCGCGTTCTTTAGCGCATTGGTAGTGAAATGAATTATTCTAATTTCGACCAATTTCGATACAGTATCTAGCTGCTCATGGTCGCCGTTGAAAATCGCGCTTGTGTGTCCTAGCGCTCGGACAGGGGCGCCCACTTGAGATCGCAGGGTCCAACATAGTTTGCCTTGGGGCGGATAAGGCGTCCACCCATCTGGCCGATAATATGCGCCGACCATCCGGCAATGCGCGACATCACAAAAAGGGGCGTGAACATGTCGACGTCCAGATCCAGGGTGTAAAGCACAATTGCGCTGTAATAATCGACATTGGGGTAAAGATTGCGCGAGATGAAATATTCGTCGGCTCGAGCTGTTTCCTCCAGCTTGACGGCAATATCGTACCACTTGCGCTTGCCCGAGCTTTCCGCCAGGGCTTTGGCGTGACGCTTGAGGATGCCGGCGCGCGGGTCATTGGATTTGTAGACGCGGTGCCCAATCCCCATGATCCGACGCTCACCGGTCTTGACGTATTTTTCAAACCAGGGAAGTACGTTCTCTACTTCGCCGATTTCCAGGAACATTTTCATGGCCTCGGCGTTGGCGCCGCCATGCGCAGGTCCCTTCAGCGCGGCGATACCACCGACAACTGCGCTGTGCATATCAGAGCCGGTCGCGGTAATGACTCGGGCAGCAAAGGTGCTGGCGTTCATGCCGTGTTCAGCGAGCAATACCAGATAGACATCGACCGCGGCGCTGGCGGTTGCATCGGGTTCGTCGCCCGACATCATGTACACGAAGTTCTGCGCCAAAGTCAGATCCTGGCGCGGGGGGATCGGTTCCAGTCCTTTTGTGATGCGCATCCAGGCGGCGCAAATCGTCGTGATTTGCCCGGTCAGCCGTACTGTCTTGGACAAGGCCAGGTCTTTGTCCGTCAGGTTTTCCGCGTCCTCGTCAAAGACAGAGAGCATGGAAACGGCGGTACGAAGCGCCGCCATTGCCGGCGTGTTATCCGGCAAGGACTGCATCATGTCTATGATCGGATGTGGAATCGCGGCATTCTTTGCGATATCGCTCCGCAGCGCTTCGTATTCGGCTTGCTTCGGCAGGCGTGTGTAGTGAAGCAGGAACAAGACTTCTTCAAAGGATGTGTTTTCGGCAAGTTCTTCAATGGCATAGCCGCTATAAATCAGTTTGCCGATTGTTCCGTCAATGAAGCTCGTCGCAATATCCGCTACGACGACTCCCTCTAGCCCACCTTTACTTGCCATCTAGCGAGTCTCCTTGTCGATTCGGTTTTCCCGGGGTTTGTTCCAATCGCAGCATAGTTGCCGCCGCGTCAAGCAGTTTCTCTTCTCACAGTCCCAGGTTGGTCGCAACTGTTTGCCCCTTGTGCGTTGAGTCAGGCGCAGCCTGGTCGTTGTCTTCAGCAATAGATCATAAGTCGAGATTATCATTAGACAGGGAAGTATAGCACTGTCAATACGCCCCTTCAATGACAATCAGCAGAATGGCAGATCAACAGACCGGGATCAACGATCCGCGGGGGTCCGAGTGAGGCAACCCACGGGAGAGATCTACCGTTGCGCATCGCCCCCGAAAGTGCTAATCTATGCGCCATGGTGAACTGTAAAGCGACTCAATCTACGAAAACCGGATGCCTCTGTTGTTGCAGCAAAGGGCTCCGTAATGTCTGGCGTGTGGGGATTTCTGCTGATTGAAGACGTCTGGTCAGCAACCGGCAACGAAAGAAACGAGAGTCAACACGCAAGAGTTGGCTCTTTTTGATTGTGGTAACGGGGAAACAAATCTACTATGACGGTTCGGTTAGGAACGCTCCTTCAAAGCCGGATATTCGAGCAGATGGAGGATACCTATCCCAACGAAGGCGGGGGCTTCCTTTTGGGCGAGCTGGAAGACAATAGCACTGTCATCCGCGACATCATTCAGGTGGACAACGTTTTCGAGGAAGAGGAACAGTATCATCGTTACGCGATGACCCCGCAAGACTGGATGCGCCTCGAAGATGAAGCCGACGACCGCGGGCTAATGTTGGTGGGGTATTATCACAGTCATCCGGATTCGCCAGCGATCCCGTCCGAGTACGACCGAGAGCACGCCCTGCCGAATTTCCTATACATTATTTCTTCGGTCGAAATGGGGCGGGCAAGCGATATGCGCGTTTGGAAGTTACGGGCGGATCGAAGCGTCTTTGATAGAGAAGAACTCCATGTGCTTGAAATCGATTAGTTGAGGCGCGATTCCAGGAATCAACGACGCGAAGCAGAAGTAATTCCAAGTAAGTAATTGAGAATGTGAAAATGCATTTATTCAACCCCACCCCCCGGCCCCCTCCCCGAAGCATCAGGGAGGGGGAGCGGCATTCGGCGGGACTAGGATTAGATTCAGAACTTTCGCTACAAATGAGATTTCTTCGTATTATTTTATTGGTACTACTGAGAAACTGAGGCATAAGAGAATAGAAGGAGAAGAGAAACATGGCGAGCATTCGAATCCCAACGCCGTTGCGCGCCTATACGGGCGGCGCATCCAACATTGAGGTGGTTGGCGGGACGGTTGGCGAAGCGCTGATGAACTTGGTAGAAGCGCATCCAGACCTGCGCGTACACTTGTTTAACGACGATGAACTGCGCAGCTTTGTAAACATTTTCATAGACGACGAGGACATCCGTTTCATGCAGGGTCTTGATACGGAGATTGCGGCAAGCGACAGCTTGCGCATCATCCCCAGCATCGCCGGCGGAGGAATGATCGCACCGAGCTTACCGGGGTGGAAATGATGACAAGTCTACATAGTCGCATTGCTCATTTGAACAACGAGGAAGTCAAACGCTACAGTCGCCACGTCATCATGCCGGAAGTCGGGATCGAGGGCCAAAGGCGATTGAAGGCCTCCAATGTCCTTTTGATCGGCACCGGTGGCTTGGGCAGCCCTCTGGCGCTTTATCTGGCCGCTGCCGGCATCGGACGGATTGGATTGGTGGATTATGACGTGGTCGACTTCACTAATCTACAGCGCCAGGTGATACACGGCGTAAGCACCGTTGGCGCCTCCAAGCTGGACAGCGCCGCCGATCGTATGCTCGATCTCAATCCAGATATCGATGTGGTCAAGTACAACGAGCCGCTGACATCCGAGAATGCCGAACGAATATTCAGCGAGGATTGGGACATTGTCATCGACGGTACCGACAACTTCCCGACGCGATACCTGGTCAACGATGCCTGCGTGAAACTGGGAATCCCGAATGTCTATGGCAGCATTTTCCGCTTTGAGGGTCAGCTAAGCGTGTTTTATGCCGAGAGCGGTCCCTGCTATCGCTGCATGTTCCCCGAGCCGCCGCCGCCGGGTCTGGTGCCAAGTTGCGCGGAAGGCGGGGTTCTGGGCATACTGCCCGGCACGATCGGCACCATGCAAGCGACCGAAGCGATCAAGCTGTTGCTGGGAATCGGCGAGCCGATGATCGGCCGAATGATGCTGTACGATGCCCTGGAAATGAGTTTCCAAACCATCAAAGTCCGCAAAGATCCGGACTGCCCGGTATGCGGCGTTGACAAGGCGGATGTCGTGCTGATCGACTATGAGCAATTCTGCGGCATGCCGGCGCATGATCACAGCGAATTCAGCTCGGCGGACGAGAGCGAGGAACTCGACATCAAGACCGTCAGCGTCCATGAGGTCAAATCCGCACTTGAAAACGGCGACGATGTAGTCGTGATTGATGTGCGCGATCCGCATGAATGGGACATCAGTGTCATCGATGGCACGGTGAAGATCCCCAAACCGGATATCCAATTGGCGAAGAACGGGATACAGGGCGGCCGCCGACTGTGGGAAGAGACGGTCTTGAAGGACATCCCGAAGGACAAGACCTTGTACTTGCACTGCCGCTCGGGGGTACGAAGCGCCGACAGCATCGCCTATTTGTCGGAGATCGGTTATGACCTGGACAAGATGTTCAATGTCGAGGGCGGCATCCTGGCTTGGGCGGACGAGATCGATCCCGATATGCCGAAGTACTGATCGGCAATAAGAAAAGAGACCAGCGCGTACGGCTGGTCTCTTTAATGTCTTCTTGAGATATGCTTCAGCTTGCCATCAGACCCCGCATAACGCTTTCGAAAGCGTCTTTCGAAGGCCTCAGGCTGCCCTCATCAAGACGCGCCAGGGGCGTCGATACCAGGTCTTCGGTATCGGCCAGCGTGGGACGCGGTTCCTCGTAGTAAATCAAGCCGGTGGAGAAGATCTGCTCACGCAGGGATTGTTCCAGGACATCAATTGCCATACGGCGATTGCGCGGGTCGTGATCGTTGTCCAGCTTCTTTAGCCGAATGAAACTGCCGTCGTGCATTTCGACATCAATGATATCGCCGGCTTCGTAGTCGCCGACTTCGATCTCTTCTTTCGCATCCACGTAGTCCGGGGCGAGAATCTGGATTTCGTGCAAGGGCACCTCGTTGTCCTTGCCGTAGGGAAAGCTCTTGGTTGAAGTTTCGGCATTATTGAAGGTGACGCAGGGGCTGATGATATCGAGTACGGCCGTTCCCTGATGGAGAAGGGCGGCCTGCAATAGCGCCCGCACTTGTTTGGCGTCGCCGCTGAAGCTGCGCGCCACGAAGGACGCGCCCGAGATCACCGCTTCCAGCGCGAGATCAATTGGCGGCATTTCATTCAGTCCGTAGTACTTCAGGAACTGGCCCTCGTCCGCCGTCGCCGAGAACTGCCCTTTGGTCAAGCCATAAACGCCGTTGTTCTCAATGATGTAGACAAAGGGAACATTGCGGCGGATCACGTGCTTGAATTGTCCCATGCCAATGGATCCGCTGTCTCCATCGCCGCTGACGGCTATGCAGGCCAAATCCTTGTTTGCCAAGAGCGCGCCGGTCACCACAGAGGGCATCCGACCATGCAAAGCGTTAAAACCGTGCGATCCCCCCAAGAAATACGCAGGCGTCTTGCTGGAGCAGCCGATACCACTGACTTTGATGAATTTGTGCTGTTCGATGCCCATTTCATAGGCAATGCTGATTATCTGGTTCGAGATTGAATCATGACCGCAGCCGGGACAAAGCGTACTGGGACGGCCCTTGTATTCATTTCGGCTCAAACCTAGCTGATTGACGCGAGGTGGCATGATTAACCTTCCTGTTCTTTCAAGTTTTCGTAGATCCAGCTCGGTGTCATGGGCAGACCATCGCCCAGCGCCAGTGAACGGACATGCGAGATATCCTCGGGACTCTCGATGTGCAGGAGCTGGTTTAGCTGGCCATCGAAATTGTTCTCGATGACGAAGATGCTCTTGTGAGAATGAATGAAATCGCCCACTGCGGCTGCAATCGGCAAAGCGCGGACGCGCAAGTAATCGGTTTGGATGCCATCGTTTGCCAGCCAATCACGCGCTTCGCGCACCGCGTCTTCGTTGGTGCCGAAGGTGACGATGCCGATGTCCGATCCGCTGCTGTTTTCGATAATCGGCCCTGGCAGCATTTCCCGCGCTGTGTCCATTTTCAGGCTTAGACGGTGCATATTCTCGACCCAGTCATCGCTGCGTTCGCTATAGGTGGCCATGACATCGTGGCCAGTGCCGCGGGCAAAATAAGCGGAGAAAGGATGATCGGTGCCGGGAACGGTTCGATAGGGAATGCCATCGCCATCAACATCCATATAGCGACCCCACTTGCCATGTTCGTCGATGAAGCTCTGGAGTTGCGCCGCATCGAGCACCTTGCCGCGGTCGATGGGCTGGTCGGGATAATCGAAAGGATCAGATAGCCAGTTGTTCATGCCCAGGTCGAGGTCGCTGATGACAAAAACCGGTGATTGCAAGGCTTCGGCCAGATCAAAGGATTTCCAGCCGAATTCGAAAGCTTCTTTCAGGTTGCCCGGCAGCAGGCAAAGTTGCCGGCTGTCCCCATGACCCAGGAAATGCGTGAAAAGCAAGTCGCCCTGGCTGGTGCGGGTGGGCAGGCCGGTGCTGGGTCCCATGCGCGTGATATTCCAGAAGACCGCCGGTATCTCGGCAAAGTAAGCCAGACCGGCGAATTCCGCCATTAAGCTAATGCCGGGACCGCTGGTTGAGGTTAGCGCGCGGCTGCCAGCCCAGCCGGCGCCGGTGACGATGCCAGCGGCGGCCAATTCGTCTTCCGCCTGTACGATGGCGATAGTGTTCTCTTTATTTTCGTTCTGGCGCAGATCCCGGAAACTGATGATGCCGTCGACGAAACTGGTGGAGGGCGTGATCGGATACCAGGCGACAACATTAACCCCACCGAAGACCGCGCCGAGCGCGCCGGCATCATTTCCCGTCATCATGATTTTGCCGCTTGTCCCATCCATGCTTTCAAAGCGATAAGGATCGGTCTTTTCAATGTTTTCGGCGGTCCAGTCGTAGGCGAGTTTGATAACATCGTGGTTCATCTTCGCTGGTTTTTCCTTGCCCTTGAAGTTAGCCAGCAAGACATCGTAGATCAGATCCAATGGGATGTCGAAGAGCTTGGCGACCGCGCCGACATAGGTCATATTCTCGACGAGCTTGCGAAATGCCGACGGCACATCGGTCTGTCTCATGAGCTTGGCGACAGGAATCTCGTAGTAGGAAATGTCATCGCGCTGTTTGATGACACGGGCGATTTTGTCCGTGGTGATGCAGACGCCGCCGGGCGGCAAGTTGGCGACATCTTCGGTAGCGGTGCCGTCGTTGTAGGCCACGACGATCTCTGTTATCGCCTTGCGCGCCGTGTAACCGTCTTTGCTGGCGCGAATGGTATACCAGGTCGGCAGCCCCTTGATGTTGGACGGGAACAAGTTCTTGCCATTCACCGGAATGCCCATGCGAAAGAGAGACATCACCAGCACGTTGTTGGACGTTTGGCTGCCGGAGCCGTTCTTGGTAGCGACCGAGAAGGCAAAGTCGTTGATCACCGGCTCACTTGTATTCACTTTGGGTTGAGATTGTAGATTTATGGCCATAGCTTCTGCGCAGCGATTTGCGCAAGACTCCTTTCAGACAACATGGTCAAGTTGCTCCCTCCATCGGATTGCCCGCTCTTAACCTCTTTCCATCTCCCAAGAGGCATTGCCCGGCTCGTGCCGAAGCAGCCGCGTATGCTCTATGAAAGCCAAGCGAGCGTCGTCGAAACGATTGTTTTTGATATGCTCCAAAATGATGGCGTGATAATCCCAAACCCGGCGCAGGTAGCTGTAATCCATATAACGATTGATGCCGACTTCTTCGTACAGGTCCCAATAGGCTTCGAGAATTCCGAGAACAAAGGTGTTGTCCAGATGCTTGAACACGGTTAAATGAAAGAGCCGGTGTTCGGGATTCGGGATGTGGATAGGCGGCGAATCGAGCTTTTCGTTGGCGCCGTCTATGCAGACTTGCATGACGTCAAGATCTTCAGCACGCAATAAGGCGCAAGCTTCGTTCCAATATGCGGATTCCACATGGTTGCGCAAAGAAGCGAAGGACTCGAAGCTTTCACCGCAAGCCATGGCGTATAGCGCGCTGAGGCGAACTGCCGGGGTGAAAGCATAATTCTTGACACGGGTGCCGCGCTTGGATCGCACCTCGACCCAGCCCATGGTTCGCGCAACTTCGAGCTGCTCACGAACCTTGTTGGCGCTCATATCAAGATGCGAATCGTTGGTCAGTTCCTGAATAGACGGCAAGCGGTCGCCGGGTTGGAAACCCTGCCGAACGATGTAATTCAGAAAGTCAGAACCGAGGTTTATGCCGCTCATTCGTCATATGAATGCAATCAATCAACAGATATAATGAATTATATCATTATATGATTATGATGTCTATAGTTCTAGCCGACGAATTTGCGAAATATCGGGCTGAAAATTTTGAGGCGATCAATGCTGCGAATCAGGAACGGAGTTTCCGCATGCGCTCCGCGGCTTGCTCCAATGTTTCGTCGCTCTTGCAAAAGGCGAAGCGGACGTGATTTTCGGCATGATGGCGGTGTTTGGGGCTGAAGAACGCGGAAGGCGGTATGGTGGCGACGCCGATCCGCTCGATACAGTACCTGCAGAATTCCACATCATCTCCAGCGAAGACATCGGAAAAGTCGCCCATGATGAAATAAGTGCCTTCGGGCTGAATAGCGGTCATGCCGGCCGCGTCAATCACTTGCATGACCAATTCACGCTTGCGCGTATAGAGCGCTTGATACTCTTCGTAATAGCTGTTGCCCAGGGTAAAAGCGTAGGCAACAGCCTCTTGCGTAGGGTGATTGGTTGCGAAAGTGATGAATTGGTGCGCGCGCCAGACACCGGTTATCAACTCGGGATGACCGTAGACCCAACCGATCTTCCAGCCGGTCATGCCAAAGGTTTTGCCCGCGCTGCCAACTGTCACTGTGCGCTCAAACATGCCATCCAGCGAGGCGATCGCGAGGTGCTGATGCCCTTCAAAGATCAGGTGCTCATAAACCTCGTCGGAAATCACGATGACATCGTGCTCGATGCAAAGATCGGCAATCATCTGAAGTTCGGCGCGCGTATAGACGCGCCCGGTCGGGTTGTTGGGCGTGTTCAGCAGGATCGCTCTGGTGTTGCTATTAAAGGCGGCGCGCAGTTCCGCTTCGTCAAAGGTCCAGTTGGGCGGGTGCATGGGCACGTAGACGGGTACACCGCCCGCCATTTGCACGCCCGGCACATAGCTGTCGTAGTATGGTTCGATCACGATCACTTCGTCGCCGGGGTCGACCAGGCCCATGATGGCGCTGTAAACCCCTTGCGTGGCGCCGGCCGTCACGATGACGCCGGTATCGGGATCGACGTCGATGTCGTAAAAGACGCCGGCGTGCCTGGCCACACCCGCGCGCAGACTGGGCAGACCGGGGCTGGGCGCGTATTGATTGGCGCTGTCGCCGTTCAGGGCGTGGATTGCCGCGTCGATAATCTCTTGCGGCCCGTCGAAATCGGGACGGCCTTGCCCGAGATTAACCGCCTGATGCTGGGCGGCAAGCTGATTAATTTCCGTAAATATGGTTGTTCCGAAGGGTTCGACGCGTCTCGCGTAACTGGGCATTTATCGTTTCCTGTATCGCCTTGGGAAGTTGAAATCTGAACATCGCCTACTATAACACAAGCTCCGTCAGTCCGCGCGTTCCAGCAACTGCTTTGCCATGTCGGTCCCGCGCCGAAAATGAGGATTGTCCTGGCGTGACCTGACAAAGACAAATGCCAGGTTTCGCGCCTTCGAGAGTTCAAGAAGAGCCCGCCATTGGCTTTGATACTTTACCGGCTTCCCTTCTTGCGTTTTCCAACCCTTTGCGGCCCACTTCGCGATCCAGTGGTTCATACCCTTGGAAAGGTATTCCTGCGCTGTCAGGACGGTGACGCTGCGACCGGCCGGCAGCGCCGCCAGGCAGGTATTCGCCCCAATTAGCACGGCTTCCAATTCGCTGGTTTTTTCGAGCGCAGCGCCGTACTCCCGCACCTCTTCCCCGGACACGGTCACGGCGGACCAGGCCGCCTTTTTCTGCCGCGAAGAATAGCGCGTCGAGAGATAGACCTTGATGTCGCTTTCAATGGTGGAGGGCGGCTGATCTACAGAATTCACCTTACTAAGCGACAGCCGATTCTTTTCGGCCACCGCGATGCGATCGCAGCGCTCGTTGTAGGGGTGGCCGGAGTGTCCCTCAATGTAACGCCATTTGATCTGGTGGCGCGCCGCCAATTCGAAATATCGCTTCCACAAATCGGCGTTCTTGCGGCTCTTCTTCGCACTCTTGGCGATATCAATCACATATCGCGAGTCACTGACGATGGTCGCTTCAGAAGGACGCTTCAGCGCTTTGAGACCTTCAATGACAGCGGTGAGCTCCATTTGGTTATTGGTGGTCATTTCCCGGCCGCCGCTGAGGACAGACTCTTTGATGACGTTTCCGCTTTCGTCGGTCGCGCAGAGGATAGCAGCCCAGCCGCCTGGCTGGTTGTCGGCGTGAATGTCGCAGGCGCCATCGGTGTAAATGGTGATTTGCATCTCATCTGCCAATTGCATATGATAGGTCCGCAGTCTAGCATACAGGGACGCAGGTAGAAAGACATCGGGATCTATGGCGGTAGACCAGGCTTTTTTGCAACAGAAGCGCTACGAAGCTTTCGTAAAGATCACGCAAACGGTCGCTGGCGCGGGATTGACGGGCGCGGTCCCGGGACCCACGCTGGAACTGGCCAAGCAATTGGGCATATCGATGGCCGATGCCTGGATGTGCCTGGACATTTACCGCAAATATTTCGATCAAGACCTTTCGCGACAAGATCTAGCCCGTATGATGCAAACGACCGGCGTCGTCGTATTGGGCGGCGGTATAGCTGGCTACGTCGGCATCCGCCTCGCGCAGGCGGCCCTAAGCGAAATCCTGGAAAACATACCTGTCGCCAATTCGATAATCACGGCGCTGGCCTTCGGCAGCTCAACCTTCATTATCGGTTTGGCTTGGCTGGCAATTGTGGAACAGAATTATCTGCTGGGGCAAGCCGAGGACGGCTAGCTGGCGCCCAGGGCAAATTGTTTCACTGACAGTTGTCGAACCAGGGCCAGCAGCAGCAGGGCCAGCACGCCGCCTCCGACGCTAACGAGCAAGAATCCCCCCAATCCATAGAGGAATCCCGAACTTAAAGTTCCCAGCCCGGCGCAAAACGCGACCAGCATGTCGTTAAACCCGGCGACGCGCGTTCGGTCGGAACCGCTAAGCGCGTCGGCAAGCATGGACGAGCCGGCGATATAGCCGAAGTTCCAGCCCAATCCGAGCAAGAACAATCCCACCAGCAGGTAGGGCAATTGCGTCGAAAGGGGAGCTATTATGGCGGAGGCCACCAAGGTCAATGCCGCTACCACCATCATGGGAATCCGCCCGTAGCGATCAATAAGATATCCGGTCACAGCTGACAGCCCAAACATGCCCATTACGTGCGCCGAAATCACCAGTGAGACGGTGGTGTTGTCGTGGTCCGCGCGATGCATATGCCAGGGCGTGATGGTCATCAGGGTACTCATCACCGTTTGGCAGATGAGCATGGACAGTATCGCCAGTTGCACATTGGGCAGCCGCAGCAGATCCTTGAGCTTGTGCTTGGTATCTGCTTGGTTTTGGTGCTTGCTCTGGAAGATGTACTGCCGCGCGACAAGCGCCGGTTCCGGGCGCAGGAAGAGAATGCTGATCAGAAAGGACAAGCCGTACATGAAGCATGCCATCACCCAGGGTCCTGTCGTCAATCCCCCCCGAAAATCTGCCGCCGGCATGAATCCACCCAAGAAACCGGAGTTGGACAAAACGGGTCCATTGGCCAGATCAAGGGCTAGCGTGCCGGCCAGTCGCGTGCCCGGTTCGATAAGCGCGGGGCCAAAAATGGCGCCGATGGTACCGGCAAAGACGATCCGTCCGATCATTTGCGCGCGTTTTTCAGCCGGGAACATCTCGCCGACTACGAATCGGCTCATCTGCGCGCCGGCTCGGGAAGAGCCCATACAGGCCGAGCTAACCAACAACAGGAAGAAGTTTCCGTTCAGAACGGCGATCGTACCCAGGATGCCACCCAGCGCGCCAAAGGCGTAGGCAGTGCTGAGTCCTATGCGCCGGCCGAAACGCCCCATGTAAATGCCGAAGACGTAGGCCATGATTGAATGAGAAAATGTGACAACGGTTGTCGGCATGCCGGCGGTGCTGTCGCCGCCGCCGAGGATGCCGGCAGCGATGGAATGCAGGGTGAGGATGGCAATTTGCGAGGCGGACATCAGGCTCTGCGTGATGAAGATGGTAACCAGCAGCCGATGACTGGTTCGCAAGGGATACATGAATGGCGCTCCGGGCAGTGGTGGAGAAATCGGCAGCAACCTTATCTCTAAATAGAGACGGATTCAACTGCCAATGATGCGCGGGTTTACGTCACTTGCCCCCACCCCAAACCCCTCCCCCATTAAGAGGGAGGGGCTTAAAGGGCTCAATACGGGTCAAAAGACTCCCCCTCATTTTGGCAGAGGACAGGACAGGTTTGAAGCGATAGCGGCGGGTCAGCTAATAGCTGACCCCTACGAGGTTCTTTTATGGCGAAAATTGTAGGGGCGACCTATCAGAGTCTGTTGAAGAACTGCGTAGACCCTCACCCCAAACCCCTCTCCCATAAAGGGAGAGGGGCTTAAAGGGCTCAATACGGGTCACAAGACTCCCCTTCTCCCCTTGTGGGAGAAGGGGCCGGGGGATGAGGGGTGTATTTCAACAGAGTCTATCAGGTCGCCCGAAAATCACCTGAGTTTTTCAGATTTTGTGGCGATATCGCGTCTGATGAAAAACTGTCCTGTCCTCAGCTCATTTTGGGGAGATGGGGCAGTATTCAACCGAAAAGGATGCGTCACCAAACAGCGCGCCGAAATTGACGCGCTGTCGCTGAATCTTCGCGGTAAATGCCCTTAATCGGAAAGGAAGTTTCGCAGGACTGTGTGGAGGATGCCGCCGTTGCGGTAGTAGTCCACTTCTACGGGGGAATCGAGACGGACGATGACGTCAAACTGGGTTGCCTTTCCAGCATCGTCGGTGGCCGTGACTGTCAATCTGTCCATTGGCTTTATGTCGTTGGCGACGGGAATATCGTATGTTTCGTGCCCGGTGAGTCCTAGCGAGCGATAAGATTGCCCATCGGCGAAGGTGAGGGGCAGTACGCCCATCATCACCAGATTGCTGCGGTGAATGCGTTCAATGCTTTCGGCAATCACGGCTCGTATACCCAAGAGCAAGGTGCCTTTCGCGGCCCAATCGCGCGAGGATCCCATGCCGTAGTCTTTGCCCGCGATGACAATCAGGGGCGTGCCGTCTTCCTGGTACCGGAGCGCGGCCTCATAGATGGACATTTCTGCCATGGTCGGCAGATAGTATGTGACGCCGCCTTCACTGTTGGGCACCAGCAGATTGCGCAGGCGCACGTTGGCGAAAGTGCCTCTTGTCATCACGCGGTCGTTGCCGCGGCGCGATCCGAAACTGTTGAAATATTGCGGGCTCACGTCCCTGTCCAGCAGGTACTGCCCGGCCGGACCGTTGATGGCGATGGCGCCGGCTGGAGAAATGTGATCGGTGGTGACGGAGTCGCCGCCCTTGACCATGACGCGCGCTCCAGTGATGGGCTCGATTGGCGGGGGTTCGTGCGGCAGATCGACAAAGAAGGGCGGTTCCTGGATATAGGTGCTGTCCGCCCGCCACTCATACACCGGTTCGTCGGTGCTCGGGATGGCGTTCCACTCCGCGTTCCCTTCGTAGACATTGCCGTATTGCTCGACAAACATTTTGGCGTCCAGGCTGTTCTGCAGCGTGGACAGGATTTCGCTTTGCGATGGCCAAATATCATTGAGATAGACGTCAAGTCCATCGCGATCCTGGGCGATCGGCTCGCTGCTAAGGTCGATATCGACGGTGCCGGCCAAGGCATAGGCTACGACCAGCGGCGGAGAAGCCAGGAAATTGGCGCGGACGTCGGGCCCGATCCTGCCCCCGAAATTGCGATTGCCGCTCAAAACCGAGGCAGCGACGATATCCGCCCCGTGTATGGCCTCTCGTACCGGTTCCGGCAGCGGGCCACTGTTGCCGATACAGGTCGTGCATCCGTAGCCGACGGTATGAAAGCCGAGCGCTTCCAGATGTGGCGTGAGACCGGCCTTGTCCAGATACTCCGTGACCACTTTGGAGCCGGGCGCCAGGCTGGTCTTCACATAAGGTTTGCGATTAAGCCCGCGTTCGTTGGCCTTCTTGGCCAGCAAGCCGGCCGCGACCATCACCGAGGGATTGCTGGTATTGGTGCAGGAGGTGATGGCGGCGATTACCACGGCGCCGTGCTTTAGTTCGGCTTTGTCACCATTGCTTCGGTAGCTGCCGGCACTGCCCAATTGATCTGCCGTGAGGGCGAAACCTTGTGGTCCCAAGGGCGCTGTCAGCACTTTGTTGAAGGTAGGCTTCAGATCTTTCACCAGAACGCGATCTTGCGGGCGCAACGGGCCGGCTAGACTGGGCTCAACTGTAGCCAGGTCTAATGCCAGATTGTCATTGAATTCGGGATCGCCGCTGTCGTCGCTGCGAAACAGGCCTTGTTCCTTGCAATAACGTTCGACCAATTGCAGGGTTGCTTCGTCTCTGCCGGTGCGGCGCAGATAGCTGATGACTTCGTCATCCACCGGGAAGAAACCCATGGTCGCCCCATATTCGGGGGCCATGTTGGCGATAGTCGCGCGATCGGGCAGGGTCATGCTGCTGAGCCCGGGTCCATAAAACTCGACGAACTTGCCAACCACGCCTTTCTGGCGCAGCATCTGCGTCACGACGAGTACCAGGTCAGTGGCTGTCGAGCCTTCGGGCAACTGTCCCATCAACTTGAATCCGACCACCTCGGGCATCAGCATGTAGATTGGCTGGCCCAACATGGCCGCTTCCGCTTCGATGCCGCCAACGCCCCAGCCAAGCACACCCAGGCCATTGACCATTGTGGTATGACTGTCGGTACCGACCAGACTGTCCGGCAGCGCTACTTTTCCTTTGCCCTTCGGATCGTCGTAAAGCTGCACGACTTTTGCCAGGTATTCCAAATTGACTTGATGCACGATTCCCGTGGCGGGCGGCACGACCTTGAGATTCTCGAAAGCTTTTTGTCCCCAGTGCAGGAATTCATATCGTTCGCGGTTGCGTACGAACTCCATTTCCGCATTGCGCGCGATGGCATCGGGCTGGCCGAAAAAATCGACCTGAACCGAGTGATCAATGACCAGGTCCACGGGCACAGTCGGATTGATCTTGTGCGGATCGCCACCCATGCGCGCCATCGCGCTGCGCAAGGCCGCAAGGTCCACAAGTGAAGGCACGCCTGTAAAGTCTTGCAGAATCACCCGCGCCGGACTAAAGGGGATTTCGGCTGGATTGTGATTGTCCGCATCCCATGAGGCCAGATTCAGCACGTCGTCGGCGGTGAAGTGCCGTCCGTCCTGATTGCGCAGCGCATTTTCCAAGAGGATCTTGATGCTGAAGGGCAGCGCATCAACGTGCCCGATGCCGCGCTCCGACAACTTGCTCAACCGGTAAATGACCGCCTGGCCGTCCCCGGTATCAAATGTGCCGCGTGCTCCAAAAACGTCGCTCATAGGCTCTTCCTTTATGACTATTGGGACCGATTCTTCAGCGGTCATGCGAGAAAGCCAGGCGCGCCAATCCGCTGCTTCTGGCAAGCTTTCATTCTACCAGAGTTCGGGGCGCGATGTTAGCGTATCTCATATTACAAGCGTTTGCGTTTTTCCAGCGGCAGACAGCTTGCTTTGAGCGCGGAAGGAGCCCCCGAAATGTCTAATACTGTCCTTTTACAAACCGTCGACTGTGCATTAGACTCTTGGCATGTTTAGCGAGGATTCATTGTCGTAACGCGAGGTTTAGGAGGATATGGCAAAAAAGGCAAGTCGCACGCGGGAAGCCAGACAGCGCCGTCAAAGGCAGCGTCGTCAGAATCGATGGATGATATTGCTGTTGGCCATTGTAATTGTGGCGGTTGTGGCTGTCGCTATGGTTGTTGTTTCCAATCAGCCGGTCGAGGCCTATATTCCACCGGATTTAACGGAGCGATACGATAACATTTCAAGATCTTTCTCAGTTGAGGGCTACCCGCAGCTGGGTGATTTGAATGCGCCGGTCACCTTGGACGAGTACGCCAGCTTCGCCTGCCCGGGTTGCGAGGCACTGCATAGCGATTCATTTGACGCGATTCTCGATCGTGTTCGAGGGGGGCAGATTCTGTTCACTTATGTCCCGATGCAGACGGGTTCCATCCCCAATGCCCAAGGCGCGGCGCGGGCTGCCCTATGCGCCGGGCGGCAGGGCATGTTTTGGGAGATGCATGACGTGCTCTTCGACTGGCAAAGTCGCTATGCGAACACGGCGTATTCGCAGAATCGGCTGCTGGCGGGCGCTGAGGGACTTGGCCTTAACACAAGTACGCTGACCAATTGCTTCAACTCGGCGGCGATTTCCGGAACGCTAAGCAGCGCGATGACCGAGGATGTTACGGGCACGCCAACCGTGCAAGTCAACGGTGTGACTATCACAGCGGAGCGCGCGGGCGGCGTCCCGTCGACGGCTGAGATAGTCAAAGCAATTGACGACGCCACGCCTAACGATTGGGGATTGCCCGACGAGCCGCCGGGAGACGTGGTAGAGGAAACTGAAGCCCTGTCCGATCAAGAAGCGGATAGTGAAAGTCAACCGCAGTCGCAGGTTGCAGCCGGGGAGGAAGAATCTGCTTCGTTGGCGGGCGCGGAGCAATCTGCAGCGGACGATGAACCGACTGCAGTCGCCGAAGAAGACGTTTCCGAAGAAGCTGCCGAAGAAGACGACGAAGACATGAAGGACGCGGATGCGGTCGCAGCTGTCGAAGCGGCCGCCACCGATCAAGAACCGGAGTCGGAGGAAGCTACAGAAGCCAGTGAAGGTTAGTTGCTTGGCTCTCGCATCCGTTTCGGGATTGCGAGTATATCTAGCGCTTGGCAAGCATTGGACCCAGGCGGCGTCCGCCCAGAATGTGCATGTGAAGGTGGAAGACTTCTTGCCCGCCGTCTTCGTTGCAGTTGACAATCAGGCGGTAGCCGCTTTCGGCAATGCCTTCATCGCTTGCGATCTTGGCCGCAACGGTGAAAAGCCTGCCCAAGGCCGCTTCATCCGCGATGGAAATATCATTGACGGTAGCGATCTCTTTCTTGGGGATGATCAAAACATGTACCGGCGCTTGCGGCGCGATGTCGCGAAAGGCCAGTACCAGGTCATCTTCGTAAACGATGTCCGCCGGTATCTCCCGGGCGATGATTTTAGAGAATATCGTGCTCATGTTTTGTCTCCGGTCTTTGTCTAGCGGTGGCTTACATAACCATTCCGCCATCAACGATTAGCGTTTGGCCGGTGATATATGAGGCGTCGGAAGAGGCCAGGAACGCGACCGTCTTGGCGATATCTTGCGCAGTGCCCATTCTGCCTAGCGGAATCGCTTCGATGGCCCGCCCGCGGAGTTCGTCGCTCAAATCGGCGGTCATATCCGTTTCCACGAAGCCGGGCGCGACCGCGTTGACACGGATGCCGCGGCCGGCAAGTTCCTTCGCCAATGACTTTGTGATGCCGACCAGGCCGGCTTTGCTGGCCGCGTAGTTGCTTTGGCCGGCGTTACCGGCAATGCCCACCACGCTGGTAATATTGATGATGTTCCCGCTGCGCGCCCGCATCATGCTGCGAGCGGCTTCCCGACAACAGAGCCAGGCGCTGCGCAGATTGGTTGAGACGACGTCATCAAAGTCCTTTGGCTTTAACCTCATAATGACATTGTCCTCTGTGATTCCGGCATTGTTAACCAAAATATCGATGCGCGCGTGATTCGTCAGCAAAGATTTGAAGAGCGCCCCTACTTGCTCGGCGCTGCTGACATCGGCTTGCATGGCTTCTGCCGCGCCGCCGGCTGCAATTATCTCCGCGACCAGGTCTTCAGCCGCGGTCGCGCTTCGGTTGAAATTCACCGCCACAAGCGCGCCACGGGAAGCAAGTTCAAGGCATATCGCACGCCCGATACCGCGGCTCCCACCGGTGACAAGCGCGACCTGGCCCTCAAAATCGGACATGGATACTCTCCTGCTGTTTGCAATCATCAATAGCCGAAACTATAACCTTTGGCGGAAATTGCGGCTAGGGTGTACCGCCGACCCAGCCCAACAGTTCCATCTGCCCTCGTAGAGCAGCCGTCATATTGACGCTGCCGAAGCCATTATAGTTGGCCACGTAGACATCGTTTCTGCCGTCGACGCGGGGGTTCACGCCGCTGAAGGCGATATACTGGCTGTCTGGCGAGAACATCGGGTCGCACATGCTGGGTGGCGGATTGCCGGTCGCGATATTGCGGTAAGTCCCCGCTTTGACACGTACGCCGTAAGGGCATTGACCCGCGGTTCCGCCGATGGCGATTCGTTCTCCGTCCGGGGACCAGGACGCGGACATGCCGAAACGTGGAAAGTCCAGATCAGCATCTTGTCGCAGGATCGCGCCGTCGGCAGCCAGGAGTATTAATTGGTTTGTTTCATCCGCAACTTGCAAAAGGACCGTTTGACCGTCCGGGGACCAGGCTTCGGACAAGTAGCTGGCGCTGGCGCTTCCGTCACCCGGTCGCATCTCGGTTATGTCGCCGGTCACGATATTTGCTCGCCATATTCGCCGCCGCGGATCCAGCAAGTCGAGCGGATTCCCGCTAGCGAAGGCCAAAAGCCGCTCATTGATCCAATAGGGCGGTTCCGAAACATAAACGTCGCTAAGCTTCTTTATCGTGTCGGTCTCAACTTCCAGTAAATAGACATTGCCTTCGGTTGGGGGCGGCATCGTCGCGGCATCACAGGCATTTTCTTCGCCCGGTATCCAACTGGGACAATCGGCGCGATCGGAAACAAATGCGATGTAGCGACCGTCGGGGGACCAGCGCGGCCACAAGTCATATGAACCGAGGTTTGTAATGTTGCGGCGTCCGGATCCATCTTTGGCGTACAAGAAAATGTCAATATCGTAACCGGTGGTCACAGACATCGCCAGTTGGCTGCCGTCTGGCGACCAGTCCGGCTCGATATAGAATCCACGCTGCACCAAGGGACTATCGCCGGTCAGAACCCTGGCCGCGAATCCGGTCGAAAGATCAAGAATATAGAGGCCGTTGCTGCGCCGCTGTTCATCGCGTTTGATAAATGCCAGGGCGTTGCCGGGTTTCGCCAGAAAAACCTCCAGGCGGGTATTGGAAGCCAGTTCCAATATGGGGATGCGCGCGCCCGGGCTGGTTGGCGGTACCAGATAGAGCGTTTGAATGCCGGTATTTGGCTGCGCAGTCGCAATGTTGGCAATGGTCTGTTGATTGTTGGTGTTGAGGAAGACCACCATGGGATTGGATATGCCGTCCTTGACGTTGTCTGGAATATCGGCAAGGACCCAATTGTCGAAGACAAATCCGACGGCCGGGTAGGGCGTGATGGTGGGGGTCGGGGATGGCGTAAATGTATGGGTCGCGGTGAAGGTAGCCGTTGCGGTGGGCGTTGAGCTGGGGGGAACTGTATTTGTCACAGTCGGCGTCGGAGTCGTGGTATCGGTAGGCGCAGGCGTGGCCGTCGGTCGGGATGTCGCTGTCGCGCTCGGCGTTGGCGTAGGCTGACTTAGAGCGCTGCAGGCGCCGAGCAAAATGGCGAAGAAGGCGCTGACGAAGTAGGATCGCATAGTCTACCTATACGGCGGGTTTGCTCCTACCTTACCATAGCTCCTGCCCGGCTATTCAATTCTACAGGTTCGATTGACCTACGCTTGCTCCACTGTTGCCGAGAGCAGGACCGCCAGCGCGTGGATTTGGGCAAGCGGGCAGTTATTCGCCTTCAGGATTGTCGCGTTGCCGTTTCTCGGCGTCGATGTCGCGTTGCCGACGCGGCGGAGGGTCGTGCAAAATCAGGTCGAGCGCCTCTTGTATGTCTTCGACGAATACCACCGAAACATCCTTTTTGACGGCCTTGGAAAGATCGCGCAGGTCTTTTCGGTTGTCTTTGGGCAAAATGACCTGCGGGACATTGCGGCGGCGCGCGGCGAGCAGCTTTTCCACGACGCCACCGACGGGCAAAACATGACCACGAAGCGTGATCTCCCCAGTCATCGCGTAGTCGCTGCGGACCCGAGTTTCGCTAAATGCGGAGACCAAGGCCGCCGCCAGCGTAATTCCGGCAGAGGGACCGTCCTTTTGTACGGCGCCTTCGGGCATGTGAATATGGATATCGTAATTGTCAAAATCATCGGCGGGCAAATCGAAGTCGTGGGCGCGGGAGCGCAAGTAGCTAAGCGCGATATGCGCCGATTCTTGCAGGACATCGCCCAACTGCCCGGTCAACATCAGGTTGCCCTTGCCCGGGACCAATGAAACCTCGATCGTTTGAATGTCGCCTCCGTTCGGCGTCCAGACCAGTCCGCTGACGATGCCGATACCATCGGCACGATTAACGCGCGAATCCAGTACTTGCGGCGGTCCCAGATACTTCTCCACGATTGCCGGGCTCATGCGCCGGGGATGAACCCGGTCCGAGGCTGTCTGGCGCGCGATCTTGCGACAGATCTTGGCGATCTCCCGTTCGAGATTGCGAACACCGCTCTCGTAAGTGAAGTACCTGATAATGTGCTGCAAGGAGGCCTTGGGAAAACTGATGCCGGCGGATGATATGCCGTTGGATTCCAACTGTTTCGGGATCAAAAAGCGCCGCGCGATCTCGATTTTCTCTTCCTCGGAGTAGCCTTTGAACTCAATGACCTCGAGCCTGTCTTCCAAGGCTTCAGGAATGCCATAGAGATCGTTGGCTGTCGTGATAAACGTGACTTTCGACAGATCGTACGGGACTTCGAGATAATGGTCGACGAAATGTCGATTCTGCTCCGGATCCAGGACTTCCAACAGGGCGGAGGCCGGATCGCCGCGGAAGTCCGCGTTCATCTTGTCGATCTCGTCGAGCATGAACACGGGGTTAACCGTTTCCGCGCGCTCCATTTGCTGCAGGATGCGCCCCGGCATCGAACCGATATAGGTCCTGCGGTGCCCTCGGATTTCCGCCTCGTCTCGTATGCCGCCGAGGCTGATGCGAAGAAACTTGCATCCCAGGGCATCGGCGATACTCTTGCCGAGCGACGTCTTGCCGACGCCTGGCGGGCCCACAAAGCAGAGAATAGGACTCTTCATTTTGTCGCGCGCCAGTTTTCTCACGGCGATATGTTCGATGATACGCGTCTTGACCTTTCTCAGCCCATAATGAGCGCCGTCGAGAATGTCTTCCGCATGCTGCAGATCCAGGTTTTCTTCGCTTGTGATATGCCAAGGCAAGGTCAATAGCCGATCCAGGTAAGTGTGAATGACGCCGGATTCCGGTGACATCGGCGGAATGACGCCAAGGCGAGACAGTTCTTTCATCGCCTTTTCGTGGATGTCTGCTGGCAGATTCGCATCTTGAATCTTTTCAGCAAGTTCGCCCAACTCCTGCTGGAAGATATCCCCATCGCCCAATTCCTGTTGGATAATGCGCATTTGCTCGCGCAAATACATCTCGCGCTGGTTAGCGGCGATCTCGTCTTGAAGGCGGGTATGAACTTCCTCGTGGAGCTGGCTGTCTTGAAGATCGGCGCTGACGGCGACAGATAGCTGTTCCAGGCGCTGCGCAACGTCGAATTCTTCCAAGAGCGTCTGCAATTGCTCCGGTTCCAGCGGCACGATAGCCGCCAGCGTGTCGCAGAGCTGCCCCGGTTCTTTAACGGCCAGGATATACTTGATCACACTGTCCGGCACGGACTCCAAGAACTGGCTGGAATGTTTGAAGAGATCCAAGAGCGACATGCAAAGCGATTCGACGCGCTCAGATTCCTTGAGCTGTTCTTCGACCGTGAAGGCGCGGGCGACGGGGAAGGGCGCCGCCTCGAGAACATCCGTGATCCGAACGCGGCGTCTGCCTTGTACGAGCACGTGGATGTTTTCACCGTAGGCGTCGGATAGTTGACCTGGCGCGATTTCCGTCCCGATCTCGTGGATATGCTGAGCTGTCTGTCCGCCATTAAGCACGTGCCGCTGTTTGACGACGATGAGGGTTTGCTTATGCTCTTTGGCATAGCTGACTGCCTGAAAATTGGCTTCTGTGGTGATCGGAACGAGGCTCAACACTTGTGGAAAAACGACCCGGTCATCCAGCACGAGCAGCGGCAGTTGAAAGATGCCGTCGCTGTTTGGCTCGGCGCTTTTTATCGCGGTGAAATTTCTGTTTTGCTTCGGGTTCAAGGAATTCTCTCTAGTCTCGTGTACCAGTTCCAGAGCCAGGAAGGGAAGTTTAGCCCAATCGTACCGTCCGTGTAAAGTATCGGGTCTTGTCGCTATGAGACGGGATCGCTAGACTTGCCATGCTCTGGCAATTAATGAGAATGTGGAGTCCATGCGCATCCATTTTGGATTGCTGCTTCTAGCGGCTGCGTTCGGCGCGGCGATTGTGCTAGTTGTGGGAAGTCTTCTTCTTTCGCCACCTCTACCGCTGATCATGTATGCCGGCTTCGATCGAGACTCCATCAGTCCCGACGCCGATGGCGACGACGATATTGCCGTATTTGAATATCGCTTGTCGCGGCCGGCCACGGTCGACATATCTTTGACGGAGGACGGCGGCAAGACCTTTTTCTTCCGCAAGGGGCAAGCCCGTGAGGCGGAAGAGTACAGCGTCCTATTCAGTGGTGTCGTGGATGGATTCCTGCTGGATGGCGAAACTGTCGTCGGGCATGTTGAACGGCGCTTGTTGCCTCAAGGAACGTACACCTGGGAGCTCAATGCGCGGACCGAGTCCGGCGAAGACGTGAATGCCGGCGGCCGTCTGGTCATCCAGCCGGGCGATTTTCCCTTGCCGGTCATGTCCACGTTTACCGTGTCGCCGTCGGTGTTTTCGCCAAATCAAGATGGCGTAGATGACCGCGTACAGATCAACATATATCTGGAGATGGATGTCAAGAGCCTGGACGTATACCTTGTTGATTCGGCCGGTGTCAGGATTCCAATTTCCGCTCGCGTCGAAGAGCGCAATTACGGCGAAGCGGGCAGGCACCACTTCGACTATGAAGGAGGGATTGACCTGGGTGTTGATCCCCCTCCTGACGGCACCTATCAAGTCTTGGCGCTGGCACAGGATGCCGTCGGTCAGCGCATTCGGCAAGAGACCAGCTTAACGATCGAGACCGGCGGGAAACCTTATGCCGAGATCTACCCTCAAGCGATCGGCGTGGATGTCGCTTTTGATGTGCAGCCCTATGAGGATCGATATTTCACATCACGCGACCATGCTGGTGATCTACTGCAGTTACCGGAAGATAGCGAGTCGCTGGCCTATTCACAACAGATCACCATTCCCAAGGGCGAGATGCTGGTATTTCGATTGACGGTAGAAAACTACGGCGATGTTCCTATTCGAACGTCCGGGCCATCGCCCGGCACAGTTTACCAGCAAGAACAGCAGGCGGCGACACTGGGCATGTTTGACGAGTCGGGCGCATGGAGAATCGGCATACAATGTTCCACATCGCAAGCCAGCTATCCTTATCGCTGGGCGATCGCCGCGGCTGACAAATTAGTTGAGGTCTTTGACGAGGCGAGCGGCAACACATATTCATACTTGGCAGCAAAGGAGCGCGCGGTGGTCTGGGGCGCGATCCGCATGACGACCATTGAAGCGCGTAATCCACAGAACTGCTGGGCAGGCTTGATTCACGAAGACGTAGCGATCAGCCTGCGCAACAATCACGTCGGCGTGCGTTCGATCATGATGGTTGATCCGGGCGAATCCGCCGGTGATTTAGATGGATAGAAGCTCGGGCCAGGCGAAGTAACAGTGGATCTGGCAGTTATCATCGTCACCTGGAACAACGAGGCGGTCATCGCCGATGCGCTGGGCAGCCTTCAGGATGATCTGTCGACGAACTCGCTGAGATGCGAAATCCGGGTAGTCGATTGCGCATCAACTGACTCGACAGTCGCTGTGATCCGGCGGGATTTCCCGGCCGTGATTCTGACGACCTGCGATGAAAACATCGGTTTCGGACGCGCCAATAACCTTGCAATGCGATCGATCGGATTCGAAGGCCGCGGCAGAGAGAGGGACTTGCCGGGCGCGGTCTACCTTTTGAACCCGGATACCGTGACGCATGCGGGCGCCACAAAAGCGCTATTCGATGCGTTATTCGCCGACGCTGGCAAGGGCGTCGTTGGCGCGCGACTGAGTTTCGCTGACGGCAGCTTCCAGCATAGCGCTTTTCGCTTCCCTGATCTGCGACAGATCTGGACGGAACTGTATCCAACCCCGAGCCGCTGGATCGAGGGTTCGTTTAATGGGCGCTACCCAAGATCAAGCTATGACGCTTCAGAGCCCTTTGAGGTGGATTTTGCGTTGGGCGCTACCATGATGTTGAGACGCGAGGTCTTGCTGGGAGTCGGTCTCTTTGACGAACAATTTTTCATTTACTGTGAAGAGGTCGACTGGCAATGGCGTATACGCGAACATGGCTGGCGCATTTTCTGCGTCCCGCAAGCTCGCATTACGCATCTTGGCGGGGGAAGTTCGTCGCAAGCGCGTCCTGTGAGCCTGTTCAACCTGTGGAAGAGTCGCTTGCAACTTTATGACAAGCACTACTCGCCCTGGAAACGCTGGATGGCCCGCAAGCTTGTCGCCCATGGCATGGCGCGTCGGATGGCCTCTATTCCCTCCAGCGAATACGAATTGATCGACGCCTGCCGGAAAGTTATTGAGCTGGCGCGCTCATGACGCAACTGACCGCCATCGTGCTGACCTATAATGAAGCCGAGCAAATAGGGGCTTGTGTCGACGCGCTGCGCTTCGCGGATAGAATCCTGATCTTTGATTCCTATAGCAGTGACGATACCGTTGCCATTGCGCGGCGATCCGGCGCTGAAGTCTTGCAGCACAGTTTTGTCAATTACGCTGATCAACGAAACGCGGCGCTCGGCGCCGTGGAAGGGGAGACCAAATGGGTCCTCTTTGTCGATGCGGATGAACGCATCAGCGCTGAATTGGCTGCCGAAATACGACGCAAGCTGTCATATTCTGAATTCGCCGGTTGGAAGCTGCCACGCCACAATTACATCTTTGGCAAATTGACCAGAGGGGCGGGCTGGTATCCGGATTACCAAACGCGACTGCTGCGACTGGGTCAAGCGCGCTATGACCCGGGACGGCAGGTCCATGAAGTAGTGATGCTTGATGGGCCAGTCGGCACGATGGACAATCCCATTATCCACTACAACTATAAGAATGTCGCCCACTTCAAGGACAAGCAGGAGCGATACCTACGCTACGACGCCCGGATGCTGTTCGATAAGGGAACGGCGCCGAAGTTCCGGAACTTCATCTTGCAGCCACTGCGTCAGTTCCATTTACGTTACGTTACGCTCAAGGGCTACCGAGACGGCTGGCATGGCTTGAGGCTGTCCCTGTTCATGGCCTGGTACGAATATCGAAAGTATCGTCGCCTGGCGGAATTGCATTCTTCGGAAAGGCCGTAGAGCGCTGTCAATATGGGTCCTGCTACTGTGTCACGAGTATTCCGTATCCGCCGTTGTCGCGGCGATACACGACGTTGATCTGCTCGGAATCCGCATTCATGAACATATAGAAGTTGTGGTCGAGCAATTCGAGTTGTTCGATCGCTTCCTCTTCAGTCATTGGGATCATTTCCGGCGCCTTGCGCCGGATGATTTCCGTTGGCGCTATAGCGTCTTCGGCAGCAACGGTCTCGTATTGCGGCACATCTTCGGCGACATCAAGTTCGGCAACGGTGGCCCGGTACCTGTCCCGTATGCGCTGATTCTTGGCTTTGCGCTTGCTCTTGAAGCGGTCGATTTGCCGATGAAGCTTGTCTACGGCTTTGTTGATTGCGAAGCGAATTGTATCGCGGTTTTCGATGTTCATTTTCTCTTCCGCCCGCAATATCGCGCCGCGGGCGTGTTGCACCGTGATTTGCGCAATTGCCAGATCAGCGCCACGGTGCGTGCGGATGATTGACAGGTCTACGCCGACGTGGGCGATATTGGGCAGATAGCGGTCCAGTTTGTCAATCTTTGACCGCGCATAGCTATCAAGCGACTCTGTGATTTTGATTCCGTCTCCGTGAATGATGACATCCATTGTCAACCTCCTCGATTCTCAATAATTGAGCCAAGTATCCGGTATTTGCGGGCATGCTGTCAAATGCGCCCGGGTTTTCGCTCGAAATAACTCGTCACAATTGATGCGCCCGGTCAAGCACGCCCAACCGTGAGGCCGTACACCGCCTTCGCTCCCACCCGCTTCAAGGCTCGCGCGCATTCATTCAAGGTAGAGCCGGTGGTTACTACGTCATCAATCAGTAGTATGGCGAGGCCCTTGACCGCGTCCGATGCCTCAAATGCATTTCTGACATTTACCACCCGCTGCTCGCCGCTTAGGCGAGCTTGTTGGTCCGTTTCGCGTATGCGGCGCATAAAATCGCTTCGGCAGGCAATAGCGCCAATTTTGCTCATGCAGGCGCCGAGCATCTCGGACTGATTGTATCCACGTTCATCCAGTCGTTTTTCCGCCAGCGGCACCGGAATGATCAGGTCAATGGGCCAATGAGTCCCCTCGTAGGTCCGCTGCAACCGTTCTGCCAAGTGCTTGTCCAAGCCCGTGACACCATCATATTTGAAGGCCCTGATGGCGCGCTCCAGTATTCCAGCGTAGATCCCGGTTGACGCCAGACCATTCAAGGGTTGGCCTGATGCAATTCGCGATTTTAACGGAAAACGCTGTAGTTCCTTCAGGCAGTCGGCGCAAAAATGATAATCGACGCGACCACAACTGCAAACAGGCGGAAAGATCAGGTCAATAAGCCAGTTCTCGAACTGCGAGAGCCACGATCTATTGCCGGTGTCGGGCAGAATCAAGCCAGGTTCGAGATGCGACACGTGAACGCTCCCTACGCGCTGCTTACCAAATTCCTGCCATAAACTGACTCCAATTGTAACATAAATCCATGAGGAAAATGCGGAAGCAATCAAGTCCAGGAAGCAGCGGAGTCGAATATTGTCGACGTCGATAGTGTATCCTTTTCGGTTGAAACAGGAAATTTTAACCACCGAGGGGCGCGTAGACACAGCCCTTCGACACCGAGAGCACCGAGCATAATCTTACAGTATTGTTGCTCTCCGTGTTCTTTGCGGATTTGTAGTGAAGTGAATTATTTCAATTTCAGCCGAATTCGATACAGTACCTCGACGTCAGACGTATTGGCGCAGTGATCGTGGTATAGTTAAGTGCGAAACAGCGACTCTGTCGAGCAAGCGCAGGGCTGGGAGCGAATTGACTTGGAACGTGTAGAACGTTCGGGATTGGCGTATTATCGCAACGAGAATTGGCGCGGTTTGAGGCATGGCATATTCACACGTCGCGGCGGCGCTAGCGGAGGACAATGGACCTCGCTGAATCTGGGCGGCAATATCGGAGACGATTCCGCCGCTGTCGGAGAGAATCACCGGCGCATGTATGATGCGGTGAAGGCGCAAGGCAATCGAGCGACAACGACCTGGCTGGTACACGGTACGGATGTCGAGGCAGTCGACGGCCCGCGAAATGGAAAGAGTTGTCTGACAAAAGCTGATGGGATGATCACGGATCAGCCCAATCTACCTTTGGTGATGCGCTTCGCAGACTGTGTGCCGCTGCTTCTTTACGATCCGGCAAAGGGGGCAATTGGATTGGGACACGCGGGTTGGCGGGGTACAGTGAAAGGCATCGCGGCAAAAATCGTAAGCGCCATGGGCAATGCCTACGGAAGCAGCCCTCAAGACATTCAAGTTGTCATCGGTCCGGCGATTTCTCATTCGAATTACCAGGTCGGCAGCGAAGTGGTAAAGGCAGCCTTCAAATACTTTGGCGAGGCGCCGGGGGTGGTCCGAATCGATCCAAAGGATGGCGCTGTCTGTCTTGATCTGTGGTTGGCGAACCAGTTGGATTTCCAGCGGGCGGGTGTGGAAGATATTGAAGTGCTGCGCCTTTGCACATATGACAATACCGACGATTTCTTTTCCCATCGCGCGGAGCGGGGCAAGACAGGTCGATTCGGAGTGATCATATCATTATGAGTATCGCCGATAATATAAAGCGCGTCGAAGACGCGATTGCAGCTGCCTGCGTCAGGGTCGGCAGAGACCCGGCAGAAATTACGCTGGTCGCCGTAAGCAAGCAGAAGACCGTCGAAGACATCGTAGCCGCCGCGGCTGCCGGAATAAACCATTTTGGCGAAAACCGCGTAGAAGAGGGTATGGAAAAGATTGAGGCAGTCAACAACATGGTGGCGGCGCCCGTCACATGGCACATGGTTGGCCATGTGCAAAGCCGCAAAGCCAAACGGGTGCTGCCGCTATTTGATCTGGTTCAGTCTGTTGACAGCTTGCGATTGGCGCAGAAGCTGTCGAACCTGGCGCAAGCAAAAAACCAGACCCTTGAGGTCTTGCTGGAGATTAATATATCGGGAGAAGCATCGAAATACGGATTAAAGGGTTATAATTGGTATGGTGATAACGCGGAGAAGGAAAGATTGCGGCAAGAAATCGACGCTATCCTGGCGTTGAGAGGCTTGCGCGTGAAGGGATTGATGACTATGGCGCCTTTGGGCGCGGGTCCCCAAACGCTTCGCAAAGTATTTGCCCATCTCTTTTTCTTGCGCGAGGAGTTGACGAGCGTGTTCGCCGTTTCGCTGCCGGAGTTAAGCATGGGAATGACGGATGATTATCAGATTGCCATAGAAGAGGGCGCGACCATGGTCCGAATTGGCCGCGCGATATTTGGTGAACGCAAAGGTTAGTTTAGGACGATCAAGAAAGGTTAGATGAGCAATGGAATCACTGTTTCTGATTATTTTCTGGGTGCTGCAAGTCTATCAATTGCTCCTTTTGGCAAGGGTGTTGATGACCTGGATACCGAATCTCGATTACAACAATCCGATCGCTCGATTCTTGTATCAAGCGACGGAACCTGTACTCGCGCCTATTCGTAAAGCTTTGCCACAAATGGGCGGTATTGATCTCAGCCCATTAGTTGTCTTTCTGGGAATCAGTGTTCTGATGCAACTGATCTTCTAGGCTGGCTAGCCCACTTCCGCTTGCCGGCCGAGTTGTCGTGCTTTGGCGACGATCGGTCTTGGCGATACTCAGATCTTTAGTAGGATTCTGCCGCAGTTGCTACAGTTGACAAGGTCGCTGCTGCGGTTGATGGCAGCCAGCACCGTGTTGTCTTGTTCAATGCCGCAGATAGCGCAGGCCTTTTCTCTCAGAACGGCGACCGGACGGTTGCCTTTAGCTCTTCTCATATTGTTATAGGTTTGCAGCGCGGCGCCGGGCGTTTTTGCAAGCGCGCTTTTGCGTTTGTTCATCAGGCGCTCAATCTCGCCCGAAAGCGCGGTCTTTTCCTTCATCAAGTCTCGCTGCTGTTCGTCGTGTTGTCCCTTGATTTCTTCCAACAGTTGCTTGCTTTCTTCCATGTCCTGGCTGGCTTGGTCGCGCGCTATCATCAGTTGCAAGAGTTGATCATCGAGTTGGGCGCGCCGACGCGTGAGTGATTCGACTTCCATCTGCATGTCCTGTAATTCTTTTGGGTTTCCCACGCTGCCGCTGTAGAGTCGGGTCTCGGTCGCCCCCCGTTTCTCGACGACCGCTTCAATCTGAATCTCCACGCCCCGGGTAAGTTTGCTGTTGTCGTCGAGCGCCGCTTCGGCGACCGCAAACCCTTCTTTGGCTTGCCGGAGCAGTTCATCGTCTTTCAGTTGCGCGTTGACGGATTTCATACGCTTTGTGCGTTCAATAATATCAAGCTCGATCGTTTGAATTTCGTACAGCGCCCGCGCTACCGTCATGATTGTTTCCCTCAACTCTTTAATAGAGTATGTTCAGCACCCTATGAGACCGTGCACAATTGTAACCGATTGACGGTATGTTTCGTAACCGATATGCAAGCGATTCTATCGTCCACTGCGCGACTCGCGCGCGGATAGACTGGCCACCCCGGTCGCAAAGCCGGTTGTTTCCATAAACAGTATAATTCAGCCTATAACAGCATCGCCTTGGAAGAGCGAGAATGCCCATTCTCAAGTCAAAGCCGCTCTGTCGGCTCTCGGAAAGACTTGTCATCACACTGGTCTGTTTGTATCTTCTGTCGCCCTTTGGCGCGACATTCAATGCTGTGGTCATTCCCGATACCCATGCCGTAACTTACGGGCTGATACTCGCCGCGCTTTTCGCCTGGTTGGTCTTGCGCCTCCGCCACAGGTGGCGCTGGCATCGGACAGTCCTGGATCCGATCATGCCGCTGTGGTTGCTGGCAATCGGGGCATCCATGCTGGCAAACCCGGAGGCCACCCGCCGCAGCCTTATTGCCCTGTGGTTTGTCGCCATATATATCGGCACCTGGTACTTTCTGTACGACTGGATCGCGAATCGACCAAGCTGCAAAGAGTTGATTGTGGATGGCCTGCTTGGCGCGGGCCTAATGGTGATCATCTTTAGCGCAGTGCAAATCCTGCATACAGGCAGGTTGCTGCAGCCGGTCAGCGTCATGGGCAATTCCAATGCCCTTGGCACGGTCCTGGTCGTGGTTGTCCCGTTTGCGCTTCGGAAAGTCTGGCGAGCGCGAGCCGGCGCACATAGAGTAGTTTGGTGCATATACAGCGGGGGCGCCATCGCCAACCTGATATTGACGTTGTCGCGCGGGGCCTGGATCGGGCTATTCGTCACCTGCGCTGTGCTCTTGCTGCTGTCGCTGGCTCACTCTGGTTTATTATCGCCCGCGCGTTTTCTGGCTTGGTGGGACAACCGAAAGCGGCGTACGCGACGCCTCGCGCTAGCTTCAGCGGTCACGGTCATTCTTTGTCTCCTCTGCGCTGCGGCTTTGATTGTCCATTCCTTCAGGTTGAAGGAACGAAGAGCGGCGCTTCGTACGGAGATCTGGCGGTCGGCGCTAATCCAGTTCGCGGATGCGCCATTTACGGGCCAGGGACTCTTCGCCTTTGGCAGGAACAACGGCCGCTATCTTTCCATTCCACCCGCGCAGAGTTATGCGCATGCCCATAATCTGCCGCTGAATGTCGCCGCGGAGATGGGAATCCTGGGATTATTGGCTTTGGGCGCGACTGTCGTGCTGACAGTCCAGCGCTTACACCGTGTTTGGCATGTTAAGACCGGCGAAGATCGCATGGATTGGATCTTCTTTGTGGCGCCGGTTGTGGGATTTGCTGTTCATCATTTGTTCGATGTCACCGCCATGATGCCCGCAGTCGCTTTGCTCGGCATCCTTTCGCTGGTTCTGGCATTTGACCCAAGTCATGACCAAAGGTTCTCGTCAGCAAGGTCCGGGAGGCTATGCGCTTTGGGCTTAACGCTTCTCTGGATCTGCCTCTTGGTCCTCGGCTTCAGGAACAGTCAATCCAAGAGTCGCTACATTGAAATTCTGCGGCTGTCGGCGGCGAGCAGCGAGTATCCCAACCTCGGCAAACCAGCGCTTCAATATCGTGGAGCGCTGGATTCCCTGGAGGAATTAATCGCGAGCGATCCGACAATGCCCGTCTATCACCTGCAGAGCGCTATCTTATGGGGTCTTCTCGCCGCGGGCGGAGAGGGGGAAGCCATAGGTGAAGGGATCAAAGCCTTCGAGCGCTTTTTGGATTTGGAACCCTACCATGCCATCTCCTGGGCGAATCTTGCAGTCCTGCAATGGCAATCGGATGACCGATCAGCCGCGATCCGCTCAATGGAGCAAGCGCGCAGGTTAGCGCCGAAATTACCGCTGTTCGCGGTAAAACTTTACCAATATCGGAACGACGATCGTCTCGCGCCGATTTCGCTACCGCACAGTCGTTACAATCAGGATTTTACACGTTACCAATTCCTAGCCGAGTTGCTGCCAGTAACGTTCTTGCCACAGATCACTTGGAGCTTCCAGCGGCCATGAGTCTGTTCCGCAATCAATTCAGGCATGCGAAACTCGCACTCTTTTCAAGTCGGCAGCGGGAAGGAATATGGTGAGTCGACTAAACCGACTGACAACCGAACGCAGCGCGACAATTATTCTCTTCTTGCTGGTATTCGCGATGGCTTCGCGAATCAGCGTCGATACTGACCTGTGGTGGCATCTGCGTAGCGGGCAAACCATCGCCGAAACCGGACAACTCATTTACCCGGATCCCTTTTCGCATACCCTCACCGGCGTCGTCCACTGGAACCATAGCGCCCTTTCCGATGCCCTGCTTTACGCGATCTGGAGACATTCCGGTTTCGCTGGGATTACAGTTGCCTCGGCGATCGTGGCGGTAGCTGGCATGTTCTTTCTATTCGTCACTTGTCGCGGTTCGGCCTATCCACGGGCATTTCTTATTGTGCTAGGCGCTGCGACTGCGGCTGTTTTCTGGTCGCCGCGTCCGCAGATGCTGTCGTTTCTGTTGGCGTCGGTTCTGCTCTGGATCCTGCGCGACCTGAAATACAACCGGCGTGATCGTTTGCTGTGGATCCCCCCTCTGCAAATGATCTGGTGCAATGCGCACGGCGGATTCATCATCGGTTATCTTCTGATTGGCGCATTTGTCCTTGGCGAAGTCCTCAATTCAAAATTGGGAACGAGCGATAGCCCTCTGCCATTCCAGTACATTCGCAAGCTCTTGCTGCTGTCCGTCGCATCAATTCCGTTGCTCGCTCTTAATCCGCTCGGCATTCACGCTTATGGCGTGCCCTTTAGCACGATTTTTATGCCCGAATTGAATCGGTACATCCAGGAATGGCAATCGCCTGATTTCAGTCAGACGCGCGCCTGGGGCTTCTTCCTTTTGCTGGGGCTGGTTCTCACAACTATTTTTTGGAGCAAGCGCAAACTCGACTTCACTGAGTGGTTCCTGGTGTGCGGCAGCGCCGCGATGAGTCTGCTGGCGGCGAGGAATCTTGCTCTGTTCGCTATCGTAGCGGTACCGGTTGCCTCGGATCACTTGGACGACATTTTGCAAGGCCTAGGGTGGGTGATCCCATTTCGAGACTTCGAATCACCAGTCCGCGGTGTGGTAAACCTCTGCCTGGTGATCTCCGTATCAGTTGGTCTGGCAGCGCGCTTAGGTCACCTGCTGTCCTCCGAAACCATTAGCGCGGGTCTAAAGTCCGCCTTGCCGGTTGACGCTGTTGAACAGTTGGATTCCCTGGAATTACCGGGAAATATGTTCAACAGCTACAATTGGGGCGGATACCTGATGTTTCATGCTCCTCAGCATCCTGTGTTCATCGACGGGCGCAGCGACCTCTACCGGTCATTCCTCGATGAATACTATCGTATCGCTACAGCCGGGGGCGGCTGGCAGCAGGCGCTTGACCGCTGGCGGATCGGCTTTGCCGTGATTGAAAGCAATAGCGGACTGGCCGAGGCCTTGGCATCGGATCAAGATTGGAAAACTGCCTTTCAGGATCCGCTCGCCAGCATATTCTTGCGTCGCAGCCCCTTGAGCAATGGATAATTTGTCATGAATAAGGGCATTGCAGGCTCACTTGGCGACATGCGCGTGCTGGTGATGCTCTACCTGAGCTTTCGTCTCTTGATGCTTCTGGCTTACCAGCCAGTCCTGACGGAACATGGCGAAGTTGGTATTGGCGCCGGCGGCGATAGGCTATTTCACTTCCGCCTGGCCGCGCTTGCCGGTGAAGGCAAGTTGCCCTTCCGAGATTGGTGGAGTGAATTCCCGCCAATTTGGCCGGCGATTTCCACCGGCGTCTATCTGCTTTTGGGCGATAAAGTCAATTACAGCAACTGGTCTTTCGTATTAGGCATGCTGATGCTCGTTTTCGAGACCGGGAACTTGCTCTTGGTTCGGGGCATCGGCCGCCTGCTCTATGGCGAATCCAGCGGCACAAACCTGGCATGGGTTTATGCGATCTCGATTGCCCCCGCCATTTTCATGTGGTGGAATTTCGATAGCATGATGAATTTCTTTTTCCTGATCGGCATTTACTACTTGATCAAAGGGCGTGATTCACAAGCTGCCTTGGCGGTAGCTGCCGGCATTTTGGTGAAGTTCGTGCCCGCGCTGGTATTCGGGGCGGTCATACGCTATCGTCGACCGACGACTGTCATTCGCTTCGCAACGCTCAGCGCGATCCTGGTGATTCTGGTTTATCTCCCTCCGTTTGCCATCAATCAGGAATTGGCGTCCATCTCCTTACGAGCGCAAGCTGAAAAGTCCAGTTCGCAGACCATTTGGGCCCTGCTAGACGGCAATTACTCGACTGGAAACTTCGGCACGGTTGAAGACCGGCTTAAGCTGCCGAGCAAGGTCGGTAATGAAGGCAGGAATGGGGCGAGGATCGCCAACGGGTTACGGCTGGCGATCGCGGCCGGCCTGGGGATCGTGGTTTTCGTCACGACAAAACGCTATGACGATCGCGGCCTGGTCGCCTTCGCAGGGATTACCGTTCTGATCTTCTATCTACAAGCGCAAGCCTGGAGCCCACAGTGGGTGACCTTAATCATACCGTTGACCTTGCTCGCGTTTCCCAGCGTCCGCGGCGTACTGGCAACCATCGCGCTGAGCTCCCTGGCTTTCGCGGAGTATCCGGTTCTGTGGAGCCGCACCGGTGATCTGGATCCGCCGGGACAGATGGGAGGCGAGTGGTTCTTGCCCTGGGCGCTGATCTTACTCTTGCGCACCGGATTGCTTGCGGGGCTGGCGTTGGCCTTCTACAAGGTTTTGCGAGAACATCCAGCGGCTCCAAAGATGAGCAAGCGGCAGACGCAATGAAAAGGCGACGCCGCATGCGAGCGCTGGAAGACTTGCTTACGCTATCCGCTTCAAATGATTTCGATCAGCGCGAGTATGCCATGTTTCAACTCGGGCTCGTTCTTGATCGGAGCAACCTGGAAGCGGACGACGAGTTGGCGGCGCGCACCTTGTCGCGAGAGCAATTGCGACTGCGGCTTTCCAGCGACGAACAGGAAATGGTCGCCGAGCATCTATCGCAACTCGCGCTCCGCTTGAAAGAAAGCCGGGCAAGCGCCATCTGGACCTTGGGCAAAGTTGAGGGCGCCGTGCTGTTGGGGCCGCTCTTGGCATTGATCAAGTCGATAGGCGAGCAGCTATCCGATGAGGCCGCGTATCAAGCCTGTCACGCGCTTAGCAAATGCCTGGAGAAAAGCCCGCCTATTCGCGTGAATCTGCGCGACGCCAAGCTCAAGACCATTTTGGATCGCTGGCGTCACAGCGGCGACAAGCGCCTGCAAATGACCGCTAGCAGAGCGATCGCAATGATCAAGCAGTTGGACGATTAAACACATGGGCAGGCATTGCGGTGTTGTAATCTTTGGGATCGTTGCGCTTCTGATGGCCTGGGCGATGGCGGGGCTCTTCGCAAATGGGCCGGGTTACACGGATAGCTTCTATCATTTGAATGCGGCAAAGAGCTTGCATGCTGGCGACGGGTTCGCCGACCACTATCTGTGGACTTATGTCGACGCTCCCGAAAGCTTGCCCGCGCCCTCGCATCGCTACTGGATGCCGCTGACATCAGTGTTGGCGGCGATCGGCATGGCGCTGCTTGCGGCGCCGGATAGCTTTGGGGCAGCGCAGCTCTTGTTTGTACTGGCGGCGGGGGGCGCCGGAGTAGTCGCGTATTTTCTCGCGCTTATGCTGGGCGGCGAGCGTCGGCAGGCCTGGGTCGCGGGTCTGCTGACAGTAATGGGAGGCTTCTTTGCGCCGCGTTGGGGCGCGATTGACACCTTCGCTCCCTACGCTCTTATTGGGTCGCTCTGTCTGCTGTTGATCGGGATGTCGGCAAAATCGAAAGGGAATCGCTTCCTCTATGCCGCCTTGTCCGGCCTTTTCGCCGGGCTTTGTCACCTGACGCGTCCCGACGGCGTGTTGATGCTGTTCACTGCGCTTCTGGTCAGCTTTTGTAGGCCGGCAATGCCCTCGCGAATGGGTTGGAATCGCGGCGTTTGCATGGCCGTGATTTTGATGTGCTACTTGCTCACCATGTTTCCCTGGTTCCTGCGCAATCTGAACGCGACAGGCGCTGTATTGCCGGAAGGGGGCTTGCGAGCCATCTGGTTCCGAGAATATGACGACTTGTTCAACTATCCCAACGATGCGTCGCCGAGGAGTTTTTTTGCTGACGGTCTCGAAACTTTAGCGAGAACGCGCGCTATCGGGATAGCAAACGGTATCGGAACATTTGTCGCGGTTGAGGGCATGATCGCGTTGGCGCCCTTCATGTTGATTGGCCTCTGGCGCAGACGGCGAGATCCTCTCCTTGGCGGCTTCTGGTTCTGCGCTATCGCTATCCACCTGTTGATGTGTCTGGTCTTCCCGTTGCCGGGCTACCGAGGTGGCCTATTCCATGCCGTCTCCGCCTTGTTTCCCTTTTGGATGGTCTTGGGGGTTTTGGGCTTGGACGACGTCATCAACTGCATCGCCAAACGAAGGGAATCGTGGAATCGCGGCTATACCAAGCCCTTGTATTCAATGACGGTGCTGATCGTCGGCGCTTCCCTTTCTCTTTTGATCGCGGACCGCGCCGGCATAGATCAAGAACCGTCGCTTCCCGCCGCCTACGCCGCCATCCATTCAGTTCTGCCAGACGCTGCTCGTGTCATGATCAATGATCCGGCGCGGCTCTATTACCAGTTGGGCATGACTGGCGTTTCTTTGCCTAACGAATCCATTGATCTTGCCTTCGAGATAGCTGCCAAATACGACGTCGGTTACATCCTGATGGAAAACGTGACCGATGACGGATTCGCGCGCGCCGCGCCGCGCAAGCTCCAATTCGACCTTGACGATCCACCGGGATTCCTGCGTCAGATTCCCTTGGAAAACCTGCCAGATGCCCGTCTCTATGAGTTCCTGCATGACTCGCCAAAAGCATCTTGATATCGCGATTCTCATCGTTTCTTTTGCCTTGGCCGGGCTCTACGAGGCGAGCGGCGGCGGTTTCCCTTTGGACGACAGTTGGATACATCAAGGATACGCCCGCAACCTGGCGGCACACGGGGAGTGGTCGCTCGTGCCGGGCAACCCGAGCGCCGCAACAACATCTCCGCTGTATGTCATGTTGTTGGCAATCGGCTATAAGCTAGGCATTGCCTATCCGCTTTGGTCCCTTGCCCTTGGCGCGACAACTCTGGCATTACTGGGCATGTTGCTGGCGCGCATGTCGGCTTGGCTTCCTTCATGGAATGCGGGATGGTCCTGGCTGCCGCCAGCCTTGACTTTGGGAACATGGCATCTGGTTTGGTCGGCAGTTGCGGGTATGGAGACGATCGTCTTTTGCTTGCTGACGACGGCGCTGGTTTACTGGGCCTGGCGACCATTCTTGGGCCGCTCGTCCGCGCCAAGTTCAGGGCATGCCATCACCTTGGGTCTACTGTCCGGCCTTGTGACCTTGACGCGGCCGGAAGGTATGCTGCTCAGCGCGCTGGTCTTGGTCTCCGTAATCTCAAGCGAAGCCACTCCTGTTTCCGTAAACCGCGTCGCTCATGCGACGAGAACGCTTACGATTTTGCGTGAGCGGGGCAGACCTTTTCGCTGCCGCCGAGCGGCTACACTCAAAGCAAAACTTTTCGCTACCGGCATGCAATCACAGGCAGACCTGGGGGGAGCGAGGGTTGTCAAGTTGCTAGAGACAACCCTCGCGCGACTTGCAGTTTATGCTTCGATTGCACTATTGACCTTCGCTGTTATCGTCGTGCCCTATGTCTATTTCAACTGGACATTGACAGGCTCCTTGCTGCCTTCGAGCGTTACCGCGAAAATTCAACAACAGCAAATCCTGTTGGGGGCGCCAATCCTGTCGCGTATCCTCAGTATCGTGGTTCCGGTATGCGCCGGCGCGCAGTTTCTTGTTCTCCCGGGACTGGCGGTATACATGTGGCTTGCGGCCCGCGGACGATTTCGCCTTCCGACATTGATCGCGATTCTGCCCTTGTTTTGGGTTGTCGCGCTGGTCCTGCTCTACGCGGCTCGGCTGCCGGCAGCCTACCAGCATGGCAGGTATTTGATCCCGATCTTGCCCCCGATCGTTTTATGCGGCGGCATCGGTTTAGCCTATGCGATGAACAATCTACGTTCGCGACGGTTCAGTCGTATTCTGTCGCGAGTCTGGCTGGGCGCGACATTGTCATGTGGCGCTGTCTTCACGCTGGCAGTCGGACCGGTGGTGTTCCGCGAGGATGTTGCGATTGTGAATGAGGAGATGGTGCGGACCGCGAAGTGGATCAGCGCCAATGTCGCGGAAGCTGATTTGGTAGCGGGTCATGACATCGGGGCCTTCGGATACTTTGCAGGGCGCAGCATCCTGGATCTGGCTGGATTGCTCAGTCCCGAAGTGATTCCCATTTTGCGCGACGCAGGGGCCGTATGGGCGCTGCTTGAGTCGCAAGGCGTCAAGGTCCTCTTTGCTTTTCCGGACCAGATTCCGGGCGGGACTGGCGTTGACGAGCGACTCTGTCTCATGTTCACAACTGAAGGGCGGGCAGCGCGAGCCGCAGGTGGCCAAAATATGTCTGTATATCGATTGAACTGGCAGGGCGATTGCCCTGAAGACGAGTGACACTTAAAACGCGATGCCTTTCACTTGCGTTATAATAGGCGTAGCAGAACGCATTTGCGCCAGGAAATGGCCGCTCGGCGCGTAATCGGCGAAAAGGTCCCAGGAATGTCGCGCTCACACATAATAATAAACCCGCTCGGCTATCGCAGATTACGGTTATCAAAAAAAGGAGAAAGATGTCAAGCTTATTCGACAAGATCAATACCCTTGTCAATGCACAAGTCAATGACCTGCTGGGCAGGAATCCCAGGTCCCCCTTGGCGCGCATCAAGCTGAACGCCGAAGACGCGGAAAAGAACCCGCGTCGATCGGTACAGTCCTTGCGCCAACGCCTGGAAGAGGCGATAGACTACGAGGACGATCTGCAAGCGAAGATTGAATCCCTCATGCGTGAAGTGGCAGACCTGGATCAACAGGTTGATCGGGTTCTGCAGGCGGGGGACGAATTCAGCGCGCGGCGCCTTCAGAATCAACTGAATTTGAAGGGGCAGCAGTTGACAATCGCCGAATCCGAATTGCGCGATCATCGTCTGCTAACCCAGCATCTGATGCAGGAGATGACGACGGTCGAGATGGCATTGGATGGCCGGGAACGAAGGGAGCAGTCGCGTACAACTGTAGCCGGCCGTGGTTCGGCGCGCAAACGTATCCCGGTGGAGGATGCGCGGGACGGCGCCGAGTCCAATAATCAAGGTAGTTCGATCATTGGCGCAGTCACTGACAAACTGGACGAAGCGCGCTCCGGTTTGGAGAACCTGTTAAACAATTCGCCGGTTCCCAAGCCGTCTCAGATCACAGGTCATTACGAGCGATTCGACGTAGTCGTTGACGAAGAGCCCGATCCGCGAACGCCAAAGCCGCGCAAAAGCGACAAGCCGAATATGGATGCGAGGCTGTCGCGCCTCAGCAAACCGGAAGACGATTCTGATTCGACTTAGGTTCTTGAGTGCTTATTCAAGCGCGCTATGGTCAGCCGCTTCGAGCCGTGTGGCGATGTCGTCCAGCGACCGTTCGATATGCGGGAAGGCCAGCCAGGCGCTCATCAGTCCGAAGATCCCTCCGGTGACCAGCCGATAGAGCGGCTCCGTTTCTCTGACTTGCCAAAACTCAAATGGCGGATAGCTGAGTAACTGGCTGAATCCATCCAGCGCGATCGGTCCCAAACCGACGAAAAGGTAAACGAGGATTGGCAAGGGGCGAATGCGCCAGCGATAACGCCAGTAGACCAGCCCGCCAAGGAACATCATCGTGTAGATCGCCAGGTCACGGGCGCAGAGGCTCGTTTTGTAGCCAAGTATCTCGTCGCCGATGAAATGCCTGGCGGCGAATTGCTGCGCCACGCTGTAGACCCCCAAATCGTCAAGTGTCGGCGTCGATGTCGCTGCGCCGCCGTAATAGGCAGACTGCCAATATCGATACTGCTCGAGGAATCGAGGAGACTCGATCGCGAATTCTTCAAAGGGCTTGTAGTTGGTGCCGGCCGCGCCCCGCGGATAGAAGAGCTGCTCGCCGTACAAGAAGGGCGATCGAAAAGCGAACTGGTGGCAAAAGGGACTATAAATCGTGTAGATAAAATCGGCGGGACCATACAAACCGACCTTGGCCAGGGTCGGCGCCAACCAGGGCAAGCTGATGTATATGCCGAGGGCGCTCATCACAATCCACAGCCACTTGCGCGCGCCAAAGTGACCTATCCTTCGCAACCAGGAAATGATGGTATTCATCCGACTATTCGGTCACGATTCTTTGGCAAAACCATCTATGCTCCGGAGCAGTCCAACAGCACTCACCGGTCCAAAATAAACTTGTCTTACTATCATCTGCGAATCAAGCAGAAAGGTCGTCGGTAGCCCACGCACGCCATAAAGCGATGCTACACTGAACTGCGGATCAAGCAGCACGGTATAAGTGAGCCCCAAGTCTCCGACCCATTTTCTCACAGATGTAATTGACTCGCCGAGATTGACCGCGATTATGCGGGGCGATTCGGATTTGGACTCGAACAGCGCTTGCAGTTCCTTCATTTCGGCGCGGCAGGGTTGGCACCAGGTCGCCCAGAAGTTGAGCACAGTCGCGCCCCTTGCTGGACGCAGTGTGAAGTCTTCTGACCTGTGCGTTTGTAGTGTGAACGAGGGCGCCGCCGTCCCGATCGTCGCTGTGCGGCTCTGACCCGACTCACGTACTCTTGAAGCGCTTGTCGGCAAGCCATTGTCGCGCAGAACAGCAGCAGCCGCGCCCAAACAAAGCAGCGCGACCGCGACTTGAATCAGCTTGCTAATCACTGACATCGGACATAAGTAATACCATAAAACAATGCGAAACAATATCATTTGTAGCGAAAGTTCTGGATGTAATCTTAGTCCCGCTGAATGCGCTCCCCCTCTCCAATGCTTTGGGGAGGGGGCCGGGGGGTGGGGTTGAATAAAGGCGTTTTCCTATTCTCATTACTTACTTGCACTTGCTTCTATCCGTCGGTTAGTGTTCCGGAAACATGTCATCGAATAGCTCCCGTAGCTGTGGCTCGGTCATGATGCCGAAGTGCTTGGTCCTGACAAGTCCATCGCGCCCGATGATGTATGTGCTGGGCCGCGTCTGCACGGCGTAGCTGTCGTTGATCTCGCCGCTATCATCCAGCGCCAACGGAAACGTAAGGCCGAATTCATCGCGGAAGTCCCTGATCGCGGTTTCAGTATCATTGTAGGCGATAGCCAGGATCAGGAATCCCTCTTCCTCCCATTCCTCGTAGGCTTTCTGGAATTCCGGCATTTCCCTCCGGCAGGGACCGCACCAAGTGCCCCAGAAATTGAGCAGGACCACCTTGTCGCGCAGATCGGACAAGGCCAGTTCTTGGCCGTCAACGGTAGTAATCGTGAAATCGGGCGCAAGGTTGCCTTCTGCCAAACCGACCGCAGGACCCAATTCACCTGCGATGTCGGTAAGACTGCTCAAAGCGTTCTCCGCTAGCGCAGTGATCGAACCCAAAGCGCCCCCTTCATCGTCAGAGGCGCCATCGTCTCCCGGCATGGCGAGCGGCTGAGATTCTCGCGCTTTAACGCGGAATCGCCCGTGCGCGCCCGGTGAGCCCTTTTCCAAGACAAGACGATACAGGCCGTCCTGTTCCAGTGCCACCTGTGTCAAAGGATAGAACATGTCATCGGCCATCAAGCTGTTAGCCTTGTCCGATGTCGCGATTGACTCATCAGCCGGTGAATACAGCGTCACTGTGAAATCCGGTACTTCGTTTCCCAGTCCTCGTACCTCGACGTCGATGACTGTAGCTTCGTCGGCATGGAAGAGGTATTCCAAGCGGGAAATGTCGTCCGTGAAAACTCCGCTAGCGCTCTGATTGACCGCTACAGGACTTAGCGTCCCGCTCAAGCAGGCGCCGACATGACTAAACCCGACGCGCCCCTCGAAATATCCCACGCCACATTCTTCCACGCGAAAAGTGAAATCGGCAAAGTCTCCCTGCGAGAAAGTCTGGCTCAAGCTTTGCAATTGCCCGCTCGCAACCAGCAAACCGATAAGGATCAGCAGCGTACCGCTGAATAGCTCGATCTTGCGCATATGCCGCTGCAACCGCCGGAGTATGCCCTGGGCGCTATTCATCAGCAGCGCCGTAATCACAAAGGGTATGCCAAGGCCGATCGAATAAGCCGTAAGCAGAAGCATGCCCTGTATGATGTCGCCGGTGGTAGCGCCTGTTGCCGCAGCCACAGTGAGTATGGTACCGAGGAGCGGACCAATGCAGGGCGTCCAGCCGGCGGAGAAAACCATACCCATGAAGGCCGAGCCGAGCAGTCCCTCACGGCTCGATCCCGCGACATCGCCACGCGTGTCGGAGTAAATCATCAGATCCAGTCGGTCGAGAATACGATTCCAAAAGACTGCGGGTTGGGCAAATGCGCCATTAACGAACATGGCAAGGACAAGCGCCCCCACCAATGGCAAGGCGATGACGATCTGCTCGACGAATCCCCAGTAAATGACGGCGCTGGCAAGGAGGGCGAATACGATGCTCAGCAGCACATTATCGAGCAAACCGGCATTGCTCTTGGCGCGCAGCCAGCGGAAGAACCTTGGCAGCAAACCCATAAATTGCAAACCAAAGAATATGATGACAAGTCCGCCAATGCGGCCGATGCTTTCCGTGAACGTGCTGACGAATTGCCCCGCGATGCTGGCGAGCGCCGTCGTAAGGAATCCGATCAGGACGAAAATCAGGGTAAAGCCCAGCACAAAGGCGATGCCATGCAGCAGCATCTGCAGGCGGACTGTGACCCCAACTGCGGACGTGCCGCCCGCCGATGTCTGCCGCGCCACGTTATGGGTCAATCTTCCGCCCATATAGCCGATATAGGCCGGAACCAGCGGCAGCACACAGGGCGAGATAAACGAGAGAAATCCCGCCACCAAGGCTAATCCAAAACTGACGTTTTCCATTGTTGCATAACCCTCTTGGATAACTGACGCATTCCTAGACTAGCGATAATTGCTTACGAGAAACTTGCCTAAAAGTAAATGGTTGCATACAAAGCCGCTGAAACTGCTGAAGACAATTGCGACAGTTGCGCGAAGCAACTCGGCTAGTTCAGGCACAGCGTCTCCATGAAGCGATCAGCCGCAAAACCACGCTATTGCGCTTCTTTGACCATCTTCAAAAATAGTTCACGCTCTTGATCCTGCGACTCGATCTCGCCATCGATCCAGGCGCCCCGCAGCTTGTCCAGGATTTCGCGATAGATTGGTCCCGGCGTCAGTCCGGTACGGATCAGCTCGTTTCCGTCGATGGTGGTCCGGCGATGGCGCCAGTCCACGGTATATAACTCCATGCGCTCTTTGACCGAGCGGTCATCAATGGCGCAAATCAGGCCGGCGCGCAAAGCGGTCGCAGAAATGCCGTCGAGGAAGCGCGTGATTGCGCTGGCTTTGCTCGCGGGCGCGCCCAGCCAGTCGACCTTTGCCATCAGGCGCGCGAATCCCGCGATAGAACTGGATAAATCAGCCGTCAAGTCCAGGCGAGCGCAAATCAAAAGCGCATCATCTTCGGCTATGTTTGAGAAGAGCAGATGCCATCCCAGATGGGCTATGTCGTCGGCGTTCCCGGGGATCTGTGGCATGTGTTCGCGCAAACGCTTGAATAGCTCGGACGATCGCACGCTGATGCGAAAAGAGTCGTGAATCTGCGCGAATATGTTCAACGCGGACAGATTGGCGATAATTCGCTCTGGATATTCTTCGCGCAAAATCAAGTCTAATTCATGGCGAATCCGCTCTCCGCTGAGGCGCTGAATGACAGGAATCGCCTTGCGCAAGATCTCTTCTGTGCCTGATTCAAGTGTGAAACCAAAGCGGCTGGCAAAGCGGAAGGTCCGGAAAATCCGCGTCGGATCGTCGATAAAGCTCCGGTCGTGCAGAACACGGATCTTCTTGCCAAGGATATCGCTGTAACCGTTAGTGGGATCGAGCATCTGCCAGGGGTACGCTCCGGCTTCAATTCGCAGCGCCAGCGCGTTAACTGTGAAGTCGCGGCGTCGCAAATCCTGCGCGATCAAGCCCGGCTCCACCACGGGCAAGGCAGCCGGCGCGTGATACTCCTCCGTTCTCGCGGTCGCAAAATCGACTTGTACGGGAGTCACCCCGCTTCCCAGGGACAAATTGTTGATTGCTACGCTATCGAGTTTCCACTTGGCGGTCCCGAAGGGAATGTGTCTTTCAGTTTCGCCCCCGTAGATACGCGCCAGATTATAAGCGAAGGCTATCGCATCGCCCTCCAGCACGAAATCCAAGTCTGTATTCTCGCGCTCCAGTACCAAGTCTCTTACGACGCCGCCCGCCAGGTAAATGGCGACATTTTCCGCATGCGCATGTTTTGCGATGGCCGCGATCAACCGGACTGCAGATTCACCCAGCGCTTTCGATATCCGTTCCCGGGTCCAGGCTGGTCTTTGCTCCAATTTGCCAGAACTACCCATATGCTGTTCCATTGCTTTCGCGCGCAAATCCCCCGCGAACGCGGCTGTAACATGGCCCGACTACGCATGTGCGTCCCCGTGCTTGACGCCAGGCCGTATCAGGTCAATTCGATCCAGGGTCCTACCAGTTCACGTTCGATCATGCTGATTGACGTGGAGAAGTTGAAGAATGCGAGCAGGGCAAAAGCGATGGCGGCGGAACGATCGTCACGGCCTCTTAACATGGTGAAGGCGCCCGGCATGATGATCACCAGCCAGAACATGTAAAGTACGTAGACAATCACTCGGCCGGAGCGCGGCTGATATCCGGTCGCCAAGAGTGCAATGCCTACCAGCAATGTCACGCCGGCCAGCAGCGCATAGGTCAACATGGCGCCCCAATAATTCCCGCCGATGGGGTCTTTACGCGCGGCGATGATGGTTGCCCACAGTCCCAGCGCCAAAGAATACAAGATATGTGTGTTGAATAAAATCTGATGTAGCGTTTCCATGGTCTGTCCCGATCGTGGCTGTCCTTAGCGCCATTCTAGCACAACGCGCTTATCCGATGGATAACACACCCATCGCGGACGCTAGCCACACCATCGCGACCAGGTTCGCGACGATCAGTCCCGGACGCTGCACGTTGCCACCGTCCGTTGCCAGGTTGCCCCGCATATCGAATTCCCAGGGAAACATCAGGACGATGAGGAAACCAATGATCAGGAAGGTTCCCAGCCAGGGCGGGAACAAGCCATATTGAATAGAGACTGCCATGCACGCAAGCGCGCCTAGCAACGACGCGAAACTCAGCAGACGCGTCAAAGGCTTGCCCAGCAATACGACAGTATTTTGGAGTCCGGCTGATTTGTCCAGCTCGTAGTCGTCAATCTGATTGTAAAATTGGCCGTATGCCGAAAAGAGTATCGCCGCGAGTATCACCAGCCAGGCGACCTGGGGATCGGTATCGTAGGCGAAATAGCCCGTCATCATCAAAAGACCGCTGAGCATCAAGGCATGGGACAAAACATCTGTGACCGGACGCGCCTTCAGCCGAAATGGGTGCGCCGAGTACAAAAAACAAAGAACAAGCGTTACCCCGCCAATCGCCAGAGCCCAGACGCCGCTTAGGGCATAGAGCAACAGCGCGCAGGCCGCAGTCAACGCCGCCAGGAACCATCCTTCGCGAGACGACATTACGCCATTGCTTATCACGTTACGGCGCATTTTCTGGGGATCCAAGGCGTCATCCGGCGCGTCGGCGATATTGTTGATCACAAATGCGAATGACATTGAGAAAATGTTTGCGGCGATCACTGCAAAGGCTCGCCAATCAACCTCCGCTCCTGTGGCTTGTATCGCGAGCAGGCTTCCAACGAGGCTAAGCGGAATCGTAAATGGAACATGTTCACGCCAGCGAGACAGGCGTGTCGCCGCGACGATCTTTTGCTGAAAACTTACATTTGCGGTCGCGTCCATCGACGACCTCGGACATCTGCCGGGCGGCGGAAGGGCAAGTAAAACTTGCCGGGAAGGATAACACATCTTTTCGACAAGGTCATATTGTCATTGAAAGCCGCTCTGGAACCGCACATTGTGCAGGGCGGCCAGCGGCTGTAAGATGCAGATCATGCTCAGATTACTCGGCTTGACAGCGTTGGCCTGCGCGTTGCTATGCGCATGCAATCTCGGCAGTATCCCGCCAGACGCAAATTCGGCGCCGTCGAATGCGCCGAATCTGCGTCTCGACGCCACCAGCGAGCCCGCTTCACCGACCCCAAGCCCAGCCTCGGAGAATACAGCAGCGCCGGTCGCGCCCGTCGAATCCACGCCCTCGTATCCATATGCCTGTGGAATTGATGATGGCGCAAGCTCCGCCCGTCAAGTTGCTGCCCGGGTTGATATTGACTATGCGCAGAAGGCTGCCAGCGTTGATCAACTCCTTTCTTTCACGAATCGTGAAGACGTTTCTTTGGAGTCCATTGTCCTGGACGTTCAGGCCAACCAATGGGATGGCAGCTTTGTGCTCAACGAGCTATTGGTCGACGAGTCTCCCGCGTATCACGAACTTGACTCCAATAGGCTGAAGATCCCGCTGGCCATCGCCTTGCCCCCGGGCTGCGCGATAGAAATCGAGATTCGGTTTCGCTTGCTGCCCGATGTAATACGAGATGGCATGCGCGCCTTTCGCGGTTTTTTCGGTTACAGTCCGCGTCAGCTGAATTTGGCGCATTTTCTGCCGAACGTCGCCGCGCGCATAAACAAGGAATGGCGCATCCACAGCCCCGCATACTTCGGAGAACAGATCGTCTACGATGTTGCGGATTGGCGGGTGGAAGTGCATGTGCAAGACGCGACGGAGGACCTGAAACTGGCTGCGCCGGGCGAAATCAAGGAATTGGAGCCGGGCCTGTGGCAAGTCGAATTGCGGGGATCGCGCGACTTTGCCCTCAGCCTCAGCGAGAAGTTTCAACTTCTCGAAGGCCTTACCGCTAGCGGAGTTGACGTCGCCGTTTACACGCTGCGCGATTCACAAGCGGGCGTCAATATCAACGGAAAGAATAGCGCATCCCATGTTTTAACAATAACGATTCAGGCGCTGGAATTGTTTGAAAGGCTCTTTGGCAAATACCCCCGTGATCGACTGGTTGTCGTACAGGGCGACTTCCCCGATGGTATGGAGTTTACCGGCCTGGTCTATGTGGGCTCGGCCTGGTTCGCCCAGTTTGACGGGACAGTCTATAACTATCTGACGCTGGTATCCGTTCACGAAATCGCTCATCAGTGGTGGTATGCGCTTATTGGAAGCGATGCGGCGCTCCATCCCTGGCTTGACGAAGCCTTGGCGACCTACAGCGAGTACCTGTTCATCGAATCGCATTATCCGGCAGACAAGAATTGGTGGTGGACCTTTCGCGTGGCAGGTTATTTCCCGCAGGGCGATGTTGATAGCAAGGTCTACGAGTTCAATACCTTCCGTGAATACATCAACGCGATTTATCTTCGCGGCGCGCAGATGCTGCATAATTTGCGCCAAGATATGGGGGACGAGCAATTCTTCCAACTGCTGCGAAGCTATGCCGAGATTGGAACCGGACAAGTTGTGGATCCAAAATTGTTCTGGGGTTTGCTGCCCGCGGAACAAGCGCCATTAACTATTGAGACGCGGAATGAATTCCTGCGCGATCCCGGCGTGGATTCGCTATTTGCTTTTGCCGAGAGCGTCGACGATACACAAGTTGGATCGTCTTCAGGTTAAATCTTCAAAGTTTCGACGGGTAAGCGCGAGGCCAGTTTCCCAATGCAGACCCCGCCTATAGATGCACAGATTACCTTTCTCTATGTCCGCGACCTCGGGCGTTCTGGACAGTTCTACCAAGACATACTTGGCTTTCCGCTCGTTCTCGACCAAGGCAGTTGCCGCATATATCGCGTGACAGGCGGCTCGGCCTTCCTGGGCATTTGCGAGCGCGAAACCGGCGCGACAAGCCAAGACGGTCTCATTTTCACCCTGGTCACGGCGGATGTAGACGGTTGGTACCAGCGTATCACATCGCGGGGCTGGACCTGCGAGCACGCGCCGCGCGCCAACGAACGATACGGGATTTATCATTTCTTTGTCCGGGATCCCGACGGTTATCTATTGGAAATACAGCGCTTCACGACGCCGGACTGGCCCTCGCCCGGGACATGACTTAGCCGGTCGTTTTCATTCCCGCGGCAATCCCGTTGATCGTAGCCAATGTAGCTCCTAATACCGCATCGCGGTCGTTGGCGTCCGAGTCAAGTTGTCGCAGTTCCCGCAGCAACGCAACCTGCATGAAGTTGAGGGGATCGACATACGGATTCCGCCGTTCAATCGAGGTCTTTATCGCCGCCATATTGGAGAGCAAACCATCCTGCTGAGTGACTTTCATAATCATCGCGCTGCTGAGGGCATGCTCATTCTTGATACGTTGAAAGAAGTGGCCGCGCAGCTCCGGCGGATCTACTAACGAGGCATATAGCTCGGCAATGCCCATATCCGCTTTGGCAACGTCCAACTGCGCATTGTCGATGATGGCGTTGAAGAAGGCCCATTTTTGATACATCTCGCGCAGGCGGTCAATGCCGTCGCTATAACTTTCGCAATAGCTCTGGAAGGCGCTGCCGATCCCGTACCAACTGGGCACGATGGCGCGGCTCTGCATCCAACTGAACATCCAGGGAATGGCGCGCATCGCGGCGAAACCACCTTTTTTTGTACGCTTTGCCGGGCGGGAACTGATCTGCATCATGCTCAATTCGTTGATTGGCGTCGCTTGTTGCCAGTATTCGATAAAGCCGTCGCTCTCGTAGACAAAATGCCGGTATGCCTCGCTGCTCATCCGCGACAATTCAGCCATGGCCAGCAGATAATCCGGCGGCACGTGCCGTTCCTCTTGCAGGCCCATGCCAATCAAGACTGCATTCATGACTTGATTGAGGTGGCGATGAGCAATGCCCTTGTTGCTATAACGATAGGCGATGACCTCGCCCTGCTCGGTGATCTTGACGCCTCCGCGCAAAGACTCCGGCGGTTGCGACAAGATTGCGCGGTTGGTTGGCCCGCCGCCTCTCCCGATACTGCCGCCGCGACCATGGAACAATTCCAGGGACAGTCCTCGATCAACGCAGGTGCTGGTCAGAATTCGCTGGGCGTTGTAGAGATTCCAGTTCGACGCCAGATAGCCCCCGTCCTTGCCGCTGTCGGAGTAACCGATCATGACTTGTTGACGCAAGCCGCGCTTGCCTGAACGCGAATTCAGGTACTTGCGGTATTCGATGTTATTGAACAGCTGTGTCATGATCTCCGGCGCTCGATACAAGTCGTCTATGGTCTCGAACAAAGGCACGATGTAGACATCGCTGTCGATGCCGACTTCTCGGGCGAATAGCAACATTGTCAAAACATCGCTGGGCTGCTTCGACATACTGGCGATTACGGTATCTATCACGATAGGGTCATTTTGCCGATGCGCAGTGCTGATCATCTGCCATGTTCGAATGATACTTTGCGTCGTTTCAGTGAACACGCTGATGTCCATCGGGAATAGAGGGCGGCGATTGCGTATCTCAAAACTTAGCAAGTCCTGCTTTTCTTCTTCAGGCAGCGAGAGATATCCGTCATTGATATCAAAGAATCGGAACATCTCGTCCAGGGCTGCCGCGTGCAAGCCCGCGTCTTCACGCACTTCAAGCGGAACCAGGTGCAAACCGAACAAGCGGACCTTCCGCACCAGGCGTTGCACGGCGCCCATGGCAGAGCGCGTACCTCGATGCCCTTTCAGGCTGCGCTGTACCACTAACAGATCGTCCAGTAGTTCGCGGCTGGAACGGTAGCTGTCATCTGTCAGCCGAGCATGAATCCTGGACATCTGCTGGCGATAAACCTCGCCCGGATACAACTCGCGCGCCTCGCTGTCGTTGCTCAGCGCCGAGCGAAGGTCGGGGGAGACGCCGGCGCTCTCGGTATCTTGGGTCAAGTTCTGTGTCAGATTCTCGACTTCCTCAAGGTAAATCTGGCGCGCGGTCCGGCGCAAAGTCGCCAGGGTTTGCAGCGTAACATCAGTTGTCACGTTTGGGTTGCCATCGCGGTCGCCGCCAATCCAGGATGCGTAACGCAATACCGGCGGCAACTCCGACCAATCGTCGTCCGGGTAATATGCTTCCAGCGCACCCTGGAGATCTTCGTAAATGTCGATCACGACATCGACGACAACCGAACGTATGAAATAAATGCCAAAGGCAACTTCGTCGGCAACTTGTTTCTTGGTCGCTCGAATAGGGCGGGTCTGCCAGAGTTCTTCGACTTCTTCCGCCAGATCGCCTTCCAGTTTGCGCAGTTCGCGCGGGAGTAGATTATGCCGGTCGCGTACTTCCATCATGGAAGCGATCTGGCGCAGCTTGATGAGAATCTCCTGGCGCTTGGCTTCGGATGGATGCGCCGTGAGCACGAGCCGAAGACGCGTCTGGTTGAGAAGGCCCCGAACCTGGTCGGCGCTTTTTCCGTTCTCCTTCAGCGCGCGCACCGCGTTTCGGATCGATTCTTTGAGGGTGTCCTTGGCCTCTCGCTGGCGAATCACGCGAATGCGCTGCAAGTCCTCGGCAATATTTATCAATTGGAAATAGTTGGAGAAGGCCTTAATGAGCACACTTTTGGATTCTAGCGGCAGGGACTCCAAACGATGGGCGAGCTTGAATGCCGCCTCCGCATCGCCGCTACGCCGCGCCTTGGAAACAGCCCGTATCTCCTCCACCAGGTCAAATGCCTCGATACCTTCCTGCTCCTGGATAATGACACCGAGGAGGTTTCCCAAAGTCCGGATATCCTTGCTCAGTGAAGAACCCCCGGTCTTTTGCCCGTCGCTCATAGCTGTCTCTCCGTTGACCGGGCAGGTCGTAGCTTTGCCCGCTCGCCGCACTATAGTTCAAATTGGGAGCCTTATCCAGAGCAATTTGAGATGGCTGCTGTAGAGATTTCGATCTGGTATGATGAAGATCTTGACCGACATGGATTCTCATTTGATTGAACACTGGCAAAGGGTATGCAACGGATCGTTGAATGTGTGGCGAATTTCTCCGAGGGACGGAGGACCGAGGTTGTTGGCGAAATCGTCGCAGCTATATCGGCGACCGACGGCGTGGCGGTGCTCGGTTGGGAAAGCGACGTCGATCACAACCGGTCGGTTGTCACCTTCGCTGGCGAACCGGCAGCGGTGGTCGAGGCGGGGTTCACGGGGATACAGGTTGCAGCAGCGTTAATCGATATGGATCGTCATTCCGGGCAGCACCCGCGTATTGGCGCCGCCGATGTCGTGCCATTCGTGCCGCTGTATAACGTGAGCATGGATGACTGTGTGCGGCTGGCCCGCGAGCTTGGCGCGCGCGTCGGCAAGGAACTGCGGATACCTGTTTTCCTGTACGGAGAGGCGGCGCTTCGGGACAGGTATAAGAGGCTGGCGTACATCCGTCGTGGTGGTTATGAGCGACTTCGCGAATGTATCAGATCGCGTGATGATCGCCGTCCGGATTATGGCCCGCGCTTTTTGAGCAGCGCGGGCGCCTGCGCGATCGGCGCGCGCGATATCTTGATCGCTTTCAATGTCTACCTGTCGACAGACGATGTCGCAGTCGCTCGTCGCATCGCTAGGGCTGTACGCGAGTCTTCCGGCGGCCTGCCTCATCTCATGGCGCTGGGACTCTTGGTTAAGGGATCGGCGCAGGTATCGATGAATCTGACGAATTACAGAATCACGTCAATCCATCGCGCGCTAGAAGCCGTGCGCCAAGAGGCGCATGCACTGGGGGTGGCGGTGCAAGCTACGGAATTGATCGGTCTGGCGCCAAAGGCTGCGCTGGCCGCGACGGCGGCATCCTATGTTCAGATAGACAATTTCAGTCTGGATCGTGTCCTGGAGATTCAACTCGCGCATCGCTTCGGGCTCGACGTTGAATAGAGCTCGCCCAAACACTATGTCCGCCTCTAACGACCTTAGAAAACTGTCAGTCGCTATGCGGCCGATATTGCAGCGCTTCGGCAATGTGATGCACATGAATGTCAGCTGAAGCATCCAGATCGGCGATCGTGCGGCTCAGCTTGAGCACACGGTGATAGCTGCGCGCGCTCAACTGCAGTTTGCGCACGGAAAGCGTCAACACCTGCCGCGCTTCCGCCGTCATCGCGCAGAACTGGTCAATTTCGCTGACGGACATATCGGCATTGGCATATAGACCTGGGTACGCTTCAAAACGGTCGATCTGAATTGCTCGCGCGGCTTCGACCCGCCGTCGGATCTCTACTGAGCTTTCACCTTCGCCTCGACCCATCAGCTTGTCGAAATCCACCCGCGGCACATCCACATGCATATCGATACGATCCAATAAGGGACCGGAGAGCCTGGTCTGGTAACGCTTGATCTGATTGGGCGTACAGTTGCAGGCTTGCGTCGGGTCGCCATAGAAGCCGCAAGGACAAGGATTGCGCGCGCCAACCAGCAGGAAATTGGCGGGGAAGGTGATGCTGCCCTGGGCGCGGCTGATAGTGACAACTTTGTCCTCAATTGGTTGTCGCAGCACCTCCAACACTTTGACCGGCAATTCATTGATTTCGTCCAGGAAGAGCACACCGCGGTGCGCCAGACTGATTTCGCCGGGCTTGGGAATGCTGCCCCCGCCGACCAGCCCAACCTGCGAAATCGTATGGTGAGGCGCGCGGAAGGGCCTCTGCCGTATCAAAGGATTGTCCTGCGACAGCATGTCCACGATGGAATAGATTCGCGTCACTTCCAATGCTTCTTGCAAGGTCAATGACGGCAGAATACCGGGCATGGAACGGGCTTGCAGGCTCTTTCCGGCGCCTGGCGGACCCGAAAGCATGATATTGTGATTGCCGGCCGCGGAGACCTCAAGAGCGCGCTTGACATGTTCCTGTCCGCGGATGTCGGCGAAGTCGACCAGCCCATCGGTCAGCAAATCAGGCCCATTCATTGCTGAGGGATCGGTGCGGTAGGGCTGGACCGGATTCAATTGGTACAGGTGTTCAACCAATTGTCCGATGGAACGCACCGGTATGATTTTGACATCTTCAATCAAGCCGGCTTCGGCAGCGTCTTCTTCCGGTACGTAAACAGTCTCGATATCATGCTGCCGGGCGGTGTAGACCATCGGCATCACGCCTTTGACGTGCCGGATGCTGCCGTCCAGGGACAGCTCGCCGATGAACAAGGCATTTTCCAGCGTATGCAAAGGGATTTGATCGGTCGCCGCCAGCACGCCGATTGCGATCGCTAAATCGTAGGCGGGACCGTGCTTGTGGATATCGGCGGGTGACAGATTGACGACATAGGACTTGTTCGGGAAGCGCAGACCGCTGTTGCGAATCGCGGAACGGGCGCGCTCTTTGCTTTCTTTGACAGCGATACCCGCCAAACCTACCAAATGGAAACTTGGCAACGAGGCGCGGGGGTTAAAATCGGTTTGCACCTCGACAATTTGACCGTCCAAGCCGATGACTGCACAGGTGTTGACGATTGCCAGCATGAAAACTCCGAGTTCGGCGCGTGCTTGCTTGCCTATTCTAACACAAGCTGTAGCTATTGCTACACACAGTGTCTGATCGACCGAGATGCTTGTCCCTAACTCGACCTCACAGATTGATAAGTTGTGCTTCTAATAGTTCGGAATTCTTAGCAATACTAGAGATGCTTTGCTTGTAAATAGGGGATAATACCGTTTGCGTCCAGAATATCCCGCACCTGCGCCGGCAGAGGAGGAAAGTCGAACACCCGCCCATGCCATATCAATGTCGCGTTTTCCATGTCGATCTCAAGGACATCGCCAGCGCTCACGACAGATACAATCTCCGGACAGGGAATCGCGAGCAAACCATTGTTAATGGCGTTGCGATAGTAAATGCGCGCGAAACTGCTGGCTATCACCGCTCGGACGCCGGCATGCGCCAGGCAGGTGACCGCTTGCTCGCGACTGCTGCCGTTGCCCCAATTGCGGCCGGCAACGATAACATCGCCCGGCCGGACATTCACCGCAAATTCGGGATCCAGATCTTCCAAGGCGTGACGCGCCAGCTCTGCTGGATTGTGGCTAACTGTATAGGTGTACTTGCCGGGGAAGATGACGTCGGTATTGATATTGTCGCCGTATTTCCAGACGCGGTGCGAGCTTGTAGACATGGCTTCCCTATAACAGATCGGCTGGATGGATGATGTAACCGGCGACGCAACTTGCGGCGACAACTGCTGGATTGGCGAGATAGATCTGCGCATCGCGTTCGCCCATCCTCCCGCGGAAGTTGCGGTTGGCGCTGCTGATGCAGACCTCGCCCGGCGCTAGAACGCCCATGTGAACCCCCATGCAGGGTCCGCAGCCGGGCGTGCCGACGGTTGCGCCGGCATCAATCAGGGTAGCGATATGGCCGGCTTCGCTGGCATCGCGCAGAACCATCGACGAGGCTGGGATGACCAGCAGCCGCGCGCGGAGTTTCTGGCCGCGCAGCACTTCCGCAGCGGCGGCAATATCCTCGAGCCTGCCATTGGTACAGGTGCCTATAAACCCCAGATCTACCGGCGTTTCGCGGACTTCTGAAAGCGGCAGGACATTGTCTACAGCGTGCGGGCAAGAGATCACGGGTTCAATGCAACCGAGACTGATGTGATGTTCTTCGGCATAGTCCGCGTCGGCATCCGCGTACAGGGCGTTTTCCTCAAAATGCGCCAGACGTTCTCGATAGTCTCCCGGTCGTGTCCGCCGCATCATGTTCTCAAGCCAAGCCCAGGTGATGTCGTCAGGCGCGATCCAGGCGTTCTTGGCGCCCATCTCCGCCATCATATTCGTGAGTACGGCCCGTGAATCGGGAGTCAGGGAGTTCAGGCCGTCGCCAGCGAATTCGACAGCCTTGTAGTTGGCGCCTTCCGACGACAGTTGTCCTATAAGGTGGATGGTCAAGTCCTTGCTCGTTACCCCCGTTTTGAATTCGCCCGAGAGCGTGATGCGAATGGTCTCTGGAACACGCAGCCAAAGCTCCCCGGTCGCCCATAGCGCAGCGACCTCGCTGCGTCCGATGCCAGCGCTGAATGCGCCCAGCCATCCGAAGTGTGTGCTGTGACTGTCTGCGCCCAGCAGGGTCATACCGGGACCCACAAGTCCTTCTTCGCACAGCACCTGGTGACAAATCCCCCGCCCGACTTCAAAGAAGTTGCGAATGCCGTGCTCGCGAACAAAGCGTCGAACCGCCTGATGATTCCGGGCATGGCTGGGGCTGGGCGGGGGTACCGCATGGTCAAGCGTGATCGCCAGACGTTCCGGGTACATTATGCGCCCGTGCGGGAGCCGCTCGAACAGCTGCGCGATTGCGGCTGTGTTGTCGTGGCTCAGGATTACATCCGGTTCGATAACAACGACGTCCCCGGGCTTTACGACGCTTTTGCCGCTGGCGCGCGCCAGGTGCTTTTCCGTCGCTGTCATCGCCATAGATCTGGTTCCATTCGCTGCTTCATCTCTCTTTCAACCCCGATCGGCTGTGGCGAATCTTGGGAAATCGCTACGTTTTTGCGAAACGCATCGGTCATGTGACAAAACGGGCTACAATTTTGCGTGAGCGCGACATTTCTGTGATCAATTCGCCGTTTACACGCCAAACGGCTACATTGTCGCTTTTGCCTAGAACAAATGTCTGCTACAATTGCGGCGTTTAGCGACTTCTCCCGTTCAAGCAGGTCACATGCTTTCACAAGATCTTCAGGACAAGCTCCGTCACAATGCCCTGGTCAATATTCTCGACGGCAGCTTCTTCGGTCTGAGCGTCGTCGGTTTGGCTTCCTATGTTACCATAGTGCCTTTGTTCTTGTCCTATCTCACAGAATCAACCGCGCTGATCGGTTTTGTAGCGGCACTTTTTCACATCGGCTGGCAAATACCGCAGTTGCTGACATCGAACTACGTCGCCGGCTTGCGCCGTTTCAAACCCATGGTGCTAGCCATGACCCTGCTGGAAAGGGTTCCTTATTTCGGATTGGCGCTTGTCGCCTTTTTGATCCCAACCATTGGCACTGACCTTGCGCTGCTGTTGGCGGTGCTGCTGCTCGGCTGGCAATCCTTGGGCGGCGGATTCACCGGCACGCCCTGGCAAAGCATGATGAGCAAAATCATGCCCCCGCATCGGCTGGGCACGTTTTTTGGGGTTCAATCGTCCTGTGTCAATCTGTTTGGCGCCGGCGGCGCCTTGCTCGCCAGCTATATTCTCGCGCATCACGATTTTCCGCAGAACTTCTCGATGCTGTTCTTCATTGCCGCTATCAGTCTAGTGGTGTCCTTCGTTTTTTTGGCGCTTACTTACGAACCGGTCAGCGAGCCGACGGACATCGGCGCACGCGTACCCTGGCGCGATTTCGGCGGGCGTTTGAGCGCGATTCTGCGCGCCGATGACAATTTCCGCTGGTTTTTGATTGCGCGCGCCTTGACCTCCCTTAGTCTGACCGTGGTCTCATTTTTCACGATATATGGTATCCGGCGCTATCAAATGACGCCGGAGTTTGCCAGCGCCATGACCAGCGTTCTGCTGGTCTCGCATACATTGAGCAGCACGTTGGTGGGCTGGGCCGGGGACCGCTGGGGTCACAGGCGCATTTTGATGCTGGGCAATATAGCGACCGTTTTGACGATCACGATCGCCGTGCTGGCTCCGGATGTCACCTGGTTTTACCTGGTATTTGCCTTGACCGGCATCGTCAATACGACGCAGTGGTCGACGATATTGACGATCACTGTGCAGTTTAGCTCGGCGGCGGATAGGCCCTTTTACATCGGCATGGCGAATACGCTAATCGCGCCGGTTACGGTATTTGCCCCCATCATAGGCGGCTGGCTGGTGGATGCAGCCGGCTTCGAGCCGGTCTTTATGCTTTTCGCATTGGCAGGCCTGTTATCGCTGCTGGTCTACCTCATCCCGATGCGAGATCCGAGTGAATTCGCCAGTCGATCAAAGCGCGGCAACCTGGTCCCTGGGGACTAGTCTTCCACCGGATGCATGATTTGGAAGATCATGTCATCAACATCTTGAATCGTGATCGGACCCAGGTCGGCGAGCGCTTTCACTTGCGCCGTCACCAGCCGCAGCATGTCTTCTGGAAGATCGAGACCGAGTGTCAAAGCGCGGTCGCGGATGGCGTTGCGCCCGACCAGACGGTGCGCGACATCGATGAATCGGCTCATGCCAAAGTCATCAGGATCTATGGCTTCATATGTGGTTGGATTCTGCAGTACGGCCTTGGTATGTACGCCGGCTTTGTGATGAAAGGCTACTTCGCCGGTAATCGGCATGTTGAAGGGAATCGCGATTCCCAGTTTCCGCGCGACCAGTTCCTCAATCTCCCCCAACAGCGGCAAGTCGTATTTCTCGACCAGTGACTTGTCACAGGTGTAGAGACGCGCGATCAGGGTCCCCATGGGCGTGATGCCGTTCCTTTCACCGATCCCCAGCACGGTGGTATCGATATGCGTCGCCCCGGCTTGCAAGGCGCAAAAGGCGTTGGCCACCGCGCAGCCGCTGTCGTTGTGGCCATGAAACTCAATGTCGCAGCTGACCACATCGCGCAGATTCGATATGAGGTTGTAGGTGCTGAGTGGATCGGCAATGCCCACAGTATCGGCGACGCCAACGCGATCGACGCCTGCCAGATCCATGGCGCGATAAACGGTCATCACGTCGGCGAAATTGCTGCGGAACGTATCTTCCGTGCTGAAACGCGTCTCGATGTTTTGCTCGTTAAGGTACTGGATGACTCGCTGACCAATCTCAATGACTTGATCGAGGCTCTTGCCATGGCTGTATTCACGCATGTAATTGGAGGTGCCGATATAAACATCGGCCCCGTCAACGCCACAGTCGACCGCCAGTTTGGCATCGTCCATATCAGCGCGAATATGGGTCAGCAGCTTGAAATCCCGGCGCATGTCGGCCAATGCCCGTATCGCGTCAGCGCTCTGCGGGCTGGCGACGGGCGTGGACAGTTCCATGTACTCGACACCGAAACGATCCAGCAACCGGGCGATTTCCTTCTTGTCGTCGATGGTGAAGTGCGTTCCACGGAATTGCTCGCCCTCTCGCAGGGTCGAATCGATGAAATGAAAATCTTGAACGGGCGCGTTTCTGTTGTGCATAAGACTCCTAGTCTCGATCTACAGGGATTCCAGGACCGCGGTGAGCACATCAATCGCAAGCAGGTACTCATCCAGGTTGATATGTTCATTCGGCGTATGATCAAGCGCGGAATCACCGGGGCCGTAGGCGACAATGGGACAGTCCCAGCCCGGACCCGCGATGTTCATGTCCGATGTGCCGGTCTTGTACAAAAAGCGCGGCGTACCGCCGCTAGCGCGTATCGCTCGGCGAAAAACCCGACTTAGCGCGCTGTTTTTGTCCGCGGTGTAGGCATTCTCCGCGCCGTGCGTGGCGATAGTCGCGCCGTCAGCAGGCTCCAAATCCGCGGCTACTTCGCCGGGATCGACATCCGGCGGCAGACGGAACCCGATCGTCATTTCGGCAACGCCGTTAATGCCATCTTGATAAGTGCGAAGATCACGTAGCGACGCATCCAGGCGGGCGAAGATCGAGTCGATACCCCGATTGTGTTCTGCCGCGCGCCTTTGGATCCGCAACCAATAGTCGACGGCGCGTTCAGCCGGGCTTGGCGCTTCGCCCGCGCTGTGCGCCAGTCCGCCTTCCCAGCGCCAGTCTACCAGCAGCCGCCCCTTGTAACCCAACGTTATGCGATCCCAGTGCGACGGCTCGCCGATGACGCAATAGGCCGGCCGATAATTCGCTACTATATGACGCGCGCCTTTGCTGGTCGCCGCTTCTTCTTCCACAGCGCCCACCACGATGACGCGGTTGTCGTCAGGGACCTTGGCGCGCCCCGCGGCAACTGCAAAGGTAGACAGCGGTCCTTTGGCGTCGACCGATCCCCGTCCGTAGAGTATCCGATCCTTGATCTGGACGGGCGGGAAACCCCCAAAGGTGTCGATATGGCCGAGCAGAATAACGTCTGATTCACCCGTGCCGACGATGCCCACCGCATTGCCGGCTTCATCGACAAAGGCTTCGTCATAGCCGGCCGCGCGCATCCACTGAACCAGAAACGCGGCTGCCTCTGACTCTTGGCGCGAGGGGCTGGCGATAGCGACCAGATCGTGCAGCAATTCTTCCGCTGCGGCTGGGGAAATCGCGGACATGGCTCAGTCCAAAACCTCGGCGATTGCGTCCACAATGACTTGCAACTGCTCGCGGGTGATGATCAGCGGCGGCAAGAGACGCAGCGTGTTCAGGCCGGCAGGTAAGGCGAGAATGCCAGTTTCCTGCAGCGCTTTAAGCGCCGGCGTGACGCGACCGCGCAATTCCAAACCAAGCATCAGACCGCGTCCGCGGACCTCACGGACCGAGTTGAGCTCGAGCGCGCGCAAGCGCTCGGCCATCCAACTGCCGTTGCCCGCCGCCTGCTCTACCAGTCCCTGATCTCGCAGCGTCGTCAAAGTAGCGATGGCCGCCGCGCATGCCAACGGATTCCCGCCAAAGGTGCTGCCGTGCGTAGCGCGATCAATGGGACCGTGCGTGGCGCGCCAACTGACGACGCCCATGGGCAAGCCGCCGCCAATCGCCTTGGCTATAGCAACGATATCGGGCGTGACATCGGCATGTTGAAAGCCGAACCAACGGCCGGTCCGTCCCAATCCGGTTTGAATCTCATCAAAGACGAGCATGGCGCCCCTGCGGTCGCAGGTATCGCGCAAAGCTTGCAGGTATTCGTCCTGGGCCGGATGCACGCCGCCTTCGCCTTGCACCGCCTCGGCCACAACCGCCGCCGTATCTTCCGTGATTGCTCCCTGCGCGGCCTCTATGTCGTTATAGGGAATGTGAGTCACAGATGGCAGCCAGGCTTGAAACGGTTTGCGATATTTTGGGGTCCAGGTCATCGAGAGGGCGCCGGTGGTCCGCCCGTGGAAGGCGCGTTTGGCCGCAACGATGCCGTCACGTCCCGTCAGCAACTTCGCCACTTTCAGCGAGCCTTCAATAGCTTCGGCGCCGCTATTGCAGAGAAAAAAGCGCTGCAAATCGGCTGGCATGATACCCGACAACAGATCGTAGAACTCGGCGCGACGATCGTTGTAAAAAGATTCGTGGCAAGTAATCAGTCGTCCCGCTTGCTCGGTGATTGCTCCTACTACCGCTGGATGGCTGTGACCCAGTGCCGCCACGCCCTGGCCGCTTGTGGCATCCAGATACCGAGCGCCGTCCTCGTCGTAGACATAGACACCCTCGCCGCGCACGAGGGCAGTTGGCCTTTTGCCGTATGCGCCCGAGCCGTGACCGTCTTCCAAGTCGAATAGCCTGCCCGCGTCAATCATGCTCCAAACCTTGTCCCTGCGCCCACTAGCGCTCTTGATACCGGCTGCGGGACGCGGCCGTCGGCGATGATAACCTGACTTACGCCGCCGTCTAGCGCCTCGCGAGCCGCTATTATTTTGCGTTTCATGCGTCCCCGTGCCCATGATTCCGCGCTGTCTATCTGCGAACGCGCCACCTCCGAGACGAACGATGATTCGTCTGGAAACTCGCGATACAAACCTCTGACATTGCTGAGGATAACAAGCGTACCGGCAGCCAGCGCCGCCGCGGCGGCTGCGCCGGCGCGGTCGCCGTCGACATTGAGCAAACCATCATCGCCCCTCGCCATTGGCGGCAACACGGGTACTTGACCCTCGTCAAGCGCGCTTTGCAGGACGTCGCTATGCACGGATTGTATTGAGCCGCTGCAATCATCACGCACGATACGAACACGCCCATTCATGACAGCGCGAATCGCTTTTTTTCGCCTGCCGCTGATCACAACATCGTTTCCCGACATTCCCAGCGCATTCACCCCTCGTTGGCGCAGGGCGGATATCACGCCTTGATTCGCCGCTTCCGAAGCGCGTACATAGATGTCGCGCACGGCGGGCGGCGTGTAGCGAGAACTATGGCCGGACGGCGATGTCAGCGATTGCACTTCGATACCCAGGTCCCGGCACATTTGATCCATAATCGCGCTGACGCCATGAACCACAACCAGGGCGCGCTGGCCGGCAATCAAGGCCAGATCGTCGCAAGTCGCGGGCAGGTCCAAGCCCGCGCCGCCGCCGATTTTGACTACCAGCAATTTATCAGGAGTCATCTTTGCGCGCATAACTAGGGATACACCCCCGGGAATGCCAATCCCGCAGTCTCGTCGAGTTCGAACATAAGATTCATGCACTGGACGGCACTGCCGGCGGCGCCCTTGCCCAAATTGTCCAAAGCCGCAACCACCACCAGGCGCCGGCCGTCCCCGTCCAGCTCAAAGCCGATATCGCAGAAATTGCTGCCGGCAACCACGCGCGGTTCCGGCAAGCGATGCAATCCTGTTTTGCCGCTGACCAATCGCAGGAAAGGCTCGTCGCGATAGTGAGCGCGATACAGCTTCCATATGTCGCGCTCGACCTGCGGCTCGCTCAGATAACAATGCGCTAAGAGGTGAACGCCGCGCACCATCTCGATGGCGGTAACGGCGAAGTCAATTGGGTGGTCCCTGCCCAGTACCAGTTCAACTTCCGCCTTGTGTCGATGACCCGTCGCTTTGTAAGTACGCACGGCGCCGCTTCGGATCGGATGATGGGACCCGGCGTTGGCTTTGTTTCCGCCTTCAGAGGATCCTACTTTGATCTCGATCGCCGCGCGTTCCAGCAAGCCGGCACTGACAAGCGGCAAGAGAGCCAGGTTAATAACAGTCGCGTTGCAACCCACGCCGCTGACGAAATTCGCGCCGATCAAGCTTTCGCGATACACCTCCGGCAATCCATATACGAATCGATCCAGCCAGCTTGGCGCAGGATGATCTTCGCCATACCAACGTTGATAACTGGCCGAACAGTCAAGGCGGAAATCCGCCGAGAGATCGATCAGCTTTGGCGCAAGCGCGGCGAAATGATCGATTTTACGCCCGGCAGTACCGTGCGGCATCGCCAAAAAAAGCATATCGCAAGCTTCCAGACCGTCGGGATGGCTAAACTTCAACCTGGATACATCACGAAGATTGGGATGCACGGTGTGAATGTAGCGGCCCGCCTGCTCACGACTGGTAATCTGCCCCAGCTCGACTTCGGGATGAAAATGCAACAGACGCAACAACTCCCCGCCGGTATAGCCGCTGCCGCCCACGATCCCCGCTTGAATCACGCGACCACTCCTACTTCCCCGATAACAAAGTCGATGACTTCCTGGGCGATGTCGACGCCTGTCGGTTTGCTGCTATTGCGGAATTCCATCGTATGGTTGATTTCGTTGACGACGAATTTGCCCCCCGCGTCTTCCAGCAAGTCAATAGCCAGGATGCCGCCCCCAACCGCGTCGGCCGCGCGAACGCAGATCTCGTTTAAGCTCTCCGTCACCGGGCAGTTGCTCGCTAGGCCGCCGCGAGCGGTATTGGTGATCCAGTGGTTGGACTCGCGGTAGATGGCGGCAATAGTGCGATTGCCCACCACAAAAGCGCGTATATCGCGACCCGGTTTGTCGACGTATTCCTGCACATAATAAATGTGGTGATTGTAGTCGCCCAAGGTCTGTCGATGTTCCAGGATGGCCTCGGCGCTGTCTCTGTTGTGTACGCGCGCTAACAGACGGCCCCAGGAACCGGTTACCGGCTTCAAAACGGCTGGGTATTCAACGATCTCGATGGCTTGCATCGCGCTTTCCGGCGTGAACGCGACCCGCGTATGCGGCTGAGGAATACCGTGCAGAGTAAGCGCAATACTGGTCCGTAGCTTGTCCCCGCATATGGCGGCAGTCTCGTAAGTATTGAAGCTGCGCAGGCCCCAACTATTGAGTATCGCCAGGGCATACATCCCTCGCGACGTGCTGACGCAGCGTTCGAATATCATATCGTATTCGCGCCAGGCGATTCCGCTTGGCGCCAATTGCTGCGGTCCTTCCGAAATGTTGAAGTTGAGTTCGCGGTCGAGAATGATATCCGGGCTGATATCGCGCTTGTTGAATGCCGCGAGTATCAGCTTCTCTTCGGCACGTATATGGGTGACAAGCAGGGCAACACGCATGATTGCTATTCTCCCCAGTCTTCCTCAACCTCCGGCGCGAGTTCCAGTTCAATGGGATCCAGGTTCATGATTTCCAGCTCGATACCACAATCCGGGCATGACAGCAATTCGTTTTCCATGGCATCGCCGGGAATGTCAACTTCGGCATCGCATTCTGGACAGAGGGGCGCTTCATTTGTCATTTTGAGTATCTCCTGCAATTGTTGCCAGCGGCTAACTATAGTAAGGTTGCTCGAATTAAAAAACCCGCCATCTGGGCGGGTATGCGTTCAATTTCCGATCAACACAAACAAGCCCAATCTAACGGGTAGGGTTCTTCTTGGCCTTTTTGCTTGTGCGTACAGCGCTGGTTCGAATCATCTTGAGATCGTCCCATTGCTTCAAAGACTCGTGCAGCCCCTGAACTTTAGCGGCTAAGAGCGCGACACTCTATATGCAGTATGTATGAACTTTCCTATGCATAATACCCAAGACATACTATATCGAGAAGCGCCTTAGTGTGGCATCGAGGGGCTGCAGATACATAGCGCCAAAAATCGTCAGATGAACCAGCAGTGGATACAGATTATACACATGTCGGCGGGTATCAAAGAAGTCATTCTCAACCGGCTGTATCTCGCGATACGCGGCGAAGAATTCCCTTCCGACGCCATCAAAGAGCGTCATGTAGGCCAGCTCCATTTCGTTATGGGCGTAATAGAGCGCCGGATCAATGATGCCTCGGATACTGCCGTCGCGCACGATGACATTCGTTCTCCACATGTCGCCGTGAATGAGGACGGGATTCTGCGGTTCGATCAAGTATCGCTCGATTTGATCGGCGAATTCGGCAAGTCGTCCCTGCAACCGAGACGGCAAATGTCCTGATTCGCGCGCTACGCCAATCATGTACCGAAGTCTATACTCCCGAAAGAACTCGATCCAGGATTCCGATTGCTCGTTTGGTTGATGCAAAGGACCGATTAGCGTATCTCGCTCCAATCCATAGGAACCCGCGTTGATCTGATGGCAGTTTGCCAGCAGACGTCCCAATTGAGCGAGGCTGGCTGAATCCCACTCGGTCGCGCCGTCTACGAACGCCATGAGCAAGAGATCAGCTTCCTCATGGTACACCTCCGGCACGGGCAAGTTGCTTTTCTCTCGGAGATACCTGAGCATGTAACCCTCAGTACGCAAATCGTGAGCGCCGTCGCCGATTTTCGCCACGAGCGCGTCATCGTTACGGAATTCGATTTTGATCACTTCGCTGATCATGCCGCCTGCCAAGGCGGTAACCCGCGCGATTCGCTGGTTGAGGATACTTTCGATTCTGGATTGCTGACGTTGATTCATGGGCGAGTTCTCGCATTGATGCTGTCATTATAGCGTGGCACTGCGGAAAAGGCGGAGTTGTGAATCCGGCAGTAAGGCAACTTGAGCGTTGCCGTCCGCAATCCCACCACGCTTCGTATCTTTGTGGTGACCGAAACACGCGACCATTCAGTCGCCCTTTCCACCGCAATCCATGCAACAATGACCTCAACTTTTGCCCAAATGACTGCATACACCGCGCCGTACGGACAAACTTATGTCCGAAAAAATGTTTTCGTCGGACACATAACCGGCTTCATCTCCTCGGTGACTTCGATCGATTAGGTTTTCTGTTTCAACCGAAGTGGATGCATTGCCGCGACAGCTGTCACTTGACAATGTCGCTGGGACACTTATAAAATGCCTTGTTTGTCTTGAACGGATTGCAGGAGCGCTGGAATGGGTCCCTTACCCAAAAGAAAGGTGTCCAAATCGCGCCGCGATCGTCGGCGCGCCCACCATGCCTTGACCTTGAACCATCTGGTAGAGTGCGAAGACTGTGGAGAGTACCGTATTTCGCATCGCGTATGCCCAAAATGCGGCGCCTACGGTGGCGAGAAGGTCATGGAAGTCAAGGATGACTAGTCGCGACTTGGCTGATTCTACTGGACAAGAGACCGTGCCCACTTCGCACGGTTTTTTTGCGCGCGTCGGTCCCGCGCGGCTTGGCGGGCTTGCTCTGTTATTCTTCGTTTTTTTGTGCAGCGTTTGCTTGAGGCGCGACATAGATGATTAATTGGCGCAAGACGGCGGCGGTTTTCCCCGGGCAGGGTTCTCAGGTCTTGGGGATGGGCAAAGACTTCGCCGAACAATACGAGATCGCGCGCCACAGTTTTGCGCAGGCCGACGAGTTGCTCGGTTTCTCTTTATCAGATATCTGCTGGAACGGACCGGAAGATCTGCTAAACCAGACCGTCAATACCCAGCCGGCGCTCTACGTTTGCAGCTTGGCGATTTGGCGAGTCATGCAAGAACTCGTGCCCGAATGCGAGCCGAACTGGATGGCCGGGCATAGCCTGGGCGAATTCTCGGCCTTGACGGCAGCGGGCGCTCTATCTTTTGAAGACGGCTTGACTCTGGTTCGGAGGCGTGGAGAACTGATGCAGAAGGCGGGACAGGAAAACCCGGGCGCCATGGCCGCCTTGCTCGGCTTGGATGTCGAGACTGTCGAAGTCTTGTGCGCAACTGTATCCCAAGAGACCCAAAAAACGGTTGTCCTGGCCAACGATAATTGTCCGGGCCAAGCTGTCATTTCCGGCGATGAGTCAGCTGTTGATCGAACTGTAGCGCTGGCAACTGAATCCGGCGCCAGGCGAGCGGTCAAGTTGGCCGTGAGCGTCGCGGCTCACTCGCCATTGATGACATCAGCTTCGGGAGAATTTAACAGAGCGATTGAGGCGACAGACCTGGAGGTGCCGCAAGCGCAGTTATTGGGCAATGTCAGCGCGGATGCATTGGATTCGGTCGACGACATCAGAAAAGAGTTGAATCAACAGTTGACACAGGCGGTTCGCTGGACGGAATCAATGCGGGCGATTGTCGCGAGCGGGGCCGAGACCTTTGTCGAAATCGGCGCCGGGACGGTGCTCAGCGGCTTGATGCGCCGCATTGACCGCAAGAGAATTCGCTTCAGCCTCAATACCGTCGAAGCAATGGATAAGTTTCTGGAATCACTTACGTAGGGGCGGAGCGGTAGGCAGGGGGCGAGATGGAAGGCCTGATCAAAACCCAAAGAAAGAGCGCCGTATTCGAAGTTGTGCTGAATCGTCCGGACGAGCGCAACGCGATCAACGACGCGATGATGGATGCCATTTCCGACGCCTTCGATCACGCTGAGTCCGAATTCAACGCCGGCGCTCGCGTGGCCATTGTCCGTGCCGAAGGTCGAGTTTTTTCATCAGGTATTGATCTGGGTCAGTTTCAAACGCTTGACGAAGGCGTCCGCGGCAATCTCTTCCCCTTTACCGCAAGATACCAAGCCGTCCTCAATAAGATTGAGCGAAGTTCTCTGCCGGTGATCTGTGTTTTGCATGGCTACTGCTTGGGCATGGCGCTGGAACTGGCGCTGGCATGCGACTTTCGCATAGCGACGGCGCGCGCCAAACTGGGCTTGCCGGAAGCGCGTCTGGGGATCATACCGGATGTCGGCGGTACCGTTCGCTTGGTGACGCTCGTCGGACCTGCGCGCGCAAAAGATCTGGTAATGACTGGCAGGAACATCGATGCTCAGCAGGCGCTGGAGTGGGGGATGCTGGACGCAGTTTATGGCAGGGACGAACTGGACGCGGGCCTGGCCGAACTGGTCGCGAACTTGTGTGCCTCCGCGCCCCTTGCCGTGAGTTACGCCAAGCGCGTGATCAACGACATGTGCGATCACGCTCGTGGCTTGCAAATCGAGGCTTGGGCGCAGGCGCAGCTATTTCGTACTGAAGACTTCCGCAACGCCGTGGGAGCCATGATCGACAAGACCTATCCCATTGATTGGGAAGGCAAGTGAAACCGGACTATTCCGCTTCATCCCGCGAATATACGATCCGGCCCTCAACGATGGTCATGTGGACATTTAATTTGTCGTCGACCAATACCAGATCGGCGTCCTTTCCAAGGGCGATGGAGCCCTTGTGATCATCCACGCCTATCGCCCGTGCGGCATTGAGGCTGGCCGTTCGCCAAACGGTTTCTACCGGCAGTTTCTTGACTGACATCAAGTTTCGCAAAGCGGCATTCATGGTCAGGGTCGTGCCGGCCAATGTGCCGTCAGCGCAGATACGCACGCTGCCGTCCTTCTTCTCAACTTCTTGATGCGAGAACTGATAACGACCATCTGGCATTCCGGCAATCTTGACCGAGTCGGTGATCAGGATCAGTCGCTCGACGCCCTTGCAGCACCAGAGGATTTCAATGGCGGCTGGATGCACGTGCTCGAGGTCACAGATCAACTCACAGTTGATGTCGTCAAGGCTGAGTACCGCGCCCACGACGCCGGGCTCGCGATGATGGAGCGGCGACATGGCGTTGAAGGCATGCGTCGCGTGAGATATGCCGAGATCCCGCGCCGACCTGATCTGTTCGAAGCTGGCGTTGGAATGCGCGACCGAGACCGTCACACCGCGGCGGACCGCCTCTTTGATCAGCCAGTGGTTTTGGGGGAATTCCGGCGCCAGGGACAATAGTCGGATTACGTTTAGGTCCAGCCAGGGCAGGACTTCCCTGGGATCGGCTCGACGAATATAGGCGCTGTGTTGAGCGCCGCATTTCTCCGCGTTCAAGTAAGGACCTTCCAGGTGGGCGCCAAGCAGTTTGGCGCCACCCGCGCGCATGTCCTGCGCGCTCGCCACCGCTTGCAGAGCCTGTTGGATCCGTTCGCCACTGTCCGTCCAGGTCGTCGCCAGGAACGAAGTCACGCCGCCGCGGGCAAAAAAACGCGCCATGCCCGCCAAGGAATCCACGTCGCCGTCCATAACATCGAAACCGTCCCCGCCATGCGCATGGATATCGATGAAGCCGGGCAAGAGCGTCGCTCCGTTTGCCTCCACTATGTTGGCTTCTGGCAATTGGGGGGAATCACCAGGCGCAATGGCGGAGATCTTGCCGTTCTCAACGCGCAGCCAGGCCCGGTCGTAACAGTCTGTCTCAGCGACGATCCGCGCGTTTTTGATGATTATCGGCGTCACTGTTGTCATCTAAGGGTCCAAATCGTCTATTACCCGGTACAGATAGCCATCCGCTCGCTGCAGCCGTTCTCGCGCCTCCGAGAGAGTGATTCCAAGCCTGGCCATCACCACAGCGGTTTTGACGTCGTTGTCGGTCGCGGACAGCAATGCCGCCGCTCGCGCCTCATCGGTTTCAGCCAATTGCATCACCAAACGCAGCGCTCTTTCCGCCAGCTTCTGGTTGGTGACTCTTAAGTCGACCATCAGGTTGCGGTAGACTTTTCCCAAAGTGATCATGGTAGCCGTGCTGAGCATATTGAGAATCAGCTTCTGGGCAGTGCCCGCTTTCATGCGCGTCGAACCGGCAATGACTTCTGGACCGACGTCGACTGCTATGCCGATATCCGCGAGTTCCAGGATGGGCGCCTCCTCGTTGCAGCAGATAGCGATGGACCGCGCGCGTATCGACTTCGCGTAAGTCAAGGCGCCAATGACGTAAGGTGTATGACCGCTGGCCGCGATCCCGCAGACGACATCGTCGCGGCAAAGGCCGCGTTGCCGCAGGTCATGCCGCCCCATTTCCTCACTGTCTTCCGCGCCTTCAACTGCGTGGAAGACAGCCTCTTGACCACCTGCGAGCAGGCCTTGCACCTGCTCGGGGGAAGTGCCAAAGGTTGGCACGCATTCCACCGCATCAAGTATGCCAAGCCGTCCGCTGGTACCCGCGCCGACATAGAAGAGCCGACCGCCGTCCCGCAAGGACCCCGCGACCGCATCTACTGCGCGGGCGATCTGTGGCAGCGCTGACCTCACAGCCAGGGCCACGCCGACATCTTCTTCATTGATCGCCGCGAGCATGTCCAGCGTAGACATTTTGTCGATACTCGCGGTGGCAGGGTTCGGTTTCTCGGTGGATGGTCTCACGCCGCGGTTACTCGTTTCCATTCCATTTTAGCCAAGAGGGCCGCGCCGATCACCGGCGGATGCTTGGCGACTGGTCGCTCGGCCAGTCCCAGTCGACGCGCCACGTCCTCCGAAAGCAGGTTGTCGTCGTCGAGCAGTCCGCCCGCAAAGGCGATTTCAGCTCCGGGGTAGTCGAGACGCTGGATCAGCAATCTCGTCTGTCGAACGAGCTGAATCGCCGCCCCTTGCAAGATGTTGATCGCTCGCCAATTGCCGTCTTCGGCGAGATTCAGGATAATTCTTGCTAATTCGGCAATACGTGTGGCCGGTGGAGACTGACCTCGATACAGCCAGTCTACTATCAGCCGGGGCCTTGAAATTCCAAGCGTCTGCAATACGTGTTTGAATAGCGCGTCATTGGTACTTGTTTCAACGCCTTGGCCAACTCTATCGTGACAATCGATCATTTGCTTCAGCACTTGCCTGCCAATCCAGTAGCTGCTGCCCGGATCGCCCAGGAGGTAACCCCATCCGCCGATCTGCAGCCGCCGACCTGCCGGTGAGATGCCAAAGGCCGCGCTTCCCGTACCTGCCAGCAGTAAAACACCGTAGCGCTTTGCCAGAGCGCCAACGAGCGCGATTTCAAGGTCGGAAGCGGCTACGAGCAGGCTGTCTGGCAAGACCGGTTCTACCGTGGCTATCAGCCAATCGCGGCTGTGCTTGGCTGATGCGCCGGCGATGCCGATGCCGGCTGATTGAATGGAATGGGGAGAAACTTCCGCGCCGCGCATGCAGTCTTCGATCGCGGCCCGAATATGCTTTTGCGCCTGATCATGGCCAACAAGGTTGGGATTCGACGCGGTGGTCTTAAGGCTGTTGATGACTTGGGTATCGCCGTCGGTAATGGCGATGCGCAGGCTCGTACCGCCGCCATCAATGCCCATGAAAAGCTGATCGTTCATTTTCCCTCGATCCCGCGAACAACAAGCTCGTGAATTGAGCGCCGAAATGAGTGAATGTTTTCCGCATCCCGGCCATGATAAACCCGGTTGGTCAACACAGCAGTGACCAGGCGCCGTATCGGATCGACCCAGAGCGAGGTTCCCGTGAAGCCGGTGTGTCCATAAGAAGAATTGCTATAAAGTTCACCGGCGGATGAGTCTTCTGCGGCTTTGAGCATCCAGCCCAATCCCATACGGAACTGTCCCGACGCCTGCTGTCTGGTCGCGTCCTTCCTCAGTTGCGCTGACAGGCGCAATCGACTGTCGCCGGAAACCCAGGCGTTCCCAAAGGCGGCAACGTCACGGGCGCTGGCGAACAAACCGGCGTGGCCGGCAATGCCCCCTAGACCACAGGCGTTTTCGTCGTGGACTTCTCCCCAGGCGCGGCGGCGACGCCAAGCATCATCGTATTCAGTGGGCACAGTTTGTTCTCTGGGCACGCCATTCTGAACCGGATTATAAGTGGGCGAGCGCAGATTTAGCGGATCAAGAACGAGGTCCGCCAGGGCCTTGTCGAGCCGGCCGCCATGCAATCTGGCCACAGCCTCACCCAGCAACATAATACCGATATCGGTGTAACGAACGGCTTCGCCGATGGGCCCGGCGAAGGGAAAGCGCAGCATGCTCGCCAAGCCCCTTTGCCAGCGCGTCTCTTCATAGGCGCTTCCATATGCCGGGGGCGCGGGAGCCCCTTCGCTGGCCAGCAGATAGACTGAACGCCAGGGCGGCAGACCCGAGGTATGTGTCAAAAGATGCTTGAACGCGACCTCTGTTACGTCGACGCTGAGTTCGTCGTATTCGCCATCAATTGGCAGGAATCGTCTCGTGTGCGGGTCTTGACCACCGGAGATTTCGCGCGGATTCGATTGCCCGAACTCCGGAATGACATCGACCAGTCTGTCTTGCAGTTCTACTTTTCCGGCTTCAACGAGCGTCAAGAAGCTGGTTTCGACGAAGATCTTGGTAACAGATGCCAAGTCGAACAAAGTATCAGCGCCGACCCGCAACCCCCGAGTCTCCGGGTCAATCCAGCCCCAGGCGCCGTCCACAACTATGTCGCCGCGATGGATCACACACAGGCTAAGAGCGGGAAAGGTACCGGGCAAGTGCCGCTCAAGCAACGCTTCCAGCCCGGCCTTAAATCGTTTATTCGCGAGTAATATTCCCTTTGCCGCGGTCATTCGGCCAGCTCCAGATTTACTGTGGGCATCCCACCAGGCGTATAATCGCCGCAGATGGCGTCGACCGCGGCTTCAAGCGATGGCGCGCTATCGCCGTTGCTGCAAAGAATGACGCTGGCATCGGATATCACCTTGGCATCATAGGGGTCCCGCAGGCAAAGCAATACGGCGCCGGGATGACGGTCAATAGCTGCCTGAGCCGCTTGTGCTTGCCAAGGCATCAAATGAGCGTTTCTGGTCGCTATGATCAAGATTTCCCAGGCCGCGTCCAGCGATTCGGCTTGAGCGAGCATCGAGTCAAGCTCGGATTTTGAGCGGACAATCAGGCTTTCAGCATGAGGCAGGCGCTTGCGGAGATATCGCGAGAGGGCAGTGCCGCAATCCTGATCTTCCTCGCTTGAAAACAATTGTGTGGCGAACTCGATACATAATACACGAGATTGCTGGCGAGTAATGGGCCAGCGCTCGGGCGGCCGCATAAGAACCGTGCCCGCTCGGGCGGCTTTGCGAGCCAGGGAACGGTGGGCCTCACAGGCGACGATCTCTAAAGGGGGCCGGTCATCCAGTTGGTACCGACGCTTGATCGCCCCTATGCGCGCAATGGATTTGTCAATGCGCTCAGTCGATATGCGGCCAGATTCCGCCGCCCCCAAAAGGGTATCGTAGGCGGCTTCTTGCCCCGCGCGGCTATGCGAAAATAGTAGAATATCAACACCCGCCAGCACAGCAAGCACGGCGGACTCGCCGGCCCCCCAGCCGTCAGTGATCGCTTTCATCTCCATGCAGTCTGTGCAGACTGCGCGATCATATCCCAATCGGCCACGGAGCAATCCATCTATCACCCGCGGCGATAAACTTGCCGGGTAGCGATCGTCCAATTCCTCGAACATGACATGACTTGTCATGATGCAGGGCACGTTTGCGCTGATAGCGCCGCGGAAGGGTATCAGATCTTCTTCGTACAAGTAGCGCAGCGATCCGGATACTCTTGCAAGCGCTTCGTGCGTATCAATCTCGGTATTGCCCAGCCCCGGAAAATGCTTGGCAGTCGAGGCGACGCCCGCGCGCTCGAAACCCTTGATCTGCGCGATAACGAAGTCCTTGACCAGATCTTTGTCCACGCCTGCCGATCGCGTGCCGACGGACGGATTCGCGCTGTTATGAGCCACATCAGCGACCGGCGCGAAGTTCCAATTGATGCCCAGAGCTGCCAATTCGCGTCCTATCATGAAAGCGATGTCTTCCGCGAGTTGGGTATCGCGGGAAGCGCCCAGCGCCATGGCCCCGGGGCTCTCGCTGAAGCCAGCCCGCAGACGCGCAACAGTACCGCCTTCTTGATCGATACCCACGAGGATGGGATACTTGGCCGCATTATGGCATGAGTCCACAAGTTGCTTGACCTGTGCCGGCGACTCCACATTGCGCGCGAAAAGATATACGCCGCCGATCCGACCGGATCCCAACCAGTCCAAAAGATAGGAAGGCGCGACGGCGCCATCGAATCCCACCATCAGCATCTGCCCGATTTTTTCTTTCAGCGTCATGGGCTTAATCCAAACTCGTGGAGGCATTTCGCTTTTCCCACCAGACCATCAATTGATATATCACCAGCGAAAGAAGCGCGCCCAGGAAAATGAATACGCTGATCAACTCGATAGCGAAGTTCTCCGCGAATACCCCCGCGACGCCAGAAAGCGCCGCCCCACCTAAGCCGGCGCAACCGACCTGAAATCCTATAGCGTTTGAGGCGTGTTCAGCGCCGACGCGACCTGGCGTTTGCAGAATCAAAATCGGAAACTGAGCCGCCAGGCCGAAACCCAAAGCCAGTAGTCCAACCAAGCTGGAAAACTCGGCAACATTGGCAAATAGCAAAAGGGCGCCGATGACCGTCAGCGCAAAGCTGATGTTCAGCAGGGTCCTGTCACCCAAGCGCAAGGCCAAAAGGCCCATAAGCATGCGGCCAATGGTAAAGCTGCCCCAATACGCGCTTACCCATGCGCTCGACGTTTCTTGTGGAATGCCTCTCGCTTCGACGAAAAGTGTATTCGCCAGTTGTCCGGTGCCGATCTCGATGCCCCCGTACAGGAAGAAATAAAGCAGGCTGATCCAAACGATCGGACGCCGTAGTGTTTCCTGCAGCGGCGCTTTTGTATCGACCTCCTTGCTTCTGCTGCGCTTCGTTTTCTTTAGTTTCCATAGCGGCAGGGTGATCAGTATGGAGAGACCGAGTAGCAAGATGACGCCGCCCATGATTACGTAGCCAAACTGCCACCCTGCTTCTAGGTCGAGCACGAGGAAAGTCACGAGCCCGGGCGCGAATGTCAGCCCGATGCCCCAGCAGGCGTGCAGCCAATTCATTTGGCTGGCGCCGTAATTCGACGCCACGAAAATATTCATTCCCGCGTCTATCGTTCCTTTGCCAATGCTGGCGACAAATGCGGCCAGCAGCAAGGCGATCCAGATGGGCGCAATGGCATAGCCCAGCATGCCCAAACCAGCGATCACCAGGCCGCCAAGCAAGACGGAGGCGATGGTGAATCTGTTGATCAAGGAACCACAGAAAAATGCCGCTATCAGCCCGCCAAGCATTGCGGCGCTTAACAGAGTACCCAATGAATCCAGCGAGACAGCAAACGTGGGCTGTATAAAAGTCCAGGCAATATTCAGCAATCCGTTGGCCAAGCCGATGGCGATGAAAACCACATAGGCGATTAGAATGGGAAGTGACTTTTCGATCTTCAATCTGGCTCGATTCTCTTGATGTGATGGGGATATCATACCTTGTAGCAGATTGCGCGCCATGGTGCGATGCCTGGAATCCGGCATCGCATCGCAATTGCTTTCGCCGGATTGCCATACCTGGATGAGCTGGATGCTACGATGAGTCCACTCGGTAAACCGTGTCGCCTATGCGGACAATGGCTTCTTCCACGGCGGATTCAACTTCCGTGTAATAGCCGCGCAAGCCGCCGCTCAAAAGCTTAAGATCGGACTGAGTCTCTGTCGGCGATAAAGCGGGACGATCGCGCGCGTAGCGGACGAAGGGTTCGCAGGGCGGGATCGGCTTGATGTCGCTCAAGTAGATCAGGGAATCATGTATTCGCGACCGTATAGCCAACCTCTGCCCAAGCTCATCCGGCGAAACCAGGTGATCGGACTTGATGATGATATTCTCGCCAGCGCTTCCGTCCCGCAGATGCGCCCCGAACTCCTTTCGCATCCGCTGATAGTGACTGGTAAAACCGATGCTAATCTTGTTGTCGCCGCGGAATCTCGACAGTGGGTGGCGCAAGTGATGGACGTCTAAATACGCCATTTCTTTGTTGAGAAAATCAAGGATGCCGACAATGCCGAAGGTCGTCAGTCGGATCTCCTGCAACACCATGATACTGGAAGGATCATATACGATCTTCTTATCGTTGATCTGTGTTTTCAACGGGTTCTGCTGAATCTGTAATTGTTCAATGGTTCCGATTTTTTCCATACGAGCCAAGTCTGTTGGCGTTCCCTAAAGCCGGCATCGTCCCAGATTGTACATCACTGGTCAAGAATCCTCGAAGCGGTCAGTTTCGCGGTAGTGTATCCTTTTCGATTGAAATACTTTTTCAATTCTAAACATGAGATCCTAAACCCAAAATACTAACGACTTGGTAGGGGCGACTCGGTGAGTCGCCCGATACTCATTCAGTTCCTGCGCGTCGGGCGATCCAGCGGATCGCCCCTACCGACTGTTAGGTGGTGGTTGAGCTTTATTTCAACCGAATTCGATACACAGCCAGTTTCGCTGACGAAGACGTCATATGCTAAACTCAACCTGAGAACGAAACTTAAGGGCAGGCAGTGAATAAGCATCATTAGATTCCGGAGCTAGATAGCCAAGAGTTCAAGCCATGTGTAGGCAACAGATGAACGATTTGCAGGATCCGCGGCCGGACGAAGGTTTTGACAAAGCGAATCTCGCCGGGTTTCTAGCCGACGAACTGGAAGGCGCGGATCAGCCGATGACTGTGCGGCAGTTCACGGGTGGCATGGCAAACCTGACCTATTTGCTAAGTTTCGGCGATACACAGGAATACGTTCTCCGGCGGCCGCCGATAGGTCATTATGCGCCGACAGCTCATGATATGTCGCGCGAATACCGGGTGCTTTCGGCGCTGTATCCCGTATTCCGCTTTGCGCCGCGAATCTACCTATATGTTGAAGACGCAAGCGTCATAGGCGCTCCTTTTCTTATCATGGAGCGACGAAAGGGAGTCGTCGTGCGTCGTGCCATGCCACCGGGCTTCGCCGCTATGCCAAATGCGGCACAACTGCTTAGCGAAGCGCTGGTGGATGTATTGGTCGAGTTCCATTCTGTCGATTACGACTCAATCGGTCTTTCGGGACTTGGTAAACCGGCCGGTTTTGTCGGCCGTCAAGTAGAAGGCTGGTATCGGCGCTGGAACGCGGCAAAACTTGAAGACAGTTCCGTCGTCGAGGAGCTCTATTCCTGGCTGGTCGAAAACATGCCGGAATCGCCTTCCCCTACCTTGGTACACAATGATTACAAGCTGGACAACACAATCTTCGCTCCTGATGATCCATCCATGATGAGGGCGCTATTGGATTGGGATATGTGCACGCTTGGCGATCCCTTACTTGATTTGGCGACATTATTGACATACTGGAGCGAGCCTGACGATCCGGAACATTTGTTGCTGTTGACGCCGATGCCGACCGGGGACTACGGTTTTCTCACAAGGAAGCAGATCATCGCCAGATATGCCGAACGCAGCGGCCGTGACGTGGGAGATATTCGGTTTTACCAGGCTTTGGCGCACTTCAGGTGGATGGTCTTCATGCAGCAAATGTATTTCCGCTATGTCGGGGGAATGACCAAGGACCATCGCTTCAAGCGCTTGGATGAAACAGCTGCGCTGTTGGCAGTAAGCGCCCTGCAAGCTTCGCGTGGCGAGTTCGCCTAGGACGAAGCGTCAAAGGAATTCGATAGTATCGGCCGTGGCGTTTTCGATATCGGCGTAAACTCCGCGCAACTGAGCATATTCGTCGGGAATGGTAGCGGCGAGTTGATACATCGCTTCGTGAATCATTTGCGAAAGAACTTGGCGCGGTATACGTTTCCGCCCTTCGGTTCGAAATCGGAATCCTTTTCCAAATACCACTTTTGCGTAAGCGCGGCGAAGGCGCTTCATGCGCGATTTCCAGTTTTCGGCGCCGCAAATGGCTGTGGGAACGATAAGGGCATCGGATTTGGTCGCGACGTAGGCCAGTCCATCCTTACCCGGCTGCAAGCCCCCGGCGTGACGAGTGCCTTCCGGCGCCATCAACACCAGTTGTCCGCTTTGTAGCAGGGCGATCGTTTGCATGAGCGCTTTGCGGTCATAATCGCCACGGTGGATCGGGAAGTGTCCCCATTGCCGCAGGAACCAACCCGCAACAGGAATCCGGAAGTTTTCGATTTTTGAGAGCGAGATCGTGTAGCGAAAGGGAATGCTAGCCGTCACGACGATTGGATCCAGGTAGGATATGTGGTTTATCATGAGCGACGCGCTGCCGTGACGGGGCACATTTTCCAGCCCTTCGACCTCGACCTTGCAAAAGCTGGGAACCGCCGCCCTCAACATGGGAAGGAGAATTCGCCGGCGCTTGTCATATTCTGGCTGGCGGGCTATGTACTCCTCAATGCTCAATTCGGTGGGCATGCGCAATATATTGGGAATTAGCTATTCTTGCGCTGCTTGCGCTCGCGCCGTTTTCGACGGATTTCTGCCAGTTCGCTGGCTGGGGTCATCATCGCGTCGACCTCGGTTTGATCCAGTTGATACCAGGCGCCCTTGCGCAAGGTGCCCAATCCGAGTTGCCCGATATGCGTGCGAACCAAACGAATCACCGGATGACCCAGGACAGAAGCTACCCGGCGGATCTGGCGCTTGCGTCCTTCGACCATGACAATTCGCAAGGTGCTGGATCGTCTGTTGGATTCCAATACCTTGGCGGAGCAGGCGGCAGTACGGCTGTTGTCCAGCCAGATACCAGATTCCCATTTTTCCGTCGTTTCTCGCCGGACTCTGCCCTTGACCGTGACCTTGTAAGTCTTGGTGTGTTCAAATCGCGGATGCGTCACTCTGTTGGCCAGTTTCCCGTCGTTGGTCAAGATCATCAGTCCCTCGCTGTCGGCGTCAAGACGTCCGATGGTGAAGAGATGCCCAGGCAAATCTATAAGTTCGCGTATAGTGGGACGGCTATCGTCAGGTGGCGATTCGTTTGTCGAAAGCACGCCTTTTGGCTTGTTTACGACGATATACAGTGGATCAAATGCGCCTCCGATGACTTCACCATCCACCAGGATGATATCCTTCTGTGGATCCGCTTTCGCCCCGAGTTCAATGACCTTGCCGTTAACGCGCACACGGCCTGCTCGGATAATTTCTTCGCATTTGCGTCGCGATCCGATATCGGCTTGGGCCATGATTTTCTGCACACGTTCAAATGTCATGCCGGATTATCTTCGCTTGTGTTATGGAGACGCGCTGATGAAGGGATGATAAGAAACTCGCGCGCTACCGACTAGGGTTAATCGACGATATTAGACACATATGCCGATGTAGGCGGAAAAGCATAGAAGAACATGCCAAGGGAAATCGTGCTGAACTGTCATTCGGTCGACTTGTCAGTCACAATGAATTGCAGTGGAATCCCCAATAGCAGACGTGTTTGAGCCACCAGGGTAGGCAACGCGACAACAAGCAGTGTCAACACCAGCATAAAAGGGATGCTCAACAACTCTTGCAAGCTCTCCACGAAGGTATAGGGACCGTCTCGCGGCGGCCGGATGCGATAGTCCTGGATTTGAAAAATGATGACAAGGATGATCATGGTGATGCCAGAAATCGCCAAAAGGATCCAGGCCGGATGGCTTCCGGACAATCCATCAATGACATACGACAGCTTGTCCGAAGCGGCGATCAACGTATCCAACTGTACTGGCGCGATCTCGGGATGAAACAGTACAGGCAATTGCGATCCAACCGTCAGGATTATCCAGCCAGCGCCGGCCAGCAAGATATCATGAGCGATCCTGAGCAGTAGCTTCAACGAGTTGAACGATACAACATGCGGATTCTCGATTAACTTGGCCAGCATGTAACCGACCTCTTTGCTCCCCCAGGCATGGCGCAGTGTCTGTGTGTAACGGTTTTTGACAGAACGAAAGATGTTGGAACCTGTAGTCGAATCCGCGAGGAAGGGTAGGAAAATATGCTGCAGAGAAACTTTGCCGCCGGTCGCGAAATAGGCCTTGATCAGCATGTGCCATTCATCGGCGATGACGTCAGTATCCCAGTTGCCGCTTTGTTCGAGCAGTTTCAGGCTGAGCGAATAGGAGGACATCGGCATCGCCATCCACCAGGGCGCTGCCAGGTACGCCATCTCAAAGGCTGTGGCATAGGTGTTGATAATGCGCATCAAGGGGTTGACTTGCCATATATTGCCATGATAACGAATCGGCGCCTGCCAAAAGGTGCGATGCCTGTCCTTGCTTGCGGAGAAAAAATAAGTGAGGGCGGCAAAGTGCTTTGGGTGCCAGCGCGTATCGGCGTCCATAGTCGTCACGACGATGTTGTCGATATCCAGGTTTTCCGGCTCGATTACCTTGTCGAAGTACCATTTAACCGCCCAAGATAGATTGGCGGACTTGCATTGCATTTCGCCGATCAAGCCGCGAGGATGGACCGTGTAATAGACATTGGCGAAGTGAGCGGCGTAATGGCGCTGCAGAAAACGCGCTTTGCGATAGCTATTCGGTTCTCCGCCTTCCATTGCCAGGATGATCGAGATTTGCGTTTTCGCATTGTGTTGCTGCCGGAGTTGGTTCAGCGTTCTACCGAGAACCTCCAGTGATTCTTTGTAATTGGGGATAATTACGAGGTGATGCACTTCGTCCCAGGCGACGCCAACCTCGTCCTCAATTTCCAGGTACTTTTGATACCAGTCGATCGCTTCCCAAGTATTGACCTTGCGATTGCCCATGCCGTTGGCGATGCCAGCGAACAAGAACCTGAGCGCAGAATAGAGGGCTACAAATGCAGCTGTCAGCATCAGGGTTAGCGGAAAGGCGACTGCGCTTGCGATTGAGAGCAACAAGGCCAGCCAGGCGATAAACCCCGGGATTCCGTCGAGAACGCGTTCGGGAATCGGCGGCAGCGGAGCGCCGCCCCAAATTGAACGGCCTACTTCGGACGGATAGGGCTGTCGTTGATCGTCGGATGTGTAGGGCACAATTATCTTGTCGACGTATTAGCTGTCCCGAACGCCTAAATCATAGCATACAGCATATTGCCAACAAGCCAAAATCAGCGCTGGAGGATGTCTGGCGAGCTGTGGCGCTTAACGCGATCCAGCCAAGCCGGTCAAGACTTGGCGCCCTTGCTGCCCTTTATGCCTCGCTGGCTGGCGACTGATACCAGATTAGTTTGATAGTCATACATGTTGCGGCGTTTTTCCGCGTGCGCTTCGCGCGCCAGGTCCACCAACCTCTGGACCAATTGGCTGGGCGACAGCCCTTCTTCCCGCCAGAGATAAAGCGCGAGCGAACCGGGCATGGTGTTTATTTCGTTGAGATAGATCTCGCCCTGCTCAGGTCTTACGAGAAAATCAATGCGCGCGATGCCGCGACCGTCGACCGCCTGGAAGGCGCGCAGGCTCAGTTGCTGCAAGCGTTGGGTCAGCTCGTCATTGATTGGCGCCGGGATTATCCGCTCGGCGCTCTTCATGCCTTCGTCTCCGCGCAGGTACTTGTCCTCGTAAGACAGGAAATCGTCCCAAGAAAGGGGCTGTTCCAATGTGGAGGCTTGATATTCGCCGCCGAAGCCAATGACAGAACAATTGATCTCGATGCCGTCGGCGATCGCCGGCTCAACCATGATACGCCGGTCGAAATTGGCGGCGATGTCGATACCAGCGCGCAGCAAGGGTAAGGACTCCGCTCGGCTGATTCCGATGCTGGATCCCAGCGTCGCGGGCTTGATGAAAAGAGGGAATGCCAGCCTTTGCTGGATCTCTTCGAGCACTTGATCGGGATGATTTAGCCAGCTTTCCCGTGAGAATACAAAATCATCCAGAACGGGAACATCGGCTTGGCGCAGCACCATCTTGGTCATAGTCTTGTCATTGGTCAGCGCCGAGCCCAGAGTGGCGTATCCTACATAAGGTATGTCTGCCAATTCCAGCAAACCCTGGAGGCTACCGTCTTCGCCGTGTGTGCCGTGCAGCGCGGGAAAAGCGACATCAATGCGCTTGACATCGCTCTTGCTGAATCTGCCTGCCAGGGGATTCACGATGAGACCATGGTGGCGCGTATCCGGCGATAGCAGGCAGGATGCGACTCCTTCCAATCGCAGCAAGCCCTTGTTTGCAAAATTGTCCAAATCAAGCAGCGGGTCGCCGGTAAACCAGGCGCCGTCGCGGGAGATGTAGACCGGAACAACCTCGTACAGATCGGCGGGAAACGCTCCCATTATTTGGTGTCCGGTCACGATGGACACATCATGTTCGACGCTGCGGCCGCCAAAGATGACTGCCACGCATGTTCGCCGGCGCTTGCTCATGACCCCTTCCCGGGTCCTTGCTGAATCAGTGCAATACTATGCAAGTTATGACCAATGATGTCAATAAGGTTTCATGAGATAGCAAGCGGCGCGCCTAATAGGTATCTGGCAAGTCATTCAGGAATAGCACGGTATCGTTCGCGCTCAGGTTCTGCTGATACCATGCCACCGATTCTGCCAAAGTTTCATACACTTGTACGCGCGCCATGTCAAATCCCGTCGAGTGAATACCTTCAAATACTGGCTTGGTCTGCTCTCTGCCAATAAGGATGATATCGGTCGCGTGTTCGCAGGCCAGGACGCCCAGTTTTCGGTTTTCCCGGTCCTGCAAATCGCCGAGTTCTATCATGCCCGGCGTGATCAACAGCCTTTTGCCGTCTTTGTGCATGCCCAGCACCTTTAAGGCGCTGACGATACCTTTTGGATTAGCGCTGTAGGCGTCATTGATGATAGTGATCCCGGAAGCGGTCCTTTGCCGCACCAGTCGACTCTCCGCGGGTTTGAGCGTGCCGATTCTCATGGCAATATCACGCAAAGGGATGCCTTCATGAAATGCAACCGCGACGCATAGCAGGAGATTGGTAATATTGTGCTCGCCAATGACGGGCGTGCTTAATCGTGCTTGCTCGCCAGAGGCTACATTGGTGACTGTGAATCGGAGGCCGTCCAAATTCTCTTCAGTGTCAGTTGCGATCCAGGTCAGGTTTTCGTGACGCGCCTCATCAAGGTTCAGTTCTCGGCTCACTGACAATCGAGTTTTGGGGTGACCCTTAGCGATCATCTCGCGAATAAAGGTATTGTCCCAGTTGAAAACGCCGACGCCGTCTTCCTTGAGATTCTTAATGATTTCGTATTTGGCGCGCATGACATTCTCCAGCGAGCCAAAACGTTCAAGATGTTGCGGACCTATTTCTGTGACAATCGCAACGTCGGGTGGCGTCAACTGGCAGATGCGATCAATCTCGCCAGGTACATAGGCGCCCATTTCGCTGATGAAGTACTCGGTTCGATAGTCGTCGACGAGATCTCGATTGATCGCCAAAGAAATTCCCATAAGCGTGTTGTAGCTCTTTGGCGTCGCATATGCCCGATATCGCAGGCTCAGGATGTCGCGCAAGAAGTCTTTTGTCGTTGTTTTGCCGTAGCTGCCGGTGATTCCTATGATTTTAGGCTTGGTCGCGTTCAGGACCGAGCGCGCCCCCGACAGATAGCGCCACTGCCGGTAGCGCTCGAAGGGCTGCAGAATCAAGTTGCCCAATGTCAACCATATTGGAGCCAATAAGAAAAGGATAAACCCTGACGTAGCGATTGCTATCGGCGACATCTGGAGCGACTCCAATTCTTCAAAGGTATTTATCGCCACCACAGAGGATACCCCCTGCGCGAGCGCAGCGCATATGGCAGCGGCGGCCATCATGCGATTGACGCGCCCCGTGCGGACGAGCGGCCTTTTAATTTCCTGTTCTTGCCGCGGCGAGACAGCGAAGAGAGTTGCGACAAACACGATCAAGAGCGGGAGAGCGCCGTTCGGCGCTTCGCCCAGGACGACAGCAATTGCCGTGCCGAGGAACCAGGCAACCAGCGCGCGTTTGGGCAAGAGGTGGCGCGGCGCGCGTCGAAGCCAAAGGAAAAAGCGCCGGCTCATGTATTCTTCGATCTGATAGAAACGAGCCAGTTGGTAAATGCGAAGCCAGGTTCCAACCAACCAAACTGCCGCCAATGCTATTAGCAAGAGACTTGGCACTTTTCAGTCCCCATAGCCGCTCGGCGCGTAATCCGCGAGTTTGGGCTACCGTGCTCACACAAAATAATAAACCAGTTCGGCTACCGCAAATCGCAGTTTACCAAAAAAGCCGCTCGGCGGCAGCGAAAAGGTATGCCGCGTCCACAGAAAATAATAAGCCTTCTCGTCGCATGAGTGACGCGGTTTATTAGATAAGTGTGCAAGCGCATTAGAAGGTCTTTCCGCGATTAGACAACAGGAGGGCGAAACGGTCGCTTTGCTCTATCAGGTGATTTGGGATTCGTCATTTGAGTATAGCGCGTTCATGATTGACGCGGTCCTGCGCGCATAGTCAAGATAGGCATAGTGGCCCGCGCCTTCATGCACGATCAAGGCAGCGTCGGGGATGGCCTTTTCCAGTTTCTCGCCCATCCATAGGGGCGTTTCCGTATCGGCATCGCCCCATATCAATACTGTTGGAACGTTCACTCTGTATGCGTAGGGGAGCAAGTCTTGATTGACTACATTGACCAGGGTTGCCCGCATGACCCCAGATGCGGATTGAAAATCCGGTGAAGCGTATCTCCTGTTGTAGCGCTGCCGAAGGTCCTCGGCGATTGCAGCAGCGCCAAGACGGTTCAAGCCCTTGCGGAGAGACTGATACATCCGCAGGCGCAATTGGCTGGACATGGGTTGCCTCGCTTTGATGCCGGCGCTGTTTGACAAGACCATGCTCTTGAGGCGGTGACTGTGGTCAGACCCAAGAATCAAACCGATGCGCCCGCCCAGCGAATGACCGAAGTAGTGAACTCGCTCGAGGCGGTGTAAATCCAGATAGGCGAGGCAGAATGCAGCGTAGTCGAAGATTGTATAAGGAGCGGGCGGTTCGGCGCTTTCACCGAAACCGGGCAAATCCAGCATGTAGAGCCGATAGTCAAAACCCTCAAGGATTTGCGCCAGGGGTCCCAACAACTCAAGATTGGCGCCCCAGCCATGAATCATCAGTACCGGGTCGCCCTTGCCGACGACGCATTCGCGAATCTCCAGACCATTGACGACTATGCGCCGGGTGTTGTCCAAGGCTGGTCAACCGATGGAACTGAGCGGAATCGAGACTTGCCGCGCGGCACGTCGTTCGCTGATCGGCGTGACCGGCGGGCATTCCCAGGCTTGTTCTTCTGTGGTTGAACGCTCCTTGGCGAATTTCGGCAAGATGCCGCAGGCGAAGCATTTGTCGCGGCAATCGACGCGTGTCTCGCGCCGGATGCTCATGAGGTAATCTTCTTTGAGGAACTTCTTGTGTATACCAACGTCGATATGATCCCAAGGGAAAACCTCGTCCAAATCGCGCTCGCGGTAATTGTAGAAGTCTGGATCGAGGCCGCAGTCTTCAAAAGCCTGCAACCACTTGTGATGCCGGTGTTGATCTTGCCAGGCATCAAATTTGCAACCCAGTTCCCAAGCGCGGCGAATCACCCTGGCCACTCGGCGATCGCCACGGCTTAGCCAGCCTTCAAACTCGCTGCCGTCATAGTCATTCCAGCGCAGGTGCATGCCCCCCCGGCGCATCTGCTGTTTCAACAGCGACTGCTTCTGTTCGACCTGGTCGCGTCTGTCTTGGGGCACCCACTGGAAGGGCGTATGCGGTTTGGGAATAAAGGTGCTGACGCCGACGTTGAGTGTGGCTTTCTTACCAAGAATCTTGGTGCCCTCGTTGAGTGTTCGCAGGCAGAGATCGACAATTGCCTGAACGTCCTCCAGGGACTCGTCCGGATGTCCGATCATGAAATAGAACTTGATCGTGCGCCATCCACGTGAATATACGTCTTTGGCGGTTTGAATGACACGGTCGTCGGGCACGTATTTGTTGATCATATCGCGCATTTTCTCGGTAGCAGCCTCCGGGGCGAAGGTGAAGCCGCTGCGGCGCGTATCGCCGAGCTTTTCCAGAAGGTCGGCGCTAGCGCTCTCGATGCGCAGGCTGGGCAAGCTCAAGCTCAAGCCCGCGTCCTTATAGACGCGGTTGACTTCTTCCGCAAGTTCTTCAACCCAAACGTAGTCCGAAGAGGACAAGCTCAATAAGCTGATCTCCTCGAAACCTGTGTTTTGCACGATTTCTTCGATTGCCGACATGATCTCGTCAACCGGGCGCTCCCGTACCGGACGCGTCACCATGCCGGCATGACAGAAACGACAACCTCGCGTGCAGCCGCGCATGATCTCGATCGGGGCTCGGTTATGCACGGTGTCGATGTTGGGAACGATGAACTTGGTAAAGGGCTTGGGCAATGAAAGCACGATCCGTTTGAGCACGCGCTCCGGAATGCCCGGCCGATTGGGCGCAACGGCATACACGGTGCCATCTCTATGGTATTCGACGTCGTAAAACCTCGGCACGTACATGCCCTGAACCTTGGCAAGTTCCTTGAGTTGCTCATTCCGGGTTCTGTTCTTCAGTTGAGCCATCAAGGACGCGATCTCAACAATGATCTCTTCGCCTTCGCCAATAACAAAGGCGTCAATGAAGTCCGCCATTGGTTCCGGATTGAAACAGGCGTGGCCACCCGCGATCACCAAGGGATGGCTCTCATCGCGCTCTCGGCTCAAAATGGGCATGCCAGCCAGGTCGATCAGATTTAAGGCGTTGGTATAGAGTTGCTCGTAGGGCAAGCTGATGCCGAGGAGATCAAATTCACTAACCGGATGTTTGCTTTCAAGCGAATATAACGGGATCTCCTGCTCGCGCATGATCGCTTCCATGTCCAGCCAGGGCGAGAAGACACGCTCGGCCAGCATGTTTTCCCCCAAGTTTACTTGGTGGTAGAGGTTCATGATGCCCAGGTTGGACATGCCTAAATCATAAATGTCCGGGAATGCCAGGGCGACCTTGATTTCTGTGCTGTCCCAGTCCTTGAGGACGCTGTTATATTCACCGCCGACATAGCGTCCCGGTTTTTCCACTTGTAACAGGAAGCGATCCAATTTAGGCTCGATTAAAGTGGAAAGCGTCATCAGATTGCCGAACCACACCTATGTTTTGGAATCATCATACTGAGATTATATCCTATGCCAGCGGGCTTGTGTAGCGATGAGACATCTATGCGCGCTCGTCTGTCTACTGGTTTCGCTGTTGCTGGCGCCGGCGGCGAACATCGCGCAAGAATACGGAGAGGCGATTTCCGCAGAAAACTTGCAGCGACTGCGTTCGCACGATCGAATTGACTTCGCAGGTTTTGACATTAAGCTTAAGATTGGCTGGTTCGCAGCCAATGACGACGCAACCGAGTTCGTATTGTTTGACCAATCAGGCGAGATTTATGGCATTTCGTATTCGGGTGATTCGCAACCAGGGCTTAACCGACTGGAGCAGAGCGCTCAACCATTCGCCCTAATTGATGGCATACAGTTACAGGGCGAGCCTGTAATCCTGCATCAGTTGGATGGCCAGTACCTTATCAATGAAAACATGCTGAGGAACGGCCATGTTCCTATAGCGCTCTTTCACGGCATTTCAGAAGATGATCTGTTTGTTGAAGCGACTGATGATGACGGTCAGACGCAATTCCTGCACTACTGGCTGGATCGCAAAACTGGTGATCTCAGCCTGCGGGATGCGATCCCTTTTCCGGACAGGGCCGGTGATGCGCCTGCCATGCGGCTAGGCAGAATAAACTTTCCTGTGGTAATGGTGTCGGCATTGGCGGAAAGCATGTTGTATTTCGACATTTATCCCGATTCCTTCGGCGAATTTGGGGTCAAGGAATTCCAACTCGTCAACGGTCCGGCCGTTTTCGGCGTGGTCAACGCCCCGGCAGCCAGCCATCTCGCATGGACGAACCCGTCAAGAGAGGAACTCAACCTCTTGGATCTGGGGACAGGTGAAAATCGAATTGTGGCGGCGCTTGATGGAGCGTATCCGCAGTACCTCTTGCTATCCAAGGATGGGAGCGCGATTCTGGCAGTGAATCTGGATTTCCAACCTGCGGTAGTCGCCTGGAACGTCGAAAGCGGCCAGCGCTACGACCTCGGACCCTATCGAGAATGTGGCAGGATTCCGGACAACGTTGAGCTCAGCCGGGACGGAAGGGCGCTGATTATTGGCTGCGATACGGGTCTGGATATATGGCGAGTATTTGAATAACAGCCGCTCGGCGCGTAACCGGCGAAAGGATCTGTCGCGCTGACATAAAATAACAAGCCTTCTCCTAGCGCGAGCATGGGGTTTGTCAAAAAAAGGGGAGACTCTCATGATGTTGACAGCGGTTCGCAGTTTGTTGGATTACCACTACACAGCGTACGACCGGGTTTGGTCCTCTGTCATGGAATTGAGCAGGGAACAATTCGTACAAGAGTACGATTACTCTTTGGGCTCAATTCGCAATCAACTGGCGCACGTGATGAATGTAGATGACCGCTGGCTGTCTCGGCTTCAGCATCAGCAACCTACGGAGAGTCTCGCCTTCACGGATTTCCCGGACCAGCAATCGCTGCGGCAAAAGTGGGCATTGATTCGCGGGAGCGTCCAGGATTATGTGCTGGGACTGAGCCGTGAACAGTTGGAAGAGTCTGTGGAACTTCATTTTCCCGGACGCGGAGGCAGCCACAGCAACACACGATTGCAGATCTTGATGCACATGGTCAATCACGGGACTGACCATCGCGCGCAGATTCTGGCCCTGCTGCATGACCTGGGCGGTCAAACCTTTGAGCAAGATCTCATTCTACATTTGTGGTCCCAGGAAGAGCCGCTCGGCGCGTAACCGGCGAATAGGCCAGCCGCGCTCACACAAAATAGGTTGCCGTCTCGTCGCATGAGCGACGCGGTTCACGTAAACAGAGTTGAGCTACAAGCGGCTCAATTCCCGCGCGATCTGTCCAGCGACCCTGGCATTGTTGACGAGCAAGGCAATATTCGCCTCCAGGGAAGCCCCGTCTGTCAGCTGGCTGACGCGATTCAGGACGAAGGGCGTAATGGCATTGCCGGTGATTCCGGCGTTTTCCGCCTCGCGCGTTGCCTGCTCAATGGCTTTCTCGGCAGCGGTGGCCTCCAGAGCCTTGTCCGCCGGGACCGGCACGGTCACAAGTATGCCGTGCCGGGCTCCCAGTTCCTGGGCTGCCCCGATAATATGCGCCGCTTGAAGCGCGGAATCCACACGCTGATCAATTGGCAATCCGCTGCTCAGCGCGTAAAAGGCTGGCAAGCTGTCGGTCTGAAAGCCGAGAATCGGTACCCCTTGCGTCTCCAAAACCTCGAGCGTGAGCGGCAAATCGAGGATGGACTTCGCGCCGGATGACACGACCGAGACATGTGTGCGCCCGAATTCAATCAAATCGGCCGAGACATCTTGCGGCTGACCGCGATGAACGCCACCGATACCACCGGTGGCGAAGACCTTAATGCCGACCAGGTCGGCGACGATCATAGTTCCCGCTACGGTGGTGGCGCCGGTTTGACGCAGCGCGAGCGCGATCGGCAAATCGCGCCGGCTGCATTTGCGGACGCCGCCTTCAGGCAGGTGCGCCAGGTGATTAATCTGCTCGTCAGAGATGCCTACGACGATGACACCGTCCAGGACAGCGATCGTGGCGGGCATTGCGCCACCCTCGCGAACCGCCGCTTCCATCTCCAGGGCAGTTTCCACGTTGAGCGGAAAGGGCAATCCATGCGTGATTAAGGTCGACTCCAACGCGACGACTGGCTGGCCCCTGCCAAGCGCCGCTTTTACATCTGGACTGACATGCAAAGACTCGGACATGAAGCTCGCTTTCTTTGATTAGGTAATCAGACGCGATTTTAGCACGTTGTCATGTCGACCAATTTGTCGAGCCAGGCAGCTTCAAGCGAGACCATCAATCAGGCAGCACGTGCAGTTTAAAGCGATGCACAGTATGGTGGTAGTCCGCGAGGCCCATTTGCTCGATAAGCTGATCGGGCCGCAAATTGCCGCGATCGCCGACCGAAAGATGCGCAATCAGGTCACCCTTTCGGTCCACACGTAGATCAATGATCAGAGGGCGAAGATCCATTACGCTGCGTCGTCGTTTTCTGATTCGCTCGACTACGATGGTCTCTCGTTCAAGAATGTCGTCAATCCTTTGATCGAGAAGGTCGGGGTCCAGGGCATCAAGAAAACTGACACGGTATTCAGCGCTAAGCATCCGCGATTGCATTGTCGATTCACGTAAATCGATATCCTGGATGTGGTGGATGGACAATCCAGCGGGTGCTACCTGTAAAAGGCATTGAGCCAAGTCTTCCGTTTGCAGGTCAATCGTCTCGCGCAAAGCGATATCGAGAATTTCGCATTCGCTTGTGATCCCAAGGGGAAGGGGCATCGCCAACTGGAGGCGCGGCCTGGTATTGAATCCTTGTGTATATAGGATTGGCAGCCCGGCGCGGCGAAGCACACGTTCCCAGATTTTGGCGACATCAAGACTGCTGGTGTATTTAAGCGGACCTGATTTGCCAAAGGTGATGCGAAGTCTTTGCGCAACCGGCGAAATATGTGTCATGGGTGTATAAGCTTGATTGAATGGAATGCAGTGTCTAGGGTACAATACTCGTCGTGTCTCGATTAGACAATGGAAGGATGATGGCGCGGGTCAACAGGGTCGATAGCGCGGAGCAGGACAGATATCACGCTGAGCTAGATAGACTGCGTCGTAGCCGTTACCGCAAAAGCGTGATCCTGCCATTTGGATTCGTCTTACTCTTGGTGTTGGCGTATATCGGTAGCGCAGTAGCGCTTCCCGCTCCGACTCAAGTGGCGGTGCTTTCGAACGCGGCATTTTCATTGTTGGTTCTTTGTCCGGCGGCCTTCTGCTTGTTTCCGTTCGCCATAGCTATTCTTGCCTTAGTTGCCCTGACGCATCGCTGGCAACGCGGGACGATGTCCCCGCTGCGCCGCCTGGAGCGATGGGCGGCGGCGTTGGAAAGCAACGCGGACAGGTGGTTGGGTAGCATTGACCAGCGCATCTTGAATTGGGCGGTTGCTTTTGCCCCGATTCGACAACTGCTGAGGAGCTTTGATACACTGTCAGATGAAACGGTTGCTGAGGAAGAGCTATGACAGACCTAAGACGCCCGATGAACGAACAAGATCGTCTGGAGCGCAAAACACGCGTTCTCATTCTCGGCCTCGGTTTTGGCGCGATTGTTGGTTTGGTCTCGAGCTATTTGTACACGCGCGCCGCAGAAGAATACGACGGTTCGGATTCAGCGGCGCCGCGTACTGTATCCACCGGACAACTACTCGCTATCCTGCTGGCAATACTAGGCGTGGTACGTCAAGTTGCCGAGCTTGGGAAACCGAAGAAACCCGGCAAGAAATAGTCCAATGTGCGGAAGATATACTTTGACGGCTGATGCCGAGTCCATCCAGCTTGCCTTCGATTTGGATGATGTATCGGTTTGGGAGGGTCCGCGTTACAATATCGCGCCTTCTCAAATGGCGCCCGTGATCACAAATCGAAAACCGAAGGAACTGACGCTGTTGAAGTGGGGGCTTGTGCCGACTTGGGCCAAGGATCCCGCCATCGGCAGCCGCATGATTAACGCCCGTTCGGAAACAGCGGCGGAAAAACCCTCGTTCAGGACGGCTTTCAAGAGACGTCGCTGTTTGATCCCGTCCGACGGCTATTTTGAGTGGGCAAAGCAAGACGGCAAAAAAGTGCCGATGTATATCAAGCGGAGGGACCGGGAGATCTTCGCATTCGCCGGATTATGGGAAAATTGGAAAAAGCCGGACGGGAGTTGGCTTGGCACTTGCGCAATATTGACCACCGCAGCCAATGATTTCATTCGCCCGATACATCATCGAATGACCGTCATGATTGAGCCCGAGGATTATGATACCTGGTTGTCCGATGAGGAACTAAGCCCGAATCAATGGCTACCTCTCATGGCTGGCTGCGATAGCGAGCAATTGACCGCCTTCGAGGTCTCTACGCAGGTGAATCGTCCAATTAACGATAACCCCACTGTCATTTCCCCGGTCAATACGGGCAACCAGTTGAAGCTGCTATAAGGACGGAACCGACTCTCCTCAACCACCCTGTAGCATCTGTCGATTTGGTGAAATAGTCGTGGGGGTGAAGTTGCTGCAGTCGCTCAGACAGAACGATTTCAATTGTCTTGCTGTTTCTTGAGATGGCGCTCGAGGACAAACCTGAAAGGGTCAGGCACTGGGGGGATGATCACCTCGCGGGCGCGTCCGCTGGCAACAACATCGCCGACGACGTCCAGTTCTTCCAGCAGGTCCATGATACGAGCCGCGCGGGGATAACCCAATCCCAGGCGCCGCTGGATGAGAGAGGCGGAGGCCTCTTGCGACTCTACCACCAGTTTGATGACTTCTTCCAGCATGGGGTCCGTATCGGTCAAGAATTGACGCCGCTTCAAGGTACGCTCCCAAGGCGCCCTCTTCGCGGTTGCGCCACTGTCCGTGTCAAATCGCGCGGCTTGCCACCCCTGCCAATGTTGCACGACCGCACGTACATCGTCTTCCGAAACAAAGCAACCCTGGACGCGCTGCGGTCCGGCCGCGTCGGATGAAAGAAATAGCATGTCTCCCTTGCCTAGCAGATCCTCGGCGCCGGTTTTGTCCAGGATAACGCGTGAATCCGCGCCCGACGCGACAGAAAAGGCAATACGCGATGGGAAGTTGGCTTTGATGAGACCGGTGATCACGTCTACACTTGGACGTTGCGTCGCCACGACCATATGCATGCCCACCGCGCGCGCCATCTGCGCGAGCCGTGTGATGCACGCTTCCGTTTCGACCGGGTCGCGCATCATTAGATCGCCAATTTCGTCGATCATGATCGCCAAGTACGGCAGCTTGCTGTCGGGATTAGCGCTTTCTTCTTGGCGATCGTTGAAGATGTCAATATTACGCGCTGAGTGCTTTTCCAGCAGTTTGTACCTGCGATCCATTTCCCGCGTACACCAGCGCAAGACCCCAATGATCCGTTCGTTGTCCGTTTCTACTGGTCCTAACAAGTGAGGAATCCCGTTGAATCGCGCCAACTCGACCATCTTGGGATCGAGCATGACCATTTGCAGCCGGTCGGGCGCGTTTTGCATTAACAATGAAGTGGCAATAGCTGCCATGCATACGGACTTTCCGGAACCGGTTGTCCCCGCGATCAGAAGATGTGGCATTGAGGTAAGGTCAATTGGCACGGGCTCGCCCATAACGTCGCGGCCCAATGGAATCATCAGGGCAGAAGCCGAATGAGCGCGCGCCTTTCGATAGCTATCACTTTTCATTACGTTGCGCAGCGCTACAATACTTGGTTGCTTGTTTGGTACTTCGATCCCCATGTAATTGGTGCCTGGAACCGGCGTTTCCATACGGAGTCGCTTGGCCGCGAGAGCCAGAGACAAATCACGCGAATATGAGGCAATCTTGCTTAATCGAATTCGTTCGCTGCCGTCAGCCTTGTGGGGCTGCAGTGCGTAGCGGGTGACCGTTGGTCCCACTTGAACATCTAGGACATGGATCTCAATGTCAAATTCCAGGAGCGTGTTTTCGATTAGCGAGACATTTTTGTCGATTTCTTCCTCTTCGGGCAATAGCAGTTCGATTGCAGAAAGCAATTCAAGCGCGGGCAGCGCGCCCTCATCGTAGTCGCTGGCGACCAGGCCCCCAATCTCAACTTGCTTATCGTCTGCAACAGCTTGAAGTTCTTCTTCATCGACATCGTCTACTGCCGCAGATTCCGACGCGACGGCGTCTCCTACCAGTTGACCCGGTTTGTCAATCGTTTCGTCAAATGCGGAATCTGTTTCAGTTGCCTCTGCCGTCGCCGCGGAGGTAGCCTGAACCGGCATCAGTCCAGGCTTCTCAGGGGGGGCCAGACGTTCTCTCAACTCTTCAGGAATGTTTTCTGGGTCTGGGCGTATCCGCATGATCCGGGTTCGATAACCTGGTGTTGTCGCCAAACGCCGATACAAACCAACACCGTATTGGTCAAGCGCCCGCCCAGAATCCTGGCTATAGTCGGTTAACTGTTGGCTTAGGTTTCCCAGAAAAGCAACAATATGTCGTCGCTTCAACCCGATGAAGACCACAACAGATGTGACAATCATAAGCGTAAAAAACGCGAGGGCGGGCTGCCTGCCCATGACCCAATAAAAGGGATAACTGATACCCCAGCCTATGAGTCCGCCACCTTGCCCGGCCCGGGCGAGCGCGCGTAATTCCGCGTCGCTATTGCTTAGATGCAGCATCGCCAAAACTGAGAGAAATATGATTTCCAGCGCTAACATGCGCACCGAACTGAAACCGACGCGAATGCCCGCTTTTGGCAACCATAATAGGATTCCGAACGCAAACAGGGTCCCAGCGACGAAAACGCTGCCATTGCCAAACAACTTGTGCAAAATGTCCGCCCAGGTAACCGCCACCAGCGCTTCGGACGGCAAATAAAGCGAGATGAAAGACAGAATGCCAAAGACAAAGAGTACAAAACCAACAACTTCGTCGATCCATGGAGGCAAGCTATCTTTGAGGTCTTCCCAAAAGTCGTACTCGAATTGTTCGTTCTCCAAGGGCTTTATGACAGATTCCCTTTGGACCGACATGAGATGGTCGACCGCCTCTGATACCTGGTCAGTGGCTTGCGGATCAACCGGTTGTTCTTGCGCCATCTTTGTTGAGAATCCCTACCGTCTATACCTTCACAAGCCTATCATGATTGAGGAATCTCGCAGAGGAATTTGAGGGCGAAAATGAACAATCAGGCAAGCGCGTTAGAGGTCGCCACTAGAATTCGCTTGCTCGGCAGATGCCAACTCACGGAAAGGTAATCTCAGCCCTTGGCTTGTTTTTCCCGCTGCAACAGGAGGTCGGACACAGCCAGAATGGCGACGCGCTGTTTACGATAAAGGTCTGCTTCGCTCATGCTAAGACGGCGAGCAACGTCACGCACTTTTTTTCTTTCGAGGAATCGCAACTGCAAGATGTTGTATAAGGTCCATTCCGGGCTAGCCAGCTTGCGTTCGCCTTCGGGCTTGAGCGTAGCGATACAGTCTTGGAGTGTATTGCGCAAGGCGTTGACAGCTGTGTCCTGGTCCGCGCTCATTCTTGCCTGCACGATACGAAGGTTGATCAAGTTGCTCTGGGTGATGCCCGCGCCTCCCCAATAGTGGCGCAAGGCCGCCCGTACTTGCTCAAATAGCTCCTGTTGGTCTGGCAAGGCCTCTACCGCCGCAAACTGAGCCTGTGATTGCCTATACTCGACTTGTACGGCGCGCGACCTCGTCATCTGAAATTGCGGGAGCAGGCCTTCCAGCAACGTGTACATCTCTGATTGCAATCTCATGTCTTCGAGACTCTTTTCCAGGCGATCCAGATAGGCGTAGAGAATACTCTTTGGATCATCTAGCTCCGCATGTAGAGAGTTGTTGCTGTTCAGCAATCCCAATGTACCAATGACGCGTCCTGGCGAATTGTCGTCGGAAATACGGCTACTGTACAAAGGGATTAAGGCATAATCGTTCCACTCGACGAAGGCCTTGCCGGCGCTTTGGGAATACGCGTTTGCGAGGCTTTGGCGCAAGTTACGGTCGGCCCGCAAATCGTCTTCCGAGAAGCCTGGGTCCCCGACTTGGTTCAGAAACTCTGGGGCGCCATTCACGAAGTGCAGCACACTTGCTTCGTCGATGCGCATGTAGTCGCATATCGCCTCGGTGGTTGCGGCGATCAATTGTGACAGGTCGCTGCGGGTAAGGACCCTCTCACTGAGAGATTGCAGCATAGTAATCTGCGCGCCATCTTCGTCGCGATATATGAAGAGCGGTTCAAAATAGGGCAGCGCCAGTGATACGAACCACTGCCAGAGCAAGACCGCGGCGACGACCGCGGGCGGGGTAAAAGCCTCGCCCGGCAAGCCCAGAATGCGCGTTGCTTGCGCGGTGAAGTTGACTACGGCCAGGGCGATCAAGCCAGTTGCGGGTCCCCGGAGCAAGAAGTCCAGCAGTTGCTTTTTGACCAATCGATCCGGAATATCTGACCCAAAAAAGTAAAGAGGGTACGACAGAAAAAACAGCATCAAAATAATGATGATGTTCGCAGTGTTGATAACCAAGAGACCAAAGACGCTGAATTCGTCACCTGGACTGAGCAGTACAGAATAAGGAAAGATGCCCAAAGCGGGCGTCAGGATAGCTATTTGCAGGAATGCCATGCGCCGTTGCGTGCCTTGAGTCAGGCAGCGCTTGCGGGCGCGCTGTACATTATAGAATGCGAATCCGTTGGCGGCGACGAAGTAGACGAGATAGATGGGGAATAGGGAGCCGGCCTGGATACTCAGAAATCCCCCCGCGTCGACAAACATGAACAGAGAATCGGCAAATGCCGCAGACAGCAAAAAACCGGCGCCGATCAAATACAAGATGCGAATCGCCCGGCGGCGACGCCCGCGCGACGGCAGTCCTGTGGTTGCGAGCAGAGCGTCCGACAAGTGGTACATGGCCGCCGGTATAAAAGCGATGCCTATCCACTGCAAGCGTGAAGCGATCTCGTGGGCGGCGTAGTCCGGTTCGAGCGAGATAAAAGCATCCGCGACATAAGCGATTGTTACGCAGGCGAGCACAACCGCCGACGATTTGGCGACGCGATTTTTTAGATTCCTTGTGAGATTAAAGAGCAATAGGGAAACCGCTATGATCGCATTGCTCGCGGTCAAAGTCTCATTGACAATTAGCAAAATCGCAGTTGCCAGATCCAATGCAAGCCCTTGAAGATTGGGTCCACAGAATTGACTCTATTACAAGTTTAGCAAATTATGACAAATACACAGTTTCTAAACGGAAACGCTGAAGAAGACCGCGATCTCTCTACTGGGCAAATGCCTGTCGTTGAAGCCACAAAAGACAAATCCTTGGTCTTGAGCGAATTGAATGCAGGGATAATTGGTCGTTGCGATCTCGAACATGATCTGCCGCAGTTGGTTTTCACGCGCCCAAACCCGCGCCGCATTTATCAAGCGTGAACCCAAGCTCTGACGCCGATAGGGACGGTCGACAACGATGTCTTGCAAGTAGGCGATTTCACTGGTTTCGTCAACGCGCATGGATATGAAAGCGAGAATCTGATGGGAATGCCTATCTTGCACGACGACAAAACAATGACGACGCCTGATAGCCATTTCCAAATGCCTGGGGTCGGTTACGTGCGTAGCGTCAAGCGGGCGCGGCAGGCGCTGGCGGCGATAACTGATCTGGATCTGGTCCGTCAACTCCTGCACGGTCATTTGCCAGACGTGCTCGGTCTGGTAGTCGCTTTGCAGCTCCAAGCAAAACGGAATGTCGGTTTCTACGCCATCACGAATAACGATTCGAGACTGGTCGATTGCGGGTTGCATCATAACCCTGCGTCTCCAGATTCCGTCAACACTATCTTACAAAACAATGACCCCAAGCACACAAGACGAATGGGGTCATTATACAAGACGTATTGAGAATCAGAGACGGGATCAGCGATTAAACTTCGTACAAGTAGTCCTTCAGGATCACGTGCGCTGACGATTGACGCAATCGGTTGAGGGCTTGCGCCTCCAACTGACGAACGCGTTCCCGCGTGACGCCTATCGTCTGACCGACTTCTTCCAGCGTGTAAACGCGGCCGTCGGCAAGGCCATAACGCAGGCGCAGAATCTGCGCTTCGCGCGGAGGCAACTTGTCGAGCGCTTGCTGCAACTGGACATGCAGCAAGTGCGTCGCTACTTCGTCGGAGGGCGCCGGGCTATTAATGTCTTCAACGAAATCGCCAAAGGTCGAGTCGCCTTCGTCATCGATAGGCGTTTCCAAACTGACTGGACGCCGAGAAATTTCCAGCAAGTTTTCAACTTTGTCCGGTGTGGTCTCCATGCCTTGCGCCAACTCGTCAATCTTGGGTTCGCGTCCCAGTTCTTGCAGCAACTGCAACTGAACTCGGCGCATGCGATTCAGCTGATCGCCCATATGAACCGGCACGCGAATGGTGCGCCCTTGATCGGCGACGGCGCGGCTGACCGCTTGGCGGATCCACCAGGTAGCATAGGTGCTGAACTTGTGGCCACGTTGATACTCGAATTTGTTGGTAGCCCGGATCAAACCAATGTTGCCCTCCTGGATCAGATCAAGGAAGGGCACGCCGCGTCCGATATACTTCTTGGCTACACTGATCACCAGGCGCGCGTTAGCGCGAATCAAATGCTCTTGCGCCTTTTCCCCGTCGAAAACGATGCCGCGCAATTCTTGCTCTTCGCTCCAGGTCAATTCATCAGCGCGCAGCGCGGCGGCATCTTCCAGACGAGCGCTCGCGAATTCCGCCGCCTCCATGCGCTTGGCCAGCAGCACTTCTTCTTCGGCGGTCAAAAGCGGAACACGACCCGCTTCTTTGAGATACAAGCCAACGACATCGTCGGTATCGAGTGCCGCCTGATAGCCGGCGTCGCTCGTCAGATCCTTTTTCAGGACCATGAGCAGAGCATCGCGCTCGACTTCGTCCTCGTCGTCCGTTTCAGCAATCAGCGAATCGCTGTGCGGCTTCTGCTCTTTGGTGTCTTCGCTGTCTTCATCCGCGGCTTTGGTGGTTGCCGGAACGACTTCGATTCCCGCTTCCAGCAGGCTGTCCATAAGGTCATCGAGAAGCGCGACATCACCTTCAACATCGGGCAGCAACTCCAAAATGTCACTATACGTGACAAAACCTTGCTTGTTCGCCTTGCCTACAAGCTGTTTCTGAATCTCTTCTCGCTGGCTGATATTTGTAACGTTGTCCAGAACTGCAACCACGGACAAGCCTTTCTGCTAAGCGCGCTAAATTAGCACCTTACCAACAATAACCGATATAAGAAACAATTCTCTTCAATCCTGCAAATTGCGTGGCGCGTAAACCCCAGGCGACTGGCACACAACTTTTATTTTACTGCATCATTCGCCGGGACGAAGATTGGCCGATCAAAGATCTCAGCGGCTTCAATTTAGCTCTCAACTGCTGGCTCATCAATTATACAGTTGCATTGATTCTTATACTTATGTCCATCAATGACCGTATTATGTGAGGCCTTCACTATCCGTTCGAGTTCTCGCTAATGTTTTCCGACAGTCCAATAGAACAATTTAACGCCAATTTGATTACTTGTCAAGTTTTTCGCGACAATTTGTCAAATTTGTCTGTATTGGGCATGTTGGCCTGCTGCGAGCAATGGTAATCGTTTGGACTAATTTGCATTTCGGACTGTGACGCCCAGTCGTGTTTCGCCCGCGCAGAACACGAGCGCGGAAGAGATGTGTTAAACTTGGATCAGAGCCGATTTGACTTTGACTAAATCTCGCAGGTGAATTGTGCTTGGATCCAGTCCATCGCTCTATCCGCGATCTCTCAGAATGCTGATTTCGTTAGCGGCTATCTTGCCGATATCGCTCGCAGCGTTAGTCGCTTCTTCAGCCTTGCAAATGTATGGCATAGCATACGATATACCGCAACTGGTTTCTGGAACCGAACTGACGGATTGGCCCGCTTGGATCTTACTGGGATTCGCTTCGGCAATTGCTGGTGGAATTGCAAGCACAGCCGCGGCGCGTAATCGGCGAAAAAGTCTGCCGCACACACAGAAAATAACAGGCCTTCTCCTTGCGCAAGCAAAGGGGTTGGTCAAACAAGGATTCTTGCGCAAGGCGCGTTGGAGAGGCGAATTAGCCGTCCGTCCCAAGGTAAAGAACACCGAGGTCGACGCTCACGGTTCCGAAATCAGCTACGATACTAATATCTTGCGTTGGCTGGACGCTTTGTCGAGCACTGAACGGGATCTGCTTAAGCAACGTTTGGCCGAATCGCGTCTGGCCATCCGCCACGACGGCGCGCTCATTGCTCGTGAGCAGGCCGAAATGATGCAGAAGATAGAAGGATTCCTTCTGCCATGACTTGCGAAATAAGCCTGTAAAGCTGCACGCCGAGAGTGCTCGAAAATAGTTTGCGTTTGGTCAAGTTGGTGCAACATGCACAAGCAACCTGAAAAAGTGCATAATTCTATTGCAGTGTATTGACGGGTGGCAAAAGCTTCTTTAGAATGCCGTCGAGTGAGTCAAGCATGGAATGAAGAAGACCTTAGCGTGAAAGAGTATTCGCAAGCGGAACCGCCTACCAGGCTTAGGCGCGCAATTGCGCTGATAGAGTTCAGTGTGGATCTTTTGCATTCCTGATGCGCTGCTTTGACTAATCGTTGAAAGTACACCCTGATCTCGAAATGATGGTCAGGGTTTTTTGTTTGTGGGGGATTTGCTATGCGCGGAATACGAGCTGGAGTTTATGGCGGATCTGGTTACGCCGGTCTGGATCTTGTTGAGTTGCTGAATAGGCATCCGAATGTAGAGCTTGCATTTGCGACATCGAATACTTATGTTGGGGATGCCGTCCCGGGAAGCGATCTGTCATTCCTGTCTCCGGGCTCGGTTACGCTCGATGATGTCGATGTGATATTCCTGGCACTTCCTCACAAGGCATCCGCCGAAGTGGCCAGACAAGGTGTGGACGCTGGGGTCAAGGTTGTAGATCTGTCGGCTGATCTGCGTCTCGATACGGCTGAAAGCTATGAAGAGAATTATGGGATTCCGCATCCACATCCGGAACTGTTGCCAACGCCCTATGGCTTGCCCGAGATCAATCGCGCCAATATCATCGATCAGGATTTGATCGCGACGCCGGGTTGCTACCCAACGACGACTTTGCTTGGTCTGTTTCCCTTGTTGCGTTGTGGCGGAATTCACCATGATGCCCCCATCATCGTCGACGCAAAGTCGGGTGTGACAGGCGCGGGACGCAAGCCCTCGCTTAGCACGCATTTTGCTGAAGTATACGGCAATCTCTTACCATACAAGACGGGCCGCTCCCATCGCCACGTCGGCGAAATGGAGCAAGAGGCGCTCAAAGTGGACAGGGAAATTGGTCCTATCATCTTTTGCCCGCATTTGCTGCCGGTGGATCGCGGGCTGATGTCCAGCATCTATGTCACGCTGGACGACTCGCTATCCAGCGGACAGGCGCATGATCTCTTCTGCGAAGTATATGACAACGAAGCTTTGGTGGATGTGCTCCCGCCCGGCGAACAAGCCAGCCTGAAGCAGGCGGTCAAGACCAACAAATGCATTATCAGCATCACGCCGGTATTGCGGCAGTATCTTCACGTCACGAGCGTCACGGATAATCTACGAAAAGGGGCTTCGAGCCAAGCTGTGCAAAACATGAATTTGATGTTTGGGATTGATGAAACGCTGGGATTAATCTAGTGGGTGGTCTTATTTCCTTGATCAAGATCTCCGGGCATTATCTGGATGATGATGCGTTGCTACAGCAGTTTGCGGGGGCTGTCGCAGGGCGAGAGGAGCAATTGGTCATCGTGCACGGCGGCGGCATCGAGATCACGCGATTGCAGGAACGCCTGAATATTGAGCCAAGATACCTGGACGGGCTGCGGGTCACGGATGCCCAATCCCTTTCGCTGGTGGAAATGGTGCTTTGCGGGAGCGTCAATAAGCGGCTGGTCAGGCATTTGCTCAACGCCGGCGTCGATGCGCAAGGCCTGTCGGGGGTCGATCGCGGTCTTGTTCGAGCCCGACAAATGCGGCACGAGTCTGCGGATATGCAGTATACCGGCTCGGTAAAGTCAGTGCGGGGAGAAGTCCTGTTTCAGTTGCTGGAGCTTGGTGTGACACCGGTTATCGCGCCGGTCAGTGCCGGAACTGACAGTAACTTCAATCTGAATGCGGACCCGGTCGCGGGAGCGCTGGCTGCAGCGATAGACGCCGACAGCGTCGTTTTCATTTCCAATGTCTCCGGCGTTTTGGTGGATAAGGAACTGGTTGAGAGACTCAGTGAAGTTGAAGCGCGAGCATTGATCGCTGACGGGACCATATATGGAGGCATGATTCCGAAAGTCAAATCGGCGCTGGATGTGCTATCATCTGGCGTGCCCAAGGCCATAATCACGGATTTGGATGGCTGGGCATGCGATGTTGGAACGACATTTGTACAATAGCTATTGTCAAGTTCGAACAGAGGGATGGGATGACTCTTCAAAGTGAAGTGATTCAGAAAGATCAAGAGTATAGTGTACCGGTCGCGGGGCGTCCGGATTTTGTATTGGCGCGGGGCGAAGGGGTCACGGTCTACGATACGGAGGGCAAAGCGTATACTGACTGGGTGGCCGGTATCGCGGTCAACGCCTTGGGCTACGGTGACGAAGAACTGACGGCGGTTGTCAACCAGCAAATGAACACCGGTTTGATCCACGTCAGCGGTCTGTATCATACGCAGGCGCTTGTGGAGCTTGCTGAATTGCTGTGTGTGCATTCCTTCGCCGACAAAGTCTACTTTTGCAACAGCGGCGCCGAGGCGAACGAAGGGGCGCTAAAGTTCGCCCGCAAGGTGGCATATGTCAACGAAAAGCCTAACAAAACCAAGGTGGTTAGCTTCACCGAGGCTTTCCATGGCAGAACTATGGGCGCCTTGGCCATTACGCCCAAAGAGAAGTATCAAACCCCGTTTAAGCCGATGGTGCCCGGCGCGGTGGTAGGAGAATTCAACAGTCTTGACAGCGCCAGAGAAGTGATCGATGAAGATACCGTGGCGGTTATCGTCGAGCCCTTGCAAGGCGAAGGCGGCATCAACATTGCCACAGCAGAGTTTCTGCAAGCCCTGCGGCAATTATGTGACAAGAAAGGCGCGACACTCATTTTCGACGAGATTCAGTGCGGACTTGGACGCACTGGCGACCTGTGGGGGCACAGTTTTAGTGGCATATCACCTGATATTATGACTTTGGCCAAACCCTTGGCAGGCGGTTTGCCGGTCGGCGCCATATTGACGACCGAGGCCGTCGGCAGCGCTATGCAGCCGGGCGATCATGGATCTACGTTTTCCGGGGGCGCGGTGGTGATGCGCGCGGCGGAGATGGTCGTCAATCGTGTACTAAGCGACGGATTCCTGGAACATGTGAAAGAAGTCGGCGACTACCTGTTGGATCGCCTCTCGGAAATCAACAGCCCACATATCAAAGACGTGCGGGGTCGGGGCCTCATGGCGGGTATCGAGCTGGATGTCGCGCCGGCTGATATCGTGCAAAAGGGTTACGAGCATGGTTTGCTGCTGGTCAATTCGGGCGCCAGCGTGATTCGCTTTGTCCCGCCCTTGATCATCGAAAAGAAACACGTTGATGAATTGGCGGAAAAACTGACGACCATCTTGGAGGAAGTCGATGATCAAGATTAGTCCCGACATTCGCGCTGTAACTGGATTCCGTGCCGCCGGCGTTCATGCGGGCTTGAAAAAGGACGGCGCGCTGGATTTTACGCTGATCAGCAGCGAGACCGATTGTGTGACCGCCGGGGTCTTCACCCGCAACAAGGTCAAGGCCGCGCCCGTGCTTTTGAACATGGAACGTTTGCGAGCCAACGCCTCGGGCATCCGCGCTGTTGCCATCAATACGGTTAGCGCAAATGCCTGTACCGGAGCCCTGGGTCTGGAAAACGCGCGCGCAACCTCGGACTTGGTTGCCGAGTGCTTAGCGATTAATAGCGACCAGGTCATGGTGATGTCTACAGGCGTCATCGGCACCCATTTGCCGATGGACAAGATAGCGCGCGGCGTGGCGCTTGCGGGCGAGAACCCGGAAAACGACTGGTCAGCCGCCGCCGCCGGCATCATGACAACGGACACGCGACCCAAACTTGGCTCCGTCACTGTCCAGACGAGCAAGGGACCAGTTACCTTGGCGGGCATCGTCAAAGGCGCGGGTATGATCGCGCCCAATATGGCGACCATGCTGAGCGTCATCGTGACCGACGCCGGACTTGAACTGCCATTGGCGCAGGCGGCGCTTTCCGCGGCAACTCGGCAAAGCTATAACCGCATCGTCGTCGACGGCGATACCAGCACCAATGACATGGTCGTTCTGATGTGCAATGGCGCCAGCGGCGTCGACGTCTCGGACGAAGCAGATGTCGAGGTTTTCCAAGCCGCGTTGAATGCGCTGGCCGAGTATCTGGCGCAAGAGGTAGTTCGCGATGGCGAGGGCGTGACGAAATTCGTCACGCTCGACATACGCAACGCCGAGTCGGTCGCGGCAGCCGAGCGCATCGGACAGACGATTGGCGCCTCGGTTCTGACCAAGTCCGCCTTTTATGGCAACGACGCCAATTGGGGACGAATCATGGCGGCAGCAGGCCGCGCCGAAGCCGCTTTTGATCCCGACAGTTCATCGTTGTTTGTCGCGGCTGGCGAGTCGGTTCCCGCGGCGGACAGAAACTTGCTCATCTTCAGCCAGGGGATGCCAACCGACTATCTTGAAGACGATGCCGCCGCTATCATGGCCGAACCGTCGATCTATTTCACCCTGGATTGTGGCCTGGGCGCGGCTGACGCGATCATTTGGACCTGTGATATCAGTCACGACTACATCACGATCAATGGCGACTATCGTTCTTGATACTGTTGAGAGTCAAAATGCTCGCTGCACTGGTATTGGAAGACGGAAGGGTATTCCCGGGCGAAGGCTTTGGCGCTGAAGGCGTCCAAACCGGAGAAATCGTATTCAACACGTCGATGACGGGTTATCAAGAGATCCTGACCGATCCCTCATATTATCGGCAGATTGTCGCAATGACCGTGCCTCATGTCGGTAATACCGGCGTCAATCTTGAAGATCCGGAATCGAACAAAGTTTGGGTGTCAGGCTTCGTGGTGCGTTCGCTTAGCCCGATCGTTAGCAATTGGCGCAATCGCGGCGACCTGGCGACATATCTGCGTGACAATGCCATCATCGGCGTTTCCGGGGTTGCTACCCGCGCGCTTGTGCGGCATATCCGAGAAAAGGGCGTGATGCGGGCAGCGGTGGCCCATGGCGACGCGGCGCTGGATACGGACAGGTTAACGACGATCGCGCGCGCTTCGCTCGACATGTCCGGCGCCAATTTGGTCGACGCTGTCACAGTTTCAAAGGCATACGAGTGGCGCGAGGGCAGCGATCCTCAGTGGTATGGCGGCTCAACCCCGGCTCGCGAGCGTCCGCTGATTGTGGCGTACGACTTTGGCATCAAACACAATATCCTGCGTATGATGACGGATCGCGGCTTGCGCGTCAAAGTTGTTCCAGCGCAGACTTCTCCATGTGATGTGCGCGCCCTGCGGCCATCGGGCATATTCCTCAGCAACGGTCCGGGCGATCCCGCAGCGGTGGATTACGCCATCGAGAACGTGAGATCGCTCCTGGGAGAGCTGCCGATTTTCGGCATTTGCCTCGGCCACCAGATACTTGCGCTGGCGCTGGGAGGGAAAACCGAAAAAATGCGCTTCGGACACCGTGGGGGCAATCAACCGGTGAAGAATCTGCACAACGACGAAGTAGAGATAGCGACGCACAATCATGGATTCGCAGTTTCAGCGGAAAGCGACCTGGGTGGTGGCGAAGTGACGCATATCAACTTGAACGACAATACGGTTGCCGGATTGCGCCACGAAGCGTTCAAGACTTTTAGCGTTCAATACCATCCCGAGGCTTCGCCCGGTCCACACGACTCGATGTACCTGTTTGATGAATACGTAGCGGCGGTTCAAGACCCGGTTTAGTTGCTCTTAGTCGCGTTTAGCAGTTCTCCCAGACATGGAATAAATCAATGCCCAAACGGTCAGATATCAAGACAATCATGATCATCGGTTCCGGACCGATAGTCATTGGACAAGCCTGTGAATTTGATTATAGCGGCGTACAGGCTTGCAAAGCGTTGAAGCAAAAAGGATATCGTGTTGTCCTGGTTAACTCCAACCCGGCGACGATCATGACCGATCCCGAATTTGCCGACGCAACGTATATCGAACCGCTCACCACATACATCTGCGAAAAGATCATAGCCAAAGAAAGGCCGGACGCCTTGCTCCCCACAGTTGGTGGACAGACTGCGCTTAATCTTGCAGTGGAACTGCAAGAGGCGGGCTTGCTGGAACAATTTGATGTGGAGTTGATAGGCGCAACCCTGGCTAGCATTCAACTCGCGGAGGACCGGCAACTTTTCAATGAGACAATGACTGAGATCGGCTTGCGCGTACCGGATAGCAAAGTGGTTGGCAATGTCGAGGAGGCCTTGTCATTTGCCGCTCATATAGGCTATCCGATTCTGATCCGCCCGTCGTTCACGATGGGCGGCGCCGGGGGTGGTGTGGCTTATGGCGAGGACGAACTGCGAGAGGTGGCGGCAAATGGCATTCGTCAGAGCCCGGTCGGACAGGTGCTCGTGGACAAGAGCCTGCTTGGCTGGAAAGAATACGAGCTCGAGCTGATGCGGGACGCGAAGGGAAACTTCGTCGTCGTTTGTTCGATCGAGAACCTCGACCCGATGGGTGTGCATACCGGTGACAGCATTACTATCGCCCCGGCGCAGACGCTTACAGACAAGGAATTGCAGCGATTGCGCAATATGTCTCGGATGATATTTGACCGTGTAGGCATCACGACCGGCGGCGCGAACGTGCAATTTGCCATTAACCCGGATGACGGCGAAGTCTATGTCATCGAGATGAATCCGCGCGTATCCCGTTCGTCGGCGCTGGCTAGTAAAGCCACCGGCTTCCCGATCGCCAAGATCGCTGCTCTGCTTGCGGTAGGATATACGTTAGACGAGATCGCTAACGACATCACCCAACAGACGCCTGCCAGCTTCGAGCCGTCTCTGGATTATGTCGTGGTCAAGATTCCACGTTGGGATTTCAAGAAGTTTGCGGGCGCGGATCCAGTATTGGGACCACAGATGAAAGCCGTGGGCGAGGTGATGGCGATTGGCAGGACTTTTCCCGAAGCGCTGCAGAAAGCGGTCCGCTCGCTGGACATCGGTATTGACGGCTTTGGCAGCGGGGCGCGGGAGCATTTGTCGCCGGAAGCGCTCAGCGTACCGACGGCTCAGCGCTTGTTCCAGGTGGCGACGGTAATTGGCGAAAACGTCCAAATTGATGAAATCGTCCGGCAGACGCGGTTCGATCCCTGGTTTGTCCAGCAAATGAGCGAGTTAATGGCGATCCACAATACGCTATTGGACAAAGGACTGCGCCTTTCCGATCTGGATTACCGCGACTTGTATAAGCTGAAACGCTATGGATTCAGCGACGCCTATATCGCTGGATTGTTAGGTGAAGAAGAGTTTGCCGTTCGACATCATCGCAAGTCGCTGGGCGTCTGCGCCAATTTCTACCGCGTCGATACCTGTGCCGCAGAATTCGAGGCGCACACACCTTATCTTTATTCGACTTATGAAATGGACGACGAAGCGGACCCCGTCTCGACCCGAAAAGTGATGATTCTCGGTGGCGGCCCCAATCGTATTGGACAAGGCATCGAATTCGATTACTGTTGCGTTCACGCTTGCTTCGCATTGCGGGAGATGGGCTTCGAGACGATTATGGTGAATTGCAATCCGGAGACGGTCAGCACCGACTACGACACAGCCGATCGCTTATATTTCGAGCCGCTGACCGCGGAAGACGTCATGAACATCTGCGACCGCGAAAGGCCGGATGGCATACTGGTGCAGTTTGGCGGGCAAAGTCCCCTCAATATTGCCCGTGATCTGCAGCGGATGGGCGCGCCAATTTGGGGCACGTCGGTCGATACGATTGACCTTGCAGAAGATAGAGAACGCTTCAATGCTCTCATGGGCGAACTTAATATCATGCAACCTGCGGGCGCCACGATTGGTACGAGAAATGATGCCGCGCTGGCTGCTGGTCGCATTGGTTATCCGGTGCTGGTACGCCCCAGTTATGTGCTGGGCGGGCGTGGCATGGCGATTGTCTTTGACGAGTGTCAACTGCTAGCTTGGCTGGACAATAACGTGACTTGGGGCGACCATCCGGTGTTGATCGACCAGTTCTTGGACGATGCCTACGAAGTCGATGTGGACGCTCTAGCGGATGGCAGGGAAGTTACAATTGGCGGCATCATGCAGCATATCGAACAGGCGGGTGTACACAGCGGCGATTCCGCTTGCGTTGTGCCGCCCTACAAAATCAGTTATTTTCATCTGGATGTGATCAGAGACTATACTCAGCGCATTGGGGTGGCTCTAGGCATCAAGGGTCTGTTTAACATACAGTTTGCGGTCAAGGATGATGAAGTATACGTGCTGGAAGTGAATCCGCGCTCCAGTCGGACCGTGCCCTTTATCAGCAAGGCTATTGGACATCCGCTGGCCCGCTACGCCGCGCAAATCGCCGCGGGCAAGACGCTTCAAGAGATTGGATTCGTTACCGAACCCGCTATCGACGGCTTTTTTGTTAAGGAAGCGGTGTTTCCCTTTCAGAAGTTCCCGGGGGTCGATGCGCGTCTGGGACCAGAGATGCGCTCGACGGGCGAGGTCATGGGTCACGCATCGTCCTTCGGTCACGCCTATGTCAAGGCGCAAGCGGCTGCGGGCACGCCCTTGCCGGTGGACGGCGCCGTGTTCATCAGCGTCAATGACTTTGACAAGGCGGTTGTCGCCAAGATTGCCAGAGACTTGGTTCAATTCGGCTTTCGACTGCTTGCGACGGATGGCACTGCTAGGTGGCTGAACAGCCTGGGAATCGACGTCAATCCTGTGAAGAAACTGTCGCAAGGCGCGCCGAACGTCTTGGACCTGATGCGAGAGGGCGGGGTTGATTTGGTGATTAACACCCCCCGGGGCGGCCAGGCGCACGAAGACGGCATTCGCATCCGCAGCCAGGCTTACGCTTTGGGTGTACCGATTATCACGACCATGAGCGCGGCGGCGGCTTCGGTGCAGGGTATTCGGCGACTGCGCGAAAGCCCGCTCAGCGTTCGCAGTTTGCAGTCGCATTACCAAGCAACCGGCCTGACAATCGAGAGTTGAGAGGACGAAATGCCAATGGCGCCCGCATACAAAAGATATCTTGAAGAGATTCTTATTGACGAGGACCGCCTGCAAGCGCGAATCGCCGAACTTGGCAAGACACTCAACCGGGATTACGCCGATTGCGAAGATCTGCTTCTCTTGTGCATTCTGAAGGGCGGCATCATGTTCCTGACGGATCTTTCGCGCCATATCCAGGTACCGCATATGATAGATTTCATGGCCGCCAGCAGCTACGGGCTTGGCGCCCGAAAATCCGCCGGATCCGTGCGCATCGATATGGACCTGCAAACCGATGTCCGGGGCAAACACGTCCTTGTTGTCGAGGACATCATTGATAGCGGGCATACCCTGAGTTTCGTCATAAAGACCCTCAAGAGCCGCGAACCAGCCAGCCTAAAGCTCTGCGCCTTGCTCAACAAGCAGTCGCGCCGCGAAATCGAGATTGACGTCGATTATGTCGGTTTCGATATCGAAAACAAGTTCGTATTTGGCTATGGGCTCGATCTGGATGAACGATTCCGCAACCTTCCCTTTGTCGGAGTGGCGCGGCAGGACGCCTTGCTAGATGAGTGACGCTGGCCCCCTCCTGGAATGGAGTGAATTTGTATACGATCTGCAGCGCTTGCTTCGCGACAAGGGAGTCGCAACCCCGCTGTACGTCGTGGGGGGCGCGGTGCGCGACGCTTACAAGCGTGCGGAAATCACCGACGTCGATATCGCGGTAGACGGGGATGCGATAGGGATCGCCAAGAATGTTGCCAACTGGCTGGATGCCGACATTTATATCATGGATCGCGAACGCGGCGTTGCGCGCGTCTTCGTCAAGCGCGAGTCGGGAGCGATTTTGCTCGATTTCGCTCGATTTCGCGGCGCGACCCTCTACGACGATCTCATTAAGCGCGACTTCACTGTGAATACCTTGGCCGCTGACCTGCTCGGCGACCTGTCATGTTTGATAGATATGCTTGATGGCGAGCGCGACCTGCGCGAACGCGTGTTACGACGCTGCTCGCCAAGTGCGATCGAGGAAGATCCCGTCCGCGCCCTGCGCGCCGTGCGACAAAGCACGCAGTTTGGTTTGAAAATTCACCCGGCAACCTTGTCCGATGTTCGACGGTTTGCCCCCGGTCTTAGTCAGATTTCGCCCGAAAGAATACGTGACGAGATTTTCAAATTATTGGCTCTGGACAACGCGGCGCGCGGGCTCCGCGTCTTGCAACACCTGGGGATACTCCAGCGCATTTTCCCGGATCAGTTTGGCTTGAAGGGGGCAACAGGGAAATCGCCACAGCAGTTGGATGCCCGGTCTCGTAGCCTGCGAATAACCGAGCGCATGTGCGCCATCTTGACCGCTGTTAGCGAAAGGCGTACAGACAACAGCGCGGCCGCCTTTGATCTCGGTATGCTTGTCATTCAAATGGATCGCTTTCGCGGACAACTGCAGGGGCACTTGAGCCGTAGCTATGGCAACGGGAGACGACATAAAGAATTGTTAGTTCTGGCCGCGCTCTTGAGCAACCTGGGCGAGCTGGATTCTTCAAGAGATGGAGAGCGATTATCCCTGTCGGCAAAAGCTGTTTCTGGGTCTCTGCGCCTAACGCTGGAAGAGGGCCGTCATCTGTCGCTGGCCATATCCAAATATCGCGTGATACTTGACGAATCAGAGTGGTCGCCTTTGGCCCGTCATCGCTTCTGGTTTGGGTTAGGCGCAACGGGGATTGACGCTATTTTCCTCGCGGCGGCAGTATATTTAGGGGGGCAAGGCGCGGAGATGGGGCAAGCGGATTGGCTTGCTTTTGTCGATATCGCAACTGAGTTGCTGGATACCTGGTTCAACCAATATGATGACGTCGTCAGTCCTCCGCCCCTGCTGGATGGCGATGATATCATGAAAACGCTTGGCATCAGACGCGGACCGAGGGTAGGCCAGCTTTTGAGCGCCTTGCGCGAGGCGCAGGTCCTCGGCACAGTGCGTAGCGTTTCAGAGGCGCGAGAGTTCATTTTCCGCAGACGCGTCGAATCAAGCTAAGTTCGAATCTTCTTCATCAATCAGCGCGCTGTTCGATTCCGTTCGATTCTTTTCGATGCATCGACGAACTCAAAAAACAGCAGCATCGTCCTTCCATAGACGCGCCGATCATATTCGAGTAAGTAGCGCAAACAAATATCATCTTCCAGTTCACGCGGATCAATCTGTACGGTTACAACCGATTCCGGATGATGCCAAGACGGGTTTCTGTCAAGGGCTTTCAGCATTGCCAACCAATGGCCCAGGTATTGCGGCGGCGCGACGTAAATGAAATCGAATCGTCTTTCCGGCGGCTGCTTGATCACGTCAAAAGCGTCGCGTTGCCGTAGGACCGCGCGCGCCTCGAGCCGCGTATGCTTGAGGTTTTCGCGAACGGTCCGGAGCGCGGCACGATGGCGGTCGACAAAATGGACCTGCTCGGCGCCTCGACTAAGCGCTTCAATGCCGACGCTGCCCGTGCCGGCGAACAGGTCAAGCATGCTCGCGCCCATAATGTCGTCGCCGATGATGCTGAAGAGGGCTTCTTTGACCCGATCCATAATCGGGCGGGTGGTATCCCCGGGGACGGCTTTTAGCCGAGCGCCGCGGGCGCTGCCAGCGATTACGCGCAGAGACATCAGATCGCCAGGTTTTCCACGCTAGCGCGGACGGCGCGCAGGTTTGACAGTGGCGCGCTCACAAAGCCGTCCCCGCTACCGGCCAGTATGAGGCGTCGTCCCTCCGTGTGATGCCAGACGTCCCTAATCGCAGACTGAAGCAGGGCAGGCGTGCCTTGGTGCAAGTGCTGCCAGTCGCTCAAACCACCGCAGACGGCGCCTGGAAATGCCAGCTTGATCTGTAATAGTTCGCTCTTGTCATCCGAGAAATCCCAATTAAGAAACTGCACGGGAGAACCGGCAAATAGGTCAAACATCGGGGACGAACCCTGAACCTGCACTGCATTGAGCCACCAGTCTGGTTGGATGAAATCCATAATCGCACGATTAAATGGCATCGCCGTCGCTTTGTATTCGAATGCGGACATTAGCTCGTAGTTTGCCAAACACGAGACCATGAAGACGCCGGCAATCGACGGATTTGTTCGTATCGCTTCCAGGAAGCGGAGTGTGCTTTCAGTCAAGGCATTGAGCCCGCTCCGTAGTCTGTCCGGGCGCAATCGCATGTCTCTTAACAGTTGTGTGCATCCCGCGATTTGCGCCGCCTGGGTCATCGGGCTGTAAATGGTCTGCAAAACCGGAATGCCATCGACTTCAATTGCTGAATTTACGAGGGACAAGCACTCGATCTGTTGGGCCAGGGCGCCGCGCTCCGGGGAAAGTGGCCGTATCGCCGTCCAGTCAAGGGAGCGTTGTATGATGAACTTCTGCGTTTCGCGCTTGCCTCGTCGATCGCCGAGCCAGGCGTCCTGGATGCCGTAATCCGCAACCAGAAAATTGTTCGACGGCATCACGCGAACAAAGTCCCAGTCGTATTCTTGCTGATAGCTTACGATGGAGCGAGCCAAATCCGCCGAGCGTTGATCGTCGCCGGGAAAATGGCGCCATAAGGACACGGGCAGACGATCAACCGATTCCCCGGCGATCGCGCGTTCGAGGCGCTCGCGTTTGTGCATGGAAGGGTCTAGGAACCGCCGCCTCCTACGTCCTCGAGACGCTGCTTCAGCATTCGAGTTAGCATCATAAATCGGTCATCGTCGTTGGAATCCAGATCATTGGCGCCGTGATGGCCCTCGATGTGGGACGTAGTTTGCACGGCATGGAGCGCCTGCTGCGCGAAGTTCAGGGCTTTTTGGAAAGCGGCAATTGAGGCGCTGTTATTTCCATCCGCTTTGTGCGCCAGACCGAGGCCATAATGCGCGTCAACATTCTCGGGATTGGCGCCAATGACTTCTTCAAACAATCTGATCGCTTCGGAGTTATTGCCATCGCGATGAGCGCGCCATGCTCTGCCAACTCGTTCTGTCGTGGGTAGGGTAGACATGTGAACTCCTATCACTCTGTTGCTCGCCTATCGACATAGAGCACTTTCGGTTGAGCATATTCTACTTCATAATCATCGGTCTGTACCAATCGGCTCTGGTACGACAGTTGTGCGCTTGTGTGTCATCTTGTCTTGCCGCTAAACTTCGCGAATGATATGCTATCGTCGACATGAGATTGAACAAGATACGCCAATTGGCGATACGTTTTGCAGTAGAAGGAGACTTGAGGCAGGCATCTCTACTTTGGAACGAGCGCGCGTCGTTATTACAGCAGTCGGATGATCTTCAGCCATTGAACCCGGAGCGGATTCTCGACTGGCAACGACGAGCCAGATCCTGGCTGACGAACGACAAATGCGGTTTCTTTGTAGGGGAGGTGAACGAGAGCATAAGCGGCTACATGGTGATCATGATCTCCGAGGGACCAGCCGGGCTGGGGCCGGTCGTCGTTGGGAAAGTGATTGATATGGCTGTTGATCTGCATGACTCTCGTCCCGGTCTCAGTAGCGCATTGTTGGATGAAGCGCGTAAATGGCTCCAGGCGCGCGATATTGCTTATTTGACCGTTGACGTACCGGCTCGTTATCCCGTTGAAGAGGCCTTCTGGAGGGCGCAAGGCGCGCGTACACGATTTAATCAGAATTGGTTAGCTCTATTTTAATAGACCTTTTGCTCACGCAAGGAGAAGGCTTGTTATTTTGTATGAGCGCGGTAGACCTTATCGCTGCCGCCGAGCGGCTGTGATACGATTGGCGAATGAAGCCGATGTGGACCGAATCGGCTGTTTATGGTTGGAAATGGTGGAATACCACCAAGCGTTCGATCCACTCACGTTTCGCGCGGCCGACGATGGCGCCGACTTGTACGCGCAGCGGATCCTACAACGGTTGTCCGATCCCTGGACGCGTATTCTGGTTGCCGAAGTTGACGGCGACATTGTCGCCTATGCGCTTGGCTTGGTGGCCGATATCACGACCGAGATGTTTCAGCCGCTGCGCAGTGGATTGCTGGCTGACATTTACGTCATGGCCGAACACCGCCGCCAAGGGCTGGGGCGAGAGCTGGTGGCGAAAATGTCCCACTGGTTTCAAACGCAGAAAGTGGGCCATTTTGAATGGCATGTCAGCGCGGGGAATCCAGCGGCGATTCAGTTTTGGAAGGCCATTGGCGGCAAAGCGACGATGCTGCGAATGCGCGCCGAGATTTGCGGGAGGTGAAGGTGACGGAACAACTATATCTTCGGGACAGCTATCTAAGGGAATTTGACGCCCAGGTCCTGGCTCATGACAGCAAGAACAACGGCGTTAAACTCGACAGGACTGCCTTTTATCCCGGCGGCGGTGGTCAGCCTTGCGACATCGGCAAGCTCTCGGACGGGGGGAGCGAATACGATATTGGCAAGGTCATGCGCGGGAACTTGCACATCATCGACGGCCCGCTCCCGCCCGTTGGTAGCGACATACAAGGCGTTATCGACTGGGAGCGGCGCTACAAACTGATGCGCACACACACCGCGATGCATGTATTGTGCGGCGTTGTGTGGCGCGACTACCAGGCCAGTGTTACCGGCGGCAATATGGATATTCTGTCGGGCAGGATGGACTTCGAATTTGAACGGCTGGCGCCGGAAGTCGTGGTGGAAATTGAAGAGAAGATCAATTTGGAAGTGGCCGCGGCCCGCGACGTCAAGATTCAGATATTGCCGCGGAGCGTCGCCTTTGAGATTCCCGATCTGATTCGTACAAAGATCAATTTGCTGCCGGAGACGATTAAGGAAGTGCGTACGGTGGAAATCGTCGGACTTGATCTGCAGGCGGATGGCGGAACACATGTTGCGAATACTTGCGAAGTTGGCACGATAAAGATCAGCAAATACAAGAGCAAGGGCGGCATCAACAAGAGGCTCTATGTGGAGATCGGCGGCTAATGCGCTATTTGCATCCTGTACAGGCGCACGAAAGTTTTGTCGCCAGTGGAAATTACCTGTTCGCCAAGGATGGCAGGTCGCTAAGCAAGACGGAATCATGGACCATTCATGAGTTGGGCGATGGCAGCAAGTTCGTTCGTGTTGACAGTGACGCGCGCGAAGAAGAAGGCAAGTCGCTTCTAGCAGAGCTTTTGATCAGCCGCGACGACGAGATCATTCGATTTGACCTTAGATATGAAAATGATCAGTTCGAAGGCGGTATACGGACACTGTCCGCTACCTACAGCTTGGTTGACCAGGTGATGCAGGTTGGCTACCGATTGAACGGGGCGCTACGAAGCTATCTTGAACGAGAGATTGCGCCCGAGGTTTTGCTGGATATCCCGCTTCTAATCATGCGTGGGAGAACGCTCTGCGCGCTGTCGGAATACAAGGGAAAACCGGTCTCTGTTTTTGTGCCGATGTTTGAACATGCGCAGTTATTCCCCGGGGTAACGCGCATCGTGGAAGCGCCGGTGGAGTGTCTGGGTAGTGATCGCGTGGCCTTGGGCAAGCGTGAAATCGTGACGCAGCGATTCCGCTACGTCGATAAAGCGGCGTCTTACTGGGTCGACGAGCAGGGCATTGTCATCAAACGAATAAACGCGTTCAAGCAGCATGAATTCTCGGTAACTGTCAGCAACTATGCGCGCCGCCCATAGTTGCAGTGGCCAAGGCAAGCGTTCCCGGAAAGCAATGGCGAATGATTAGGCGCTTTCGAATTTTCCTCGGTCCGGCCAGATTCAAGGCCTTATTTGTTCTTCTTGGACTTACTGGTATTGCCAGTCTATTGTTGAATATCGTGGCGGATGGGCTCTACTGGGCTACAGCAGCGCAAAGTTTCCTGCTCGTGGTTTTTCTCGCGGGGGCATCCTACTTGATCCTAGGTCGTTTAACACGTGAAGAACGCCTTCGCTGGTTGGCGGTGATCGTGCCCGCAACTTTGGCTATCGTCATTGCTTCGACCCTTCTGCCTCACTTGACTGGACTGTTTGCAGGCGCCGGCATCGGCTGGATCGTCGCCGGAATCTTTGTGTTTAACAGCACGGGGGGACCTCAGAATTACAAGCGCGCCGTTCGCGCCATGCGCAAGGGAGATTATGCAGCTGCCATCAAGTCGATCACTGCTCAGATCAAGCTCGAACCTTCGCGTGGCGAGCATTATCGATTCCGGGCGGAACTCTACCGCCTGGCGGGAAAGCTTGAAGCCGCGAAGCAGGACTATCGCAGCATGATCAAATTGCAGGAGCAAACTGCGGTTGCATATAATGGCTTGGCGGAAGTGGAATTGCAGGGAGGCAATTATCAGAAGGCATTTGAGGCAGCAGAGACCGCATACGAAATGTCCCCGAAAGAGTGGGTAGCTGCGTACAACCTTGGCATGATCGAAGACCGCTTGCAACGTAGTGAAGGCGCTGTTGAACACCTCCGCTCAGCCTTGGCGCTAAAGATGCCTGATTCTCGACACCGGCTGCTAGCTCATCTATACTTATTGAGAGCCCATCTGCGGCTGGGTGATTCAGTTGGGGCGGCACAGGCACTGGATGCGATGAAGAGGGAAAAGTCCGGCCTGGAAGAGTGGCAGGTCATTATGAGCGCTGATGAGGCGCATGCCTTGCGAGACGTGCTAAGCGAAGATATCGACTACGCCCGCGATCTGATTCGGGATGAAAAAGACCTGGAGACAACGCTGGTTGGAGGATTATGATGTCGGTCCGCCGGTTAATCGCGTGGATAGCGGTCTTCGTATCCGTTGCGCTGGCGCTGCTGGGAATTGTCGTTTTTGTCCTGGGCGTGGCGATTGAATTTGCCAGCGGGATGACACAGCCACTTGATCCCTACCTGTCACCCGTAGCGCAATTGTCGCTGGCGGGCCTCTGCTTGTCCGCGAGCATGATCGTTCTCGGCTTCTTGCTCGTCGGGATCTTGTTGGCGCGACAGTCCCGGCAGTACGGCGCTGGATACGGCGAAGCTTATCGTCTAATCCAGAAACTGCAGTTTCCGCAGGCAATACAACTGTTAGAACGCGTATTGGCCGGCGGCAAGATCACGCCGGACCTGCTCATGCTCCTGACAAGCGCCTATGCCTACAACGGGCAACTAGCGAAAGCCCAGGCAACCGCCGATCAAGCTGTACAGATGTTCCCGCAGAATGCCGCCGCTTACATGACCCTGGCCAACGGCTATCGCATGCAGGCGAGCTACGGCGAAGCGGCCATGGCGCTACAAACAGCCGCGCAGTTGTCGCCCGATCAGCCGATTATCTGGGCGGAACTGGGCTTCATACAGCAGTTGGCGGGCGAGCACGATTCAGCCATCGAGTCCTTCAAGCATGCCGTGCTGTTTTCGATGCCTTCAATGTACAGCGTGCGCGTCAACTACTATCTTTCGCAACACTACATGAAAATCGGGGATTCGAAAAACGCGGCCAGCGCCACCGAGCGCATGATAAGTACTAAACATGGGCTGCAGGCTTGGAAGTCTACGCTTAGCGCGTTGGAAGGAACTGCCTACGGCAGTTTGCTCAATTACGAAATCGAAAAAATCGAGCGAGCGATCACCGATACCGAAGAGCAGCAGCAAAAGGCATGATCTTCGGTCATTTCCTGCGTGATCTCTACAAGCGCCTGCCCGAGTGGGACAGATCTTCTCGGCTCTCGCTCTATTTGGCGGTCATTCTTCTCGTCCTGTTGTTGCTTGTTGGCTTTGTTGGTCCGGACGAGATCAAGTTGCCAGCTCGTCTTGGCGCCTTTGGTTTGCTTCTGACGCTGCAATTGCTGATCTTTTGGGGAAATCGTCGCGCTATTTCGCCTTATCACGAAGCCCAGCAGCACTACCTTCGCGGCGAATATGAGTCCGCGCGCGACTTGCTTGAGCCGGTCCCGGAAAACCAGCGAGGGTCTGTTGACGCTCTGGCGCTCTTGGGCAACTGTTACAGGCAGTTGGGTCAATTTGATCGCGCCGAGCTCGCCATTGACCGGGCGCTTCAGATCAAGCCGGACTATCATTACGCGCTCTATGCGGCCGGTAAGCTGAACCTGGTCTTGGGCGACTATGCTCAAGCATATGATTTCATCGAGCGGGCTTATTCCCTGGGGGCGCCGGATGTCGTCAACTTTGATTTGGGTCAAGCCTGTTACTATCTGGGCGATCACTCCAAGGCGGCGACATATCTTGGCAAATTCTGTAAGCTGCCCTTTGATGAGCCGGCCAAGACGACGCTGGCGATGCACTACCTTAGCGCGCTGAACAAAGGGCAGCCGCCATCAGAAGAGTCGATCCGCGAGAGCATAATCTATTTGCAGGAAGAGGCCGCAAGATATCGGAAAACGGACTACGGCAAGGTGATCTTGAATGAGGTGGAGCAGTTGCAGGGAATTGTTGATGGCGCTGTATCTCCCGAAGCTGGCCAGCCTGGCGAAAACGCTCTGCAAGCCTGAGCGTGAGCGCCGTTTTCACCCTATCGAAATCTGCCACAGTAAGCCATAATTTCTGCGTTATTCGGAGCCTAGGGGAGGTGGAAACGTGGTGTCGCCGCGCGAATCGCTCGCACCGCGGGTCATTGCCATAGTGATGCGAATATAGGGCTGATAGTCCGATTCTTTGCAAGTTGTCGATTCGTATCACTATCATGGAGAGAACTTCGTCATGTTTAGGGCAGTAAACTCGAAGATCAATAGCGAGAGCATCAACAAACTCGAACAGAGGCAACTGGATTTTTGGCGCTTCAACCGCGTATTTGAGCGCACCACCGAAGGGCGCGAAGATGCTCCTCGATACGTGTTTTATGAAGGACCGCCGACGGCCAACGGCAAACCGGCAAGTCATCACGTCTTGGCGCGGGCATTCAAGGATATGTTCCCGCGCTACAAGGTGATGAACGGATTTTACTGTCTGCGGCGGGGCGGATGGGACACGCACGGTCTACCGGTGGAAATCGCGGTCGAAAGGGAGCTTGGCTTCGACAATAAGAGCCAGATTGAAGAATACGGCATCGCGAAATTCAACGAATTATGCCGTTCCACCGTTTTTCGCCACATCATCGAATGGGAGAAGTTCACCGAGCGCATCGCATTCTGGGTGAACATTGACGACGCCTATGTGACATTCTCGAATGAATACATTGAGAGCGTCTGGTGGATCCTCAAGGAGTTTTGGAACAAGGGCTTGCTCTATCGCGGTTACAAAGTAGTGCCATACAGCCCCACCTCCGGCACACCTTTGAGCAGCCACGAGGTTTCGCTCGGCTACAAGACCATCGTTGATCCCAGCATATTTGTACGCTTCCCGCTCAAGGACCAGCCGGGTGTCTATCTGCTGGCCTGGACGACAACGCCTTGGACCTTGCCGGCCAACGCCGCGCTGGCGGTTGGCGCGGATGTTGACTATGTACAGGTCGCAGGCCCTGCCTCGGATGACGAGGGCGCCGAGCAACTGATCCTGGCCGAAGCGCTCATGGAAAAGGTACTGGACGGAGATATCGATTACAGAGTGGTCCGGCGTCTCAAGGGCAAGGACTTGCTAGGCTGGCGCTATCATCCGCTCTATACCTTCTTGCCCGTGGAAAACGACTACGCCTATGTGGTGCCCGCCGACTATGTGAGCACGGAGGACGGTACAGGCATCGTGCATACAGCGCCGGCTTATGGTGTGGACGACCTGGAAACGGGAAGAAAACACGACTTGCCGGTTCTGATCACGGTGGACGAGACCGGATGTTTTGTTGATGCCTGCGCCAATTTTCGCGGTATGTGGTTCAAAGATGCCGATAAGGCAATTATCGCGGATCTGATAGAACGTGGCTTGATGTACCGGAACGAGAAATACGAGCATACCTATCCCCACAACTGGCGCGATGATACTCCGCTGATGTACTTCGCGCGCGAGACCTGGTTCATCGACACTCTGAAATATAAGCAGACAATGATTGATCTCAATCAGACCATAAACTGGGTGCCCGAGCACCTGAAGGACGGTCGCTTTGGCAACTGGCTCGAGGATCTCAAGGAGTGGTCCCTGGGGCGGGAGCGCTACTGGGGCACGCCTTTGCCGGTCTGGGTTGACGACCAAACCGGGGAAATGCTATGCGTTGGCAGCGTTGGGGAGTTAAGCGAACTGGCCGGAGAAGACTTGAGCGAACTGGATTTGCATAGACCCTATGTCGACGAAGTCAGTTTCGACAATCCCAGCGGCGAAGGCGGCACCATGCGCCGTGTGCCGGAAGTGATCGACGTCTGGTTCGACAGCGGAGCGATGCAGGTAGCGCAGTGGGCGTATCCTCAGAAGAACAGAGATTTACTTGAAGAACAACATCCGGCGGACTACATCTGTGAAGCCGTCGACCAAACGCGTGGCTGGTTCTATAGCCTTCACGCGATCGGCGCCATGTTGTTCGATTCAGTTGCCTTCAAAAACGTCATCTCGCTTGGGCACATCCTCGACGAAAAAGGCCAAAAGATGTCGACGAGCAAAGGCAATGTCGTCGACCCCTGGGAGGTGCTGGAAGAAGCGGGCGCAGATGCTTTTCGCTGGTATCTCTATACCTCCGGGCCGCCGGGCGAGCCCCGTCGTTTTTCCAAGAATCTGGTGAGCGAAGTCATCAAGAAGTTCTGGTCCACGCTGTGGAATACCTACAGCTTCTTCGTAACTTACGCCAACATAGATTCATGGACGCCGGCGATGAAGGCGCCTGCGCCTGCCGATCGGGAATTGCTGGATCGCTGGGTGTTGGCGGAATTGCACAGTCTGATCAAGACCGTGACCGATGCCTACGAGAACTACGATGCAGTTGCCGCGACGCGTCCCGTGGAAGAGTTTGTAGAGCGATTGAGCAATTGGTACGTTCGACTGAGCCGTGAACGGTTCTGGAAGAGCGATGTGGACGCGAGCAAACGCTCGGCTTACGCCACTTTGTACGAGGTGCTGACAACCTTGGCTAAATTGCTGGCTCCGACGATGCCATTTTTGAGCGAAGAACTGTATCGCAATCTGGTAGGCGAGCAAGATGGCTCTCCGGCAGACAGCGTGCATTTGTCTGCATGGCCGAATTGCGATGAAACTTTGATCGTCGACGAGCTCATATCGGAAATGGCCCTGGTACAGCGCTTGGTGAGCTTGGGATTGTCAGCGCGTAACGCGGCGCAAATAGGCGTTCGGCAACCTCTAGCCAGCGCCCAATTCGCGACGCGCGATCTGGCCGAGGCGGAAACAATTGAGCGCTATGCGGAGTTGATCAAGAGCGAGTTGAATTTGAAAGACATCAAGGTCATGGGCGCGGACGATGTGGATCGATTTGCAGCGACCAGCGTCTACAGCCTCAATCCATTGCCGCGTTTCCTGGGTCCCAAATTCGGCAAGGACTTCAAAGCGCTGCAATCGGCGCTCAAGTTCGGCGAACAGGACTTTGTAGCGCCCTATGCCGAGCGCCTGCTGGCGGGGGAAGATATCACCGTCGAGCTCGAGGGCAAGACCTATGACATAGCCAATGCCGAATGCGAGGTTAAGGTCACGGTCGAGACGCCGGAAGGCGCAGTTGAAGACGGCGGATATATGGTGGTCCTGGATACGCGTTTGTCGTCAGACCTGGTGGAAGAAGGACTGGCGCGTGAGCTGGTCAGACGGATCCAGAACTTGCGCAAAGTCGCGGATTTCGAATTGGACGACCGTATCAGCATTGTCTATTGTGATGCGTCGGACGCCATTGATGCTGTCATGCAACTCTTCAGTGGTTATATCAGCCAAGAGACCTTGGCAGACGATTTGCAGCCTGGGAATCCCTCCGGCGATTTCGTCAGCGAAAGCGTAGAAATCAAAGGTGAAACGCTGACAATTGCTGTAAGATTATCCAACTGAATTGGCATATTTGGCTAAGAAATGTCTTAGGGTGACGCTGCAAGCAGCGTTCGCCCTATCTTTTTGGCTAGCAATATGTTAAGTTATTGGTTATAAGGTACAAATTAGTAGCGCCGATTTGTTATTTCTGCCAATCAGATATTGGCCAGGCGCTATTTTGCTTTATTCAGGCGTTCAGGAATCTAGCCATGTCAGATAAAAACACCGCTTCAATTCAGTCCTTGCTTAGGTATTCTTTACCATTGGGCGCGAGCATTGTAGCCGGTGATCCGGAAACGCAAGTGAATTGGTCGGTCACTATTCGCGCGCAACCGCCCGTTTTCCCTGACATTTACGGTGGGGAGCTGGCGCTGGTATCTATGGACGTTTTGCGCAGCTTTGATGATCGGCTGCGTTTGGCGGGCGTGATTCGTCTCTTGTCAGATATCGGTGTCAATGCGGTTCTAGCGACGGGCGAAACCAGCCAGAGCGCTAAAGACGCCGCAAACGAATGCGGGACGGTTTTGGTATCGGTACCCTTGGATACCAGCTTGACGACTGTTGAACGCGCAGTGAATTCTCTGCTATTGAACCAATCCGCGCGTCTGACCGAGAGAGCCATCGAGATCCAACGGCAATTGACGCGGTTGGCTGCTGAGAATCGAGATCTTGGCAGTCTCCTGCAAGTTATGTCCCGTTCGACGGGAAAGCCCATTGTCATTCACGACGATGCTGGTCTGATGATTTCCCAGATCTATCCCAATATTGGTCGCCGCGGCCTGAACGGCCGCTATCCACCCGCGGAATTGCCTTTGGGAGATTTTCAAACCTGGTTGGGTCAGGAAGCGCCGTCCAGCCAAGGGTTGATCACCCCAAGCCCCTTGGGTTTCACAACGGTGCTAAAGGTGGAAAAGCGCGTGGCGGGTTATCTTTCGCTGGTGGATCAAAAGAGTGAACTGGATGAATTCGGCCGCTTGGTCTTGGCCTATGGCGCCGACGTTTGCGCGATAGAAATGGCGAAGAACCGCGCAATCGCTTCGGCCGTTGAGCAGGCGCGAGGCGACTGGATCCAGATGTGGCTTAGCGGAACGCCGGCGGATGAGGACTTGTTGCGCACTCGCGCGCAGCAGGCGGGCTTTCAACCCGGCTCTTCCTACGTTGTTTCCGTATTTCGCGCGATCACGGAGGCCGGCCAGTCGCTTTCCCTGGAGCCATTAATTTCGCTGGTGCGCGACGATATGTCGCGCCGCCGGATAAACGGCGCTGTTGGACAATATGTAGATGTGATCGTGGTCTTGTATCCACTGGACGGAGATGATGCTGCTGGACTGTCGAGAACGCGTACGATTATCGAAAATGTACGTGGGCAAATCTCAAGCCGCCTTTCAAATGGCCTGATTGCGGCGGGCATAAGTCGTCCCGCGACGGGGCTTTCCATGTTACGGGACGCCTACCGCGAGGCCAAGGACGCTGTTGGCATTTCCTACCAGCTTAGCGACTGCGATACTACGACATTCTACGGCGATCTCAAATTGTTTCAGTTGCTTCTAGCTTTGAAGGAACGGAACTTGGACAATCTTCACCAGTTCTACAACGACGCTTTGGGTCCGCTAGTTGAGCACGACAAACGCAAACAAAGCGACCTGATTCGGACTTTGAGTGGATTCTTTGAAGCGAACGGAAATCTGGCGAAGGCGGCGCAAGCCCTCGATGTGCACCGCAATACTCTGGTCTATCGTCTGGAACGCATAGGCGAACTCACCAAGATGGACCTGGACGACTCGGACAATCGTCTTATCTTGCACTTGGCGCTCAAGACCCAGCGCGTGCTGGCGACGATTCCCGGCCAAGCCACGACGGCATGAGCAAAAACCTCAGGTAATCGTATTGCTGGGAAGCTGCCGGCAGCTTTTGATTCGACTAGCTTTCGTTGACGATGTTGCGCGCGACTGGCGGCGCAATCTTTACGAAGTGCTCTTCGGGGCGCTTCAGCAGGGCATAGAGCGGCTCCGCGGTCTGCGATTGATGATTCTCCTCGAGCGTACGGATATACGCATTCAAAAGTTCGCGCACATCCTGGTGTCCCTCGTCGTCTAAGGGTTGCGCCTCGACCACGGATCCAGGAGCGATACGGTGTCTGATAGCGTCTACAGTCAGATTCATTTCCGGCTGAACGCGCTGATATACGACTCCACCGGTCATGCCGGCGCACATCCAAGGTCCGGGATCGCCCAAGACGACCGCGCGTCCGGATGTCATATACTCGAAGGCATATCCCTTAAGGTTGGCGCGCGCGCCCAAACCCCCGAGACCGTCCTGCAAGGGTTCAGTGATTTCGCCTCCAAAGACCACGTCGGCGCCGCTCATGCGGATGCAGGCTCGTGTATCGGCGTTGCCTTGCACGATAAAAAGGCCGCCTTGCGCGCCATAAGCGAAGCTCTTGCCGACTGAGCCGTCCAAACGACGCCCATTGTGATTCAAGCCTTTCAAAATGGAGATCTTGCTGCCTACAGCGCATTTCCCCACGCCGTCCTGCGCGCCGCCTTCGACCAGAACGTTTACAGGATCATCCAGGAACGCGGCCAGGCCATTGCCTGGAATCGCTGAATTACTGAAGCTAAGATTAATGGCGCGTATCCGGTCACCATGTGCAATGGATTGGCGCTGGAGGGCCCCCGCGAGATGCGTGCCCAAGGCTCGATCCATCGCCATGACCTGCTCATCATCATAGGTAAGTTCGTATTCTCCCTTGCTGACGTACTCGGCAACGATATCGGTTATTTGCTTGCTAACCGTGTTGCGCGGCCGTGTGACACGACGCCCGCCGGGTTGGGCGCGATGTTTCTGTACGCCCGGTACCGAACGTAGCAAATCAGTCAGGTCAATGCGGTCATGATGCGAGCGCTGTACCAGCAAGTCGGCTCGACCGACTATATCCTGCAAATTGCTGACGCCCATCTTCGCCAGCCACTTGCGGATGTCATCACCCAGGGCGTCAAACATGGTGACGATGCTTTCCGCCGATCCGCGTTCCTCAAAGGGGCGGAATGCCTTGAAATTGCGCTTTTCAGCCTCTTCCTTGGTTTTGACATGTGTTGTAATACCGACGTGGCATGTGCCGTCATGGCAGCCGCGGCAAATGGTGCAACCGACGGCTACCATTGCCAGAGTGGCGAAGCCCGCGCGGTTTGCGCCCAGGCAGACCATCTTTATGACATCGCGGCCGCTTTTCATGCCCCCGTCAACCCAGATTTCCACATCGTCGCGCAATCCACTGTGGATGAGATGGCGATGCGCCATCCAGACACCGATCTCGGCCGGCAAGCCAACGTGGCGCAAGGCGTGCGCGCGCGCGGCGCCGGTACTGCCCGTATAACCCGTGATGGTGATGATGTCGGCGCCCGCCTTGGCCACGCCAACCGCGATAATGCCGATGCCGGGCACCACTGGCAGCTTGACCGAAACCTTGGCGTGCGGATTGGCGGTCTTGAGTTCATCGATCAATTGCGCCAAGTCTTCAATTGAGTACAAATCGTGATTATTGCTGGGAGAGATCAAACCGATACCTGGTGTTGTGCTGCGGACGGCGGCAATCTGCTCGGTAACCTTGTAGCCGGGCAGGTGGCCGCCTTCGCCTGGTTTGGCCCCTTGTCCGATTTTGATCTCGATATAGTCCGCGCTGTTCAAGAAGGCGATGTTGACGCCAAAACGGCCTGAGGCCACTTGTTGCCCGCGGTTGCGAGGATACTTGCCCAGCAAGTCGTGAATCTCGCCACCCTCGCCGTTCATACAGATAATGTTGAGCTGGTGAGCTGCTTCAAAATAGGAGCGATAAGCTAGTTCACCCTGCGACCCAAAGGACATGGCGCTGATCAAAACCGGCATGTCATATCCCTTGATGCTGATATCAACATCGTCCGGGTTTAAGGGCGTCGGGCTCTCTTTCAATGACATTATGTGCCTGATAGAGACAGGCATTCTGTCTTCCAGGCTCATAAGCGTGTCGGTGTATTCTTCGAATGCCAATTCACCATGAGCGACCGCCTCCGCTTTCTTCCACATCTTTGGATAAAAGCGTTCGGGGTTTTTCAAGCGCGCGCGCACCTCGCCACGAAATTCCTTGGCGCGCTCTTCGGCGTCATTCATCAGCGCGGTCCAGGTTAAGCCTCGACCAGTCGAGCCGAAGTAGTTCGGCGTTCCCAGCAGGTTGACCAGGTTCTTGGATAATCCGATCGAACTGAAGCTATGTCCGTATCCGCGCAATTCGTGACAGCCTACAGTGGACGTGATCTTCTGGAGCGCGCCATGGATCGCCTTCAGCGAATTGCCGAGATAAGTCTTGATATGGTCATTTGTCAGCGGATTCTTGCTGCCGCGCGGGGCGGTGCCCAAACAGACGGCGTACATTGCGTAAGGCAATATGGCGTTCGCGCCCAGGCTGAGGCAAATTGACAGGTCGTGCATGTCGCGGAGCGCGCCCGAGCGAACCACCAATCCAACCCGTCTGCGAAGGTTCGGCGAATGGTCCGCCAGTCTCAAGGCTTTGTCCACGGCAGCAGTCGCCAACAATGGATCAATGAACAATTGCTCGCCCGACGCCACCTTATTGTCGTCGAGAATGATGCATTGAACGCCGGCCAGTACATCCTCAACCGCCCGCTGCTGAAGCATTTCGATGGCTTGGTCGAATGGAGTGTCGGCAGGGCAGCCCATAGACAGGTAACTGACCCGATCTTCAAAGACCTCGGCCAGATCTTCGATCATCATGGTGCCATATTGCGATGCGATATCGCGGAGCAGCGCAGTATCTTCAAAGTCGGGTATTGATTCAAGCAGCAGCGGGATTTCCAGGCGGATTAAGGTCGCTTCATCGTTTCGTCCAAGAGCGATTTCCGGGCGAGCGCCAATGAGTACCTGTGACGAAAACTGTGATTGCTCACGTTCGCGATCAATTGACGGGTTGGTCACGACAGCGATTGTCTCTTTGAAATAATCCGCCAAATTGACGCGCAGGTTGCTCAGGGCGGCCACAGGACCGTCCCAACCGAGACTGCCAATTTGCTCCTTGGCGTTTTCAGCCAGCGACGACATAACTTCAACGTGGTAACGCTCCCAACCGAAACCGGACATGACAGCGGCATTGACTTTGACCGGTGAATCCGACCAAGGCAACTTGGCGGCAGTCTTGCGAACTTCGGGCGCTTTCTCCAACACGGCTACTGGCGCCGTCTCCATTTGTAATTGTCGGCCGCCGTCCAATGTTGGGGGCATCGGGTAGTTGCCGCTTGGCGCTTCGAGACCATTGCCTGAGCCGGAAACCCAAATGTCGCCCCCGGGCGTTCCGCCGGGCTGGCGGTCCCGGTACTTGTTGTAGACATATCGCTGAATAGCGGGATAGTCGAGAACCCGAATCGAGTGACCAGTGTTGATCTCAAGAGCGATCTTTTCGCCAGGCGCCATCGGTTTGGGGCTGACAGACATGGAGTCCAGAGGATAAACGCCGCGTTCTGATGAAACAAAATATTCTTTCTCGGTTTCCCCGAACCAGAGCGGCCGCAACCCCAGCGCGTCAACGCTGAATACTGCCAGGTTGCCCAATCGAGAGGCGACAGCAGCCGGACCCTGGGCGAAGGGGCCAAATGATTGCCGGATTTCGTCGTACATATCGTGGATTTCCGGCGCGTCCTGAATCAGATCGTGGCTGAATGGGGGGAAAACGTGTTCCATGGCTTCGATCAGGTCGAGTCCGTGACGCATACACAATGCATAGATAGTCCGGTCGACATCCTGGGAGTCCGATCCGTTTTCCACCATAGGTATCTTTAACATTTCCGATTCCAGCCGGAAACGGGAAATGGTATTGAATTCGCCATTGTGTCCAATCAGACAGAAGGGCTGCGCGCGTTCAAAAATCGGATTGGTATTTGTGCTGTATCGAGCGTGTCCCATGGTTAGCGACGAAGCGTAGTCGGGATCACGCAATTCCGGGTAGTAGCGTCGCAGAATCTCGATGGTGCCTTGCACTTTGTAGACCACGCTGTGCGAGGAGAACGATGGAAAATGCACGCCAAGATCGTTCTCCAACTGGACCTGCAGTTCGAAAAGCGTAGCATCCAGCTTTGCAGATGGCACTTGACCGTTGATGCCGGCGATCTGCCAAAAGACAGGCTCATTCTTTTCCGCATTTGGCCCCAGCACCTGGGAATTCACGCGGCTGCTGCGGTCGATCAATATATGCAGACCCGCTTCGCTGATATGGCGGCAGATCTGATCAATGATATTCTGGGATCGCGCGCGATCGGTAGCGGGAATCATCAGGTGGGCAACCCAGAAATTGCGGTCGGTCGCCAATGAAGATCTTAGCCCGGCTTCGGCTAGCCACTTGGTCCAGAGCTGACGGGGGATATCCGTCAATACGCCGACGCCATCGCCTTCGCCATTGATGTAACCGGTACGATGGCCCATGCGCGTCAATGCTTCTATTGTTCGTTTTACGTTGCCATGCGTGGCCTGTCCGCCTTTACGCACGGAACAAATAAGCGCGCACGCGTCACGATGATCGCGATCGATGCGATGAAGGTCGGCAAAGTTATCGTTCTGGGAAAGAGTCATCTCATTTCCTCCTAACGACCAGTGTCGTCGCACAACAAAACAAGCGTCTTTGAGGACTTATCATGAATCCAGTACAGTAAAACTATTGTTTGACTTTTGTCACTTTGCACAGTATGTATACTGCATTATACCAGAACTGATCGGCGGCACTATTGCTAGAAATTATGGACAATTCCACCGTACGCTTGGGTAAAATACACAACGAGCGCAGGCTCAAACTTGTTATGGACAACCAGAAACTGGGAAGCCAGTTTGCTACAATGATGAGCCATTGCGACGGAAACGAACTCCTTTCTGAGTGAATTAACTGAGAGCGAGCAATCGTCTGATGGTCAGCGCAAGGTGCAATGCCAGACGCGTTTCTGGCCTGTTCAGGTCAATAGCGGCTATTTCGTTAATGCGATTCATGCGGTAAAGCAGCGTGTTGCGATGGACGATCAGGGATTCCGCCGTTTGCGACAGATTGCCGTGGCAATTGAAAAACGCCTCCAATGTCTTGATCAAGTCAGCATTCTGGCGCATATCATAGTCCATTAAGGGACCAAGCGTATCCTCGCAGAAGTAGCTTAGCTTTTCTCTGTCGGAGAGGCTCAGGATGAGTTGATATACGCCCAGGTCGCCTATATAGAGTGGCGAGTCGGTTTGCAGGCGCTCGGCCAACTCCATGGCTTGCACAGCGTCCCGGTAACTGCTGCGCCAGCCGTTGATATCCCGTGCGATCTGGCCCAAGCCAATGGCAATGCGGTATTGTGGATATTGACGGTTTAACTCTTTACTGAAGGCATTGGACAGTTCCATACTCTGATCGACGGGGTCGGTATAATCAGTCGCGTGGAAGACGACGACTTGACCTTCTTTTTCTCTGGTCCAGACAAGTGCGGAACTATTGCGGCTTGCGATGATGGTATTCACCGTGGTTTCCAAACGCCTCAGCGAGGGACGGCTTTCGCCGCGCCAAGACAAAACAAAGGCGATATGTGTTTGTGTCATGTCGTGATTGAACCGCTCGCCCTGGCGAACCGCCTCCTGCTGACTAACATCGCCAAGCAACAGTCGATCAAGGAAGGTACCGCGCAGGCGCTTCTCCGTTTCATTTACTGCTTTCTGCTTTGCCATTTCCAATGCACAGGCAGCCGCGCCATGCTCGCAAACCAACTGGTCAATTTCATCGAGATCGCCTTCGCGACCGATGATTGACAAGTAACCGCGGCCAACGCCCTTGTTGATCACCGGCGCAACCAAGCGCGCAACGCCGGATATTGGCAGCGCTTGCATGAGCACTGGCGGATCAATCTCGACGACGCGGTGCCGATCATGCAATTCGACCGGCAGATTGTCCTGCTTTTTCAAAAAGAACTCGATGTCATCCCAAATTTCAACGAATTCGGGCTGGATCTTATGCGAAAGCGGATGCAAGCGCTTGTCGTGAATGACGACGGCTTTTTTGGTCAAACGCGCCATGGCAGCGATTAATTCGTTCATTCCTTCGTTGCGCGAAGAAATCTGGGTCAGTTGGCGATAAATCTGGGTCGCGCGGCGTTCAACTTGTCCCTTGCGATTGACCAGCAGGCTGATAATCGTCTTCTCGATGTCACGAATGCGCACATTGCTGGTTACGTTTAAGACGGGAAGGTTTCGAGCTTTTGCCTCGGCTAGGGCGGAGGCGCTTACCGCGCCGCAAAACGCAACCGCTGAGGCCTGCACTCCGGCGCACCACTGGATCAGTTCGGTGTCTCCATGCGCCTTTGGCGGATTGTTAACCGGCGCTATCAAGACAAGCTCGCGCTTTTGCACTTGCTTGGAGGAGATATCGTCTTCAGGATGGATTACCGTTGTCCATGTCACCGGGCGGTCCAGCAGACCTTCGCCCGACAGAATATACGTGCTCAACGGTAGCGCTAACTTGCGAACTTCTTCTACCGTGATCTCTTGTGCGCTAGATCTACTCATGACGCCTTCCAGTGCTGACAGCAATTCAAAATTGCTTAAGTCTCATTGACAAAAATGCCAATCCCGATCACAAAAACAGCGAGCAAGACAACTGGAAATGTCATGTCTAATTCCGGTCGTTCCAGCAGGCTGTAGATTGCTATCCCAAAACTTGTCGTTCCAGCGACCCAGGTCGAGAAACTAACACGCCACTTCTGACGATGCTGGTATATTCCAGAGGCGATTAGTACGAGTCCGGCAAAAAAGGGGCTAAGCGCGTTATGCAGCGTTAGCCAGTCTGGTACGATGCTAGGGAAGACCAAAACGCCGACCAATCCAAACCAGCTTAGGCGCTCTATCCGCAATTCGGCGTTGGTCTTCGCCAGCACAGGTTCTTCTGTAGCCATGACAAGCCTTGAGTCCAGTCCTACGACGGTTTGCATATTGGCGACGGGCGCCACCATGCTTAAGTTGAATTATATAGTATCTACAAAGGCTTGTACATATTGCCCATATAATGGCGCTTCGACGAGGAATCAATAAAGTGTCTAATTCCTATTTTGGGAAGCGACGGAGGATTATCTTGCTATTACCTGGCCGACGGGGCAGTCACCGGGCTGCGAGCTAGTTAATGCGTCTTCTCGCGCATGAGCTTGCTGTACATACCGATCCAGTCGCTTGGATCGCGCGTAAGTCTGTTGATCTTGATATCGGAAAAATGCGGGAAAAGCTTGACCATGGCTTCCGGGATCTGTTCCCAATTGTCACTTCTGACCAGTTTTTCCAAGGCAATCGATGAAAGTGAACACCACCACCATTTTTGCTGGAAGTCATCGGCTTTTTTCCAATAACCACGTTTCTCCCAGGCGACGGCCGATTCCTCAACCGTAGCCTCAATAGCTCGCAAACTGAAAATGACTACAGCTACCATATCCTTGGAGCTGTCATCTATCGCTGTCTTTTGCCCAAGATGCCGCAGAATCTCGGCGACGGTTCTCATGTGTGCGTTACGACGTTTGCCAGGACTGTTTGTGTTGATCACCCGCGCCATGGACTATTCCCCGTCTGTCGGGTGATGGGGGCGGATACCGCGGTAGATGCGCACACCGCCTATGGTCTTGAGAATCGTGGCGGCGTCCCTTCCGGTGATTTCCGCTAGCTCGAGCGGATTCAGGGGTTGGTTGCCATTGACGAGCAAGGCGCGAAAAACGCTATCAATGAGGCCAATGTGCTCGCTAATAAAATCCTCCCTTTGCGATGACTCCCTGATCGCCAACCCCAATGTGTCCAACTGGAAAACTTCTCCTGTCTGTGGGTCGACGTAGTCAAAGGACTCGTATAAGTCTTTCTGCTCAAGCTCTCTCTGTTGCTCGCGCGTTAGGTGCGTAAGCAGATAAACATGTAAATCGTCTCGACTCGACTCCCACCAATCATAGTCGATACGGAATTTGGTTTTTATGCTGGGCTTGATCAGATAGTTGAGAGACATGTGGATGGCCTTAGGATCACTCGCTGAGTTTCCAATAGTTGCCGCCGACATACTCAAATTCGGGATTAGCAACAAGCGTGGCGCAAATGGGACCCGGCGGACAGCGGCGTAAAATGTTTATCGTACTGTAAAGCACCTTGGCGTGTACCGATTTTTGTGGGTTCTGCTTGCTTAATTCGGAAATCAGACTGCGCAATAGCTTAGCAAGTGGCAACTGCTTGTTTTGCACATCCTTACCCAGGCGATCGACTTCGGAAAGCACGTTGACGCCAACAATAATCATATCATCATAATCAGCGCCGATAGCGCGCTTTGCCGTGCTTAAATGGAGTTGGTCGTTCTCTGTGCTTTCAACCACGGGAATCCATTCGGTGCGCGGGCGATAATTGTCAAACTCAATTTCGAATCGACTGGGGTCTCTGGTCCGGTTCAAATAAACGTAGGCGCCGACGGGAAGATGGTGCTTTTGATATAGCGAGGCCAAGCCATAAACATATTTGAACCTATGGACAACCCAACAGGGATATTCCTCTTTATCCAAGGTGTCAACCATCGTTATCGCGATGCGCGGTGTCTTGGCATCCGGGAAAACGTGCTTGGTTTCCGAATTGATGGGCAATGTGCCTACGCGTCGATGCGGATATGTCAAGGTAATGCTGACCTCATCGTCGGGTGGAGCGGATTTCAAGGGCGAATGCTCGTCGTCCAAATCATATTCCAGTTGCAGCATTTCGTTCTTGAGCAGACTCCGATCATACTCGACCGGTAGGTACTGCAGAATCTTGGGTACCTGCCGCACCATCCGGGGCAGCAGGCGGGTCAAATGCCAAAGTATGATGCCGGCGGGTCCCACTTCGTCAAATCGTTCATCCTGGTTCATGGCGTAATTCAAGGAAAAGACTTGCAAGGGTTGCGGTGAATCCCCAAGTCCGCCAATCTGTTCCAGGATTTCATCGGGCCCCAATGGCCCTCCCCCGTGCATGTCCAAGACTGCTTCCGACAAATGCATGTGCCCGATGTCAACCTCTTGCATAAGTTCGCGCACAAACCAGGTCCCCGCGATCCGAACCAGATCGGGGTTCTTTTCCAGAGCGTCATTCACTTGTTGGATAATCGTCACTTCCGGGGCATTGACGATGTCATCTACAGTGAATTCGCTGTGTGAATTACCGGGGTGATGGTTGTTGTCGGGCTCGTTGAGGGGGTGCTCCCCGCTATACTCCGTGGCAAATTCACGCGGGCGCGCATCCGGCAAAGAAGCCGCGTCGTCAAATGCAACTGACGCGACTTTGAACGGGCCCACATTATTGTTCTTGCCGTCTCGCAATCCGACAACGGTGGCAGTACGGTAGTTCATTTGCGAGAAGGTTAAACGATCTCCAACTGCGAAGCTTCCGCAAGGCTGGTACACCTTGGTGCCTTGATATTGTTGCTCAAGCTGTCGTTTGATGTTTTCTTCGCGCTGTCTGATTATCGCAGTGGCAAGCTCTACGCTGGACAAGGGCATCTCTTTTTCCAGCAGGAGGTTGGTGATGCTATCTATGTCTTCAGCACCAATTGAGAAGCTGTACGCCCAATGTTGTGCCGGTAACAAGGTCATCGGCCTCCTTATCTTTTTACTGCCAGTCCGATATCAAGCATAGAAACTGCCGGGGAGTTGCTGATAATTTCGATAACGCTGCAATCGTACTGTAAGCGGTCGCTTGTCGTCAAGCGCAACTTGTACCAATCTTGGCTCTTGACAAGGAATTACGGGAGAATCGACCGGGTTAACTTCGTCCGGATGCGCCCAAGTTCAACTCGGAGGATCATTCTGGTAAGGGATACGATGTGACCGAGGCGACTGTTGACCTAAAATTCTTGCTCGACTATACTTACCCTTTGTGGATTGAAAAGCAGCAAATACAAAGGCAGGTGTGATGTCTACCAAACGAACATGGCAGCCTAAAGTGCGACGCCGCAAACGTGTGCATGGATTCCGCAAGCGAATGAGCACCAGCAACGGGCGTCGTGTCCTCAAGGCGAGGCGGCGGCGCGGACGTCATCAGCTTGCCGTCACACCCAACCATGTCAAGAAAGTCAACTGGAATGCAAGTTAAGTGATGAGAGCTGCCCATAGACTGCGGCAGTCTCGCGATTTTGCTCGTGTGAGGGGTGAAGGCAAAGTTTATCGTCATCCTGTAATGCTGCTCAGCTTACGCGACAACAACTTGCCCGGCAATCGCTATGGCTTCGTCGTTGGCAAACGCGTAGGCGCCGCCGTATCTCGCAACCGATGCAAACGCCGCCTTCGAGCTTTGATTGACGGCATTCACGATTGTTTGGGGCAGGGCTACGATATCGTAATTGTTGCCAAACCCGCGATACTTCGGCAACCTTATAGCGAATTGCGGCGTATAGTGAATGTCTTGTTTCAGCGCGCGCGCCTGTTGAAGGGCGGCTGAAATGTTCAGGTGGATTTTGCTGCAAGCGATCCGCGGCTACAAGCGAATTTTGTCGCCTGTACTGCCATCCGCTTGTCGCTTTACGCCAACATGTTCCGCCTATGCTTACGAGGCAATTGAAGTCTATGGACCTGCGCGAGGCATGTGGATGGGATTGCGGCGGATATTGAGATGCCATCCGCTTAATCCAGGTGGGTATGATCCCGTTCCCCCAAGGAGTGATGTTTGAACTTGACGACACATAGGCGAATTCGCTTAAGCATAATCATGCTGCTTGTTGCGCTGGCCATGACGTCTTGTGTCGGAACGCGCATGGGCGTCAGTTGGCCATCAGTCGGACTGATCGAACTCAATGGCCAGGAACACATTTCACTTTCATACAACGATCAGGTTGCAATTTTGAGCCCGGCAAATGGCGTGCCGGCCAGATTGATCAATCCCGATAGTGGCAAGCCAATACGCGATAACGAGAACAATCCGCGCAGTTGGGTGCTTTCGGGCGCATCGTATGAAAACGCGCAGTTTTACGCTTTGCCAATTCGCATGGACGCGGAAACGCTTTTGGTCGCCGACCATAACAAAAGGCTGCTGAAGGTCGATGCCGTCGTGGCGGAAGTACAGCGCACCATACCTGTTGCAGATCAGATCGTAGCCAGCATACTCGAGGTCGGGGATGTCCTCTACGTTCCCTATCAGAATGGCGGTCTGAGAGCGACTTCAAAGATCGACTTCAGCGAGCTGTGGACCTTCCCCACAAGCGGGGGCATTTGGGCGCGGCCGCTATTGGTGGACGACATGATTGTTGTACCCTCGATGAATCATCAGTTGTTCGCGCTTGATCGGGCAAGTGGCGCTCAGTTGTGGTCGGTCGACCTGGGTGGAAGTGTTGCCTCTACTCCGTTACTGGCAAATGGCCGCCTATACGTCGGAAGCTTCAACAAGTCCTTTTTTGAGATATCGCTTGACGGCCAGATCCTGAATAAATATGACACGCAAAACTGGGTCTGGGGCACCCCGGCAATTGACGAGATTGGCATCATATACGTCGCGGATCTCAGCGGGTATGTGCATGCGCTTGACACGCGCAACGCCTTGGCCGAACGCTGGTCCGTGCAGGTGGCGGAAAGAGGCATTCAGGCGGGTCCGCTGTTTTATGATCAGCGCGTGATCGTTTCTTCGCGTGATGGCAAGGTCTATTGGTTGGATAGCCGTGACGGCGAGTTGATAAACGCGCGCGAAATCGAAGGAGCGCCCGAGTTGCTTGGCAATTTGCTATTACTGGAGCCAAGCGCGACCATGAACATCGATGAACCCTTGATCATTGTAAGTTCAGTCGATCCTGGCAAGCTGTTAATTGCGTTTGGAGTCGATGGGCGCCAAACCTGGGTATACCCTCGTTAGCCTTTCGACGGGAGCACTGTGGCATGTGGGATATCATTCTAAACCCCTTCGTGACAATCCTGACCTGGTTGTACGCGCTTCTTAACCAGGATATTGTTCTTGCGATTGTCGTCTTGACAGTGATTATTCGATTCTTGACTTATCCTTTGCTGGCGAAGCAGCAAGAGTCTTCGCGCAAGATGCAACAGGTTCAGCCACAGTTGAAGAAGCTGCAGGAGAAATACAAAAACGACAAGGAAAAACTCTCCCAGGCGCAAATGAAGTTATATCGGGAGAACAAAGTTAATCCAGTAGGCGGCTGTTTCCCGCTGGTAATCCAGTTCCCGATATTGATCGGTTTGTATCAGGCGATATTCTTTGCCCTGGCGGCGACGCCTTTCCAGTTGATTGATCTATCCGAACGCTTGCTCATCCCAGGCTTGGATAGCTTGATTCCACTGCAAAGAATGTGGAGCCCGATCCCGGGGCTGACGCAGTTTTTGCCCGAAATGGATCTGACGCTGCCGCCAACGGCCAACCCGTCTTATGCGCTGGTCTTGCCGCTCCTGGTGCTTGTTACGACTTGGGCCCAGTCCAAGCTGACGATGGCTACAACCAAGGGCAAAAGCGAGAAGAAAGATGACGACGATGATGAGGATAGCGGCAGTGGCGTAGGCGGCCAAGCGCAAGCCATGACAAAGAGCATGACAACGATCATGCCCATCATGTTCGGCGCCTTTTCACTGTCCTTTTCGGTAGGGCTGTCAATTTATTTCGTCACTTCCAATTTGATTGGTATTGTTCAATACAGTCCGCAAGGGCGGCAATTGCTGGATAAGGTATTTAGGAAAAAGCAGACTGACGATGTGATTGTCGATGTTGAACTAGATGATGACCAACCGGCAAAGAAACCGCGCCGGTCAAGAAAAAAGAAGCCTCGCAAGAAGTAAGCTGTTGCATCGGGCGCATCGACGACAGAGGATGACAACATGGAAATGATAGAAGTGACCGGTAACTCGGTCGAATCAGCCATCAGCAAGGGATTGGCCGAATTGAACGCCGCCCCCGCGGACGTGATGATTGAAGTCCTGGAAGAACCGAATACGGGGCTTTTCGGATTTGGCGCCAGGGAAGCGCGCGTCCGTATGGTGCTGATTGGCAGACGAAAGACGGCAGAGCCAGAAATTGCCAGCGTGGACGAAAGTCCCGGCGAAGATTTCCCCTCTGAAGCTACCCTGAAAACTGTATCCGAGGAAGAACTCGGCGAAGATGCCATCGTCGGTAAACAGGTTCTCGAAGAATTGCTCGATAAAATGGGGGTTAGCGGACGCATCAGCGTACACCTGACGGATGACGATGCGGACGGTGAAGACCCCCACTGGATGTTGAACGTGACGGGCGAAGGCATCAACCGCTTGATTGGCAGGCGTGGAGAAACCTTGTCGTCCTTGCAATATATTGTTCGGCTGATCTGCAGCCGTCGCTTGCAGCGGCGCGCAAACATTATCGTGGACGCCGCCGGGTATAAAGCCGGCCGTTCAAAGCGCCTGCGTGGCCTGGCTAATCGAATGGCAAAGCAAGCGGTACAGCAGGGTCGCACAATTACGCTCGAGCCGATGCACCCGAACGAACGCCGCATAATCCATTTGACGCTGCGGGGTCGTCAAGATGTTACTACGCGCAGCATCGGAGAGGGACGTACCCGCAAAGTTACCATCGTACCCAAATGACCAAACGCGGCCATCAATACCGATATCATCTGGAGACGCAGTTTCTGCATCTTCATTTTCATTTGCCGAAGCGCTTTACCTGTGCCCAGATAGGGCTGATTTTGCTCACCGCGCGCCCAGCGGATGCAACAGAATGAACATGTATGGCAGATTCCATAGAAGTAAGACCAACGAAGTCACGCAACTCCAACATAAAAGTCGCCCTCAAAATAGAAACATCTATCAAGGCTTTCTCTGTGCTCTCCATGCCTCTGCGGTGAATTAACCTTGCAAGACTTACATGCGCATACTGAGATTGATGTCTTGGTAGTTGGCCACATGACGGCTGACCTTGTACCAGGCGGCACGATGCTCGGCGGCACGGTCTCTTATGCCGCGCCGACCTACGCGGCCTTTGGGCACCGTGTCGGCGTTTTGACCAGCGCCGCCTATGACGAGTCCTTGCTTGGTCATCTTCTGCGCTTTGGCAAAGTAGTTTCGCTGCCAGCATCCTCTTCATTGACTTACGAAAACGTATACAGCGACCGTGGGCGACAGCAGTTTGTCCGTGCAATGGCATGCAATATCCGCTTCGGCGACGTGCCCAATGCTTGGCTTAACGCTCCCTATGTGCATTTGGGTCCCCTGGCCGCCGAGCTTGACCCGCTGGAAATGGCGCGCAACTTTCCAAATGCTACAATGATGCTGACCTTGCAGGGTTTGATGAGACAATGGGGCGAAGACGGTTTGGTTCGCTTCCGACCCTGGTTTGATGCCGACGCCTTAAGATTGATTGACATCATCGTCTATAGCCAGGAAGATATACAGCAGTATCCACAGTTGACAGAGAAAATGCGCCAGGCAAGCAAGCACCTGATCGTTACGAACGGTCGCAACGGCGGCACATACTACAATTCGGGAGGGGAGATGCGATACGCGAGTTCGGACGTCATTCCGCTGGACTTAACCGGCGCTGGCGATGTCTTCGCTGCGTCACTCCTCGGCGTACTGCCCTTCGTCGAGGACGACCTGCGAAAGGCGGTACGGATTGCCGGGCGCCTGGCCGCGTACTCTGTAACTCGCAGCGGACTTGACAGCGCGCCCACTTCAGAGGAAATCGCCGCTGCTATCAAGCGCTTTCAAGGAGGATGAGCTTTGATTGATATGATTCTCTTCAACGGCAACATCATCACACTCGACGCGCGACAGCCGAGAGTCACTGCGCTGGCGACGGCTTATGGGCGCATAGCGGCCCTCGGCGATGAGGGAGAGGTCCGTCGTTTGGCGGCGCCTGGTACGGTCGAAATCAATCTGGATGGAAAAACGGTTCTTCCCGGCTTGTCGGACGCTCATCTTCACTGGGAGTGGCAATCGCGCGCCCTGCGCTCTGTCGATGTATTTGAAGTGCCCAGCAAAGAGATCGCATTGGAGCGCGTCCGCGATCGCGCGGCTGCAACCCCGGCTGGTGAATGGATTACTGGACAGGGTTGGGCTCAAGATATCTGGGCGGATCGCGCCTTCCCGACCAGATTCGATCTGGATGCCGTCGCTCCGGAGCATCCGGTGGTCTTGTTCGCGAAGAGCGGACACGCGGACTGGGTCAATTCCAAAGCGCTTGAAGCCGCCGGTATTACGACCTCAACGGCGGATCCCGAGGGTGGCCAAATTATGCGCGATGGCGCCGGCGAAGCTACTGGAATTCTTCTCGAAACGGCGGGCGACCTGGTAAAGGCGGCGGTACCCGATCCGACAAGCGCGCAATTGGCGGATATGATGGCGGAGGCGCAGAATCAAGCGCTCGCGCATGGCATCACAATGATCCATGATTTTGACGACCCGTCCTGTCTGGTTTCGCTGCAACTGCTGCGCGAGCAAGGTCGGCTGGGCTTGCGCGCGCTCAAGCATATCAATCTGAACTGGCTGGACGCGGCCATAGAATCGGGAATCCGCAGCGGCTTCGGCGACGACTGGATCCGCTTCGGCGCGCTGAAACTCTTTGCGGACGGCGCCTTGGGACCGAAGACCGCGCTCATGTTTGAGCCCTACATTGGCGAACCGCAAAACTACGGCATGGCTTTAGTGGATAAGGAAGAGATGGTCGAACATGTCAGCCGCGCGAGCGCGCTCGGCCTGTCGTCGACGATTCACGCGATAGGGGACAAGGCGGTTCATGACGTGCTGGATGTTTACGAAAGCGTCCGCCGCGAAGAAAAAGCTCGCGGCGAACCGCGAATAAGTCGCCGACACCGAATCGAGCACGTTCAGATTATTCACCCGCAGGACGCGGGTCGCTTGGCTGAACTGGATATTATCGCCTCGATGCAGCCGATTCATGCGACTTCGGACATGACCACTGCCGATCGCTATTGGGGCGATCGCACAGCCTACGCCTACAATCCGCGCCTTCAATTGGATCATGGAGCGCGGATCGCATTCGGTTCGGACGCGCCGGTGGAGCCCCTCAATCCTTGGCTGGGTATCCACGCAGCCGTTACGCGTCAGCGCAATGACTTGCCCTTAGAGGGATGGCGCCCGGGTGCGCGACTTGGCTTGGACGAGGCTTTGCTCGGTTTCACTCAAGGACCAGCCTACGCCGCCGGCATGGAAGACAGACTTGGCAGGCTGGCGGTTGACTATCTTGCGGACATGCTCGTTATAGACTGCGACCCATACGCGCTCCCGCCAGAAGAATTGGCCGCAGTCAAGGTACTGGGCACAATTGTTGACGGGAAATGGCGCCACCGAATCTTCGATTGATTTCGCCCCCCTTCGCCAGCGAATTACGACAGCGCTGCCGAGCTGAAGATAACGTGAAATGGCCTGCAATATATCACCACGCTCCGATACTGGCTTAAATCGACTTCCGTTGGAATCTCGTAGTTTTGGTTGCCTACGTTACCCTTTAGAGCGCCAAGGTGTATTTCATTGGCGCCCAGACCGGCAAAGGTGCTCGTCGGGATCTCGGTTGACAGATAGACATGCAGATCCGGGCCATTCTTGGAGCGAAAGTCCTCAAATCGCAAGACACGATCACCGTCGGGCAATTCGTAGATCGTGGCCGTACCCACAGCACCGTGGATGGGATCAATGTCGATGAAGGAGCCCGATGAATGTACCAGCGGCTCGGCCGGCATATCGGTCGGCATCGCTTGCTGCTCTTGCGGCACGACGACATCAGCCCCGGTCTGCGCGATGGCGACTTCTTTCGCCATATCCTCGTTCTCCTTCGCCATGGCCACGAGCGCGTCCTTTTCTTCTTCGGGCATGTTGCGTACGGCATCGCGCTGTTCGGTGGTCAATCCGGGGAAAGCCTCGTCTACTTCGTTCGTTACGAAGTAGAGCCACGGTTTGGTAATAACCAGACCCGCGATAACAACGATGATCACGGCTATACCGATGATGGCCCGATTCTTTCTCATGTAGATTCCCCCCCTTAGCTTACGCGAAAACAATAGTGACTATGGTATCACCTTGATACAGATGACTATCGGTCTATAATTCTCATAATAACCGATACAAAGTAAATATCACATTAGCAGAACAAAGGAGCAAAAGAAATGGCACGCAAAGGATTGATGGTTGGAGACAGCGAACATCATGTTCAAAATGAGATGCTTCAAGCTGGAACAGGCGCGCCGGACTTTAACCTGATCGCCAACGACCTGAGTGCGAAGTCTCTCGCCGACTATGGCGATCAGGTCAAGATCATAAGTGTGATTCCATCCATCGACACTGGCGTTTGTTCCGTCCAGACCCGGCGTTTCAACGAAGAAGCGGCGGCCCTGAACAACACAGTTGTCTTGACCGTGAGCGCGGATATGCCCTTCGCGCTGGGCCGCTTCTGCAGTGCGGAAGGCATCGAAAACACGGAGACGCTATCAACGCAGCGGGACATGAAGTTTGCCGATGACTATGGCGTCCACGATACGGAATGGCGCATCTGTCAGCGCGCGGTATTCGTGATCGATCAAAGCAACGTCTTGCAGCACGCGGAATACGTCGACGTCATTGGCGACGAAGTTGATTACGACGCTGCCCTGGCGAAGGCGCGCGAGTTGGCTTCCGGCTAGGTCGGCGCCAAAATATTGGACAAACCATGAGCGATACAAGACGTCGAAAATTGGCGCGCTTGCTGGTTGAATACTCAACCCAGGTGCGGCCGGGAGATTGGGTAGGGATACTTGGCAACTTTGGATCCTTGCCGATTTTGCGCGATATCTATGAAGCGGTGATCGACGCTGGCGGCTTCCCCAGCCTCTTTGTCGAGGACGATCAGATGCAGCGCTATTTGTTGCGGGTTGCCAACGACGATCAGATACAGTGGATAGATCCGCGCATGCAGTTGTATGTTGATGAAGCGGATGTATACATCCGGGCGGTGGCGGAAGAAAATACGCGAGCGATGACGGACATTGATGCGAAGCGACTGCAGATGCAGCGCGCTGCCCAAAGCGAGATACTTCAAACAAGATTGCGGCGATCCGCGCAGGGAGAATTCCGTTGGGTGGGAACGCTCTTTCCGACCCAGGCATCGGCCCAGGAAGCCAATATGAGCTTCGAAGAATATGAAGACTTCGTCTATCGAGCTTGCTTCTGCGATCATGAGGACCCAGCGGGAGAGTGGCGCAAGTTAAGCGCAATGCAGCAGCACAAGGTCGATTACTTGGACGGCAAGAAACATATTCAGTTGAATGGGCCGAACATCGAACTTGAATTGAGTATTGAAGGCCGGCGCTTTATCAATAGCGACGGCAAGCGCAATATGCCCAGCGGCGAGATTTTCACTGGTCCTGTTGAAAACAGTGTCAACGGTTGGGTGCGCTTTAGCTATCCGGCGATTGTCAGTGGTCGAGCGGTTAGCGGCATTGAGTTGACCTTCGCTGACGGCAAGGTAACCAGAGCGTCAGCCGAGATGAATGAAGATCTGCTTCACGCCCAGTTAAACACCGACGACGGCGCGCGCTACCTGGGCGAATTCGCAATCGGCACCAATTTCGGGATCGACCGCTTTACCGGCAGCGTTCTCTATGACGAGAAGATCGGCGGTACTGTTCATATGGCGATCGGCATGGGCTACCCGGAGACGGGCAGCCGCAATACCAGCGCCGTCCATTGGGATATGATTTGCGACATGCGGAGCGATAGCGCGATCAAAGTCGATGGCGAACTCTTCTACGAGAACGGCGCCTTCACGATTTAGTCCCTCAAATAGCCTGTGGAGACCGGTGTCAGCGACTCTTCCGTCGCTGACACCCATTCCTTTTGACCGATTTCACATGCCGTTTCCGCGTCTTGCATGCGGGGTCAAGCGACTGGATCCGCCCATGTCCGCAGCCGATTCATGCGCGTCTTGGCTTGCGAGTTTCGCGAGATTCGCCCATTATCGATAGCTATACATTGGAGCCTTGAAGACAAAGCCATCAACTGCCAGGGGAGCGCTGCATGTCCAGTACTGCATCCTTGCCAAAACCCGCCCAGCCGGGCAATCCGGTTGTCGCAATCGCCAATACCAAGTCCGCATACAGCAACGTCCGCCGCGGTCCCGGCATTAACTATCAGGATGTTGGAGATCTGATGGACAATGCGCTGATCGTCTACTATCCGGATACGAAAACGCCGGGAAATTGGGTCTGGGTGGAAAAAGCGGGTTTGCGCGGGTGGGTCTATGCCGGCTATATCGAATTCATTCCCGCGATTGGAGCAGCGCCATCTCCACATCCACCGACACCATATGATGGCAAAGTCGCGGTTTGGCATTGGAAGGGGACAGCCATTCCCGAGGATTCAATCGAACAACTGCTCAGCAACATCAAGTCTCGCGCGCCAAATGTGAACCAAATCTGGGTCAAAATCACCGAGGGCAGCGACTGGATGGGCGAGTTCGATAGCAGCGACCTCGCCATATCAGGCGCGAGCGCCATCGATACCTGGGTAAGCGCCTGTCAAAATGCCGGACTCGAGTTTCATGCCTGGTGCGTACCTCATGGCCTGGATCCGGACGCGGAAAGCGCCATTCTAATCGAGGCTTGCGAGCGCCCTGGTGTCCATTCGCTGGTTCTGGATATTGAGCAGCCGCCGGGCTACTGGCAGGGCGGGGAAGCGGGTGTGCGTCCCTTCATGCTCGCGCTTCGACGCGGGCTGGGCACGAACTTTCATATCGGCATAAGCATTGATCCGCGCCAGCACAACAAGGCGGCGATTTTTCCCGACGCCTGGAGTCCCTTTGTCGATAGTGTACATCCACAGACTTATTGGACGACCTTTCGCAGGTCAGTCGAAAACACGCTAAGCGATATGTATGCCGCCTGGGGCGGATACGGCAAACCGATAATCCCGGCTTTGCAGGGCACGGCGCCCGTTCAGGAACAAACGGAGGCACATACGCTTGCGACACAACAGCACGGCGCAAAGGGATTGAGTTGGTGGCGTTACGGTGTGATTTCTCACTGGACGGCGATCAATACGACAATTGAACTGACAAAGTCCCCAGCGGACACGAGCCTCGAAAACATTGAGAACTTCACGGATGAGGTCACTATTTTGCCCGCTGGTCAGGGATTTCGCAGTGGCACCTATACCGGACAGCCCGAATTCAATGTGCGGCAAAATACTTGGGGCTGGGACTACCTGCATACGACTACCGAAGTCCGGACGAGCAAAGTCTGGGTGGAATGGCGGGACGATCTGCCACAGTCCGGGCTCTACGAGATTTCCGCTTTCATTCCCAGCCGGTATTCAACTACAACGCGCGCGCGTTACAAAGTGCACGGCATCGTCGGTACCGACACCGAAGTCGTTATAGACATCAACCAGCATATCAACCGCAATACTTGGGTGCCCCTGGGCATTTTTGATCTGGATCGCCGCATGCCCAATGCCGGGCGTGTCTTCTTGAATGATGTGACCGGTGAGGAGGGCAAATCGATCGCTTTTGATGCCGTGCGTTTCCGCCGAATTGTTTCAACACCGCCGGGCTATACGCCCGCCCCGGATCCCGACAATCAGCCTTCCCAGCCACCATCCGGCGGTGGAGACAGACCTAGCGTAGTCAACGGCGTATATGTCGCCGATGGGTACGACTCGCCCATTGGCACCAGCGAACAGCGCAACGGCTCCGATGTTTGGCCCCGCGGTTGGCGGGATGCCTCTCCCTTTGGCAAGCTGTATTTCATCGGCACGCCCAGTGAAGCATATCACACCGGCGCCGACTTGAATTTCGGTCGCCCGTATGCAGACAAGGGAATGTCGATTTATTCTTGCGCTAGCGGCGTCGTCACATTTGCAGCACGATTAAGTATTTGGGGGAATCTGATCGTAATCAAGCACGATCCATTGCACCAACCCGGCGGGGCGGTGATATACAGCCGCTATGCGCACGTGCAGAATATGCGAGTGGTAGTGGGCCAGAGGGTTGCGCGTGGGGAACGGATCTGCGAGGTTGGCGATGCCTTCGGGCGCTTTGTGCCTCACTTACATTTTGATCTCAGCCCGACTACCATGTTCGAGAATCGTCCCGGGAACTGGCCCAAGCTCAACTACGACATGTTGATCAGGCACTATATAGATCCCTTGCAATGGATACGGAGGAATAGACCGTAGTCGCTGCATGATTGCGGGATTCTCTTTCGGCTGAGGCGCAGCAAGCTCAGAACAAGCCCCAGTCGCTTGCCGCGCCCTCTTCCATCATGCTGGGGTCCCACATCTCCATACCCATTTCGATGGTCGTTGGCACGCCCAAGAAATCTTGCGCCGTGCGGCGCGTTTGCTCCAACAATTGAGGCGCATATGGGCAAAACGGCGTTGTCATGATCATGTTGACATGCGCGCGCTCCTCTTCTATGTCGACACCGCGGACAAGACCCAGCTCGATGATGTTCATGCCGATTTCCGGATCAATGACGGATCGCAAGGCTTCGTAAAGTCCGGCTTCCTTATCAACCGTTTCCTGCATGGTTTTGCCCCCTGTACATTGCGACAATAAGTTCTCGAATGACCGCTAATTCGTCCAGACATCTCTAGTTGTGTATGCTTGGAAAACCCGCCCTGCAAATGAATCCTGCGCTCAACGAACCTAGCATAGTACAGCGTCCCCTGGTTGTCAATCAGGTCGGAATCTGATAATTCTGACCTGATTCCATTATTGACCTGATATCATTAGCGGACTGTCTCGTTCACCAGTCAGTAAAGCATTGATCACATCCAGCGCAGCTTCTATCGCATTGACATGATAACAGGGCGCTGCTATACTGCGAACAAGTTCGAGTCGGTTATAGAGTAAATTTAACCGACATTAAACTACAGTGAGAGGAGATTTGCCAGCAATGGTAGCGACGTTGGAAATACGCAACCTCCATGCGAGCGTGGACGCGGAAGACGATCTGATCTTGAATGGGGTCAACCTGACGATAAGGCAGGGCGAAGTCCATGCGCTGATGGGACCAAACGGCTCCGGCAAAAGTACGCTGGCCAACGTTTTGATGGGTAATCCCGCCTATATTGTGCGCGAGGGGCAAATACTGCTCGATGGCGAAGATCTCTTAGAGATGGAAGCCGACGAACGCAGCCGCGCTGGCTTGTTTCTGGCCTTTCAATACCCGGTGGCGATACCCGGTGTGACGCTCGGCAACTTCTTGCGCCATGCCATAAACGCGCGCTTGAAGGCGGAAGATCCCGAAAGCAAAGGCATCCCGATCCCGCAATTCGCGCGTATGATGCGCCAAAAGATGAGCGCCTTGGAGATTGATCAGTCCTTCGCCGGCCGCTACCTCAACGAAGGATTTAGCGGCGGAGAAAAGAAACGCGCGGAGATCTTGCAGATGGCTGTGCTGGAACCCCGGATCGCCGTGCTTGACGAGACCGATTCCGGCCTGGATATTGATGCCCTGCGAATCGTTGCTGACGGGGTCAACTCGCTCACCGGTCCGGATATGGGCGCCCTGGTGATCACACATTATCAGCGCATTCTCAATCACATAAAGCCGGATTTCGTTCATGTCCTGTATGATGGTCGTATCGTGGAAAGCGGGGGACCTGCGCTTGCGCTCGAGCTGGAAGAAAAAGGCTACGAATGGGTGCGGGAAAAGCACAGTTTGCTGCAAGCTGCCGAAGCGTAAACTTAGCCCAATGAGGTAAGCAACATGTCTGAAGTAATCAAAAGCGATAAGCAGCTCACTTTCGAGGAAGAGGCGCTGAAGGACGTCGGCGTAACCTACGCGGAGAAGTACGGTTTCCATGACGACGATGTTGAGTATTCCTTCAAGAGCCAGAAGGGCATCAACGAGCAGATTGTTCGTCAGATCAGCGCGATGAAAGAAGAGCCGCAGTGGATGACTGATCTACGTGTCGAGGCCTATCATATCTTTATGGATAAGCCGACTCCGCAATGGGGCGGGGAACTCAACAACATCAACTACGACGACATCTACTATTACGTGCGCGCCACGGACAAGACCGAGCAAGATTGGGATGAAGTGCCGCAGGAGATCAAAGAGACCTTTGACAGGCTGGGGATTCCCGAAGCCGAGCAAAAGTTCTTGCATGGCGTCTCCGCCCAGTACGATAGCGAATCGGTCTACCACAAGATCCAGGAAAACCTGGAGGAACAGGGTGTCATTTTTCTCGATATGGACTCGGGATTGCGGGAACATCCTGATGTCGTGAAAGAATATTTCACGACGGTGATCCCATCCAACGATAACAAGTTCGCCGCCTTGAATACCGCAGTATGGTCGGGCGGCAGCTTTATCTATGTGCCACCGGGCGTTCATGTGGAAATGCCCCTGCAAGCCTACTTTCGCATCAATACCCAGAATATGGGACAATTCGAGCGTACGCTGATCATCGTCGACGAGGGCGCTTATGTGCACTATGTCGAAGGATGTACAGCGCCAATCTATAGCTCGGACAGCTTACACAGCGCCGTGGTCGAGATCATCGTCAAGGAAGGCGGCCGCTGTCGCTATACGACGATCCAGAATTGGTCCAACAATGTTTACAATCTGGTCACCAAACGGGCTGTCGCCGAAAAGAACGCCACCATGGAGTGGGTCGACGGCAATCTTGGCAGTCGGCTGACCATGAAGTATCCCGCGGTGATCTTGCGCGGCCCCAACGCGCATGGCGAAGTGCTGTCGATCGCCTTCGCCGGCGAGGGACAGCACCAGGACGCCGGCGCCAAGATCACCCACCTTGCGCCCAACACGACCAGCCAGATCATCAGCAAATCAATCAGCAAGGACGGCGGGCGCGCCAGCTATCGCGGATTGCTCAAGATCGCCGAAGCGGCCCGCAACAGCAAGAGCAATGTGGTCTGCGACGCCTTGCTGCTCGATGATTTCAGCCGGTCGGATACCTATCCGACCATCGAGATAGACGCCCGGGACGTGACCATGGGCCACGAGGCCTCCGTGAGCAAAGTCGGGGAAGACCAGCTCTTCTACCTGATGAGCCGCGGCATGGGCGAAGACGAAGCCAATGCCATGATCGTCAATGGTTTCCTCGAACCCTTGGTCAAAGAACTGCCCATGGAATACGCGCTGGAATTGAATCGACTGATTCAGATCCAGTTGGAGGGTTCCATCGGCTAGTCATTTCCAAGCGCGTCAGGCGCAAATCGCAATCATATCCAGATAGGAAGTCACAGAAGGAGACGATTCGTGGCTGTTGTGAGACGACGGTCTACGCTCCCGCAGGCGCCGGTATATGCCAAAACGGATGTCGAAGCGCTGAGCGAGAAACATGATGAACCCGCTTGGATGCGTGAACGGCGCGTCAAAGCCTGGGAACTGTACGAAAGCACGCCAATGCCGTACCTGGAAGAGGAGTGGCGGCGTACGGATTATCGGCACATCCGTTGGGATCAGGCTTCGACGCTGGCAACAGCCAACGGCGCCGGCGCGGAACAAGTGCCCGCAAAGCATTTGGAGCCGCTCACCGGAGACGAGCAGGGCGGCTTGCTGGTATTGGTCGACGGCAAAGTAGTACGGCGCGAGTTCGCCGGCGAGTTGCATGATCAGGGCATCGTATTTGCCGACCTGCGTACAGCGCTAATGGAACATGAAGAGCTGGTACGCAAGCACTTCATGACCGCGGCTGTCAAAGCCGATGAAGGCAAGTTTGCCGCGCTGCACGCCGCGCTTTGGGATCATGGCGCCTTCATCTTTGTTCCGCGCAATCGCCAGGCGCGGCTGCCGCTGCACGTCGTCTGCTACAATTCGATGTCTGGCGCGGCAATGGGTCATGTTTTAGTAGTTCTGGAAGAAAACGCGGCTGCAACTGTGCAAGTCGAGTATGCCTCTAGCCATGGCGACGAGCATGCATCCTACATCGGCGCTACCGAATTGATAGTTGGCGCTGCCGGCAATCTGCGTTTCGTTTCCCTGCAAGACTGGAATCGCCAGACCTTTGAGTTCAGTCATCAGCGTGGCCTGGTAGGCCGCGACGCTCAGTTGGATTGGGTCAACGGCGTGATGGGCAGCCGGCTTACCAAAGCATTTATTGAGGTGGACGCTGTCGGCACCGGCGCCAACGCGCGCGTGAGCGGATTCTTTTTTGCCGATCACGGCCAATTCTTTGACCTTGATACGCAGCAGAATCACAATGCGCCTCTGACAAATACGGACCTCTTGTTCAAGGGCGCGGCGCGTGACAACGCCCGTACGCTTTGGCAAGGCATGATCAAATCTTTGCCGAAAATGCAGAAGATTGATGGCTACCAGGTCTGCCGCAACCTGATGTTGAGCGACGAAGCGCGAATGGATAGTATTCCAGGCCTGGAAATCGAGGCCGATGATGTGGCTTGTTCTCATGCCGCTACCTTTGGCACCTTGGAAGAAGAACCGATCTATTATTTGATGAGCAGGGGCATTACGCGGCCACAGGCTCAACTCATGATCATCGAGGGCTTCTTTGACGAACTACTGCAACGTATTCCCTTCGACCGCGTGCGGCGACGACTGAAGGACGAAATCGAAGCCAAAATCATCGGTTAAGGTGTCAATTTGGACTCCCGTTTATGCGGTTGTTCCCGCTCTTCAAACCTGTAAGACCTGTCCGTCGTAGCGCATCTAAGTGATGCGCTTCTTTTTTAATAGACCGCGATCTTCGGTAGCCGAGCAGGTTTATTGTTTTGTGTGAGCGCGGTAGCCCAAATTCGCTGCCGCCGAGCGGCTTTTTTAATAAACCGCGTTGCTCATGCGACGAGAAGGTCTGCTATTCTGTGTCAGCGCGACATTCCTGTGACCTTTTCGCCGGTTACGCGCCGAGCGGCTGTGTTCAACGACCGATTTGGATGCGTTCATGGAAGACATGTATCGCGAGATCATTCTGGATCACGCTCGAAACCAACGGCATTGGGGCTTGCTCGATCCAAATGATCTGGATCACGAAGAATCAAATCCACTCTGTGGCGACCGGCTGCGCCTGACACTGCGCCTCAATTCGGATAACGTCATTACCGCAGTAGGATGGGACGGCGAGGGCTGCGCCATTAGTCAAGCATCGGCGTCGATGTTTGGCGAGGAGATTCTGGGCATGAGGCTTGATGAAGCGAGGGCGATCAACAAGCAAGATCTCCTGGGCAACATAGGCTTGCCTTTGAGCATCAATCGTGTCAAATGTGCATTGCTCCCTCTGAAGGTGCTGGTTATAGGCGCCTTCGGCCAGCAAGGAAGCGAACGCTGGATGTTGATCGAGACCGGAGATGACAGCTAATGGCCAGGTGGGTGGCGCTTTGCCCGAGCGACGAACTAAACGACGGTCAGCGCGAGGTCTTTGGTGTTGATGGTGTTTGGATCGCGGTCTTTAACGTTGGCGGGGTACTCTATGCGATTGAGGATCTGTGTACGCATGATGGCAATGTGCTTGCCTTTGACCGCGATGATCGACCCAGCGCGCTTGTTGGCCACGAAATCGAATGTCCGCGACACGGCGGTCGCTTCGACATCCGCAATGGCAAGGCGACCAGGAGCCCGGCGGAAATTGATGTGCGCTGGTTCGAAACCCGCGTAGTGGATAATCAAATACAGGTACAGGTCGATGCTTGAGTATGTCCGCTAGGTTCGCGTCGATTCATGATGCCATGGCATCGGGCGAAACGCTGGTTATGGGGCACCGCGGCGCCATGGCGTCGGCGCCCATGAATACCATGGCGGCATTTGAACTGGCGCTGGAGCAAGGCGCGGACGGCATCGAGCTTGATGTACAGCGATCAAGCGACGGTCACGCCGTGATCCTGCACGACTTTTCGGTCGATGCCACCACCGACGGCAGCGGCGCCGTCGCCGACAAATCCTTGCCGGAACTGCAGGACTTGGATGCGGGCGGCTGGTTTTCCAGCGATTACACCGGCGAACGAATACCGACGCTGGAGCAAGTATTTGCGTCCCTGGGAGACAGAACACTCTTCAATATCGAAATCAAATCTGGCGGCGCCGGCTCGGGCCTGGTCGAAGAGCAGGTCGCGGCCTGCATCCGACGTTTTTCTGTGGCTAACCGGGTTGTCATTTCATCTTTCGATCCCTACGTTTTGCTTAACATCCGACTCCTTATGCCAAAGATCATGATTGGATTCTTGTACGATCCGAAGCCGCCATCCAAATACTTGATTCCCTTGAAGAAACTATCGCACGAGGCGCGGCACCCTCGGCACGATATGGTCGATGAAGCCTACATGTGCTGGGCGCGCGAAAACGACTATTATGTGAATACTTGGACCGTCAAGGACGCGGAGCGCGCCTTGGAACTGCGGGAACTGGGCGTCAACGCGATTATCGCGGACGATCCTGAGATGCTGGTCGACGCCTTCTCGTCATGAAGCGCGCTATCCGAAATCGTCTGCTACGATTCGCATTTCACCTGCTATACAACCGACTCGCCTTCACGTATGACACCGTCAGCCGGCTGGTTTCATTGGGCCAGTGGCGCAACTGGCAACGCACCGTATTGCCATACCTGGATGACATCGGTTCCGGCGTCATTTTGGAGCTTGCGCACGGTACCGGAGCGCTGCAAGTCGATTTGCTTCGTGCGAACTGTTCAACTGTGGCAATTGACTTGTCCCCGAACATGGGTCGTATCGCCCGAAAGCGTTTATCACGAGAGGGACTCGCAACAGATTTACTTCGCGCTGATGCTCTCTCGCTTCCCTTCGGGAACGGCTCCTTTGCCGCGGTCATCTCTACTTTCCCGGCATCGTTCATATTAAATAAGGACTGCCTTGTGGAAATCTGTCGTGTCCTGGAGTTGGGCGGAAGAGCCATCATTGTCATGTCCGCTGGCCTCGAGGGGCCGGGATTGCGAAGAGAATTTATTCGCTTCTTGTATCGAATCACGGGACAGTCGACCGGCATGGCTTCTAGTGTGGCTTCCAAGCGTGCTTTCGAAGGCTATGGATTGTCGGTCGAGCCCATTGATGTCGAATGCAAGGGCAGCGTCGTTCAGTTGATAATGCTTCAAAAACCGATGCCAGAAGTCTCAAATCGCGACTGCAACGGTCTGGCAATTGCTGCGCAAGCATGATATATTGATTGGCATTGTCGCGGTGGATGTAGCTCAATGGCAGAGCGCCTGATTGTGGTTCAGGTGGTTGAGGGTTCGAGTCCCTTCATCCACCCACCTTCGCAATAAGCCCCCTGTTTTCGCAAACCGCGTCGCTCATGCGACAAGATGGCTTACTATTCTGCGTAAGCGCAACATCCCTGTGACCTTTTCCCCGGTTGCGCGCCGAACGGCTGATTGAATTGAAAAGCTAATTGCAAACGGTTCTTGGTGGCGGGAGGGTTGGTCGCCTCGGCATGACTGCGCTTCAATCAGTTGTGACTGCGAAGCGGGCAACTTAGCCTGCGGGTCAAGCGACGCATGCCTGTCACTTGAGGAGCCTGCATTGGCGCCGCTTCCAATGTCGCGGAACTATCAGAAATATGGCCGCTACCGTGGTATTCGGGCCGGTCACGAGACGGCGCGCCTTCTTCATCAAACAGTAGCGACAGATCTCTGACTCTCTCGCTCAAGACACCGTCATCTCGCTCCGCGGAATACGGTGCCTTCAGGGATTCACCTGGACCTGGCCCCGCATCTCCGATCTCGCTGGGCTTCGGCAGACCAAAAATCTCAAAGACACTTAGCATCGACGTGTCCACAGCGGCTCGCTGCGCGCGTGCAGGCACAGGATGGTCGATTGGGATGGCTGCGACGGGCTCTTCGGGCACTTGCGGTTCTTCGGTGATTTCTTCCCGTATATCAGGCTTAATACTGACCACTTCGGCATCTATCGGTTCTGTAGCTGCCTCTATCTCATTCTTTTGCAATTCCATGTCCAGCGAGCCGTCGCCGCCGAGCACAACAGGATTGGGCTTGGTATCGCCGTCAGTTTGCCCAGTAAGGGGGCTTGGCTCTTCTTCAAGCGTAAAAGCGATCGGCTGCAAGTCTTCGGGCAAGCCATCTTCGTCAGCTGCTTCGGATAACGGCTCAACAAAGTTTGAGGGATGACGCGGTTGGTAACTGGATCGCTCGTCGGCGCCCGGCGCTTCGCGGACGGTTGCCCGCGCAGAGTGCGTGGAGATCCCGCCGGATTCCTTTTGGACTAGATTGTGCAAGTTGCGCAGGCTATCTTGAATCTGCCTGGTGCTGTTGCGCTTTAGACGCATCGCATTGCGCAAGCCACCTAGCATGCCGCCCGCTTCATAGTTAAACGTCCATCGAACCAAGGTGCCGTCATTGACTTCCTGTAGGCGAATTCGGCCTTGATTGTTGCCATAACCGGCGCCGTCGACGATGGAATACTCGTATCCCAAGGTGTCATACCAGGCGGTCGCTTCAATGATGACATCGCTGCCTTTGGCATAAGAATAGCGCCAGCGCGCGCCTTTGCCTTCATGTTGTGTGGTGAGGAACGATACTGTGGTTACACCTGCTTGCCAGTCCCCGGATGAGGCGATGTCGCCGAGAAAACGCCATATGAAATCCGGCGATGCAGGAATCATGATCTCCAGATCGATAACGTGCATCTTTCGCGCCTTCAAGACGTGACTGTACCGTAGCTTTATGCTACACTAATCTTGGATTTTACCACTGGATGATTGAATAGCAACCACAATGCCCAACCCAGTCTTTGTTTTCGGCTTTGTACTTGCCACCTTGTACGGTCTCGGCTTCCATGTCGCGATGGGTGGTTCGGCTCGGCGCATGGTCTTGTTTGTCACGACAAGTTGGGTAGGCTTCCTGCTTGGTCAATACATTGGCAACTTCATAAGAATTGACCTTTTCCGGATTGGCATCGTCCATCTGCTGCCTGCTACTGTCTGTGCTTTCCTGTTTCTGATATTCGCGCACCTGATTACGACCGAAACGCCGGGCAGGGTGACGCGGCGTTAAGCCATGGCGGAAAACGACAATGGCAGTTTATCGCCCCCGCCAGAGGAAAGCAGCAATAGCTCTGGCAGAAGTATTTCCCTGATAGTCAAGTTGTCGGCCGCCATCCTCATACTGTTGATTCTGGCTTTGCTTGCCTTTGCGCTGGTTGCCGCGCTTACTGCTGCGGAGACTTGGGCGCCATTCCTTCAGATTTTCCGAGACGTTTTGATCATTATCATAGTCGTAGAAGCGGTCTTGATCGTCACCGCTTTTGCAATTTTGATCTTGCAGGCCGCCGGATTCATCATCATGCTGAAAACCGAAATCAAACCGATCCTTGACAATGCGAGAGAAACTACCCGACTGACCAAAGCAACCGCCGAATTCGTCAGCCAAAACAGCGTTGATCCCCTGATACAGATAAAGAGTTTCATTTCGGGCCTGTTAGGCTTTCTGCGCGAGATAATTCGCATTCGCGCTCTCTTGCAGACAGATCCCGCCGAGGAGCAAGATGACCAAGTCTCGTCGTAACAGTGTGATGCTCGATCAAAACGCGACCTGCCTGGCCATTCTGCTGGGAATGATCTTGGGAGCGCTGTACGCGATCACGCATATCGGCAAGAGTGGCGCCGTGCGGCGAAAAGATGTCGCTCAAATTGGCGGCGGCAGCCTCGAATTGGAGATTGAAGCCAGCCTGCACGATGCCAAAGCGCAGGCCAGAGGGCGTCTGAACGATGACAATCAGGTGGCTTCAATCTGATTGAAAGCCCACCCGAGGGCCTCCAATACATCGCCCGCGATGACGCTTCGGCTGCTGCCGACTCTGTCGATGGCGATAGTTCCCGCCAGCGCGTGCGTGTAAGCGCCCAAGCGCGCGGAATCGTACGGGGCCGCTCCTTGAGCGCGCAAGCCGGCGATCACGCCCGCCAAGACATCGCCAGTGCCAGCGGTGCCCAGGGCGTCAGTCTTGAACGGGTTGACCGATACCTTGCCGCTCGGGTCCGCAATCAAAGTGTGGGCGCCTTTCAGCACGACTACCAGCCTCCAGTCGGCCGCCGCGCGGACGGCGAGCTCCCAGCGATTCGCGTTAACCTCGGCCGTGGTTGATTTGCTCAAGCGCGCCATCTCGCCGGCATGCGGCGTGATGATGGTCGTCGCCGGCAGTTTTTCCCACCAATAGGGAATCTCACTTAATATATTGAGCGCATCGGCATCTACAACCATCGGAGGCAGAGCCGGTGCTTCAAGCAATTTTTCAATAAACGCCTTTGTGGAAGGATGTCTGCCCAGGCCGCATCCAAACAGAAGAGCGTCATAGCCCCGCGAATGCTCGACTATCAGGTCGGCAGCCGCTTCGTTGATAGCGCCATCAGTATCCGGCAGCGCCAAGTATGTGGGTTCGCGCAAGCGGCTCGCCACAGTGCGGACTAAATCCCCGGTCGTGGCTGCGGTTACCAGCCCCGCGCCTGAACGATATGCGGATTCGGCAGAGAGGGCAAGCGCGCCGATGTAGTTTGGGGAGCCCGCGATCACCATCAATTTGCCGAAGCTGCCCTTGTGACCATCGAGAGGTCGTGGAGGCAATATTGACCGCGCCCTGTCTGCGACCAATACCGACTTGCTTATGGCTTTCAACTCCGGAAAGGACTCGGGAATGCCAATCGGCGAAATGATGAGATCGCCTACATATCTTGCGGCAGGAAAGGTGAACAACCCGGGCTTGGCGGCGATAAACGTAATGGTTTCGTCGGCCAAGAGCGTATTAATGTCGGCTCGCCCGCTATCGCAATCGACTCCGCTCGGGCAATCGAGGGCGAAGACAAAAGGACGGTGACTTGTCTCATGTTCGTCACTTGGTTGTACGCCGTCTGGCCCCGGCTGGTTGATCATCAGATTGACCGTGCGCAAGACTTTGGCAGCGACGCCGCGCAGCGGCAAACGTACTCCAATGCCAAAGAGAGCGTCGACTATCACATCGGCGCTCCTGATCAGGCTCTTGAGCAATCGGAAGTCATGGTCGTCGGAGGCATTAGCGACAAAAAGTCCCGCTTCCAGCGCCCGGAGGAAAACGATATCGTTTTCAGGCCGCGGCTGCAGAAGGTAAATGCGAATCTGCGCCGATGAATGCCGCGCCATGTCAACCGCCATGACCAAACCATCGCCGCCATTGTTGCCTTTGCCAATCAGAAAGGTGATCCGGGTCCCGTCACCGATGTCCATCCGCCGACGCAAATGCACTCCCGCCGCGCCGCCGGCCTTCTGCATCATCTGGTCATAACTGAACAGCCTGGCGTCGACCGCGGCTTCGATCTGCCGCATTTCTTCGACTGAAACGACTTTCATGCGCACTCACCAGTAATACCAATAAAATAATGCGAAAAAATCTCATTTGTAGCGAAAGTTCTGGATCTAATCCTAGTCCCGCCGAATGCGCTCCCCCTCTCCGATGCTTCGGGGAGGGGGCCGGGGGAGGGGTGTAGTGGTTCTATAAAACTGGACACTTTTTTCCAGAAATAGAGGGAGTGTT